>JAJTWZ010000141.1 GCA_021463145.1 Blastocatellia bacterium | reverse complement strand
GCCAGCCCGGGGGGCGCGGCTTTAACCGCGAAGCGGTCGCTGGCTGCGAAACGGTCGTAAAAGCCAGCCCGGGGGGTGCGGCTTTAACCGCGAAGCGGTCACTGGCTGCGAAACGGTCGTAAAAGCCAGCCCGGGGGGCGCGGCTTTAACCGCGAAGCGGTCACAGAAGTTAGCCGGGGGACAGGTCGGTGAGCGAAGCGATCCGCCCTGACCCGTCCGCGCGACTGCCGATGAAATGCCCTAAGAACTATGGTCCGCGCGGAGCGGAGCCGGCGGCTGCTCCTTGTCGAGCAACGCCGTCGTGCCTTCGGTGACACTCGGCGGAGCACTGCCGGCGTCGAAATCGTACTCACCCGGCTTCTCTAGCTCGCCCGTGGAGCGAACCGGTGGAACGTAGTCCGGAGCGAACGACGAGGTGACCGCCGATACCGGACGCGGCGGTTCCGGGAGCGCCTGTTGCTGCTCGCGCTCCTTCCGCTGCCGCCGCTTGCGCTCGCGCTTGCTGCACCGTTGGTCACTGTAAGCGTCGAGCGCGGCCTGAAACGCCTTCGGGTTGGAAATGCGCTTACGCAGGAGCGCCGCCTGGACGAGGTCGCGGATCGCACTCGCCACCCAAAAGAGCATGAAGTAGACCCAGAACGCGCCGCGGAACATCACGAGCATCGCCACGAAGACGGCTATGCTCGTCAGAACGTGGTACAGCGCCTTGCTGAACACGCTTGCGTATGCGACCTCGACCTCTTCCGCCGCCGCGGATCCTGCAACCGGCGCCGGTGCCAGCGTGCCGGTGAGTGCCTGGCTAACGGCCTCGAGGTTCGTGCCGCACCGCTTGCAGAAGCGGGCCGGCTCGAAACTCTGGGCACCACATTTCGGGCAGAAAACGATGTCGTTTGCCATAGAAACCCCGGAATCGGCGGGAGTATAGCACAGCGAAAGGGCAGGTTGACGGTCTCCTTCCGCGGCGTCTAAACTCGAAATTTCCTGAATACCATGAACATTTTGCACAAGCCGCTCCTTCTTGTCCGCTTGCGGCGCTCCGCCGCGATCAGCCTCGTTTTTGCAATCCTGATGACAGCCGGATCGGTTTCCACGATCCGGGCCCAGGTTCAGGATCCATCGCTCAGGCGAGACACGCTTCTCAACGGTCTTCAGGTCCGAGTTGTTCGATCGGCCGGCGATCGGGTTTCGGTTGTCTGTGTCGTGCGCGCCGGCTCGATGTTCGATCCGGCTGGCAAGAGCGGGCTGGCAAGGCTTACGGCGGAGACGATGTTCATGGGTGCGGGCTCGTACACTGGCGAACGAATCCGCGCCGAACTCGATGATGCGGCTGCGACCCTTACCGTGGACACGGCCTGGGATGCGAC
Source organism: Blastocatellia bacterium (assembly GCA_021463145.1). Lineage (GTDB taxonomy): Bacteria > Acidobacteriota > Blastocatellia > UBA7656 > JADIYM01 > JADIYM01. The sequence goes on along the minus strand of JAJTWZ010000141.1, from coordinate 5,264 downwards.
GTGGCTCGAGGCCTCGGCGCCGCCCGAAAAGCTGTCGGTTTTGCTGGACCTGATCAGTCTCGCACTGACTGCGCCGCGATTCGCCGACGATGACGTGAAGGTCATGAAGGCGACATTCGGCGGACGCGCCGCGGCCGAGTTGGAGGATCCAGTGTCGGCTGCCGAGCGCGGTATCGCCAGGGCATTGTTCGGAAGGCACACGTACGGGCGGGCGATCGACGGCGATCCTGCGTCGATTGGGTCCATAACACCGGCTGACGTCAAGCTCTTCCATCAGAAGTTTTACGGTGCAAACACTACGGTGCTTTCAATAGCCGGACCGATCGATCCCGTGGCGGCAATGGCGCTCGTGAAGCCGCGCTTTGGCAGATATCTGAAGCGCACGGTCGTACCCGCGACGTTTCTTCCGCCGGCCCCGGCCCCGGTCACGCGTGTTTTCGTCATCGAGCGGCCGACGCCGCCGGGGGCCGATGTGCGAATCGCGACGCTCGCGCCAGGACGCGGCGGCGCGTCGGTTGCGGCGCCCAAGGCACTCGCGGAGCTCGTTCGCGAGCAACTCGCATCCAGACTGCCGAGTGCCGAGGGCCTCACGGTCCATTACGACGCGCGAGCGCTTCATTCGCCGTTCGTGACGGGTTTCCACATTGCGACTGCTGAACTCTCCGACGCGATAGCCAGTGTCCAGTCGGCCTACGACGTCTTTCGCGCAACTCCGCCGAGCGCGGCGGGCAGGATGTTCTTCGCTGGCTCCACGTCCACTCCCGCGTCGATTGCCCGTGCCGGTGCCGCCAACGACTTTTTTGCCGCCCAGAAGCTGGCGTCGGATCCGTTGAACACCCAGGTTTCCGACGCAGATCTGCGCGCCGCCGCTCAGGCTTCCCTTGCCCCGGCACTTGTCGTTGTCGTCGTCGGGAACTCGGCTGAGATCGCGGCGGCGTTGAAGGACAGGTATCCCGTCGAGCCGCTCGTCCTGCAATGAATTCCGAGACGGTTGGCCACCCCGATAAGGCCGTCCGTGTGCGCGCGATGTTCGACGAGATCGCGCCTCGATACGACCTTCTCAACCACGTCCTCTCTCTCAACATCGACAGGCGTTGGCGATCGCGCGTCACGCGTGAGCTGGCCGGAGTGCTTTCCGCGCCCGGTTCGAGGGCGCTCGACCTGTGCTGCGGCACGGGCGATCTGACGATGGCGCTGCGCCGGGCATTTCCAGGGACAGATGTCGCCGGCCTCGATTTCAGCCGGCAGATGCTCGTGCGAGCCAGTAGCAAGTCGGGCTCGGACCGTCGTGTATCGCTGGTTCAGGCAGACGCGACACTCGTTCCGTTCGCCGATTCGGGCTTCCAGGCAGTAACGATCGCTTTCGGTCTCAGAAACCTCACGTCGGTCGACGAAGGGCTTGCGGAGATCTACCGGATGCTTGCACCCGGAGGACGGGCGATAATCCTCGAGTTCTCGCGACCCGTGCTGCCATTGTTGAGGGGGGCGTTCGGGTTTTACTTCCACCAGATCCTGCCCCGAATCGGCGGCGTGGTCTCGGGCTCACGCGGTGCTTACACCTACCTTCCGAAGTCGGTTGCGGAGTTTCCCGGCCAGAAAGAGCTGTCCCGCAAGATGGAAGTCGCGGGCTTCGAAGGCGTCCGGTATCGGAATCTGAGCGGAGGCATCGCGGCGATCCACGTCGGGGATCGGCGGAAATAGGACAATGACGAGAGACGCCATCGAGTTTTTTCGCGACCGGTACGGGATAACGCCGGAGGATGTCGACCGTCTGCTCGGCGTTGCGCTGGCGCGCGGCGGCGAGTTTGCCGATCTGTACTTCGAGCACACGATCAGCGGAAGTGTTCAGCTGGAGGAGCAGATCGTGAAGTCGGCCACGCGCTCGGTCCGTCAGGGGGTCGGGGTGCGCGTCGTCGCTGGCGAGAAGACGGGCTTCGCATACACGGACCGGATCGAAGTTGCCTCGATCGAGCGCGCGGCGCGGACAGCATCGTCCGTTGCGCATTCCGTGAGTTCCGCCGAGGCGATTCGCGTGACTCCGGCCGGGCCCGGTCTTGACCTCTATCCGGTCGACGATGCCGCTACGGACGCGGCCGTCGTCGAGAAGGTCGCGATGCTTCACGAGGCTGACGCCGCGGCTCGCGCCGTCGACAGGCGAATTCGTGAGGTACAGGCGATAGTCGCTGACGAGTTCAAAGTCGTAATGATCGCCACCAGCGAAGGCGTGCTCGCCGGCGATGTGCAACCGCTCGCGCGATTCGGCGTCAACTGCATTGCGGACGACGACGGAAACAGGCAGGTAGGCCGGGCAGGTGGAGGTGGCCGCCGAGGGCTCGAGTTTTTCGAGGGCGACGAGTCGCCAGGAGCATTCGGAGCGGAAGCCGCCCGCCAGGCTATCGCCCAGATCGAGGCCGTCGAGGCTCCTTCTGGCACGATGGAAGTCGTTCTCGGCAGCGGATGGCCGGGAATTCTGCTGCACGAAGCGGTGGGACACGGTCTGGAAGCCGACTTCAACCGGAAAGGCACGTCGGTGTTTTCCGGGCTTGTGGGATCGCGCGTTGCGTCGGATCTCTGCACGGTCGTGGACGATGGAACGATTCCCGGGCGTCGCGGTTCGTTGAATGTCGACGACGAAGGCCACGTCACGACTTCGACCGTGCTGATCGAGAAGGGCATCCTGCGCGGATACATCAACGACCGCCTGAATGCCGGACTGCTAGGCGTGGAGCGTACCGGAAACGGTCGCCGGGAAAGTTACCAGTGCATTCCGTACCCGCGGATGACGAATACGTTCATGCTCGCGGGCGAGGAGGATCCCGGCGAAATCGTGCGCGGCGTGAAGCGCGGCCTGTTTGCGGTGCAGTTCGGCGGCGGCCAGGTCGACATCACGAACGGTAAGTTCGTTTTTTCGGCAAGCGAGGCCTACCTGATAGAAGACGGCAAGATCACGGCGCCTGTGCGTGGGGCGACGCTCATCGGAAACGGACCGGACGTTCTGACGAAGGTCACGGCAGTCGGATCGGACCTCGCGCTCGACCGCGGCATCGGGACCTGTTCCAAGAACGGGCAGGGTATTCCGGTCGGAGTCGGGCTGCCGACGATTCGGATTTCGGAGATGACAGTGGGCGGGACGAAGGGATGAGGATCGATACGCAGCTCGCTTCCGGCCTGGTCGATCGTTGCATGAAACGGGGTGCATCCGCGGCTGAAGTCGTCGCCCGAGAGGAGACCGAGTTCTCGGTCCAGGTGCGACTCGGTGAGATCGAAACGCTGACGGAGGCGGATTCTTCGGCCTTGGGTCTTCGTGTTCTAGTCGATGGACGCCAGGCATCTGTATCCACATCCGACTACGCTGACGCCACGCTCGAATCCCTGGTGAACGAGGCTCTGGCACTCGCGCGGGCGACCTCGGTCGATCCGTCATCGGATCTGCCTGAAGCCGCATCGATGGCCTCTGAGATTCCCGATCTGGATCTTTACGATCCTGCAATCGCGGCGCTTTCACCGGACGCGTGCATCGACATGGCGCTGCGTGCCGAGGTGGCGGCGCGCGATGTGGATCCGCGAATCACGAATTTCGATCGCGGTGGCTTCGGCACGGTCGTCGGCAGGACCGTCCTTGCGAACTCACACGGATTTGCCGGTGCGTACGATTCCACGCGCATTTCGCTTTCGGCTATCCCGGTTGCAACCGACGGCGACCAGATGCAGCGCGACTACTGGTACGACACGCGGCGGTCGCTGGCTGACTTGGAAACCCCGGAATCCATTGGTCAAACGGCTGCGAGGAGGACGCTTCGGCGGCTTGGGGCGAGAAAGGTGGCGACGTGCGAGGTTACTGTAGTTCTGGAGCCCCTGATAGCCCGCGACCTCCTCGGGACGATTTTTTCGGCGTGTTCAGGCGATTCGGTCTACCGCAAGGCGACGCTCTTTGCGGATCGGCGAGGCGAGCGCGTTGCCTCGCCGGCACTCACAGTCGTCGACGACGGGCGCGTCGCGAGGGGGCTGGGTTCGCGACCGTTCGACTCCGAAGGCCTGGCGACAAGGCGGACCGATGTGATCCGCGACGGTGTGCTCGAGAATTTCCTGCTCAATACCTACACGGGCCGCAAGCTCGGAATGCCATCGACCGGGAATGCATCGCGGGGAATCGTTGGAGCGGCGTCCGTCGGAGCGGGGAACCTCTACATCGGGCCTGGGGTCCAAAGCCACGACGAGATCGTGCGGTCGGTAAAGAGGGGTTTTCTGGTCACCGAGTTGATCGGGTTTGGCGTGAACGTCGTCAACGGGGATTATTCGCGTGGTGCGGCGGGAATGTGGATCGAGAACGGCGAGATCGCCTACCCGGTCGAAGAGGTCACGATTGCCGGCAATCTGAAGCAGATGCTCGAAGGTATCGAGGCCGTCGGTAGCGATCTGGAGTTTCGCGGGAAGCTGGCCGCCCCGACAATCAGGATCGCGTCGATGACGGTCAGTGGCCGCTGAAGAGGAGGAGAAGGCGCGCAACCTATGTTCAGCAACACCGAAGATGCGGGCAACAGGAACCGGACGTGGACGATCATGATCGTGGCGGCGGCCGCCGTCGTGCTGGTGGGGGCGGCCGCCCTGCTTCTCGGCGTGTTCCAGGGGTCGGGAGCAGGGTCGGCTCCCGTGCAGGCGCAGGGACTGCCCAATGCGAAACGCGCCGGCGATCCCGAGTTCGAGCAGAACAAAGGACTTGTCGGCCTGGTGAACAAGAAGTTCTACACGCAGGCGAACATGCTCGGTCAGCGGCAAGCCCTGGCAAAGGGCGAAATCGTGAACTTCACGGGCCGGGTGATACTGGGAGTGGAACTTCGCGGAAAGGTAATCGGAAAGGACGGGACGGTGCTTGCCACCGCGCTCGCGATGCCGGTGCCAAAGGTTTACGAGAAGATCTCGCCGGGAGGGTCGATTCCGTATTCGGTCACTATTGACGGCGTGCCGCAGAAGGCAGAGCTCGACGACATGACGCTCGAACTCGAAGGGCTCGTTCTGGGAGAGTGAGCGGACGGTATTCGCCGGAGATAGGCGGGCTTCGAAACAGTTCCCCACGCGCCGCCGCCGCGCACCCCATCGGATGAAACGGGCGGAGCGCAGGCGTCAGCGCTCGGCCGTTTTCCATAGCAACCGTGGGTCGTGCGCAGGCGAGTCCGCGACCGCGGAGCGGTCGATATAATAGTTCCCCACACGCCTGCGGCGTACCCCCTGGGATGAAACGGGCAGAGGGCAGGCGTCAGCGCACG
>JAJTWZ010000140.1 GCA_021463145.1 Blastocatellia bacterium | reverse complement strand
GCGTCCCCGGGGGTCACGCCGGATCGCTTCGCTCACCGTCGTGACCCCCGGCTATCGTATGTGACCGCTTCGCGGTCAGGACCTGTTCGTGGTGCGGACGGGTTCGCGGGACGGTCGTTGCGCGGACCGTTCTTGGGGCGGACAGGTTCGCGGTGCGGACGGATTCGTGGCGCGGACCGTTCTTGGGGCGGACAGGTTCGCAGAGCGGACGGATTCGTGGCGCGGACAGGTTCGTGGGGCGGTCGGATTCGCGGCGCGGACAGGTTCGTGGGCCGGTCGGATTCGCGGAGCGGACCGGCTCGCGATACGGTCAGGCTCGCGGGGCGGACGGATTCGCGGAGCGGGCCAGCTCGCGATGCGGACAGGTTCGCGGGGCGGGCCAGCTCGCGATGCGGACAGGTTCGCGGGGCGGACGGATTCGCGGAGCGGGCCAGCTCGCGATGCGACCAGGTTCGCGGGGCGGGACGGTTCGTAGCGCGGACAGGTTCGTAGCGCGGTCGGATTCGCGGGGCGGGCCGGTTCATGGCGCGGACAGGTTCGTAGCGCGGTCGGATTCGCGGGGCGGGCCGGTTCATGGCGCGGACTGGTTCGTGGGGCGGTCGGATTCGCGGAGCGGACCGGTTTGTGGCGCGGACCGGCTCGCGATGCTGACAGGTTCGCGGTGCGGTCGGATTCGTGGCGCGGAAGAATTCGTGGGGCGACCGATTGGTGGTGCGGGCGAATTCGTGGCTTCGACCGGAATCAGGTGACGACCGGTTCGCAGTTCGCTCCAGAGGTGCCCAAGGAGAGCCGAACCCGGGTCACCGGCAATGGCACGGCCAGCCGGCCTCTCACGCCTCGAGTTGCGTCGGTCCGTCGCTGTCGGCCCTGAAGAACGAGTCTCGCTTCATCTCACGAACCTCGACGCTCAGGTTCATCTGCAACTCCTCCCAGGATCGGTGAAACGACTCGCGCAGGATTTCCAGAATTGCCTGGCCCGCCGCAGTCCGGATCTCCGCCGGCCTGCCCTCGAGAATGCTCAGTTGCACGTGGGCAAATGCAGACTGAGGGCGGCCGGCGCCAACGGCGTGCCGGTCGTAGCAGATAGCCCGGCTCTTGATGTCCTCGATAGCGAAGGTGCCCAGTGAATGGAGCGCTTCGTGAATCCGGATGAAGATTGGATGGAAGTCGAGCTCCTCGATTACGTTGCGAGAGTATTCGATCGTTACGTGTGGCATGCCGTGCTGTGTACATTTGGCGGACCGCCAGACGCAAGCTGCCGTGGTGACATCGCCGAGCCAATGGTATCGTCGCCCCCGTCCCTTCCCTCACAACGGAGACCAGCATCGTGACGCTTCCGCTGCTCGCCATTTCGGTGGTCCTGCTGCTCGTCGCCGGCTACCGGTTCTACGGACGTGTAGTCGCCCGCCAGTTCGGACTCGACGACGCCAATCCGACGTGCGCGGCGACGCTCGCCGACGGCGTCGACTTCGTGCCGACGCGCCCGTTCTACCTGTTCGGCCAGCACTTCTCCGCTATTGCCGCGGCCGGCCCGATCGCAGGGCCGATCCTGGCGTGCCAGGCTTTCGGATGGGTGCCCTGTCTTCTTTGGATTGCTTTCGGTGTCGTCCTCATCGGGGCGGTCCACGACTTCTCGAGCCTTGCCGCGTCCGTCAGGCATAACGGCGTTTCCATCGCCGAACTCACGCGCATTCACCTCGGTCCAAGAGCCGGCCGGGCAGTCGTCGCCTTCATCTGGATCGCGCTCGTGTACGTCATCATCGCCTTCACCGACATTACGGCGGGATCGTTCGTGAGCGGTACGGAAGAACTGACGGGTTCGGGCGTCACGTTCAATCCCGGAGGCGCCGTCGCCGCAGCTTCGGTCTTCTATCTGCTTCTCGCCGTGGTGATGGGTTTGGTAGACAGATTTCTCCGGCCGCCTCTGTGGCTATCTACACTGATCTTCGTCCCGGCGACGTTTGCCATGTCCTGGGCCGGCACGCTTGTATCGCATGAATTCATTCTCAGCCACACCAGCTGGTCGCTCCTCATCCTTCTATATTGTGTCGTCGCGTCGCTGCTGCCGGTCGAGTGGCTGCTCCAGCCGCGCGGCTACCTTGGGGGATTCGTCCTGTACGCCGCGATCGGCGCCGGACTGCTCGGGATATTCTTCGGCGGCTACGAGATCCAGCAGCCGGCGTTCGTGACGTGGAATACCGGCGCGCTCAGTGGCGCGCTGTTTCCGTTTCTCTTCGTGACTATTGCGTGCGGCGCGTGCTCCGGATTTCACGGACTGGTCTGTTCGGGCACGACTTCAAAGCAACTCGCGAAGGCATCGCACGCGCAACCAATCGGCTACGGCGCGATGCTTGCCGAAGGATTCGTCGCGCTGATTGCGCTCGTCACGGTCATGATCGTTGCGCCGGCAGCACTTGCAGGACTTGCTCCGGGGACCATCTACGGCAACAGCATCGGCCGGTTCCTGACGCTGATAGTCGGAGAACGAAACCTGCCGTTCGCGATCACGTTCGGTGCGATGGCGTTTTCGACGTTCGTCTCCGACACGATCGACGTCTCGACGAGGCTCGGGCGACTGCTCGTCCAGGAACTTTTCGGTTGGCCCGGAAAAGCCGGAGCAGTGGCGGGTACTCTGCTGACCGTCGCTCCGCCAGCGTACTTCGTTCTGGCCGGCGGGCCTGGCTCGTGGGGCCGCTTCTGGACGCTGTTCGGAGCTTCGAATCAGCTGCTCGCCGCCCTGACGCTGCTTACTATCACGGTCTGGCTCTGGAAGACCGGGCGGCGGACCGTGTACACCCTCATCCCAACGGTTTTCATGTTCGCCATCACATTCTGGGCGCTCGGTACGCTCACTGTCGGCAATTTCCGCATCGCACGCGGCTTCGACGTTCCAGGAATCAACGGGATCGCCGCGGGGGTACTGCTCCTGCTCTCACTCTTCGTCGTGGCGGCTGCATTCGTGACCGTTCGAAGGAACCGCGCAACGCAATTGTAAATTCTGCACGCGAAGGCTGGACATTTGTCCAAGTCATGCAGTACATGCTCAGCGGAAACGAGATTCCCAGGAGGACAACAGCAATGCGACTCAAGAAGATGTTTGCGGCCATCGCAATCGGCGGCACCCTCGGACTGACTACTCCCGTGACGGCGCAGGACAAAGGTGCTCCCGCGATGGATCCGATGACAGCGGCGATGATCAAGGCCGGCACGCCTGGCCCCGAGCACAAGACACTCGAGACCTGGGTTGGCGACTGGTCGGCAAAGATCAGGATGTTCGCTCCGGGTGCGCCGCCCACCGAAGGCGTTGGTTCCGCCAGTATCACTTCGGTCTACGGGGGGCGGTATCTCAAGGAGGAATTCAACGGCGATTTCATGGGACAGCCGTTCCAGGGTACGAGTTTCACTGGTTTCGACAACGTCTCGAAGAAGTTCGTCGGGACGTGGATCGATAGCATGAGCACCGGCATCGCGGTCGTGGAGGGTGTGTGGGACGCCGCCTCGAATTCCTACAAGTACGAGATGACCCACAACGATCCCGTCACCGGGAAGCAGAAGCACTCGAAGTTGGTCGTGAAAGCTGTTGACCGGAACTCTCACGTTTCGGAGTTCCTCGAGGAGCAGAACGGCAAGTGGGTGAAGACGATGGAGATTACCTACACGCGAAAGTAGAAACGAAAAGCAGACAGGACTTACAGGATTGTCGGAGGATTTGCGGGGATCTCCTCGCCAATCGGGTTCCCGCGAATCCTCCGACAATCGCGGTATTCCTGGCGACTCGTCATTTCAGGCGCAGGACCACGAACGTGATGTCGTCATCCTGGGGGCGGCGGCCCGCCCAGGTATCGCCTTCCGCGACGAAGCGCTCGATAATCGTCTGCGGAGGCGCACCCCCGGATTCTCGCAGGATCGCGGCTGCCCGTGAGTAGTCGATCATTTCGCCCGCTTCGTTGAAGCGCTCCGGAAACCCGTCGCTCATGATCACGACCGTGTCGCCGGCCTCGAGGTCGAGCCGGCGTTCTTCGTATGGAAATCGAGCCGCTCCGCCAAGCGGCAGGCCCGGTAACGCGACTTCCTCGACATCGCCAGATGCCGCCCGCCAGACGAGAGTCGGCGGCATGCCCGCCGCCCCGATGCGGATCGTTCGTCCCGACAGCTTCGCCAGCGTGAGAGCCATGTACAGGTAACGCAGGTTCATCTGCTTGAGCGCGCGCGAAGAACGATGGAAGGTCGCGACGATGTCGAGCTCTCCGGCAAACGCGTTGAACAGCCCCTTGGTCGCGGTGACGAGAGTGCCGGCCTTGAGTCCGTGGCCCGTCGCGTCGCCCACGGCGATAGTGAGCGTGCCGTCGCCTCCGACGTGAAAGTCGTAGTAGTCGCCTCCAACCTCCGCGGCCGGTTTCATGTACGCGGCGATCTCGACGCCGGGGACTTCGGGCAGCTTCGCGGGCAGCATCGACAGCTGAAGCTGTCGCGCCTCTTCGAGTTCTCTCGCTTTTCGCTCGTTTTCGGCCTGCAGCAGCTGAATCTCGGCCCGCTCGTGTTCGCGCTGTACCCGCACTTCCGCTTCACGACGCTCATGCTCGATCGCCTGGCCGGAGAGGCGTTCTACCTCGGTGAGCTTCTCCGAGAGGGTTCGGTTCGTGCGCGCGATCTGGCGCGCAAGGAACACCGACACGCAAACCGGAAGTCCGAAGAAGCCCACGAGCGCGATCGCCTGTGGCCAGAGCGCCTGAATGTTGAAGGTCTGTGCTGCGAGTTGTGCCGAGAGCGCGATCGCGATGCCATGCGCGCCGAGGCCGATGATCCAGGCCCCGTCGAGTTGCCCCCGCAGCGCGGTCGCGATCGTGTACATCGACGCACCGATCGACAGTCCGATCGCGACGTTGATGCCGTAGAACGCGATCGTCACCGTCGGAAACAGCAACGAAGCGACGACCGCCACGATCCACAATCCGGCCAATGGCCGGAACCACCAGCCGAAGTCGAAGGCGAAGGCCGAGCGTAGAAAAGCGACCAGCGAAAGGAACGTGCACGCGACCATGATCCGGCCCACGTAAACGACGACCAGGGAGCCTCCGATGCCCAGGTGCAGCCCGGTTCGGACCAGGCCGCTGAAAATGAGCAGTCCGAAGCACGCACCGAACATCCCGTAGTACAGGTTTGCCCTTTGGCCGCGATGGAACGTGAAGAGCAACAGGTGGAGCACGCCGAACGCCAGCATGATCGTCCCGAGCATCGCGTTGACTCCCATGTTGAGCGTCAGTTCCCACGTGTAATCGTTGATCGACGACGCGGAATCGCGTACCGAGATCCGGAACCCGGCCGACAAAATTCTCGGCATGAAGCCCTGCGCGCTCGACGTGCAGGAATAACGGACGGCGAGCACGTAAACGCCCTCGCGGTCGAAGGTGAGCGAAAGCGGAAGACCGCCAGGGTTGTATGTCTCCTCAGTTGCGGCCGTCGAGCCGACGGTCCCGAAGCCGCCGATTCGGCGTCCATTCAAGTAGATCTCCGAAGCGCCGGGGTGATCGATCGTAAGTGCGAGCGATTCGCCAACCACCGATGGATCGACCGTGACCCGCAGCCGGAACCATCCGATTCCGGGCCAACCGGACTCCGGCTCCGTGCCCGGGGGAATCCGAGGACTCGCAAGCGATTCCCACTTCGAGTCGTCGAACGCAGGTTCGGACCACGCGGCATCGTCGCCGGGCGCATATCGCCATCCGTTCCGAAGTTCGACGCCCTCTTTGGTGCTCACCGCATCGCGGTTCACGAGGGGTTGCGGTGAGGCGTCCTGCCCAGCCGCCTCGATACCGAACGTGCCGAGGGCGGCCACGCTCGCAATGAGCGCTGCCACAACGAAGCCGAGGCTCGGCCGGCGCCATTGCATGCTACTTCAGGTAATTCTCGGGAAGCGGATCGTCGGCCGATTCCGCCTGCCAATAGACGGTCACGATCCACCACCGTTTTCCGTCGTTCATCAACTGGATGGAGTTGATGCCGCGCAGAAGGGGCTTCGGGTCGTCTGCCTTCGTTCGTCCTTCGTAGGTGCTGAACACGTGCGCGATGTTGCCGAACGCGTCAACCTTGCGTGCTATCTCGCGCTCGAAAAAGCCCTTCTCCTCCAGGAGCGGGCCCGAAGTCTTGATGTAGTCCTCGACTGACATCATCCGGTGCGCGACCTCGCCAGCAGGCTTCCGGCCAACCGCGACGAGCCTGCCACCGTCGATGAAGAGCGAGCGCATGCGGGTCCAGTCACGTTTCTCTCCGGCCGGTCCGGAGATCACGTCGTAGAGCGCCGCAAGGATCGCGTCCATGGATGCGACGTCCGCCGGCCGCGGGGACGGGCGGGCCGGAGGCTCCTGGGCGCCAACGGGCACAGCCGCGCCGGCGAAGACGAGGGTGAGGCCAACGGCGGCAAGGCGATGGGCGAGTTTCATGCGCGCGATGCTAGCACAGCGGGCAAGTCGGGAGTTTCAGCGGCGTGCCGACGGCGGAGGGGCCACGCTTTCTTCATAGCGCCGGAGCAACGGTGTTTCCTGTCGAGGTGGAAATGCCTCGAGTTTGGCCTTCCGAGAGGCAAACGGGTCCGCAACCGCGGAGCTGTCGATGTAATAGTTCCCCACACGCCTGCGGCGTACCCCCCGGGATGAAACGGGCGTAGTGCAGGTGTCAGCGCACGGCCGTGTTTCATAGCAGCCGTG
>JAJTWZ010000014.1 GCA_021463145.1 Blastocatellia bacterium | reverse complement strand
GGTCACGGCGGATCGCTTCGCTCACCGCCGTGACCCCCGGCTATCGTCTGTGACCGCTTCGCGGTCAACGCGTCACGGCCATCCTCTGCGACTGCGGAGCGCGATGACTCCGGCCCGGTAGCCCGCATCTTTTGCGATCCACGCATCACGGCCGTCCTCTGCGACCGCGGAGCGCGATGAATCCGGCCCGGTAGCGCGCATCATTCGCGGTCAACGCATCGCGCCATCCGCTGCGACCGCGGAGCGCGATGAATCCGGCCCGGTAGCGCGCATCATTCGCGGTCAACGCATCGCGGCCATCCGCTGCGACCGCGGAGCGCGATGACTCCGGCCCGGTCTCCCGCATCATTCGCGGTCAACGCATCGCGGCCATCCTCTGCGACCGCGGAGCGCGATGACTCCGGCCCGGCAGCGGTTCCGGCGGCATTGGCACGCTTGCCGGCGGCTCTGACGGCAGCGGCGCCACGTCCGACCTAACGCCCTCGACCTCCGCGAATTTCGGGCCTGGGAACAATGATGCGCAGAGTGTCGGCCTGAACGCGATTCAGGCTCGTCTTTCAGCTTCGGGTAAGCACGACTTCGAACACTGGGGCTACGAGGTCCCGGAGTCCCAGGCAGTTTTGGCCAGCTCGCTGCACCACACGTCGGCCGGTGTTACTCCGTGGACAGGCCCGGGCCGAGCACATACTCGCTCACCGCAACCTCCAGGCCGTCGACGATCGTCAGGACGCGAACGCAGTCATCGTCGACTGGTCCGCGAACGAATTGCACCTCGCGCCGTCGCAGTTTTCGCTCACACTGCAGTTCGGCCACCAGCCGCGGAGGGTCGAGCCGGCAACGGATCACAATGCTTACGTCGCGAGAATTGAGAAGGCGCAGGTCCTTAGCGCCCCAGACGACCGTGGCATCCGCGCCGAGCGGCGTGTAGCGATCTTCCTCTCGATAGATGTCCACGCTGTGGGCGTGGCGTTCGGCGATGACGAGGCCGCCAACGAGTCCGACGTGATGAAGCAGCCCGCTGAGCTGGCAAAGCCCGCCGCCGAGCTCTCGCGCGAGTCTGCCGTCGCGGATCGATCGGCCCTCGAGATAGCCCTTCGTCGAGGTGGGCCGCCCGATGCGACGCCAGAACGACCAGGTCTGCCCAGGAGCGATCACGCTCCCGTCGATGGCGGCGATGGCAAGGGCGATGTTCGTGACCTTGTTGCAGTAAAGCTCGCCTCGAACGATCGTCTGCTCGATCGACGCGAAGACGGGAGCGCGCGAGTCCGTCGTTTGGTCGGCAAAGACCAGGCCTGCCGAGCGGTCCGCAACCCGGCGACGCACTTGGGCGACGAGTTGCCGCGCGACAAGCGGCGCGATCCTCCGAGCCATTGTGCGAGGAGCGATCACGCCGCTGTCCGCTCCGCACGGTGTATCCGAATGTTCCAGTGCATCCGCCGAATCTCCCTCGATGGACGTTCGCCCCGATGGAGCGCGTGGTGTATCTCGAGCGTCGAGATATCATCGTGAAGCGCCTCGTGCCTGTCGAACCGATTCGTCGCCGGCCGAACCTCGAGAGAGGAGGTGCACGGCTGTCCAGGCAGCGCCGGCGGGTTGGCGCCGGGATACGGTCAAGGCCAGTGGAGGCGAAAGACGGCGATCGCTATCGTCATCTCGCCCCATCGGAGCTCTCGACTTTGTTTCCGCGGCCGCGGAGCGGTAGATGCGCCGGACGGGAGAGGAAAGCCCGCGACACTTTTAAAAATTCAGCTTGCGCATCATGAACTTCGGAAGGGAGCGCACGGCCAGCATCACGAGCCGCCACACGAACGGCACGTAAACGACGGATGTGCCCCGATCGATGGCGCGTACGACCGCTGGCGCAATCGCTTCCGGTGTCGTGGCGAACGGCGGCACCTTCGCGTTCGCCGTCATCCCGGTCTTGATGAACCCCGGCTTGACGTTCACTACGCGCAGGCCGTTACCCCGATACTTCAGATCGAGTCCTTCGAGGTAGTGTCCGAGCCCGGCCTTCGCCGCGCCATAAAGATAGATCGTCTTTCGCGGACGGTCGCCGGCCACCGAGCTGACTACCGCAAGCGTGCCGCCACCCCCCGCGAGCAATCGCGGGCCCGCGAGTTCGCACAGGTGCACCGTGTTCGTGAAGTCCACCGTGAGCACGCGGTCACGCAGTGCGGAGTCCGATTCGAGCGTCTCGTGGAGATCGAAGAGCCCGGCCGTCACGACGACGGCGTCGACCTTCTCGAGCGCGGCCCACGCTTCGTCGAGTGCAGGGGCGATAGACGCCAGATCCATCAGATCGCACCGGATCGTGGATGCGACCGATCCACCCATCGCCTCGAGGTCGGAACCGCTGCGTTTCAGGTCGTCGACGTCGCGACCGAGCAACGCGAACCGGTCGCCGCGTTGCGCCATGTGCCGCGCCACGGCGCGGCCGATACCCTTCGTCGCTCCACAGAACACCACGTTCATTCGTCGTCTCCAAGCAAGCGCACCGACTGCGCGCTGCGAATCGTTCGATCCGGGTCCCATAGCCGCCGTACTTCGTCGAACGCGGTCCACCGCGGTTCCATTGCGCGGAAATGCTCGCGACTCGAGAAGGCGTCCTTGGTGAGATAGATCCGGCCCCCAGCCTCGGCCACGACGTCGTTGAACCGCGCAACGAGCGACGGCGTCGCGCCGGTCACCGGCAGGTCGATGGCGAAAGTCAGTCCCGGTTTGGGAAACGAGAGCAGTCCAGATCCTTCCGGGCCGAAGTCCTTCACCACGACAAGGCACGGAAGTCCGCCGATCTCGCGCACGAACCGCGCGAACTTCGCCGCCGCCTCGACTCCGGCTGCCTTCGGGATTACGCACTGGTACTGCGTGAAGCCGCGTGACCCGTATGCGCGGTTCCAATCGTGGACGACGTCGAGCGGATAGAAGAACGGCTGCGGATGGACGACGCCGGCACGAGTCTTTCGGCCGTGCCGGCGGTAGTACAGCGCATTGAACATCCGCATCGACAGAGGATTGATGGCCCACCCGGGCATGTCGACCGGAACCGAAACGGCCGACGGCCATCCGAACGTCCGGCCAGCCGCTTCGTCCGGCTGCGCCCACCGGCCCTTCACCAGCAATCCGCGTCCGGACGGGTGCAGAAGGTCAGCCCAGGCCACGGTATAGGGCCAGGTGGCCCCGGCGTCGACAAGCCGTTCGGCGAGAGTTTCGAAGTCCGGCGCGGATTCCGACTCGCTCCATATCCACGGCGAAGCAACAGCGCTCAGCCGAACCTCGACCTCCAGAATGTGCCCGGTGAGCCCCATTCCTCCGACAGTCGCGTCGAAGAGCTCGCGCTCCGTGCCGGGTCCGGCGTCGACGATAGCTCCGCCGCCGGTCCGCAGCCGAACACGCGTGACGTGGCGGCCGAAGGTGCCGGCTTCATGATGGTTCTTGCCGTGCACGTCCGACGCCACCATTCCACCGAGCGTAACGAACTGAGTGCCGGGTGTGACCGGCGTGAACCATCCGCGCTCAAGCAGAGCGCTATTCAAAGTAAGGAGCGAGAGTCCGGCTTCGGCTCGCAACACCCCGGTTTCGGGATCGAAGCCAAGGATCCGATCGGCGAGCCGGGACGACGCGATCTTTCCTCCACGCTCGGGCGGGAGCGACGAATCGCCATACGACCGGCCGAGTCCACGTGTGAGCGACACCCCACGCGTCAACCGTTCGAGGTCTTCACCGACCAACTCGCGGCCCTCTACTACCGGACTCCTGCCCCATCCCTGCAGCGGAGAGACCGGCGTCGAATCCGTCGCGCAGGGAGGTACGGAACGAACCGTTGTCGGCTGGCGCTGCATCGTGGACGCGTCAGGCCGGCTGGGGTCCGGCCTCGCGCTGATAGGCAATGTAATCGAGCGTGAGCGGCTCGCCGCCCTCGGCGCGAACGGCCGCAAGCACCTGGCCCCTGTGATGGACACCGTGCGTGTACAGGTGAGTGAGGATGTCGCGCAATGGAGTGTCGAACGGATCGCCGCTCAGGTTCCGGTAACCGATCGCCCCGGCCAGCGCGCTGTCGGTACACGTCTCGAGGAATGCGGAAAAGCGCTCGTGCGTCTCACGCGCATATGCTTCGCAGACGTCCAGCGGCATGGTCGACCAGTCGCCTTCGGGATTCGGGAGTTGCTGGATGCGGTGCAGCCAGAATCTCTCGGCGATCAACAGATGAGAGAGCGGCACGACCGCCTTCGACTCGCCGAACGGAACGGTTCGAATCGACGCGATCGCGCGCGCGTTCGCCCAGGCGTTGTAGTTCAGGAAGTGACGAAGGTTCGAGAGCATTTCGAGGCTGAGGTAATGAGCACCCGGATCCAGGGGGTGACGTGGGTTTCGACCGATCCGTTGTCGACCCACGAAATCCGGGTCATCGGACAGATCCGAACTACCGTCTGGTAAGTACGACTTCTCCATCGCCCTCGACGATCCGGCCGATGCGCCAGTGCGGCTCGCCGAGAGAGTCGAGGTGGGATTCGATGGCGGCGGCTGGCGCGCCGTCCCCGGCAACGACGACCATACCGACACCCATATTGAGCGCGCGGAACGCCTCGGCGTCGTCCAGACGACCGAGCTCGACGAGCATGCGGAACAGCGGCGCAGGCGCCCACGAATCGCAGTCGACCTCGAAGGCGCAGCCGGCCGGGAGGATGCGCGGAACGTTGTCGACGAGGCCGCCGCCCGTGATATGGGCAAGACCGCGGATGTATCCCGTCTCGAGCAGCCCGTCGAGTGCGGGCAGGTAACTCTTGTGCGGCGCGAGCAGCGCCTCTCCCACGGAGACACCGCCAAGCGCATCGGGACGCGCATCGGGAGTGAAGCCTCCGATCTCGAAAACGAGCTTCCGCGCGAGGCTGTACCCGTTCGTGTGAAGTCCGACCGACGGCAGCGCAATTGCAACGTCGCCAGGCGAGATCGTCGCGCCGGTAATGACGTGCGGGCGATCCACGACGCCGACGATAAAGCCGGCAATGTCGTACTCGCCGGCCGCATAGAAGCCGGGCATCTCGGCGGTCTCGCCTCCGATGAGCGCACAACCGTTCGTCCGGCATCCCCGCGCGACGCCTTCCACCACCGACACGACCACGTCTGGTTCGAGGCCGCCGGTCGCGAAATAATCCATGAAGAAAAGCGGCCGCGCGCCCTGCACCAGAATGTCGTCGACGCAGTGATTGACGAGGTCCTCACCCACCGTGTCGTGCACGCCGGTCATGAAGGCGAGCCGCAACTTCGTCCCCACGCCGTCGGCCGACGAGACGAGCACCGGCTCCTTCATTCCACCGAAATCGGCACGGAAGAGCGCGCCGAAGCTGCCGATCTCGGTCAGGACGTTCGGCGTAAACGTTGCCTTCGCGAGACCGGTGATGCGCTTGACAGCGCTCGTCGCGGCGTCGATGTCGACGCCTGCATCCTTGTATGTAATCGGCTTGGGGTCGTTCATCTGGGAGTCGGTGAGTCCGACGCGAGCGCGTGTTGCGCCGTGCCGTCACACACCGAGCGGCTCCTTCTCGCGCTGCGCCTTCGTTTCGGCACGCGGCGACACCTCGATCGGGTAACGGTTCGTGTAACAGGCTGTGCAGTAAGTCGTGTCACGTGCATCGCCGCAGGCTGCGAGCAGTCCGTCGAGGCTCAGGTAGCCGAGACTGTCGGCGCCGATGAACTCGCGGATCTCTTCGACGGTTCTCGACGATGCGATGAGGTGCTCACGCGTCGGCGTGTCGACGCCGTAGTAGCAGGGCGCGATCGTAGGCGGGCAGCTGATGCGCAGATGGACCTCGGTGGCGCCAGCCTGCCGAACCATGTTCACGATCTTCCTGGAAGTCGTGCCGCGGACGATCGAATCGTCGATGAGGACGACGCGGCGCCCGGCGATCAGATCGATGATCGGATTGAGCTTCACTTTAACGCCGAAGTGGCGGATCGATTGCTTCGGTTCGATGAACGTGCGCCCGACGTAATGGTTGCGCACGAGGCCGAACCGGAATTTCAGTCCCGACCCGGCCGCATAGCCGATAGCGGCAGCGACACCCGAATCCGGGACGGGTACGACGATGTCTGCAGCTACCGGATGCTCGCGGGCAAGCTGCTTTCCCATTTTGTGCCGGCTCTTGTTCACGGAGCGGCCAAACACCAGCGAGTCGGGTCGCGCGAAGTAGACGTGCTCGAAAATACAGTGAGACGGGCGTTCGACCTTCGCGAGCGGGAACGAAGACTGCAGGTTTCCCGGATCGTTGCGATCGATGACGACGACTTCGCCGGGCTCGACCTCGCGAACGTACTCCGCGTCGATGAGGTCGAAAGCGCAGGTCTCCGACGCGACGACCCACGCGCCGTCCAGCACGCCAAGAGCCAGCGGACGGAATCCGCGCGGGTCTCGAACGATGATCAACTGGGTAGGCGTGAGGAAGGCCATGGAGAAGGCGCCGTCGATCGCCTGAAACGTTTCCACGATGGCGCCGTGCAGCGAATCCGCGCGAGAGCGCGCGATTTTGTGGAGGACGACTTCCGTGTCGCTGGTCGAATTGAAGATCGCGCCCTCGAGCTCGAGTTGGTGACGCAGGTCCGCCGCATCCGGCAGGTTGCCGTTGTGACACAGCGCAACCTGGCCCCGGTGGCAATCGATGAGAAACGGCTGCGCCTCGCGCAGGGAAACCTTGCCTGCCGTCGAGTATCGGACGTGGCCGATGGCTGCGTCGCCCGGAAGCTGTCCAAGCCGGTCCTCGTGGAAGATCTCGCTGACGTGCCCCATCCCGCGCTCGGCGTGCAGGGTGCGTCCGTCGCTCGTTACGATCCCGGCGGACTCCTGGCCGCGATGCTGGAGGGCGTAAAGTCCCAGGTAAGTAAGCCGGGCGGCCTCGGGATGGCCAAGAACGCCGAATACACCACATTCCTCACGCAGTTTGTCGTGCATTGGGCTCCGTCGCTCGCTCAGGCGAAACATCCCTACTTCGACCGAAATCGGGAGAACCGGGAGCTTACCACGAAGTCCCGGGGCCGAAGAACCAGACACTCGGAAGCCGGTTGCCGTGTCGGGAAGTCCCGCCCTCCAGACTCCCCGAACCGCAGCCGGGATCGAGCGCCTTGCCAGTGTTGCAGCTATGCCAGGTCGCCAACACGGTTGAGTTTCATCATCGTCGAACCCGAAACGCCGTCGATATGGCCCGTGACGACGATGACGGGTTCGCCGGCCTCGGCGATGCCCAGATCGACGAGAGCTTGGTCGCCCCGCTTCAGCAGTTCGTCCGTGTTGTCGGTGAACGGCAGGGAGTGGGCCTCGACGCCCCACACGGCCGCAAGCTGCCGGCACGCCCGATCGTCCGGCGCAAAGGCGATGAGCCGATGAGTCGGGCGCAAGCTGGCTATCTGCTTGGCCATCGCGCCGGATTCCGTCAGGACGACTATCGCCCTCGCTCCGACCTCCTCGGAAGCAAGCACTGAAGCCTCGGCCGCCGCTCGAGTGAACGATCCCGACTGTACTCCCGCAATGCGTCCCGGCGTTGGAACCTGGGAGACCTCGGAGTTCTCGGCAACTCGCGCGATTCGATCCATTGTCTGGATGGATTCGATGGGAAATCTTCCCGCCGCGGTCTCGCCCGAGAGCATGACGGCGTCGGTGCCGTCGAAAATTGCGTTCGCGACATCGGAGGCCTCGGCGCGAGTCGGCCGCGGGTGGTCCACCATCGACTGGAGCATCTGTGTCGCGGTAATTACGAATCGCCCGGCCCGAACGGCGTCCGAAATCATACGTTTCTGCAGGATGGGCACGGCCTCGGCGGAAGTTTCGACTCCCAGGTCGCCGCGGGCGACCATTATTCCTTCCACGACCCGCAGAATCTCTGGAAGCGCCTCGACTGCCTCGGGCTTTTCGATTTTTGCGACAAGTGCGACGGATGGATCGACTGCGACGATCAGTTCGCGGGCTGCGCGGCAATCGGAAGCCGACCGGACGAAGGACAGGGCTACGATGTCGACTCCGGCGGCAAGCGCGGCTTTAAGGTCGAGTTTGTCTTTCTCGGTGATCGAGGGCACCGACAACCTTACGCCGGGGAAGTTGACGCCCTTTCGCTCCGAGAGCGTTCCGCCGTGTACGACCCGGCATATCAGCTCGCCGGGCTCGATCGACTCGGCGCGCAACTCGATGAGCCCGTCGTCGATCAGGATGCGCGCTCCCGGGTGGACTTCCTCGGAGAGCCGATCGTAAGAGACCGACACCGTTTCGGCGGTCCCCTCGATGTCTCCGGCGACGAGGCGGATCAAAGATCCGTCGGCGAGTTCAACAGGGCCACCGCCGGCGAGGCGCCCGGTTCGTATCTTCGGTCCGCACAGGTCGGCGAGCACGGCGACGTTGCGTCCCACGGACGATGCGGCCTGGCGGATGCGCGCAATGACTTCCGCGTGGTGCTCGCGGACGCCGTGCGAAAAGTTGATGCGGGCGACGTCGAGTCCCGCCTCGACGAGGGCCCGCAATCGATCCGGGGATTCGCTCGAGGGGCCGATCGTGGCGACGATCTTGGTCTTTCGCACGGCGCGGAGTCTACTGCCGGGGCGTGAAGTATGCCAACGACGCCCGTGGTGGCGAGCCGCGGCTGCGATGCCGGCATTGCCAATCGGGCCGATATTCGACGCGGTCTTTCGATGATGGCAGCCGAGGCGTAACTTGTATTCAGCAAGGGATTCGGGAGCGCTGAACCTGGCAGTGAAAGGAAGGTTTCAATGAAGGACAGGAAAGCCACGACCAGTTCTTCGCCTGGTAAGCCGAGCGCGGAGAAGCACTCGAACAAGTCAGTACAATCGCCCGCCCGCCCGCCGCTGGCCAGGATGGAAAAGAAGGACTACGAGCGCGAACTCGCGCGCCTTCAAGTCGAGCTCGTCAAGCTCCAGTATTGGGTCAAGCACAAGGGATTGCGCGTCGTCATCATCTTCGAAGGGCGTGACGCCGCGGGAAAGGGAAGCGCGATCAAGCGAATCACGGACCCGCTCAATCCTCGCGGCTGCCGCGTCGTTGCGCTCGGGACGCCTTCCGACCGCGAGAAGACGGAGTGGTACTTCCAACGGTACGTAGCTCACCTCCCCGCTGCGGGCGAGATCGTCATCTTCGACAGGAGTTGGTACAACCGCGCGGGCGTCGAACGGGTAATGGGTTTCTGCACGCACGCGGAGTACTGGGAGTTCGTGCACTCCTGCCCGGAGTTCGAGCGGATGCTGGTGCGATCCGGCCTGATCCTCCTCAAGTACTGGTTCTCGGTGAGCGACGAGGAGCAGGAGAGGCGCTTCCAGGAGCGTGCAAAGAATCCAATAAAGGGATGGAAGCTGAGCCCGATGGATGTCGAGTCCCGTGACCGTTGGGTCGAATACTCGAAGGCTAAGGACGAGATGATGGCGCACACGAACATCCCCGAGGCTCCCTGGTACTCGGTTGCGGCCGACGACAAGTCGCGGGCGCGGCTCAACTGCATCCATCACATTCTGAGCAAGATTCCGTACGAGGCGATCAAGACGCCAACTCCGAAGCTTCGTCCGCGCAAGTCCGGCAGCGATTACGTTCGCGGGCCTAAATCGGACCAACTCTACGTGCCTGAGATCTACTGACGGCGCTTGCGGGGCTCGGGCCTTCAATTGATCTTGACGATGATGTCATTGAGCACGCTGGCGCAGGCAGCGACTCTGTCGCCCGCGTTCGACATGTGGCGGTAGACTTCGCGTCGCTTGAAGATCTCCCGGAAATCGTCGCCCTCGAAGAGCTCGGCGAGCGCCGCACGGTAGACCTTTTCCATGTTGCGCTCGGCTTTGCCCGCTACGCCGGCAGCGGCAGTTGCTTCCGCCTCGGCCTTGGGCAGGTTTCGAAATCCGGCGGCAAGCGCCTGGACGCCGCCTGCGAGCAGCCGCGACATTTCGAGCAGATGGGTGTCCGGCTCGATCGCGAACTCGTGCATCTCGTAGACCGTGGTTTTGCAGTAGTTCACGACTTCGTCGAGCGCGACGATCGCGCGGTAGATGTCCTCTCGATCCACCGGGGTGGCGAACGATTCGTTCAGCGTCTGGAGGTTTCGCGCCTTGGTGCGATCGGCCTCGTGCTCCTCGCGCCGGACCTGCTGGCCGAACTCGTCCTTGCCAGTGCTCATGAACTCGACCAGGACGCCGACGGTGTGCGCGGCGTGTTCGGCCTGTTCCGCAAGCATTCCGAAGAAATCCGGCACGCCCGGGAAGAATCGGCCGACCAGCCGGCTGAAAGTACTGGGAGGACGTTCGGTCACCGGATTCCTCCGTCCGCCGGCCTCAGACGCCGGCGATCCGCACAACCAGACTGAAAAGGAAGTAGAGCGCGACGGCCATCGCGGCCGCTCCCGGAAGCGTGATGATCCACGTCAGGATGATCTCGCCGGCCTTGTTCCAGTTCACGTGCTTTGGACGCTCCGATGCGCCGATTCCCATTATCGTCGAAGAGACTACGTGCGTCGTCGATACGGGCGCCCCGAGAACGGAAGCCCCCGAGATAACGGCTGCCGACGCAAACTGCGAGTCCAGGGCGTGAAGCGGGCGAACCCGGTAGATTGCGAAACCGAGAGTGCGCACGATACGCCAGCCCCCCGACATGATCCCGAGCGTCATTGCGATGGCGCACGCCAGGATCACCCAGAACGGCACGGCGAAGCTGCCGATGAAGCCGCCGAGCAGGAGCACGAGCGTCAGGATCCCCATGCTCTTCTGCGCATCGTTTGCACCGTGCGAAAACGCGAGTCCCGCTGCGGTGACGAACTGCCCGTGGCGCAGCCACCTGTTCACGGAAGGTCTGGCGCGGTTGAGTTGCCGGCGGATAATCACGTGAAGGACGAAGCCGATGCAGAAGCCGGCTACGGGTGAGACCAGAAGCGCGAAGATGACCTTCGCGACCCCTTTGAGTTCCCCGCGTGTAAGGAATTCGTTGACGCCCCACACTACGTGGTCCCGGCCGGCGGCCGTGGCTGCCGCCCCCGCAAGCGCGCCGACCAGCGCGTGCGAAGACGAACTCGGAATGCCGCGCCACCAGGTCAGTACGTTCCACAGGATTGCACCTGCAAGCCCGCAGAGGACGACGAGGAGTGCCGTGACCGGCGGAAGATCCTTCAGGTCGACGATCCCCCCGATCGTGTTTGCTACGGCCGTACCGCCGAGCAACGGCCCGAGGAACTCGAAGGTCGCCACGATCACCACGGCCTGGCGCGGCGTCATGGCGCTCGATGCCACTACTGTCGCGATCACGTTGGCAGCGTCGTGCAGGCCGTTCGTGTAATCGAATATCAGCACGACCAGGACCGCGACGACGGCCAGGACGAAGACCATGTTCATCGAGCTTTTGAATTTCCTCCCGGCGGCGAGTATCGCGCTGGCGCGTTCAGGGTAAGGATCTGGTCACGAATTCGCAAACGGCGCATTCGACGGTCGGGGATCTCGGGGCAGCCGCCGGCAAGAAAGCTACCCCGGCCGTTGCTGGTCGCGGAAATCGGTATCTCCTGACGGACACTGGCCCGTCGTGTATATTCCGCCCTTTACGCAGGGAGGGCATATTCGATGGCCGGTGCCACAATCGACAAGATCGTCAGTCTTTGCAAGCGCCGTGGATTCCTCTTTCAGGGCAGCGAGCTCTACGGCGGCCTGCAGGGCACGTGGGATTACGGCCCGATGGGCGTGGAACTCAAGAACAACGTGAAGCGAATATGGTGGCGGTCGAACGTCTACGAACGGGACGACATGGAAGGGCTCGACGCAGCCATCCTGATGAACCGCCTGGTTCTGAAGTACTCGGGCCACGAAGACACCTTTTCCGACCCGCTCGTCGATTGCCGCAAGTGCAAGAAACGTTTCCGTGCCGATCAGGTCGACGCGACCGAGAAATGCGCCGAGGGCGGCCCCCACGACTTCACCGAGCCCAGGCCGTTCAATCTCATGTTCCGGACCACGGTCGGCCCGGTCGCGACCGACGACGACATCGCCTATCTGCGGCCCGAGACGGCGCAGGGTATCTTCGTTAACTTCAAGAACGTGCTGGATTCCACGAACAGGAAGCTGCCGTTCGGCATCGCGCAGATCGGCAAGGCATACCGGAACGAGATCACGCCGAAGAACTTCATCTTCCGGGTCCGTGAATTCGAGCAGATGGAGATCGAGTACTTCGTGAAGCCCGGCGATGACGAGCAGACGCACGGGCAGTGGATCGCCGACCGCGTCGCCTGGTATCACCGGTACGGTATCCGGCCCGAAAACCTCAGGCAGCACGTGCAGGCGTCCGACGAGCTTGCGCACTACGCGAAGGCGTGCACGGACCTGCTCTACCGGTTCTTCCCCGAGCGCGAGGACGAAGACAAGCAGTACGAGGAGGTCGAAGGTATCGCGAACCGCACCGATTTCGACCTGACGTGCCATACGAAGGGAGGCGCTTTGCGCTTCGCCGACGGCCGCGAAGTGCCGAACGAACACGCGGTCATGAAGCAGACCTACTTCGACGATGCGGCGAAGGTGCACCTGACGCCCTACGTCATCGAGCCGTCGGGCGGCGTGGACCGGATCACGCTGGCGTTCCTGATGGATGCCTATGAGGAGCAGACGCTCGAGGGCGGCAAGCAGCGCACGGTGCTGCACCTCCATCCGGAACTCGCGCCCGTTAAGGTCGCTGTCATCCCCCTCGCGCGCAACAAGCCCGAGATGGTCGCGCTGGCGAAGCAGATCAAGAAGGACCTGCAGGGAACCGGTCAGTTGCGCACGATGTTCGACGACAGCGGAAACATTGGGAAATGCTACGCCCGGCAGGACGAGATCGGCACTCCGTTCTGCGTGACCGTCGATCACCAATCGCTTGAGGACAATGAGGTTACGATTCGAGACCGGGACTCGATGCAACAGGAGCGGGTGCCGGTCGACCGGCTGAAGTCCTACTTTTTCGAGCGCCTGGGCCTCTAATCGCCCGCCGCGATGCATCAAGGTTGCGGCTTGCGACCTCTTTCGGTCACCAACAAGGGGGGCTCAGATGCGACGATTGACCACGTTCACGATGTTCGGAATTGCTGCGGTTGGCGTGCTGGCCGGGACTCCGGCGGCTACTCCGCAGGCGGAGGCCGCGCCATCGGCGGCTCGGATATTTTCCTCGAAGTGCGCGAGTTGCCACGCACCGGACGGAAAGGGGAGCATCGGTGGCACACCGAACTTCCAGGATGCCGGCTGGCAGTCGAGCCGGTCGGATGCTTCGCTGACTGCGTCGATCCGGGACGGCAAGGGCAACCTTATGCCGGCGTGGGGAAAGGAACTCACTCCCGCGCAGATTGCGGCACTCGTCAAGC
Source organism: Blastocatellia bacterium (assembly GCA_021463145.1). Lineage (GTDB taxonomy): Bacteria > Acidobacteriota > Blastocatellia > UBA7656 > JADIYM01 > JADIYM01. The sequence continues at coordinate 65,845 of JAJTWZ010000014.1, read as the reverse complement.
ATATCCGGGCGATGAAGCGATGAGACGGGTAGTCCCTCGGATTCAGCGGGTCTGACTTGCCGCGACGGATCTTCACGGGGCTTCAGATCCGTCCGGGCATTGGAATCCGGGCTGCTTTCCCGCCCATACTGCCCTTCGGCGCGAAGGAGTACGGCCACCCGTATTCCCCGTAACCCCATGTCGCCCGGACGGTTGACAGCATCGGGCGCCCTCCCTATACTCTGCGGTTTCGACCCGAAGTGGGATCCGACTGGAGGTACCAGCAGTGGCGTACGCAATCATCAGAACCGGCGACAAACAGTTTCGCGTGACTCCGGGTGAAGTCGTCCGCGTTCCGAGCATCGAGGGCGAGGTTGGCTCGTCCCAGTCATTCGACGTGCTCGTCTACGGAGACGGGAATGCTGTCCAGGTGGGCGCACCGCTCGTGAGCGGCGTTGGCGCCCAGGGCACGATTCTCGAACACGGACGCGATTCGAAGATCATCGTCTTCAAAATGAAGCGCCGGAAGCAGTACAAGCGGAAGCAGGGGCACCGTCAGGGTTTCACCGCCGTCCGCATCGATTCGATCGGCTAGATCGAACACTCAAGGAGAAGGCAGAAGCCATGGCACACAAGAAAGGTGTAGGCAGCTCACGCAACGGGCGCGATTCGCACAGTCAGCGGCTCGGTATCAAGCGCTTCGGCGGTCAGCTGGTTTCGGGGGGATCCATCCTCGTCCGGCAGCGCGGAACGAAGTACAAGCCGGGTGCGAACGTCGGCCGCGGAAGCGACGACACGCTCTTCGCAAAGGTTACCGGCGTCGTGACGTTCCACGACAAGGGCCGGCTCGGAAAGTTCATCAGCATCCAGCCCCAGGCGCAGGCTTCGTAGAGACGCGCGGTGATCAGTGGTCGCGGGCCCGATTCACTGGCCGCCCGAGTCTGATCGCTTATCACCGGTATGCAGTTTCTCGACAGGGCGCGGATTCTCGTGCGAGCGGGTGACGGCGGAAACGGCGTCACCGCGTTTCGCCGCGAGAAATTCGTTCCGCGCGGAGGCCCATCGGGCGGTGACGGGGGGCGCGGCGGCCACATCGACATGGAGGCCACTGAAGGCCTCAACACCCTCCTCCATTTTCGCTTCAATCCGCGATACGTGGCCGACAGGGGCCACCACGGCGAGGGCAAGAACTGTCACGGCCGCGACGGCGACGATCTGCTGATATTCGTTCCCGTCGGAACGCTGGTTTCTAACCTCGACACCGGAGAGGTCATTCACGACTTCACGTTTCCGGGTGACCGCGTGCGCATTGCCGAAGGCGGACGCGGTGGACGCGGAAACGCGGCTTTCGCGACATCGACAAATCGCGCGCCGCGCCGCCACGACGACGGCAGGCCCGGAGTCGAACTGAACCTTCAGCTCGAATTGAAGCTCATCGCGGACGTCGGTCTCGTCGGCCTGCCGAACGCCGGAAAGTCGACCCTCATTTCGCGCATTTCGGCGGCCCGTCCGAAGATTGCGGACTATCCGTTCACTACGGTCGCTCCCAATCTTGGCGTCGTGGCGTGGAGCGAGTACCGCACATTCGTCGTCGCCGACATTCCCGGCCTGATCGAGGGCGCGCACGAAGGCGCTGGCCTGGGGCTCGACTTCCTGCGCCACGTGGAGCGGACGCGCGTGCTGCTTCACCTCGTCGATGTCTCGAATATGCTGCCGGAAGATCCGGCCGAGCGTTTCGAGCTCATCAACAGAGAGCTTGCCGCCTACCGTGACGATCTGCTCGCGAGGCCGATGATCGTCGTTGCAACCAAGATCGATGCCCTCGACGATCCTGGCCGGCTCGAGCGTCTGCGTGAACACGCGATGGCTACGGGACGCGAGTTCTTCGCTATTTCGGCGGTAACCGGTGAGGGGCTCGACGAGCTGAAGTACCGGGTCGGCGCGCTGCTCGACACGATCAGGGCCGAGGAGCTCGCGTCGTCTCAGCGGGAGGGAGCCGGTGGTCAGCCAGTCGTGCCGTCTGACCGCTCGGCCGGCGCCGGGGACGTCGAGAAGTGAAGCTCGGGGTCTACGGGGGGACGTTCGATCCGTTTCACGCCGGCCATCGCGCAGTCGTCGACGGGCTGCTCGAACGGTTCCGGTTCGATCGACTGCTTCTCGTGCCGGCGAACATTCCTCCGCACAAGCGCAATGTCACCATCTCGAACAGATGCCACCGGGTCGCGATGATGGCGCTTGCAGTCGCCGACCTGGACCGTGCGGTGATCTCTACGGTGGAGCTCGATGCGCCGGCGCCCGCCTACTCGGTCGATACCGTCGCCCGGCTCCACGACTTGAATCCAGATGCGGCGCCGCTGTCGTTCGTCATTGGCGCCGATTCGTTCGAGGACCTGCCGCACTGGCACGATTATTTGCGGCTCGTCGAGAGCTGCCATATCATCGTCACGGCGCGCCCCGGATTCGATCTCGAGGCCGGTCACCTTCCCGGGAATGTGCGGTCGCGAATCGTTGACCTTCGAGGCGTCGCCGCCGACGCGGTTCCGCTCGAATCCACCGATGCCTCTACCAGGATCTATTTGACGGACGACGCATACACAGACGTCTCGTCGACGACGATTCGCGAGCGCACCCGCGCCGGTGCGCCGCTCGACGGTCTGGTTGCCGATTCCGTTGCCGCCTACATTCGAAAGCAGGAGCTGTACACAGGGTCACGATGAGTACGAACGAAATTCTCGAGTACAAGCAACCAGACGCACAGGATGTCGAGAAGCTGATGCTCGCTGTCGAAGCAGCGGCATCGCGAAAGGCTCTGCAGATGACGGCGATCGACATCCGCAAGGTCGCGTCGTTTGCCGAGTTCTTCCTCGTCTGTTCGGGTTCGTCTACTCGCCAGGTCCAGGCAATTGCGGACGAAGTGATGGACCGGTTGAAGAAAGATCGGAACTCACGTCCGCTGCACACGGAAGGCTACGAGGCCGGAAGCTGGGTGCTGCTCGACTACGGCGACCTCATCGTGCATATCTTCACCGAGGAGGCGCGCGACTTCTATCAACTCGAGCGCTTGTGGCGCGACGCCGACCGTGTCGAGCTGCCGGATGCATTGAAGGCCGAGCAGCGGCCGTAGCGTGCCGCCGACTTGAATGCCCGCCGAAGTTGTCATCGAGAGCGCGGCCATGCGGAGCGCGGTCGACCTTGCCATCCGGGCCGCCGATGCACCACGGACGACGACGGTTCTCGTCACTGGAGAAACCGGAACGGGCAAGGACCTGCTGGCGAGGATCATCCACGATAGAAGCGGCGCCGACGGCGCCCTGGTCACGATCGACTGCGCATCGCTGCCGGAAGCGCTGCTGGAGAGCGAGCTCTTCGGCCACGAGCGGGGCGCATTCACGGGAGCAACCGAGGCCCGTGCCGGAAGGCTCGAGGCCGCACGCGGGGGCACGCTGGTGCTCGACGAGGTCGCCGCGATGCGGCCGCAAGCGCAAGCGAAGCTCCTTCGTCTGCTCGACGAGCGACGATTCACGCGGCTCGGCGGGAACCGGACCATGGAACTCGGCGCCCGCATCGTTGCGCTCACCAACGCCGATCTCGCGCGCGCAACCGAGGCCGGAGCATTTCGGCCGGACCTGTTTTTTCGGCTCAACGTCATATCGATCCGAATGCCTGCGCTTCGGGAACAACCCGATGCAATTGCGCCGCTGGCCGAGCTCTTCGCGCAGCGATTCGCTCACCGCGCGAGAGCCGGCTCGGCGATCGTCCGTGCCGATGCGCTCGACCTGCTGTGCCGTTATAGCTTCCCTGGAAACGCGCGCGAGTTGCGCAACGTGATCGAGCAGTCGGTCGTGAGGGGTGACGGAATGAGAGTCGCAGCGGAGGATCTGCCGGACAGCATTCGGGCATTCGCTTCCGCGGCCGAGCCGGGCCGTCCGACACTTGCGGAGATGGAAGCTGCCTACGTCCGGTCGGTACTCGACGACGTTGGAGGAAACAAGTCGGAGGCGGCTCGCGTCCTGGGCATCAGCCGGAAGAACCTATACGAGCGCCTTCGCCGCGACTCGCCAGGGGATCGCGGCGTGTCGTGACCTGTTCGCATTCGAACACTGGGCCGGGAGACTGACTTCGATGCGGATCGTGCTCATGTGGGTCGGCAAGACGCGTGACCGCCGGCTTGCGGCGCTTGTCGACGAGTACCTCGAGCGGGCCCGGCGCATGGCGCGAATAGAGGTCGTCACGTTGCGCGATCGGGGCGGCGCGGCGACGTCGAAAGGCGAGCCGTTGGTGCTCGAACGCGAAGCGGATGCGATGCTCGAAAGCCTCGAGGACGGCGACTTCGTGGTGTTGTGCGACGAGACCGGGACGCAGTTGCGTTCCGTGGATTTCGCGGGCATTATCTCCGAACGCCAAACGCGGTCCACGCGCCGCATGGTGTTCGTGATCGGTGGTTATCTTGGTGTATCCGCGAGAATCCGGGAGCGTGCAGACCAGTCTCTAGCGTTGTCGCGGATGACTTTCACACACGAAATGGCAAGGGTCCTGTTGGCCGAGCAACTCTATCGAGCGCTCACGATTCTGTCGGGGAGTCCGTACCAGAAGTAAGAACGAACCGGGGGCGGGTGACGACTTCAGGAAAGCGATATGGAAAAGAAGCGGCTGAAGCAATTCCAGGAACGACTGACGGCCAAGCGGCACGCGCTCGCTGGTGTGGTGATCTCCACTGAAGATTACGAGCGCGAGGCAGGGGCGGACACGTCTCAGGATCCGGCCGACATCGCATCGAACGCATACACGAAGGATTTGCTTTTCAGTCAGAGCGTTAACGAGCGAACGATTCTCAAGCTCGTTGAGGAAGCCCTTCAGCGCCTCGATGGCGGCGAATACGGAATCTGTGCAAACTGCGAGGAGCCGATTCAGGACAAACGGCTCGAGGCCGTACCGTGGGCTCGACACTGCATCACCTGCCAGGACCTTCAGGAACGCGGCCTTCTCGAGGACGACGAATAGCGCGGCGCGTCACCGATGCGCTCGTCGCAACCGTCTTTCCACAAGGCTGTCACGTATGCCGCGCTTCGGTGCGCGAGCAGGCGTCGGGGGTCGCCTGCGAGTCCTGCTGGGAAGATCCCGCCGTCACTCCGCTCTACCTGGATCGCGCGTTGTGCCGGCGTTGCGGATTGCCGGGAACCGGCCGGTGTCTGACTTGTGCGCCGGAGACGTTGGAGGCGGCGCGCTCGGCCGGAGAGTACGCTGGTGCTCTTCGGGCGGCGCTACTGCACGCGAAGCGGATTCCGATCGTGCCGAAACGGCTGACGGACCTTCTCGAACTGGTGTGGATCGGCTCTGACGTGCTCCGCGACGTCGACATTGTCGTACCGGTTCCGCTGCATCCGGACAGGCGCGCCGAGCGCGGCTTCAACCAGGCCGAGTTGATTGCGGAAGCGTTGGCGAAGCGTATTGGACTGCCTGTAGTGCTCTCCGGCCTCACCCGAGTGCGCGCCGGTGTGCGACGAAGGATTGGAGCCGGCCGCGAAGAGCGGCAGGCGCAGTCGTCTGGCGCGTTCGCTGCCGCCTCTCGCCTCGTGGCCGACAGACGGTTGTTGCTCGTGGATGACGTATTCACGACCGGAGCGACGCTCGGCGCCTGCGCCGGGGCCTTGCGGAGTGCGGGAGCAGCGCGCGTCGTCGCGTTGACGGCCGCGCGCGTGCGGTTGGGAGGCGTTGGCTGACTTCGTACCTGGGGTAACCGCGTCAGGCACTTCCCGGGTGGCTTGCCACCCATGAGACACATTCGGATAATCGCGACGCCTTCCACTCAGGAGACATTCCATGATCAAGAAGCTCTTCGCCGTAGAGAACATTCTCAACCTGCTTCTCGTCTTCGTCCCGATCGCAGTGGTGCTCGAGTACGTCGTGCACGCGAGCCCGCTCGCGATCTTCATCGCGTCGTGCATCGCCATCATTCCTCTCGCGGGCCTGATGGGAAAGGCAACGGAGCATCTGGCGGAAACGCTCGGCGAGGGCATCGGTGGACTGCTGAACGCGACGTTCGGGAATGCAGCCGAGTTGATCATCGCGATCATGGCGCTGAGGGCGGGACTCTACGATGTGGTGAAGGCGTCGATCACCGGATCCATAATCGGCAACATACTTCTGGTGCTCGGCCTCAGCGTCCTCTACGGCGGTCTCAAGTTCGAATCGCAGAAGTTCAACCGGACTGCGGCCAGCCTCGGCTCGACTCTTCTCGTACTCAGCTCGATTGGCCTCGTCGTCCCGGCAATCTTCCATTTCCTCGTTCAGGGAACCTCGTCGGCTGCAGTCGTTCACGACGAGCTCGAGTTGAGTCTGGAGATTGCGATCGTCCTCATCGTGACGTACATCCTCAGCCTTCTTTTCACGCTTAAGACCCACAAGCACCTTTACGTCGGCGAGCCAAGCGCCGAGGCTGATCAGGCGCTTGGAACTCACGGCTGGTCACGCGGCAAGTCGCTGGGTGTGCTGCTTGGTGCGACTGCGCTCGTCGCGCTGATGTCGGAGTTCCTGGTCGGAGCCGTCGACGAAGCGGCGAAGTCTCTTGGCATGACGGAAGTCTTCGTCGGGGTGATCCTGGTGGCGATCATCGGCAACGCGGCGGAGCATTCGACGGCAGTGCTCATGGCGGGCAAGAACAAGATGGACCTCGCGGTGAACATCGCGGTCGGCTCGTCGATCCAGATTGCGTTGTTCGTCGCACCGGTGCTTCTGTTCCTTAGCTACGTGATCGGGCCCAGGCCGATGGACCTGTTGTTCACGAATCTCGAGGTGCTTTCGATAGTGATGTCTACGGCGATCATGGCGCTCATCTCGCAGGACGGCGAGTCGAACTGGATGGAGGGGGTGCAGTTGTTGTCGGTCTACGTCATCCTCGGCATCGCGTTCTTCTATTTGCCGATTTAGGGCGTGTCGTAGACCTTGTTGTTTGTGATTGTTTTGGCGGGATGTGCATTCCTGTCGAGGCGATATGAAGTCGGTTCGGATTTGACTGTGTGGTTGCATCGCCATCCGACGAGCGCCGTAGCAACGGTGCTTTCTGTCAGGTTGAAAATACGCGAGAGTACCCGAGCCCACGACGCAGGACATGGGTGTCACGTCACGAGGACATCGGAGCTCCAACAAGGGCGATAGAGTCCAGGACCGCTTCCGTTTCTTTCGCGGCCCGCGTGTCTGGCTTTTCGAGAGTCACGACTTCTGCGACCGTGGGACGGTCGATGAAACGGCCGTGGGTCACGGCGGTGACCGCGGACTGGTCAGAGACGCACGCCGTGGGTCACGGCTTAGCCCGCGGATTGACCGGAGAAGCGGGCCGAGGGTTACGGCGTTGACCGCTTCGCGGTCACCGCGTCACGGGCATCGTCAGCAACCACGGAGAGCGCTGCGTCCGGTTCGGTGTCCTGCGGGATTCGCGGTCCGCACGTCGCGGACATCAGTTGCGAAGGCGGAGTTCATCTCATTGTTTCGCCCTGACAGGGCAGGCTGAAACTCGGAATCCGTCGAAGCTGGAATCAACAGCTTACGGGGAAGTTTCTCGAGAGGGCTACGGCTTAATCGTGCCTCCGGCACTTCACGAGGGCATCACTTACCGGTGGCGGGAAGCCAACGACTGAACCTGATGAAGGGCGTAGCGACTAGGTCGGCTCCGCGACGGGCCAGAGTCCTGGGTTTAAGGGCGCAGCGACTAGGTCGGCTCGGCGACGGGCTCGACGTCGAGCTCCCGGGGAAGCGGGAATACGACGTTCTCCCGGACCATCTCGAACTGCTCGACGCGGGCGACTCCGCGTGCCCGGAACACGTCGGCGACTTCCTCGACGAGGCGTTCCGGGGTTGAGGCCCCAGCCGTGATTGCTGCTGAGCGGATGCCGTCCAGCCACTCGGGCCGGATCTCGGAAGCGCGGTCGATGCGATGCGCGCTCACGCCGTTCTGCTTTGCCACTTCGACGAGCCGAAGCGAGTTCGAGCTGTTGGCGGCGCCGACGACGAGCACCAAGTCGACTCGTGGAGCCAGCGCCTTCACGGCTTCCTGCCGATTCTGCGTTGCGTAGCAGATATCGTCCTTCGCGGGCGCTTTGATTACCGGATAGCGGGTTCGAACGGCATCGATGACCTCGCGAGTGTCGTCTACGCTCAAGGTCGTCTGTGTGAGGAATGCCACATTCGCGGGGTCGAGGTCGGAGATACGGTCGAGATCGTCGACATTTTCAATGAGTATCATCTTGTCGGGCGCCTCCCCCATCGTGCCGATTACTTCGTCGTGCCCTTCGTGGCCGATGAGGAAAATAGTCCGGCCCTCGGCCGCGAAGCGGCGCGCCTCGATGTGAACTTTGGTAACGAGCGGACAGGTTGCGTCGATGACGTTGAGACCTCGGACGGCCGCGTCTTCGTAGACGTCCGGCGCGACGCCGTGCGCGGAGAAGATGACCACGGAATCGGCGGGCACTTCGGCCAGCGTTTCCACGAATACCGCGCCCTTGTCGCGAAGGTCGTTTACGACTATCGGGTTGTGGACGATCTCTTTCCGTACGTAAACGGGGGCGCCGTAGAGGGCGAGAGCGCGCTCCACGATGTCGATGGCACGAACCACTCCCGCGCAGAACCCACGAGGTTTGATGAGATAAAGCGTCTCGATCATCGGCCGCAGTCTAGCACGGCGATCGAGGGTGCTGCCCGGATGGAGCCGGCACCAGCTACAGACGGATCAGACCTTTCGCACGAGCCCGATGAGCTTTCCGAGGATGACTAGCCGGTCGAGATCTGCTCCCTCGAACCGGAGCGGCCGGTAAGAAGCGTTTGCGGGCTCGAGCACGACTCCGTTGCGATCCTTGCGATAGCGCTTGATCGTAGCTTCGCCCTCTTCGCCGTCAGCGATCATTGCAATGACGGTATCGCCTGGAATGGCCGTCGGTTGCTGGCGAACGATGGCATAGTCGCCCTCGTGGATTCCGTCGTCAATCATCGAGTCTCCCGTCACCTCGAGCGCGAACAATGGCCCCTTGCCATCGAACATCGCTCCAAGTGACAGCTCGCCAATGTGGTTCTCCGCTGCCAGGATTGGAGTTCCGGCCGCGACCTTGCCGAGAATAGGAATACCGGATGACGGCTCGATAGCCGACGATGCACGAGCCGGCGTCGAACGTCCCGCGAGGCGAAGGCCAGACTTGCTCGATGCGCCCAGCGCAGCGTCAGTCAGGGCGATGTCGCGATGGCGTCCTTCGCCAGAAACATAGCCCGCCCTCCGAAGCGCCAGCAGGTGGTAATGCACCGTAGACCGCTTCATGTCGAGCTGGTCGGCGAGCTCACGAACCGTGGGTGGCATTCCGGCGCCGGCTGCCTTGGAAATCGCCATCAAAATCGCGCGCTGTGTCGGGTTCAGGTCTGCCATAGCCGGCACGATACTGGACAATCGTCCTGAAATCAACAGGTTTCTCGCTCAGAAAAATACTTCTTGACAGTACTTACGACTCGAGCGCAATATGGCCGGACACTGGACATTTGTCCTACACGAGAAATAGATCGAGAAGGAGCGTAGCGATGACCAACGATCAGGCAACCCGTGATGAATTCGATAGGCTCGTGCGCACCGTCCAGCGCGTTTTTGCAAGGGTGTCGGTTCTCGAAGCTCGCGTCAACGATCTAGAGCGCGAACTGCTGGCCAGGAGTGGCCGGACGCTGCACGAAGTAGAATGGCCGACGAAATTCGAGGGGCTTCGGCGCACGGCGTGATTTCCTGACGATGTGAAAGTCTGTCGCGTTCAGTAGGCGATCGATCGATTGACGGACGTGACGAAGCCGTCCAGGACGTGAGCATCTGATCGGGGTCGGCCGGTTGGTGTCGTTCGTGCCGGTCGTTGTCAACCGGTCAATTGTCCGATGAGTTAGGGGTTGGCGATGGTTTGTCGCCGTGCGGGCGCGGAAAACGGCGAAGAAGTCGCTCGAGCGAGTGACTCGCCAGCGTGGGCCGGACACAACGGGGAGTGTCCGGTCTGGGGGTAGACCGCGTTCGCAGTCAGCGTCGGTGCAATTGGTTAAGTTCTTCCGGCAGTATCCGGTGTGACGGCGTTGGCCCTGCTCCACGGGCCATCGCCCCTCCTTCCAGTCACGCTGGACTGCCACGTGTCGGCGCGACGGTACGGGCCGTCGCGCCGCCTTCCTTGCCCATTGCGTTGATGATTGGTATCCGGAGCTGTTCAGCTCCAACAGGACCTGCCGAATTTTTTTGTGACACCGTTTGGCGACGGACTGCGTCCTTAGGAAGTAAGCGTGGAGTAGGCTGCCGGCTGATCAAGGGCCAACCCCCTCGGCCGACAACCGGCACCTACATCCGCATTGCAACTCTTCGGACGGGGATTCTATGCAGAGGCGCGACTGGCAGTTCTCAACACATCGACGGTTCGCACGCGTCGAACCGTTGCCGATGCCACCGATGTCCGAGCCGCGACCAGAAAACCTGTCTCTATTGCTCTCGATACTCCGTGCGCCGGTTACTGCGGATGAAGAGGCACTGGTCAACCGGCTATTCATCGTGCGATTGCTCGGGCGCGAGTCCCGTGGCCCGAGGGTTAGGCGATCCGTCTCCGCGGTACTCACGGCCGACTAGTAGGCGGGGTCGCGAAAGGCCGAGGACGAAACCACTGGGTCGTAGCGGTGGTCCTGGCCGCGCGCTGCAACCGCAGACTGTGGATTCGCTTCCGAATGCGCGCACGTCCTCTCGCACCCAGGCCGCCTGGCACGTTGCGTCCAGTCGCGTTCAAGCCAAATCACGCGCGGCTTCTCGTCTCACACGGACTCCCGCCGGATACGGACCGCAGCCGACCGACGACGTGAGCACGACACCCGGCCGATGCGCTCCGGGTACGACTCCCGAGGGCCGTCCGGCCACGGGGACGCTCCGCCTCGCACACGGCATCCGATCGCGCGCCGTCCACTCGCGCACAGGGCACATCGCGCGCTGCGTCCAGGCGCATGCAGTGACCGATCGTGCACGGCGTCCCGTCGCACGCGGACTCCCGCTGGATACTAGCTCCCGGCGGGTACAGGCCCCCGCCGGTCGACACCCTGCGTATCGCTGCGACGGAAACGTCCACCAACCCGATCGGGACACGAGCCCTCCACCGAGCCTGCGAGGGGCTCACGTATCGCTGCGACGGAACGGGCAACCAACCCGATCCCTGTCGAGCGGCGGTCGCGTGGAACGCGGGCGGCGCATTGCGGTGCGGTTCTTGCGGACCGACCCTGAGCAAGTCATTGAGAGAGGATTCAACAGCTTCGCGGTCCCCCGACAATCGAATGCAACCGTTTAGGAGGCAGGGTCTCGCCTTCACGCAGCACGCGCGAATGGGCAGCTGGCTCTGTCTTTCAGCTCCGGAATCCGGCTACCTGACCCGATCGCCGGACTCCTGCATCGGCCCTACTCCGAGCAGGCTCCGGCCGATCGCCTTCGGTCTCCTACCCTGACTTTCGATCTGCGGAGCGAATCGTCGCGGCGAACGGATCGCCAACCGGGAACATCGTAGGGCCGTTCATCGCGTCACCCGGCGCGAGCGATACAACTGCGACTCGTCACGCATACGATTCGCAGACTCGATTGCAGCGCGTATTCTTTACCAGGCCGGCGTAGCATCGGCCGGGAGGGTTCAACGATGTCAAACGCTTCTCGATTCGCGACCACCGCTGCGGCTACTTTGGCCGCTTTCTCACTTCTCCTGATTCCCGCCTTCACGACGGTCAACGCCGCTCAGAAGAAGGCGCCCGCCAAGACCCCGGTACTCACTTCGAAGATGAAGCCGCGAATCGCCGCCAACGGAAAAGGGGTCGCGAAGCGCGTGAACCCTCCGGCCCGCGTTGCCGATGCTGCCGAGAAGCTCGCCTCTGCGAAGCGCGCTTCCGCGTTCTCGTCGCGAGCCGCAAGTGCCGGATCCTCTCCGGCCGTCACCGAGGCCTCGGCCAAGGGAGCCCCGTGGACAGCCGCAAGTCCTCGCCGCGCGTCGCTTCCGGACGCAAAGGGCACGTCGTTCATCGGACGGAACGGGACCGGACTTGGCGACATCTTCGAAGACGAGCCGAACGACTCGGTCGCGCACATACTCGATGACGTGCCCGTGAATGTCGTAGGAGAGATCTCGTTCAACGACGACATCGACTTCTTCGCTATCACCGCGGATTCCAGCGAGACCGTCCGCCTCGAGATCGTCGCCGACAGGATCTTCGGCTCGAGTCTCGACTCGTTTCTGTTCGTGCTGGACGACGATGGCGAAACGACGCTCGCTTCGAATGACGACTTCTTTGGCGAAAGCCGCGACTCTTTCATCCGATTCGACCCGCCTGCCGGCGGCAACAACGTCTACTTCATCGCCGTTACCGATTTCGGCGGTGCCGGCGGCTCGTCGTTCGACTACGTTCTGAATGTCACCATCGCCGAGTCGCCCGACCTCGTCGAGGTAGAGCCCAACGACACGACGAACAACTCCGACGAGATTCCGATCCCGGGCTTCATGTTCGCCGACGCCCAGTTCACGGACGATCTCGACGTCTATTTCATCGAGGGCTTCGCCGGTGAGTCGCTCATAATCGATGTCGACGCGGAACTCTTCTTTTCGTCGATGGACCCGGTGGTGGAGCTCTACGATGACGGAGGCGGATTCCTGTTCGGCGTCGACGACGCTGACGGACTGGACCCGCGATTCAACATCCTCCTTCCGTACACTGGCGTCTACTTCATCGCCGTGTTCGACGCCCAGGGAGTCGGAACGGACTCGAGTTATTACTCGATGAACGTATCGGTGCAGAACGGAGCGCTCGCACCCCGCGTCACGTCGTTCAAGTTCACGAACTTCGACATCCTGAAACAGGTTCGTGGCATTGGATTCCAGTCGGCGGGTGACGGCGCGTACGCGGAATTGAACTCGTTCGAGGTCAACAGCTTCAATTCGCCGAACAAGCCGACAACCGCCATCAAGGTAAGGCCTGGAGTCGAGACGGACCCGGACGACGTGATCACGGTCGTCAATCCGGATGGACGACGGTCGAACCCCGGGGTCATCAACTGATATAGCAACTCACGGAGATCTGGATCCGAGGGGCCGGCTACTTCATTTCGGCAGCGCCAATGAAGGACTCCGGCCCCTCCTCCCGTTCGGGAGGTCATTTCGCCGCACACTGCAAATTCCCGCAGTCTTGCGGATTCCTGCCGCTTCGTGTATCTCTCTTGCATCTTCGCTGGCAATTCCTGACAACCGAGTCGATTGCGCTTCCTCCCACCGAGGAGGTCGGCCCCGTCCATCTACAACGCGAGCACTTCAGGACGGTGCGCTCGAAGAGTCCATCACGTCCGTGCAAGGGAGAGAGGATCATGAGACCTACAGCATCTAGGCTGCTTCAACGCTCAGTTGCTGCCGTTGGGTTCCTGCTGCTGGCGTCCAGCATTGCGATTGCTCAGTCGGGCGTCGCATCAGCGGACCTGACAGGCGTCGTCACGGATCAACAGGGTGCTGTCGTTCCCGGTGCATCCGTGACCCTGCGAAACGTTGACACGAACATAGAGCGCACCGTCGCGACGAACTCGGAAGGCAGGTACACGCTGTCAGGGGTTCCACCGGCAAACTACGAGCTGACCATATCGGCGCAGGGCTTCAAGAAGCTGCAGACAACCGGGCTGCAACTGACAGTCGGCCAGGCCGCCGAACTGGATCTTTCGCTCGAAGTGGCCCTTGGAGGGAGCGATACCGAGGTCACGATCGTTGCTGGCGCCGAGCTCGTTGAAACGACCCGAACCTCGGTTGCATCGACGGTGGATCGCAACGAGATCGAGAACCTCCCGATCAACGGCCGGAACTTTCTCAACTTCACGCTGACGAGCTCGACGATCGTGCGCGACAATTCGCCGTCCATCGGTCCCGCTCCGACAGCTGGACTCAACGCCGGCGGCCAGCGCGCTCGTTCGAACAACGTATCGATCGACGGAGCCGACAACAATGACAATTCGGTCAACGGGGTGCGCGGCGCGGTCAGTCAGGAGGCCGTCCAGGAATTCCAGCTGATCACGAATTCATACGCGCCGGAATTCGGCCGCGCGTCCGGCGCCGTGGTGAACATCATCACGAAGTCCGGCTCGAACGACTTCCACGGAAACCTGTTCGGCTTCCTCCGTCACAGTTCGTTTCAGGCGAAGAACGCATTCGCGATCACGGACGATCCGGCTTACACCCGAACGCAGTACGGTGCGACCATCGGCGGGCCGATAAAGAAGGACAGGACGTTCTTCTTCCTCGCGTTCGAACAGTCGCGTCGTCAGGAAACGGCGTTCTCCGTCATCGCACGCGATCCCGCAATCTTCGGGTATACGAACGATCAACTCGCTTTCGCGGGAAATCCAAACGTGTTCAATGCATTCGGACTCACGGACGAGTTTCTTGCCACGCTTGGACTCAACCAGGCGGCGCTTGCGCCTCTCACGGCACCCCTCACACTGCTTCGTGGAAACGCGGAGACGGGCCTCACGGGGGCCTTCGGCCTGACGTCATTCATTGCCGCCAACGGCTACGGCCCGAACGGCGCATTCTTCCCTTCGGGCGCGCCCATTCCGCGCACGTACGTGCCGCTTGCCGGTTACGATCCCGCCACCGGCTTCCCGCTCAATGGCGAGTTCCCGATCAGCGACAGAACGACACTTTTCTCTGTTCGCTTCGATCACCAGTTCAACATCAACAACAATTTTTCGGCTCGCTACAATTACGTGCCGAACGATTCGACAGGTAACCAGTCGAACGCACAGAATCAGGTGTACGGGCAGAATGCGCTCTCGCGCACCGCGCGCAACGATTCGGCGGATCACGCCATTGCGGCTTCGAACATCACCACGTTCGGCGACGGCGCCTTCATCAACGAGGCCCGGTTCCAGTTCGCGCACCGTCGCGTGGACTTCCTGCCCGAATGCGGCGACAACCCCGATTGCACCGACTTCAACGCAAGCCAGGTTGCAGTGAACATCAACGGTGTTGGCTATTTCGGCCGGGAACCGTTTGCTCCGGTCCTGCGCACCGAGAAACGCATCCAGTTCACCGACAACCTCTCCTGGCTGAAAGGCAGTCACAGCTTCAAGTTTGGTGGCGACTACAACCACATCCCGGTCAACGCGATTTTCCAACTGAACTTCGGCGGCGTCTACAACTTCGGCGAACTGCCAGGCAGCGTGTTCTTCCAGCCGGGTACGAGCGCGTCGAACGCACTCACCCTGATCACGCAGGGACTCGCCGCAGCCCTGATCGGCAACGGCGTTCCGCCGGATCAGGCAGCTGCAATCTCGCGATCGGTCGGTTTCCAGATAGTATCGTCGGTCCCCAGCCTGACGGCGATTCAGGCATACGGACTTGGCGTGCCGCAGAACCTGATCCAGGGCTTCGGCGACGATACGAGTACTTTCTCCAACAACCAGATCGGTTTCTTCGCGCAGGATTCGTGGCGCATCCGCCCGAACTTCACGCTGAACTACGGCGTTCGTTACGACCTCGAGACGCCACCGAAGTTCCCGGCGCTGACTGCCGAGTGTCCGACTTGCGGACTTGCGGAAGAAGCCTTGAACGTGCAACAGGGCTTCCCGACCGACAAGAACAACATCCAGCCGCGAATCGCAATCGCGTGGGATCCGTGGAACAACGGCAAGACGGTCATTCGTGCCGCATACGGCCTTTTCTACGATCACCCGCTACTTGCGGTCGCCTTCAACTCGAATATCGCCGACGGCGCCCAGGCGCCGCAGTTGGTGCTGGATCCCGGTACCTCGGCACGCGTGTTTCAGGGAATTCCAATCCCGGGACTTCCTCCGGGCTCGCAGTTGCTCGACCAGCAGCGATTCGATCCGGCGGTCTATCCGGGCAGTTTCTCGCCGCTTCTCCCGTTTACTCTGCCCATCGACCGTGACTTCGAGTACGGCTATTCGCAGCAGGCGAACCTTACGGTCGAGCGAGAGGTCTACGAAGACTTCTCCGTTTCGGCCGCCTACCTGTTCGTCCGCGGCCTGCACCAGAATCGCCCTCGTGACCGCAACACTCCGGATGTCAACCTGCTCATCCGGAATCGCGACCGCGCTGTAGCGCTCGGCCTCGTTCCGCCCGGAACGAATCCATCTACGGTTACCGTATTCGCGCCGGCACAAGGCGTCGTTCCCGCAGCGCTGTTCAACTTCTTCCGTCCTTCAGGCCCTAACTATGGATATGGCGAAACGATCGGCATTCCGGCGGCGCAGCTCGCCGCCATCGCTTCGTCGCTTGGGCTTCCGGTTGGACCTGGAGTCTTCGTGCCGTTCGGTCCCGTCATTGCGCAGGATTCGACCGGCCGCTCCGACTACCACGCGCTTACGGTTGGACTGAACAAGCGTTTCTCGCACGGCTACCAGTTCTCGGCGAGCTACACCTGGTCGCACGCGATCGACGACTCGACAGACTTGCAGACGCTGCTCGCGCCGCAGGACAACAATCGCCTCGACCTCGAGCGCGGCAATTCGTTCTTCGACCAGCGTCATCGCTTCGTCTTCTCGGGCGTCTTCGTGAGCCCATACTCCTGGAAGGACGACGGCGCGTGGAAGAAGATCCTCGCCGACTTCACCTTCTCGCCCATCGTCGAGCTGTCGGCGGGGCGTCCCTTCAACGTCCACTCCGCCGTCGACACGAATTTCGACTTCTCCAGCCAGACCGATCGCCCGAACGTAGTGGCGAGCGGATCGTCCGCGCCGTCCGGCGTCGATGTGTTCACGACTTCGGCGGGCACGTTCTATCTGCCGGGAGAGGGTCAGGCCGGATCGGTCGGCCGGACGACGGGCACGAGGCCGGGATATGCGAGCTTCGACTTCAGGCTGACGCGCCGGATCGCTCTGAACGAACGCGTCACGCTCGAACTCATCGGCGAATGCTTCAATGTCTTCAATCGCGTCAACATCATCGACGTGAACAACAACTTCAAGGCCGCAGGGATTCCGACGGCGGCCGCCGATCCGAGGCAGTTCCAGTTCGGAGCGAAACTCTCCTTCTGAGCTTTGGGCATCGGTCATTTCCCGAGGCCGCGCCGGTCCGCCCCTGTGGCATCCGGCGCGGCCTCGGCCGTTGACGCAACGACTCGACGCTCGGCAACATCAGACTGCCGCAACCGGAAACTCTCCGAATCTCGTGAGGTGGAGTCGTGAAGGGACGAATCGCCGCGGTCGCGCTGACCGTAACGCTCGCAAGCTGCGCCGTTCCGGCGTTTGGCCAGAACAGTTCACCAGAGTGGAGTGCCGCGGTCGCTGCATACAAACAGCAGCGTTTCCGGCAAGCGATTTCGGATTTCCAGTACGTCGTCGAGGCGCATCCCGATTTCCCCGAGACCTACTTCTTCGTCGGACTTTCCCATTTCAGGCTGAAGGAATACGGGAAGTCGATAGTCGCACTCACCAAGTACGTCACGCTCTCGGAGAAATCGAAGTCGAAGGTCGATCCCGGTGCACGCGCGGCCATCGGACGCGCTTACCTGTTCACGGACAATCCGCAGAAGGCGGTCACGTCGCTTACGCTCGCGACACAGCAGATCGCCGACGACGCCGTGAATTTCTACTATCTGGGCGTGGCATACCAGAAGCTCAAGGACACCGATAACGCAGTCGCGGCGTATTCCGGGGCCTTGAAGATCAATCCGAAGGACACTTTCACGCTCGACGCACTGACGCGCCTACTTCTGACAAAGGCGATTCAGTCGCAGCAGCCGGCGGACTATCAGGCGGCGATCGCTCGTGGGGAACAACTGCGAGTGCTTCGGGATGACGGCGCGACGGCGATGCTGCTCGGGAGCGCGTACCTGAATGCAGGGGAGTTCGCAAAAGCCGCGGTTCACTTTGCAAAGGCGACCACGGCCACTCCCGCTGACGCGGTCGCGTGGTTCAACTACGGACTGGCGTTGTCGCGATCGGACCAGTTTGCGAAGGCGGAACCGGCGCTCCTCAAGTCTGTCGAACTCGACGGCAAGAACGCCGACGCACTTACCGAACTCGGCTACGTGCAGGAATCGCTGAAAAAGTACGCCGAGGCACAGACGGCGTACGAGAAGGCGAACGTCATCAGGCCGAGCGCGCAGCTGCAGGAGTCTATCGAGCGCTGCAAGATGGTGACCGGCGGGTAGCCCGACGCGACTTTCCGATCGGGATTCGACCGCACTGGGAACCGAATTCGGCCGGCAGCGTCTCTAGGGGCACTGCGCCTCCGGCGCCATCCTGCGACAGACCCCTGGAGACCCGTCAATGTCCGAATCCAACCGCCTTCTCGACGACATCCGCATTGCCTCACCCTGCACGGCCAGCTGGGACCAGATGACCGGCACCGATACGAAGCGCTTTTGCGGCGATTGCCAGCTTCACGTTTACAACATCTCCGGAATGCGGGCCAACGACGCCGCCAAGCTCGTCGAGAGCGCCGAAGGCCGGATCTGCGTGCGGTTGTACAAGCGTGCGGACGGAACTGTTCTGACTCGGGATTGTCCGGTGGGATTCCGCTCACGTGTACGGCGCGTGACGCGAGCGGCCGGGGTGGCTCTGACGGCAGCGTTTGGGATCGTCCCTGTCTTCAGCTGGAAGTCGGACACCGCGGCCGCCGGTCAGCAGAACGGCAAGCCCGAGTCGTGCAGCCCGCAGCTGCTGCAGGGCGGGATAGCGCCTCCTCCCGTGCGCATCAAGATGGGAATCGTCGCTCCGGCGCGTCGCGGAGAGACGATCCTGGTGAACGTTCGTGACCAGAACGGAGTGAAGCTGATCGGAGCCGAGGTCGTGCTCACGAACCCGCGAACCGGCGAGGCCGAGTTTGCCGAGCAGGAAGCGCCGGGTCAGTACCGCTTCGATGGCGTAAGGCCGGGTGTGTACACGTTATCGGTGACGGCTGGTGGCTTCACGAACCCGCTGCCGCGTTCGGTTCGCGTCACGGCCGGTAAGCAGGTCACGTCGACTTTCACGCTCGAGTCAGAGGACATTCATGTGACGATGGGAAAAATCGCCGCGCCGCAGGGTTGAGCCGTCCGAGCGGCGAGGACGTGCGTGTCGAAATGATCAAAGGCGCGCGCTCAACCCGCTCGCGCCGCCGATCAATTCCGCAAACGGCAGCGAGCCGGCGCAGTGTCGAGTGCGCGTCGCTCGAGGCGCACCGGCTGGCTACTGCTCGCTGTACTGATCGCAGTACGTGTCGCACGCCCACTCCTGTTCGCCGAGAGAGTCGATGGCGCCTATCGACCCGATAGCCGCCGCCGCTTCGATCACCTGCTCGTCCGAAAAGTAAGTCTCGACCCGTCCGAGAAGTTCGGGTATCGACTGAGACCGCAACAGGCCCTGGCGGAAATCCGAGCCCCCCGGCAGTCCCTTCGTGAAGTAGTTGCAGAGCTGCTTGAGCTTACCCGGAATCGCCTTCTCGGGCAGGTCGTCCTTGATGAGTTCGTAATAGCGGCGGATAACGCGGTATTTCTCGTCGAGCGACGGAATCGGCGCAGCCTCTCCGTTCTGCAGTGCCTGGGCCTCACGGAAGATGAACGGATTTGCGATCGCGCCTCGTCCGATCATCACACCGTCGACGCCAGTCTCGTCGAGCCGAGCCAATGCGCCCGCGGGCGTGACGACATCGCCCGATCCGACGACAGGGATCGAGACCGCGCGCTTTACCGCGGCAATGCGATTCCAGTCGGACCAGCCCTTGTATCCCTGCTCCTTCGTCCGGCCGTGCACGGCGATCATCTGGCCGCCGCAATCCTCGATCAACTTTGCAACCTCGACGCAGTTGATGAAGTCCTCGTTCCATCCCGTTCGGATCTTCACGGTCATCGGTATCGAGATCGACCGGTAGATCCCTCGAAGGATTTTCTCGAGCTGTGGAAGATCCTTGAGAAGGTTGGAGCCGCCCCCGCCCTTGATGACTTTCCTGGCCGGGCAGCCGCAGTTAACGTCGAGCACGTCGGCGCCCACTTCCTCGACGACCTCCGCTGCCTGCCGCATTCGCTCCGCGTCGTACCCGAAGATCTGGATCGAGATGGGCCGCTCCTCCTCCAGAAACTTCAACAGCCGATGCGTTCGCAGATTGCCGCGCGTCAGGCCCTCTACGCTGACGAACTCCGTCACGATGAGCCCGACGCCACCCAGTTCCTTGATGAGACGGCGGAACGGCGAATCGGTTACCCCAGCCATCGGTGCAAGGATGAGGTTGGGTTCGATTCGAACCCGGTCTGCGATGGAAAAGCTCGACGTCATGCCAACTTCGGAGCTTACCATGCTCCCGGACGCCTCCGTTGACGCCTAAGGACCTCTGCCGTAGAGTGGCCGTCCCATTCGCGCTCCGAGGGCGCCCGTCCGGGTTCGGGCTCGCAACCAACCACCTTCGAGGAAAGGCAGACAATGGCGAAAGAAGTCGGAAACGTCGAGGTCGGAAAGCTCATCTGGCACAACGGCGAACTCGTGCCCTGGGAAGACGCGAACATCCACGTGATGTCGCACGTGGTTCACTACGGCTCGTCGCTTTTCGAGGGAATCCGGTGCTACGAGACCGAGCGAGGGCCGGCCATCTTCCGGCTTGGCGACCACGTGAAGCGGTTGCTGAACTCGTGCCACATTTACCGGATGCCGTGTCCGTACGACTACGAACTGCTGACTGCCGCGTGCCGCGATCTGGTGAGAACGAATGGCTTCTCCGCTTGCTACATCAGGCCGATAGCTTTTCGGGGGTACGGCACGTTCGGGGTAAACCCTTTTCCGGCTCCCGTCGAGGTCTACATCGCTACGTGGGCGTGGGGGCAGTATCTGGGAGACGAAGCGCTCGAGCAGGGCGTCGACGTGTGCGTCTCGAGCTGGACGCGCCTTGCGCCGAACACATTTCCGGCGATGGCGAAGTCGGGCGCGAACTACATGAACTCGCAGCTCATCAAGATGGAAGCGATCACGAACGGTTACGTCGAAGGAATCGCGCTCGATGTCCAGGGCTACGTGTCCGAAGGCAGTGGGGAGAACATTTTCGTCGTGAAGGACGGGCTCGTGCACACGCCGCCACTCCACGCTTCGATCCTTCCGGGCATCACCCGCGATTCGATCATCACCTTGTGCTCGGACCTTGGAATCCCTGTCATTCAGAAGGGAGTGCCTCGAGAACTGCTCTACGTGGCGGATGAGGTGTTCTTTACCGGAACGGCGGCGGAGGTGACGCCGGTGCGATCGATCGACCGGATCCAGATCGGTAAGGGGCGGCGAGGGCCCATCACCGAGCGGCTACAGAACGCCTACTTCGACGCGACGAAGGGCAGAACGGAAGACACGCACCGGTGGCTGACGGCGGTCGAATGACGAGCGGCCCGTTTTGCTCCGGCAGCGTGGTCCTGGCGACTCGGTTTTGACACCCCGTCGAACGCTCTGGTACGGTGCGTGATTGCGTTTGCGGTGGATTTGCGACCAATGCTGAACCGACGAGCCCTGATGGCCTGCATCCTCGCGATTGCCGCCCTCTCGTCGGCGTGTGTTCGCAGCGTCAAGGTTCCACGGCAATTGACGGTCGATTCTCCGCAAAGTGCCGATGCCCTTCTGCAGCGGCTGAAACCGTTCACTGACGTTAACCGCATCCAGGCTGTCGCCACGCTGCGCTTCCGCGATCTCCGCGACGCAGGCGTGGGCAGGAACAAGGAATACCCCGGCGCCGACGGGACGCTCGTGCTTTCGAGACCCGCGAGCATTCGGCTGCTCATCAAGGCGCCTTTCGTCGGAAAACGCATTGCGGACATGGTGTCTGACGGCACGAAGTTCACGGTCAAGGTTCTCTATCCAGAGGCCAACCGCAAGTTCCTCATCGGGAGCAACACGGGGAAGTACCGTCGAGTGGATTCGGGCACTCAGACAGCCGACCCGTCCCTCCAGCGCGCAGGCTCGCTTGCCAACATCCGGCCACAGCACCTGACGGCGGCGTTTCTGATGGAACCGTTCGAGATCGGATCGCCAGAGCGCGTCTACGTGCTCGACGAGGAGCGCCGGCTCGAGCCGGGCACGAAGAAGGACGAGCAGGTCATTCGGACCTATTACGTTCTCACCCTCCTCGAGCGTGTCGGCAGCGGATCCGAAGCCCGAGTCGTTCGACGGCTCTGGTTCGATCGCTGCAGGACGGGCACGCCGCTTGCCAGACAGGACCTCTATGAGGATGGCCGGCTTGCGACGACGGTTCGATACGAAGGCACGCTACGCTCCGAGGATGGCCGGCCGTGGGTCGATCGCGTGTCCATCGAGAGGGTCGACGACCTCTACGCAGTGGATGTTCTTTTTGCAGAAGGCGCAGTTACGCTCGACGGCGACGTTCCTGCCGAGGCGTTCACGCTCGATAATGACGAAAAACTCGAAGTGATCGATCTCGACAAGCGCGCGGACTTGATCGAGCCCGCCGCATCCGGACGCCCCTGACGGGCGCCAGCCGATTCCGACACATGGACAGTCTCGTCTTCGAAAACGTCCGTCACCGTCCCCTCCGGACGATCATCAGCCTCGCCGGCGTGGCCATCGGTGTCGTGCTGACGGTGATGACGGTGGGCCTCGCCCACGGAATGCTCCGGAACACCGCGGAGCGGCAGGCGAATGTTTCGGCCGAGATAATGTTCTACGCGGCGGGTGACTTTTCGCCGGCGACGGGGCAGGCGCTTGGCCTGGACACGTTGTACGGGACTGCGATCCTCGATGGGACTTCCCGCGTGCAGCCGATACCCGGCGTGGCCGTAGTGTCACCGGTCGCGCAGTACCTTCAGACCAGCGTTACCGGTGTTGGGTTCGAGCTTGTCGAAGGCATCGATTTCGCGACGTACTCGAAGGTGACGGAGCTGAAGATCGTCGATGGCCGGGAGCCCGTCGGTGATGAGGTCGTCGTCGACCGCCGTTACGCTTCCGACAAGAAGGATATCAACGGGCAGCCGATCGTTCTCGGGTCGAAAATCCTCCTGTTCGGAAGGCCGGTTCCGATCGTCGGAATCTACGAACCCGAGGTGGGCGCCCGTCTCAAGCTGCCGCTCGACACGCTCCAACGGCTCGTCGTCAACGGGGCCGAAAAGTGCTCGCTGCTGCTCGTCAAGTGCAAGAACCCGGCCGAGCAGGACACGGTCGCGGCCGCGCTGCGTTCGACGTATCCGTCGAACCGGATCGTAATGTCGCGCGACCTGCCGAGCCTCGTATCGGGCTCGATCGGATCGCTCGAAGTATTCCTCAAGGTAGTGGTCCGGCTCGCGGCAGTCGTTTCGACCCTCGTGATCCTGCTGGCGATGTACACCACAATCATCGAGCGGACGCGCGAGATCGGGGTGCTGAAGAGTCTCGGCGCGTCGAAGTTGTTCATTGTCGGCACGATCGTCAAGGAGGCGTTGCTCATTGCCGTTCTCGGCGTCGTGGTCGGCACGATCGTCGCCGTGCTCGGGAAGTTCGCGGTCGAAGCGGCGACATCGCTGCACGTCGACGTTGAGCTGACTTGGGTCGGAATCGCGGCAATCATCGGACTGACCAGTTCGGTAGCCGGCGCGCTCTATCCGGCAATCAGGGCCGCCTATCAGGACCCGGTGCACGCGCTAAGCTACGAGTAGCTCTTTGCGACGGCGGCGCGATGCGCCAGACTATCGGTTTGGAAACGAGGAGCCGGCACGACAGCAAGATGACCCCGATTCTCCAGACTATCGACCTTCGAATGACCTACCACGTCGGGAAGATGGACGTGCACGCGTTGCGCGGCCTCTCTCTGGACGTCGATCGTGGGGAATTTCTGGCGATCATGGGGCCGTCCGGATGCGGAAAGTCGACGCTGCTGCACCTGTGCGGCGGGTTGTTGACGCCGACCGAGGGAAAGGTCCTCGTTGACGGGGAAGAGATTACGGCGAGCTCGGATGCCCGGCGCACCGACGTGCGACGGCGCAAGATCGGTTTCGTATTCCAGAAGTTCAACCTGTTTCCGACACTCACCGCCGAAGGCAACCTGAAGCTTGCCGAGAGGATTTTCGGAAAAGGATCCGGGGATCCGGAGCGGCGACGTAAAGTATTCGAGTTGCTGAAGCTCGAGGCGAAGATGCGCCACAAGCCGCTCGAGCTTTCGGGCGGCGAGCAGCAGCGTGTGGCGATCGCGCGGGCGCTGGTGAACGAGCCGGCGCTCATACTTGCCGACGAGCCGACCGGAAACCTCGACTCCGAAAACTCCGAGGTCGTGCTCTCGATGCTTCGCGATCTCAACAAGCAAACGAAACAGACAATTGTGATGATCACGCACAACCCGGAGGCAGCGCAGTACGCCGATCGGATCATCCACATGAGAGACGGACACGTCGTCAAGGAGGAGCGGCCATCGGCGCCGCCAGTCTCCCCGGCGTTGGAGGGTGTGCACCCGTGAAGCTCTTCGAGATACTCGAAAAGATCTGGTACTGGTCGTACCCGCGCGAAACGTGGCAGTACGACGTGATGTGCGTCGCCATCCTCGGGTTCATCTTTCTTGTGCCGGCGCGGGTTTTCGACGACCCGGAAGCGCGTCCGCGCTGGGAAGGCGCGCTCAAGGAAACGCGAGTCCGTGCCGATGCAGTCAAAGACGATTCGGTCGAGAGCCTCTCGGCCGCTGCCGGCGGTGGAATCGTTCACCGCGTTGAAGTTCTGAGGTCGCCGGATGGGAAAGTACAGGCCTACAGGGTCTGGACATTGCCCTGAACGGAGCACGACAAGACTTTCACAACATGTTTCGGGCGACTATCGTTGCTATACTGCCCGGAAGTACTGAATGGGAGACACATCGGTTCATGCAGAAAGGTATTCTATCCATTGTAGTTGCCGCCATCGTCGCGGCGGTTTGCATCGTCGGGCGCCCGGCGGAGGCGCAGGTCATGCCGCCCGTCCTTCTCAAGCTCGAGCAGGCGGGTAAGAATCTCAAATCGCTCCAGGCCGGAATCACCCAGCAGAAGCAGGATCGGGTCCTCGGCGTGAAGGAGAACTCGACTGGCTCGCTGCTCTACAAGGCCGGTGCCGCCGGAACCGAGCGCGTCCTGCTCACCTACACTTCCCCGATCCCCGAGACCGTATCGGTAATTGGCGAGAAGGTTTCCATTTATCAGCCGAAGCTCAACCAGCTTTTCGTGACCAGCCGGAAGGCGGGCGTAAGCAAGAACCGTTCGCTCGGATTCCTTGGCCTCGCTTACGCTGACGCCGCGCAGCAGCTTCGTGACCGCTATACGATCACACTGCTTGGCGACGACATGGTGAACGGTCAGATGGCCACGCAGATCCAGCTGGATCCAAAAGACACGTCGGACGGAATTCAGGGCATCATTCTCTGGATCGATCACAAGACGTGGCTTCCGGTGAAGTACTTCGTGACCGAGAAGAGCTCCAAGACGACGATCACGCTGACGGCGCTCCAGCCGAACGTCACGCTCGGTGAGGAGAAGTTCGTCATCTCGGTCCCGAAGGATGTAAAGGTCGTCAACGGATAGTCCGCGGCACGAAACGTAACGTAACGGCGCAGGGACGGCAGTCTCTGCGCCGTTTGCTGGTGATGTGGCCGTTGGCTCGCCTGGCCCTCGTTTGACTGGCTCTGTCGCGGTGCGCCATGATGCCCGCTTCGAATTGGAGCGAGATAGATGACCGTACTCGATGCCCAGAAGTTCGTGGACCGGATGAACCGGGTCCTCCAGCCTGCCGACGAGGCCCTCGGCCGCGCGGAGTGGCGGCTGAACACGACCGGCGATCCGGAGGCCGAGGCCGAGGTCGCGGAAAAGCGGGCTCAGTGGATGCGGTTGCTTGCAGATTCGGCGGACTGCGCTGCTGCCGAGCAGTTTCTCGCGGCATCGACCGCCGCAGCACGAGACGGAAAGCCATTCGACGCGCGCCTGCATCGGCAACTCGAAGTTCTGCGCAACCTCTTCCTCGAGTTCCGTTTCTCGGACGACGAGATCGACAGACTGGCTTCGCTCGAGGCCGAAACGGTTTCGTTGTTCAACACCCATCGCGGCACGGTCGACGGCCAGCGGGTTACCGGGAACGACATCGACGAAATCCTTAAGTCCTCCACAAATGTGGCCAGGCGGCGCGCCGCCTGGGAGGCTTCGAAGGAAGTAGGAGCCGTCGTGCGGGAGAACGTGCTGGAGCTGGTTCGGCTTCGTAACGCCGCGGCGCGGCGCGCGGGCTTCGACGACTTCTACGCCATGCAGTTGGCGGCGCAGGAGATCGACGGCGAGCGGCTCTTTGCCACGCTCTCGCGGCTCGCCGAGCTCACCGACGAACCCTTTCGGATTGCGAAGGCCGGGATCGATGCCCATATCGCCTCGGTGCAGGGCGTTCGGATCGATGAACTGAAGCCCTGGAACTACTCGGATCCGTTCTTCCAGGAGCGTCCCGAGGCCGGTGAAGTCGATATCGATGTCTTTTTCGCCGGCGCCGGCATCGAGGCGCTCACGCTCGCGACATTCGACGGCCTGGGGTTCGACATCCGCCCGATTGTCGAGCGGAGCGACCTTTACGAACGCGAAGGCAAGGATCAACACGCATTTTGCGCCAACATTGGACGTGCTGGCGACGTTCGGGTGCTCTGCAACCTGCGCGACACGGCCCGCTGGATGGAGACGAACCTGCACGAATTCGGACACGCGATCTACGACGTCGAAGTGGACGCCGAGCTTCCGTACCTGTTACGCGGTCCGGCGCACACGAATGCCACCGAGGCGGTTGCGATGCTGATGGGGCGGCTGGCGACGTCGGCCGAGTGGCTCGCCGAGGTTCGCGGTCTGGACCGCGCCGAGGCCGAACGAGTCGGAGGCTCACTCGCCCTGCAGCAACGCTTGCACATGATCGTCTTCGTGCGCTGGTGCCTCGTAATGACGCACTTCGAGCGGGACCTGTACCGCGACCCGGAGCGAGCCGATCTGGACTCGCTATGGTGGGACTACGTGGAGCGCTTTCAGTTTCTGAGTCGCCCCGGCGGGCGGCAGGCTCCGGACTGGGCCGCGAAGATTCATCTCGCGCTTGCGCCGGTCTACTACCACAACTACATGCTCGGCGAGATGCTTGCGTCGCAGATCCAGCACCGCCTCGACGCGGTTGCCGGCGGCCTCGTGAACCGGCCGGCCGCAGGCGCTTACCTGCGCGAGAAGCTTTTTCGGCCGGGCGCAACGGAGCGGTGGGACCGGACGGTCGAACGTGTGACCGGCGAGGCGCTTTCGGTCGACTATTTCGCGAATCAGTTCATTCACAGTTCGAGCGCCACCTCGTAAACCGCAATGGGACTTTTCTGGAAGCGAAAGAAGAAGGACGAAAACGAACGGCCGAGTCATTGGCCGCCGACGATCCTGTCGCCGCAGCCTTCGCAGGCGGCCCAGACATCAACACCTCCGCAGACTGGGGCTGCCAGGCCGGCGCCCGCCGAGCAATCGCCGCTACTGGCCGAGCCCGCGCATTCGCCAACGTCGACAGATCTGCCAGAGCCGCCGCGGCCGGCACTGCCCCCAGAGCCGCCACCGTTGCCCGCTCCTTCGCAGCAGCCACAGTCGGGGCCCACGCCGACCGACCGGACCGGTACCGCGAGCGGCAGCGAGCGGGAGGCAGCGGCGCCGGACCCGCCGCCCGCCCTGCGCAAGGTCGACATGCAGTTCTCGTTCGGCGGCTACGTCGCGAAAGAGCCGACGCCGGAAGAGATTGCCGAACAGCAGCGAACGATCGTCGGCCGGCTCAAGACGGCGGTCTCTTCCACGCGGCACACGCTCGTCGACCGGATCGACTCCATCGTCCGCGGCAAGAAGGTAATCGACGCCGAATTGCTCGAGAACATCGAGGAGGCGCTGATCGGCGCCGATATCGGGGTACAGACTGCCCTGGATATCATCGAGACCGCGCGGAAGCGCGTCGCGCGCAACGAGCTTTCGAACCCCGAGGAGCTACGGAGAGTGATCCGCGAGCACCTGCTAGACATGCTTCTCACTCCCAAGTCGCTCAAGAAGGGCACGGTGTCGTCGGAAGTCGACATCGACCCGGACATCTCGCCTTACGTCATCATGGTCGTCGGCGTGAACGGCGTGGGGAAGACGACCACGATCGGAAAGCTCGCAAACCGGATCAGGAACGACGGCTACGACGTGCTCATCTGCGCGGCTGACACGTTTCGCGCGGCGGCGAACGACCAACTCGCCGTATGGGCCGATCGTTCGGGCGTGCCGCTCATCCAGCAGAAGCCCGGAACCGATCCGTCCGCCGTTCTCTATGACTCGCTGGCGGCGGCGAAGGCGCGTGGCACCGACGTCCTTATCGTCGACACGGCAGGCCGGCTGCACACCAAGCAGAACCTGATGCAGGAACTCGAGAAAATGCGGCGCGTCGCGGATCGCCAGGTCCCCGGCGCCCCGCACGAAGTTCTGCTCGTCATCGACGCGGTTACCGGACAGAACGGATTGGAGCAGGCTCGCCAGTTCACGAAGGCCGCGCCCGTGACCGGCCTCGTGCTCACCAAACTCGACGGCACCGCAAAGGGCGGCATCGTCGTCGCGATCGTGAACGAACTGGGCGTGCCTATCCGTTACGTCGGCATCGGCGAGCAGGTCGACGATCTGATCGTTTTCGACGCCGGACAGTACATCGACAGCCTGTTCGAAGGCTGACTGGCGACACGGACGAACACTGGTTCGGTCTGTGCGGATCCGAGTGAAACTGCGGCCGCATAATTGTAAGCTGCGTCCATGAACGACCTTGAGCGGTATCGAGAGCTCTTTCCGGTTACCCGTAACCGGATCTACATGAACCACGCAGCGATAGGACCGCTACCGGCGACGGCGGTCAACGGGATTGCCGCTGTCGCTCACTCGATTGCGACGGCCGGCGACGACGGTTGGTTCGGCAGGGTAGCCCAGGTCGGCCGGGTTCGAGAGATGGCGGCGCGACTTCTGCACGCGCGCCACGAGCACGAGGTCGGGTTCGTCGCGAACACGTCGGATGGACTGTCGATCGTCTCCGCAGGTCTGGACTGGCGGGAAGGCGACTCGGTCGTCGGCGCCAACTGCGAGTTTCCTTCCAACGCGTATCCCTGGATGCGGCTCTCGAACCGTGGCGTCACCTTCAGGATGGCCGAGGAACGCGACGGACGCGTGGACTTCGAGGACCTTGCCGCTCTCGTCGACGATCGAACGCGCGTCGTCGCTCTCTCGTGGGTTCAGTACGCCAGCGGATACCGCTCTGACCTGAGGCGAATCGGGCAGTTCTGCAGGGAACGCGGCATCCTCTTCGTCGTCGACGGCATTCAGGGTCTCGGAGCGCTTCCTGTCGACGTGGAACGAGACAATGTGGATGTCATCACGGCGTCGGCGCACAAGTGGCTGTGTGGATCCGAAGGTATCGGGTTGCTCTACATTTCCGACCGCGTCATAGACCGGATCGACCCGGTAAAGGTCGGCTGGACCTCGACCAGGGACTGGATCAAGTTCGGCGGATTCGATCTGCGCTACCGCGACGGGGCCGAACGCTTCGAGTGCGGCACGATGAACCCGTTCGGCATCGCCGCTCTGGGCGCTTCTCTCTCGATATTGCTCGAGGCAGGCGAAGTGGCGATCGAGAGGCAGCTGCGGATCCTCTCCGACACGATCGTCGCGGGACTGATTGATCGTGGCTTTCGGGTCGTAAGCGGCAGGAGCGACGGAGAGTGGTCGGCAATCGTTGCGGCGACACATCCGACCAGGAATCCGAACGAGATCGTGCAGAGGCTGAAGGATCGTCGGATCGCCATCGCCGCTCGCGCGGGGAGAATCCGGATATCGCCGCATTTCTACAACACCCTCGACGAAGTGGATCAGGTGCTTGCAGCACTCGGCGGATAGTCGTTCACGATGCGGACACTCGCTCAACTTTCTGCGCTCGTGGGCGGCACGGTGACCGGTGACGCCTCGACAGTCATCCACGGCGTCGCGAGCATCGAGAACGCCGTCCCCGGCACGATCGTCTTTGCGGACGGGGAGCGGTCCTTTTCGCTTGCCGTCGCGTCGGCCGCATCGGCCATCGTGGCGCCAGCGTCGTGCAATTCGGGGCCGAAACCGCTGGTTCACGTAGCCAACCCGAAGCTGGCATTCGCCCGGATGGTCGCGGAGCTCGTCCCGTCACGCGCTGTCGAACGGAGGGTCCACGAAACGGCCATCGTCGACGAGTCGGCGACGATCGGGACCGGTGTTGCCATTGGCGCCTGGAGCACGGTCGGACCGGGCTCGAGCGTAGGCGATGGAACCGTCATCGGGTCCGGGTGCTCGATCGGCGCCGGCGTAAGGATCGGTCCGGACGGTGTCGTCCATCCGAACGTGACGATCTACGACGGGGTGCGGATCGGTAACCGCGTGGTCGTTCACGCGGGTGCGGTCATCGGTGCAGACGGATTCGGTTTCGTGGCCGACGGAGGGCAATTCCACAAATTCCCGCAGGTTGGCGATGTTCGAATTGGCGACGACGTCGAAATCGGTGCGAATTCGACTATCGATCGCGGCGCGCTCGACTCGACCGTCATCGGCGACGGGACGAAGATAGACAACCTCGTCCAGATTGCGCACAACGTCCGGATCGGCAGGAATTGCGTCATCGCCGCTCAGACCGGCATTTCGGGAAGCACAACCATCGAGGACGGCGTGATGCTGGGCGGTCAGGTTGGAGTGGCGGATCACGTCCGCATCGAGGCCGGAGCCGTCGCCGGAGCACAGGCGGGCATCCCGAGCGGAAAGATCATCCGGAAGGGGACAATGGTCTGGGGAACCCCAGCGCGTCCCATGAGCGAATTTCGTAAAGTGTTCGCCCTCGTTCAGAACCTGCCGTCGCTCAAGTCCCGCGTTGGAGAACTGGAGCGCCGCCTGACCGAGATCGACAAAAAAACAAGTTGACGTGTTTTAGAGATTAGAATTACTCTAACTCAATCTATGGAAGACAATCCAAGTGATTCCGCAGCAATCGAGGCTTTGACGCCTCAGAGGCGCGTCGTTCTCGAGGTGATCCGGTCGAGCATGGGTCATCTGACGGCGAACGAGATTTTCGAGGAAGCGCGACGGCGACTTTCCACGATCAGCTACGCCACGGTGTACAACTCGCTCCGTCATCTGAAGCAGGCCGGCCTGGTTGGCGAGCTGAACTTCGGCAACGCCGCGAGCCGGTACGATCGAGACACGGCGCGACACGACCACGCTATCTGCACCAAGTGCGGAACCCTGGTCGACCTTTACATCCCGGCGACGATCGACCTAATGCGCGCCGCCGCCGAGCAGGCGGATTTCGAGGCAGAGTCGATCCACCTCACGCTCACGGGTGTTTGCTCGGGGTGCCGCCTCGTAGTCAGCGACTAGCGATTGGGGCGCCAGGGCGGCGAAAAGCGCAGCCGGCAGTCTCACTGAAGAATCTACACACTTACCTGTTGGAGGAGCGAATGTCAGCAGCAGCCATCTCTACCGGAATCGCGAAAGTCGGCCAGCCCGCGCCGAATTTCGACATGCCGTCCACGAAAAACCTCGAGAAGCTGAACCAGAACGTCAAGCTCGAGGATTACAAGGGCAAGTGGGTTGCCCTAGTTTTCTATCCGCTCGATTTCACGTTCGTCTGTCCGACGGAGCTCACCGCGTTCAGTGACCGTTACGAAGACTTCACTTCGCTGAATTGCGAACTGGTCGGCGTTTCGACCGATTCGGTCTATTCGCACCGCGCCTGGTTGCAGACGCCGCGCGACAAGAACGGAATCGAGGGGCTCCGCTATCCGCTGGCTGCCGACATGGGCGGTTCCGTTTCGCGCGATTACGGTGTGCTGATCGAAGAGAAGGGGATCGCGCTTCGCGGGCTCTTCGTCATCGATCCCGAGGGCGTGCTTCGGTACAAGGTCGTCCACGACTTGAACATCGGCCGTTCGACGGACGAGACGCTTCGCGTCATTTCGGCGCTTCAGACTGGGGGGCTTTGTGCTGCCGAATGGCGGCCTGGCCAGGAGAACCTCAAGGTCTGAGACCCGTCGGGGTGTGGCAGCCGGGGGCGGATGCACGGAAGCAGCGGGGCTGCTCCGTGGAGCCGCTCCCGGAGGTCGCTCGCAGCCGTGGACTGTGTTGCGAGTAAATTGGGTGTCCTGCGGGGGACCATCGGTATTGGGGGCGCAAGTATGCCAATGAGAATCGGTACCGAATTGCCATCGCTCTCTGGCGCCACAGAATGGGCGCTGGGCAGCGAGTCCGAGGCATTGGCCGCGATCGCAGGGCATCCGACTCTGGTTCACTTCTGGTCCGTGAGCTGTGGCATCTGCAAGGAGAACATGCCGAAGGTTGCCGAGTGGCGCGATGGGCGTTACGACGAAGGCCTTCGCGTCATCGCCATCCACATGCCCAGGTATCCGATCGACTCGGATGTCGAAGCCGTAAAGGTTGCGATCGAGAAGCACGGATTCACCGAACCGTGCGCGATCGACAACATGCACGCGTTGCGGGACGCCTTTCAGAACGAGCCCGGCTACGTGCCCGCCTACTACCTGTTCGATGAACACGGCAAGCTGAAGAGCTTTGCCGCTGGAGAGCGGGGACTTGGGATGCTGTCCGCGGCTCTCGAGCGTATGCTGGCCGGCCGGTCCCGCCAGCCGGTCGAAGCCGTGGGTTGAATTCCGCTCGAGGCGGTTTACTCGACCGCGGGTTCGGCGCCAAACAGCGTGTTGACCTCGGCCTCGGTGTCGACGATGCGAAAGAGCACGTCGAGGCCCATAGTGCCGATCAACCCTCGAAGCTTCGGCGGAACGTTCACGAGGATGAGCGTCTCGCCGTGAGGCCTGAGCGCCGACTGGGCGGCGACCAACTCGCCGAGTCCGCTGCTGTCCGGCGTCTTTACCAGCCCGCGAAGATCGATTGCGATCTGCGCCGATCCGGATGCGACTACCGAGCGCACGGCGGCCGACAGTGGCTCGCCGGAGGTGGCTTCGATGTGGCCGAGGCGCAAGGCTCCGTCCAGATACAAGATCGTCCCCGAGCCGACCTGCTGCTGCACGAGGGTGAAAGTGCGCTCCATATCGGCGAGAGTATAGCGTCTCCCGGTGCAAGGAGGCTCGCGACATCCGGCGACGACGGCGCCGGCGCGCTCGCCGGCACGCCCGCTTGCGCCGTCTAGACGTCCACCTGGTCGCCGATGACTGGAATGCGGTCCGTTTTGCCGTTGTAGACGCGCACCATCATCCAGACGAGCCCAACTACGGATCCAATGTGGAAGAGCGAGGACGCGAGTCCTATCACGAACGCGGCGATGCCGGGTGCCGCGGCCTGGGCGATCGAAAAGGCCACGGTGATTGCCCAGAAGACAATGTGAGCGACGAGCGACTGCCGAGCGTGGTAGTGCAGGTACCGGTTCTGCTTCGGCTCGTTCTGCTGCACGAGAATCGATCCGACTATGCCTAGATACGGAAGGTAGCAGAGCATCGCGGCGAAGTTCGGTTTGAGGCCGAGTTGCGCCGTGCTGTTCGGCCTCTGTGCCAACATACCGGAGCCTGCATTCGGCTGTGCGAACACCGGCTGCTGGTGTTGCGCGTAACCAGGCCCACCGTTCGGCAACGGCGCGGAACTCGCCCACGCGTGCGGCGGGGGCTCGGGATACGGCTGAAGCCGCGGCGTGTTGGTCCAGGCGTCGGGGGTCGGAGCATAGCCAGGGTCCGATGGCGGCATGTAGGCGTTCTGGGCACGCCGGCCGAACGTCTCGACGCCGCGCGACATATCCACTTCGCCGATTGCGTCCGTTTCCAGTTGATGCCGCGAGGCACCGGTCGCGCGAGCCGCGTCGGGACCCCCATCCTCATCCGTTCCGGGCGCGAGTCGCGCCTCAGGCGGCGCCAATTGCATCGGTTGAGTGGGGGCTTCCGTGTCGACTGCCCCGCTGAGCCCGGCGGCAAGCCGCGCCTGTTCGACGAACTGTTGCCCGTCCGGCACGGTAGCGAAAGGATCAAGCCCGCCGGTCGGGTCGGAGGTGGGCGACGTCTGTCTCGCGCGCTTCTTTTTCACGGGGTTCCGATAGTTGTTGCCGGCGTCCGGTCCAGTGGACGGGTGGGGTTCAGGCTGTTTCGAATTCGAGCTCGAGCTCGCGGGCACGCCCATCGGCGATCCGGAATGCGCGTACGACGGGTCGTGGATCGAGGCCGATGACGACATAAACACACTCCGGGTACCAGGCGTTCGCGAGGTCGTACGAAGAGGGTTCGGCCGAGGTTCGGGGGTGGGAATGATAAAAACCCGCAATCTCGAGCCCGTCTCGGCGCGCTGCGGACCTCGTCGCGACCAGCTGGGCCGGGTCCAGTTCGTATGAAGCGCGCCGGTCCGTCGCGACGTTTGCGACCGGCAGCACGTCGGCCACCGCGCCATCGCGCATACACATCACGCCGCAGCACTCCTCCGGCGCCGATTGTCGCGCTGCTTCGACGAGCGCGCCGTATGCCGCGACCGTAATTGGAAATCTCTCGGACATCTTCTACGGCACCGCGGCGACAGCCGTCAGACGACGGCAAGCACGAGACACTTCAGATAGTAGGTCTCGGGAATCGACAGCAGCACTGGATGGTCGCGTGCCTGCGTCCGTTTCTCGAGGATTCGGACGTCGCGGCCGGCGTCGGCTGCAGCCGATAGGACGATTCCGAGAAACATCTCCTCGGAAACGTGGTACGAACACGTCGAGGTGACGAGAGTTCCTCCAGGCGCGAGTAGCTTCAGCGCCCGCAGGTTGACCTCCTTGTAGCCGCGAACTCCCGCATCGAGCGCCGTCTTCCGCTTGACGAAGGCGGGGGGATCGAGCACGACGGCGTCGAAGCGCTCGTTTGCCTCGTCCCATTGCTTGAGCACGTCGAATACGTTGGCTTCGAGAAGCTCGACGCGCTCCGACACTCCGTTCAACTCTGCATTGCGCCGCGCGCGCCGCAGAGCGTCTCCGGATGTATCGACGGCGGTAACGGTGTCGCAAACGCGCGCGAGGTGCATCGCGAACGATCCGTGAAAGCTGAACGCGTCGAGGCCCCTGCCCCGGGCGTAACGGGCGGCCGCGACGCGATTCTCGCGCTGGTCCAGGAACGCGCCGGTCTTCTGGCCGCCTACTATGTCGGCGAGGTATCTGACGCCGTGTTCGTCGATCTCGAGCTCCGAAGGCTGTTCACCGAGAAGGACGCCGGTCTGGCGCGGCAATCCCTCGAGGTCGCGGACGTGGGCGTCGTTGCGTTCGACTATTGAGCGAGGCGCGAATCTCTCGGCGAGCAACTCGACGAAGAGCGGCTTGAGGCGCTCGGTGCCTTGCGAGAGCGTCTGGATCGAGAGGCAGTCTCCGTAGCGATCGACGATGAGCGAACTGATCAGATCGCCCTCGCCGTGGACTACGCGATACGCCGTCGTGCCCTCGACCACTCGGTCTCGCAACGCAATGGCGTCATCGAGCCTCCTGGACCAGAATGCACGGCCGGTCTCGATGTCGTCGAAGGTTACGAATCGGACCGCGATGAGCGACGCGTCGCTGTAGAAGGCCCTGCCGAGCGGACGGCCCTTCGGATCGACGACCCGTACGACATCCCCGCCACGAGCGTCGCCGGCTTCGGCAACATCGCTCCGGTAGATCCAGTGGTGGCGAGCCCGGGCGCGTTCGGCGCCCTTCTTCGTTACGGTGAGCGTGGAGGTCATTGACTGCGATCTGAGCTAAGCTGGCGGCGATGATACAGGAAACGGCTTACATCGCGCTTGGGTCGAACCTGGGTGACCGGGCGCACTACATCTACGACGGCGTGCGGCTCCTCATCGAACGCGTCGGTGTCAGGGTCCGTCTCTCGCCCCTCTACGAGACGCAGCCAGTGGGTTATCTCGACCAGCCCGCTTTTCTCAACGGCGTGGCCGAGCTTTGGGGCAAGCTCCCCGAGCCGAGAGAATTGCTCGCGACCTGCCTCCGCATCGAGGAGGATCTGGGGCGCGAGCGGAACATCGAACAGGGACCGAGGACGCTGGACCTCGACCTGTTGCTCTGCGGCGACTGCGTTTCGGCGGACGACAGGCTCACGCTTCCGCACCCGCGAATGCATTTGCGCGCGTTCGTGTTGCGCCCGCTCGTGGACCTTGCGCCAGAGGCGCGCCACCCAGTGCTGCGAGCGAGCGCGAAGGACCTGCTCCAGGCACTCGAGGCGACTGAAGGCCGGATGTCCGGGACCGGATGACCCGAGCCTCGATGTGCGGTGCGCGATGAAGGCCGCCTTGCACATCGAGGCTCGATCACGCACTCAGTTCCCGTCCCAGTTCCCCACGATTGGCGTCGAATTCGGCGGACCGTACGAGAACACCATGTCCGCTACGCCCGGGCCATTCGAATTGCGCAGGAACCACGCCCCGGAAGCGGCGACGTATATTCCCACTGTGTCACGGCCGTCGCCGTTCCAGTCGCCCGTGACCGGAATCGCGTTCGGCGGGCCGTAAATGAAGACCACGTCCGCCGCTCCTGGGCTGTTCGTGTTCTTGAGGAAAAACGCCGCCGTCGACGGCGCATAGAGTCCGATAGAGTCCGAGCCGTTCTGATCCCAGTCCCCGGCGACGGGAACCCAGCCCAGTCCGGCTGGACCGTAAGAGAACACCACGTCCGCCGGCCCCGGAGCATTCGAGTTTCGGAGGAAGAAAGCGCCGGTGGCCGGATCGTAGAGTCCGACGGTCTCGGTCCCGTTGCCGTCCCAGTCTCCGGCAAGAGGCATCCAGCTCTGACCGGCCGGGCCGTATCCGAAGAGCGCGTCCGCCGAGCCAGGACCATTTCCGTTCTTGAGGAAGAACGCGCCGGTCGAAGGTTGGTAAAGGCCCGGCGTCACGACGCCGTCGCCGTTCCAATCTCCCGTCATTGGCACGAGCCCGCTTCCGGCGGCGCCGTACGTGAATACCGTGTCGGCCGGGCCGGGCGAGTTCCCGTTGCGCAGGAACCAGGCGCCGGATGCAGGAATGTAAATGCCGACCGTGTCTTTGGCTGCGGCCGGCGCGAGCACGAAGAGCGTGATGCTCTGGGGCGGCACCGTCGCCGACATCGTCGAGCCGGTGTAGTTGACGTTCGCCGGATGGGTAATCGCGTTCGAAGCGGTGAGCTGCCAGACCTGTGCAACACCCGTACCCGCAAATCCGGCGAGCGATACGTTTACGGGCTGCACGCCCGCCGCCTGCTTGTTGACGACCATTATCGTGAGCGCGCCGTCGCTCGACCGTTCAGCCGCGAAGGCCGAGAGCATGTCCGGATTCGGCACGGTGGCGGAAACGCTCGTATCTCCGAAGCGGCCTCCGGCGCCGTCGTAATTCGTGTACATCTTGATGGACTTGTAAGTCGGCGTAGAAGTCGCCGGCGTCGTCCACCGGCTAGCCATGTCCAGGCCTTCACGGCCGAAGATCCCGAGCACGTCCGCCTGCGCTGTCGCGCCGTTGATGTGGTTCTCGGCGCCCCAGTTGTACTCGGTGATGCCAGTCTTTGTGCCCGGGTAGTACTGGTCGACCCACCCCCGTATCCGCGGGATCAGCTTGACCTTGTCGGCAATCCACGTTTCGTCGGTGTAGTTGGGATCCCACAGGCTGCGCGTGGAACGGTTGCGCCGCGCCTGCATCGACGCGGATGTGTCGTCGGAAAACTCGCCGCCCTGCGGGTAGTAATGCACCGTGAAGACGTCGAGTATCCGGCGTCCCGTGCTCTGGTTGTTCAACCGCAGCTGATCGAGAAGCCACGGAAGGTAATCCCAGCCCCCGTGCGCGGCGCGATCGGGCAGGTTGCTCCATCCGTGCTCCGCTCCCCACTGCTGGTCGTAGCCGCTGAATAGGTAGCCGCTCCAGCCCCACTCCTCCGGACCGACTACCAGCGCTCCGGGGTCGACATCCTTGATCATCGTGCCATACGCGATCGTCTTGTCGCGGATTTCCTCCATCGTCGGTCCCGTCGGTTTCACGTCGCGATGAGTGCCGAACCAGATCGAAGGCTCGTTGTCGAGCAGGTAGTACCGCACGCCACCGTTTGCCGCGGTTCCCTGCACCGAAACCAGGTGCTGGACCCAGCCGCGCTGGAAGTTGACGTCCGACGGCACGCTGGCGTCGTTCGGGTCGTTACCCGTGATCGGCTGGTTGTTGCTGGCCCGGATTCCGTTGCCGGCGTCAGGGAACCACTGCCAGTCGTTACCCGTCTGGGCACCGTACTTGGCGATCGAGAAGCTGGAGAGCTTCGTACGGCCTGCCCCAATCCTGGCGACCCAGCCGACCGTCGGAATGGTGACCAGCGACTGGGCGTTGCCCGCCTGGTTCAAATCCACGAATGCATCGGCGTCCGCTCCAGCCGATGCGCTGTCATAAGGAATGCTCTGGTAGTACCAGTCGTTCCCACGATTGTCGCAGTTCTGCTGCCAGTTGTAGCGCGAAGTGTTGTTGCCGCCCCGCCGGTTGGATGGGCAGCGCAGATCGGCGAGTTGAGCGGCATCGGCGTAGGCCAGACCGTAGATGAGCGGATTGATCGGGCGGCGACTGGCCGACACGTCGACAGCAATGGCGATCGCCGGATTGTCGGCGCGAACTACCGGAAGTGGAGCGATGAACGACGCGAGTACGAGCGTCGAAAGGACAAATGGAGTGATTCTTTTCATGGTGACGTCCCGGTCTGGGGGCCAGGATCGTGGGGCAGAGGAGAAGAGAATACGCCCATGAAGTGGTCCGAATCAAAACCAGGTTGGCCGAACCGGCGGCCGGGACACTCGTCCGGTCGCCTTTGCTACAATCTCTCGCGCAATGCTCGGAAAGTTCATCCACCGCCGCGAACGTTACCTCTCGTCCGTCGACACGAATCGCGTCGTCCGTCCCTTCGAGTGGGGCGCGGAGTTTCTCGACCTCGCCCCGATTCCTGGCGAGACGGAAGACGCCCGCGTTTCACGTTTCGTCGCACGCGCCCTCGAGGACAGCGACGCCTATTTCGCGACGCCTGCGCTCGAGGACGCCGAATTCGACGGCGAGCGCCTCCGGTTTTCGAGCGCCCTGTCGACGCGCTGGGAAGTTAACAACACCGTCACGGCCCGCTACATTCCGTCACGGCGGCCGTCGAAGAAGGCGGTGATCGTGTTGCCGCAATGGAACGCCGATTCCGAGAGCCACGTCGCGCTCGGACAGATCTTCGCGCGATTCGGCATCTCGGCGCTGCGGCTCTCGTTGCCTTATCACGACGTTCGGATGCCTGAAGAGCTCCAGCGCGCCGATTACATGGTCAGCGGAAACGTCGGGCGGACGCTGCAGGCCTGCAGGCAGGCCGTAATGGACGTTCGGCGTTGTGTGGACTGGCTCGAGCGCCGGGGTTACACGCAGATTGGGATCACCGGCACGTCCATTGGATCCTGTATCGCCTTCCTCGCCTACGTGCACGAGCCGCGACTGCGCGTCGGCGTCTTCAACCACGTGTCGAGCTTCTTTGCAGACGTAGTCTGGACCGGAATCTCGACCAGGCACGTCCGCGCCGGTATCGAGCAGCGCATCGACCTCGAGACACTTCGCGATGCGTGGATGCCGATCAGCCCGAACGCTTTCATACATCGGCTGAAACACGAACGGCCGCACCGTCCGCGACTCATGATAACGGCGCGATACGACCTGACGTTTCTGCCGCACCTCTCGGAGCGTGCGTTCGCCGAGTTCCGTCACCACGAGATTCCGGTCGACCGCGCGACCCTTAGGTGCGGGCATTACACGAGCGGCAGGTTCCCGTTCAAATTCCAGCTCGGCTACCTGATCACGAAGTACCTGCACCGTCATCTCGCGGAGGCCTGAGGCCCGGCGGAGTCATGCGCATCCTCATAACCGGTGGCACGGGCTTCATCGGCGGACACATCCGTGACGCCATCCTCCGCCGTCCAGGATTGGGCGACGGCACGCTGATCCGGTGCATGACCCGAGATGCGAGCGGAAAGTCGCACGGCGATCCGCGCGTGTCGTTCGTCGCCGGCGACGTGCGTGACGAAGCCTCGCTCGCTTGCGCGACAGAGGGCGTCGACGTCGCCGTTCATTGCGTCCAGTTTCCGAATCACCCTGTCGAGAACCCGTCGAAGGGGCACACGTACCTCGAAATCGACGCCGGGGGCACTCGGCGCCTGGCCGCGGCCTGCCGTAGGTCCGCCGTCCGCCGCATCGTCTACCTGAGTGGCGCGGGAACTTCAGAGGACAGGCCAGAGCCGTGGTTCCGCGCGAAAGTCGTCGCCGAACGCGCGGTGCGCGAGTCGGGGTGCGAATGGACCATACTGAGGCCGTCGTGGGTTTACGGTCCGGAAGATCACAGCCTCAACCGGTTCGTGGCGTTCATCCGGCTTCTTCCGGTCGTACCGGTGATTGGCGACGGGAAGAACAAAGTGCAGCCGGTCGCGATCTGGGACGTGGCCGACGCCGCGGCGGATTCCGTGCTGCTCGACGCGGCGATAAACGAGACTATCGGACTGGGAGGCCCGGAAGAACTCACGATGGACGAGATCCTCGAGACCGTGCAGAGGGTGATGGGCACGCGCCGACGGCTCATTCACCAGCCGAGGTGGCTCGTGAAACTGGCCGTCGCGCCGCTCGCCTTGTTGCCCCGGCCGCCGCTTTCGCCCGCGGCCGTCGACTTCATCCTTCAGGAGGCCATTGTCGACATCGGCCCGGCCCGGCGCATCTTCGGCCGGGACTTCATGTCGCTCGAGACTGGTTTGCGGAAGTACCTGGAAAGTTGACGAGTCAACTCGCCACTTTCCATCCCACCCGGAACTGCCTTCCGGGAGGAATGTCGTCGACGAGCAGGATGTCGACGCGGTACCACGCGCTGCGGGGCGCGACGTAGGACGCGGTCCTGTCCGGATAGAGGTACACGTCCTCGCCTTCCTGATGCCAGGCGTCGCCGAATACGGCACTCGCCTGAGTCCGGAACGTGAAACCGAGCGCCCGAGCCTCGTCCGGAAAATCGCCGGCGGTCAACTCGAGGGTCTCTCCGCGGCGCAGCGGCACCAGGTAACTCCGCGTGAAATACACCGTGCCTTTCGCGGTCGTATTCCTTTCCGATTTATCGAACGCAAAAAACGTGAGGCCGGCTCTCGAGGACCAGTCGGGCGGAATGTAGGTGTCCCACTTCGCCGTGTCCTTCCTGATTGCCGGGATCATAGTCCGGTCACCCGCGATCGCTACCTTCCAGGGCGGGGGAAACGTCGACGTGTCGCGATCGATGACGAATCCGAACCCCGCAAGCACGGGAATGAAGATCGCGAGCCACCCAAGTTGCCAGGCCAGGCTTCGCCGCTCCTTCGACCGTACGTGGCGATCCTGCAGCGCGACCTCTTCGACGGTCGTCACAAGATGCGACGCCGACGAGCGCAGCCTGGACACCCAGGCCTCCGGCATCGTAAGCAGGTTGTCGGCGCTGCAGTAGAGACAGGCGACGCCCGTCGCGCCATCCGGAAAATCGAGAGGCGCCGAGCACGACCGGCACCGGGCCGGGCCACCCGCGCGGTCGGGCGGCAGTGCGGCCAGCGCGGCCTGCAACTGCTGTCTGCTCCTGGTTCGCCTGTTGCCGTATATGCCGAACACAGCAGGGACGCCTAGCGTGACGTACATTGCCGCGCCGACACCTGTAAAAATCTGTGTGTTGGACCAGACTTCGTAGAGGGTAACGCCGATGTTCCGGCTGACTATTTCCAAGCCCTTCACGATCAGCAGGGCGTCGACTACAAAGGCCAGTGGCCAGAGGACCAGCCAGATGCAACCGGTCGAGACCGAGCCCCACGCCCGCGCGATCGCGCCCGGAGGTCTCGAGAGAGTCCGGAAAAGCGCGTGGGCCTGGGTGCGGCCCGCATCGCGCTGAATCTCCGCCTGGCGCATTTGCGCGTAAGCGTCCGGCACCGGGAACTCGACGCCGCAATACTGGCAATGAACGTCTTTGCCCGTGCCAATCGGCACCGGGGCGCCGCAGCCTTCGCATCGCAGTACTTCCAGCCGTTCCATTCGCTGGAGCATAAGAGGAGAGAGGACGGGATTGACAGCAATTTCAGGATCGACGTGACACGAGGCCGGGGCGGAAGCCGTCGCGGTTGCCATGTCCGGTCGCGACACGAAGCGCCTTGGAGTGCGGCGCGAAGCGCCTTGGAGTGCGGCGTGAAGCGCCGCTTTGAGGGTGCGGGGAGGGGGAGACGCCGTAGGTCGCGCAGATGGCGGTTTCGAATGTATCGCGTTGTAATCGCAGCCGGCCGCGACGCCAGATCGCGCGAAGCGCCTTGGAGTGCGGCGTGAAGCGCCGCTTTGAGTGAGCGGGGAGGGGGAGACGCCGGAGGTCGCGCAACCGGTTCGATTCAGCAACAACCAAAGCGTCGCTTCACGCCGCACCCCCACGACGCCCTTCGCCGGGTTTGACAGCGATCGGCGCCGGCGGCTACTATGCCCCGTTCGTCGCGCGATTGAGACGCGACCAGGAGGAGCAGCGACAGTGAAATCAGGAATTCATCCGGAGTACCAGGAAGCGACCGTCATCTGCGCGTGCGGTGACCGCTTCACCACGCGGGCGACCAAGAGCGAGATCCACGTAGACATCTGCTCGGTGTGCCATCCGTTCTACACGGGCAAGCAGAAGCTCGTCGACACCGCTGGCCGCGTCGACCGTTTCAACAAGAAGTACAAGCGCAAGTCAGCCGACGTCTAGCGCACCCGGCCCCAACGAAAGCCCAAGGATCGCTTCCCATCGAAGCGGGCCTTGGGCTTTCTCGCGTCAAGGGACGCGCGGCCCGGGACCGCCGCCCCATTCAGCATCGGAGCCGGGAGCGACGGCGACCGGGTTCTCCTCTCCACCGGAGCACGCCAGGATGTTCGACAGACTTGATGCCATCGAAAGGACCTACGAGGAACTGACCGCCGAGCTCGGCTCACCCGAGCTTATGGCCGACCAGAAGTCGTACCAGAAGATCGCCAAGCAGCAGCGCGACCTCGAGAAGATCGTCCTCAAGTACCGCGAGTACCGATCCGTTCGCGACGCCATCGTCGAGACGCGTGAACTCCTCGCGGAATCGGCCGACGAAGAGATGCGCGAGATGGCCCGAGCCGAGCTCGACGACCTCGAGACGCGCGAGCCCGCGCTCGAGGCAGATCTCAAGATCCTCCTCGTCCCCAAGGATCCGAACGACGACAAGAACGTGCTCGTCGAGATCCGCGCCGGCACTGGCGGCGACGAGGCGACGCTATTCGCGGCCGAGCTCATGCGTATGTACGTGCGCTTCGCGGAACGGCAGCGCTGGAGGGTGCAGATCCTCGACGAATCCGAGTCGTCGGCCGGCGGCCTGAAGGAAGCCGTCCTGCTGATCGAAGGCGACGGCGTCTACTCGCGCATGAAGCACGAGTCGGGTGTCCACCGCGTCCAACGCGTTCCGGCGACCGAGACCCAGGGCCGCATCCACACGTCGGCCGCGACGGTGGCGGTGCTGCCGGAGGCCGAAGACGTCGAGATCGACGTACCCGAAAAGGATCTGCGTATCGACCGATTCTGCTCGTCCGGCCCGGGCGGTCAGTCGG
The DNA here is from genome assembly GCA_021463145.1 of Blastocatellia bacterium. Classification (GTDB taxonomy): domain Bacteria; phylum Acidobacteriota; class Blastocatellia; order UBA7656; family JADIYM01; genus JADIYM01. The sequence goes on along the minus strand of JAJTWZ010000014.1, from coordinate 22,333 downwards.
TGAACACGACGTACTCGGCGATCCGGATCACGCATTTGCCAACCGGCGTCGTCGTGAGCTGCCAGGACGAGAAGTCGCAGATCAAGAATCGGGAAAAGGCGATGCGAGTGCTGCGCGCCCGGCTGCTGGACCTCGCCGAACAGGAGCAGCACGACAAGATCTCTGCCGAACGGAAGTCGCAGGTTGGGTCGGGCGACCGAAGCGAAAAGATCCGGACTTACAACTTCAAGGAGAACCGGGTCTCGGATCATCGGATCGGCTACACGTCGCATCAGCTCGATCAGTTCATGGAAGGTTACGTCGACGACCTCGTGGACGCGCTCGTGTCGCACGAGCAGGCCGAGAAGCTCAAGAACGAGGCGGCGTAGGGCGTGCGCGTGGACGCCGCCGTCGCCCGGGCCGCGCGCCGCATGACCGTAGCGGGCGTGGAAGCGCCACGCAGGACGGCGCTCTGGCTGCTGGAGCACGTTGCGGGCTTGTCGGCTGCGGCCGCGGCCGCGTCCCCGGAACGCGAACTCGGCGTTCCGGAGCTTGCCGCCTTCGAAAATCTGGTCGATCTGCGCGCGGCGGGCGTACCGCTGCAGCACCTGCTCGGAGTGCAGGAGTTTCACGGACTGGACTTCGAAGTTACGCCGGACGTGCTCATCCCGCGTCACGAGACCGAGATCCTGGCCGATGCGGCCATCGCGCGCTGGCGCGCCGCGGGTCGCGACGGCGATTGGATCGTGGACGTGGGGACGGGCTCGGGATGCATCCCGGTCGTGCTCGCGCGGGCGTGCGCGGGAGCGCGAGTCGCGGCGGTCGACGTTTCGCGGGACGCGCTCAGGGTCGCGCGGAGAAACGCGGCACGACACGGTTCCGAAGTCCGGTTCGTAGAATCCGACCTGCTTGTGGCGATTGGCGGGCCGGTCGCGATAGTGACGGCGAATCTGCCGTACGTGCCTGATGACGAAATTCAGGCATTGCAGCGCGAAGTGCGTGACCACGACCCGCATCTGGCGCTTGCGGGCGGCCCGGACGGACTCGAAGTGTACCGGCGTTTTCTGGCCGGCGTGGGTCGAGTGCTGCACGCGGACGGAATGGTTTTCTGCGAGATCGGGATGGGGCAGGCGGATGCGTTCGCCGGGATTGCGGCCGGCGCCGGGGTGCGGGTAATAGAGCGGCTCGACGACTCGGCTGGCATCCCGCGCGTGATGGTGGCGAAAGTCTGGTAGCGGACGCCGCGTGAAGCGCCGCTCATCGAGTGCGGGGACAGGATGACGCTCGAGGCCGCGCAACAGGTTCGATTGGGCAACTACCGAAGCGTTGCTTCACGCCGCACTCCAGGGCGCTGCGCGCGGGGAGGATGGACGGCCGTGATACCCTCCGCGTCATGAATCCAGCGAACGACCGTTGCCGCGCCTTCCACGCACTCCACCAGTCCGGGTGCTTCGTCATTCCGAATCCCTGGGATCCGGGCAGCGCCCGGCTCCTCGCCGACCTCGGCTTTCAAGCGCTGGCAACCACGAGCGCCGGCTTCGCGTGGTCCATAGGACGCCGCGACGGACAGATTTCGCTCGACCAACTCCTCGACCATTTCCGCGCGATAGCGGCGAGCGTCGAAATTCCGGTCAATGCTGACTTCGAGGGCGGCTACGCGATCGAGCCCGCTGGCGTCGCGGCGAACGTCGCCGCCGCCGTCTCGACCGGCATTGCCGGGCTCTCGATCGAAGACTCCACGGGCGACTCGGCCAATCCGCTCTTCGACTTCGGCCTCGCGGTCGAGCGTATCGCCGCCGCGCGTCAGGCGATCGACGAAAGCGGCACCGGTGCAGTTCTGACCGCCCGGACAGAAGGTTTCATCAGTGGGCGTCCTGACCTCGACGAAACAATCCGGCGGTTAACGGCCTTCGCGGAAGCTGGCGCCGACTGCCTCTACGCACCCGGCATCTACACGCGCGATCATATCGCCGCCGTCGTCGGGGCCGTGGCGCCGAAACCGGTGAACGTACTGACGCCTGGCGCAACGTTCACGGTCGCAGAGCTCGAGGAGCTCGGTGTTCGCCGCGTCAGCGTCGGCAGTTCGTTGACTGCCGCCGCGATGACCGGATTCCTCGCCGCGGCAGTGGAAATCGCGGAAGAAGGTGCGTTTACGAAGATGTCGGAGTCGTTGCCGTACTCGAATCTGAACGCCCGCTTTCCGGGCAAGGCAAGTTGAAAGGATCGGCGGGAATTCCAGGGGGATTCGCCCGATTCGAAAGCGGAGCCCGCAACGCGAGCCGATGTTTCCGGACCTCCGCGCTTCGGTCCTGATTGCGGGCGAATTCGTTCGAGAACTCCACTGACCTCGCCGAGTCCATCCTATCGGCCGCAGTTCGTACACCTGTACGACGGTCTCAGGATCACCAGGACGAGCCAGACTGGCGCCCAAAGGCCACAGAGAAACAATGTGATCAGAAGGTGCAGGATGTGATTGACGGCCTCGCGCTGGAAGACCGACGCCCTCCCGCAAGTCCGGCAGAAGCCGTGCATTGTCTCGTAGCCCATGGTCTTTCCGTCAACCGACCAGACTGGAAGTCCATCGGCGGCCGAGTCCGAGGCTTTGGCCTACCTTGGCCTGCGTTCAACCGGGGAGTGCGCTACTGAACCGCCGTAATCAGGGCATCTCGGTAACGCCGTCGATAACGTCCTCGTTCTCTTCGCCGAGCGGACGCGGTGGATGCCCGATGCCCTCGAGCGTCTGCTCGTCTCGCCAGAAATCGAACACTGCCACCTGCTGAACGCAGGCGATGGTGCACAGCGGCGCGCACGACTTCTTCGTGAAGTACTCGCGACGGATGTCCTCGAGCGTGTACTCGGCGATCGGAATCGCCGGATATCCGCGCTGCTGAGAGCAGTAATGCACCAGTCCGTCCTCGCAGACGTAGATGTACCGCCCGCCGGCCCTGCACTTCCAATTGTTCGGCTTCCCGTTCGCGAGGTTCTCCTGGAAGTGGTTGACCCGCGTATATCCGCGCTTGCCGAGCTTCTTGTGCTCGTTGAACACCGCCATTTCGCGCTCGCTGAGCGCCTGAAGCGTTCCCGTGCCGTCGTGAATGATGCCCATCGAAGACGTGAACCCCAGCTCCACGGCCCGCTTCGCGATGACGATCGCGTCCTCCGGATTCTTGATTCCGCCGCCGATCACCGAGTTGATGTTGATGTTGAAGTCGGCGTTATCGCGCAGGTGGCGCAGCTTCTTGTCGAGCACCTTGAGGCTCTTCTTCGAGACTTCGTCCGGAACGACGTTGTCGATCGAGATCTGCAGGTACTGCAACCCGGCTTCGTTGAGCTTCTTTATTCGCGCCGGGCTCATCAGGTAGCCGTTCGAAATGAGGCCCGAGATCATGCCGTGGTGCCTGATGCGCGCGATGATCGCGTCGAGCTCCGGGTGCATGAGCGGTTCGCCTCCGCTTATCGTCACGATGCTCGTGCCGAAATAGGCGAGGCGATCTATTCGGGCGAGCATCTCCTCGATCGGAACGGGCTTGGAGACGTCGTCGAACTCGTTGCAGTAGGTGCAGGCGAGATTGCAGCGGCGCATCGGGACGATGTGAGCGAGCAGCGGATGCCGCGTCGACAACAGACCCTTCGCCATGAACTTCGCAACGTTGTATCGCGTGGAGAGCTTCTTGGTCGCAGTGATCATCGATAAATCCGAACCGGATGGCCAGGTCAGCGGGAAAACGCGCAAACTACGGCGACGAGCGCCGCGGCCACTTGAAGTTCAACTCAATGTAACCGGCCGATTTTAGGCCAGCCCGTCCGACGGACGCAAGCTCATGTTCTTCCGGTATACTCCGGCGCATGCCCGAAGGACTCTATTTCCGCCAACTGCTTTCCGGCCGTGATTTTGCGCGGAGCGACCGCGTTGCCGCCGGGATGGTGAACTTCGTGTACCTGATCGGCGACCTCGCCACCAGGGAATGCGTCGTCGTCGACCCGGCGTGGGACATCCAGGGGCTACTCGACATCGTCGACAGCGACGGGATGTCGCTCGTGGGCGCGCTTGGCACCCACTACCACCCGGATCACGTCGGCGGATCGATGTTCGGATTCACGGTCGAGGGCATGGAGACGCTTCTCTCGCTCAGGCCGGTGCCGCTTCACGTCAACGAGCACGAAGGAGACGGCGTGAAGATCGTTACTGGACTCGAGGAGTCGGACCTGGTGCGACATTCCGGTGGCGACGTGCTCGACGTCGGCGGCGTGAGCATCCGTTTCGTTCACACGCCGGGACACACGCCAGGCAGCCAGTGCTTCCTTGTGGATGGACGGCTCGTTTCCGGCGACACCCTGTTCATCGACGGCTGCGGGCGCGTGGACCTGCCGGGCGCCAATCCGGCCGATATGTACGAAAGCCTCACGCAGAAACTCGCGAAGATGCCGGACGACACGGTGCTGTACCCGGGCCACGATTACGGGAGCGTTCCGTCCGGCGCGCTCGGCGACGTGAAGCGCGACAACGCCTACATGAACATTCCGTCGCTCGAACGGTGGATGGCGATGATGGGCCGGCCGATGGGCTTCTGACCGCGAACCGATGAGGATGATGAAGAACTGAAACCGATCCGGTTCACTCCGCGTCAGTCCACGGACTCGACCTGAAGGCCATCCATGTCGATCCGGAAGTCGAGCACGTCGACGCCGGACGACCGAAGCGCTGCGCCGACGTCGGCTTTCCGGCCGTCCTCGCACCAGAAGACCACACAACCGCCGCCGCCAGCTCCACAGACCTTGGCAGTCGAGGCGCCTTTCGCCCGCGCTATGGCGATCAACTCCTCGATACGCGGCGTCGTCACGCCGGGCGCCAGTTCGCGCCGGTTTTTCCATTCTTCGCCGAGCACCCGGCCAGCCTCGTCAAGATCTTGCGCAAGAAGTGCACTGCGCATCCGGGCGGCCGTCAATCGGATCCTGTCCAGGCGGTCGAACACTTCGGCCGATCCATCGACGTGCGCCTTGAAGATCTCCCAGTTGTTGGTGCCCGAGAAGTGAGGAATCCCGGTGTACGCGAGCACGAGCCGGTCCTCGAGCAGTCCCGGATCCACCGGCAGCGGCTCGACGGCTGCGCCCTGTGTTCCGAAATGGAGCGCGTTCGCTCCGCCGAATATCGCAGGGTAGTAGTCCTGCAGTCCGGCCGGGACGCGGATGACGGCCGTCTCCACGTTCGTCGTGATCGTCCTGAGCGTCTCGCGGCCGAAATTCGTCCCGACGAGCCGGTCCAGCGCGCCTGCCACGGCGATCCCGAGCGCCGACGACCCACCGAGGCCGGAACCTGGCGGCGCCGCGCACTCCGTGACCATCCGGAATCCTGGCGGCGGGTCGAAGAACCGCACGAGGCGCGCGAGCAACTCAAGAGTGCCGCTTTCCACCAGCTCGCTCGGCGCCACGGTCGTCACTTGCGCACCCGTGTCGCGCGATTCGAGCGTGTAACCCTCCCCGCCGGTCTCGATCCGGCACCGCGCGTAGAGGTTCACCGCGACGTTCACCGTCTGGGCGCCGCCGTGGAACAGGTAGAGCGGCCATATGTCGATCGTTCCACCAGCGAGGTCGATCCGGGTCGGTGCGGAAGATTCGATTACCATTTCGGTTTGCGGAAGCGCGCGGGGGTCACTCCTCGATCACGCGGTTTCCAAGCCTGTATTTCTTCACGATAAAGAAGATAACCGCAACGACCACCAGCAGCACGACGAGCTTTTCGACGTTCTTTATCTCTCCGATAATCCGCTCGATGCTTCCCGTGAAGAAGTAGCCGATGCCAGCAAGCAGCGTTACCCAGACCATACAGCTCAACAGGGTCAACGGCGCGAAGCGGTGCAGTCCGAAGTGCGCGAGTCCGCAGAAGACCGACATCGCCGTCCGCAATCCGTAGGTGTACTTGACGACGAAGAGGGTGAAGCCACCGAACTTGCGCATCAGGCGCTCGATTCGCGGCTTTGCGCGCATGTAGAAGCGCATCGTGCGGACTCGGCCCCGGAAACTGTGTCCGATCCAGTAACCGAGAAGGTCTCCGGCGACACCGCCACTGGTTCCGACGAGTAAAGCTTCCTGGAAGGTGAAGAGCCCGGATCGGGCCAGAACGCCGGCCAGCAGAAGGGTCAGGTCGCCCTCGATCATCGCTCCGAAGAACACGACCCACAGCCCGTACTGGCGCAGTAACCCTTGGAGTTCGTCAATCATGAAGGAGGTGCTGCAGTCGCGAGAGCGCCTCATTCTACAAGACCTCGGCGAATTTGACAGGCCTCGGACCCGTCGATGCCGGCCGGTGCGGGCCTGGGGATCTGCTGCGGCACGGCGCCAAATCGAGTCCGCCGCGCCGGTCGAACGGACGAGAACGAACCGATGCGGCGCAGGAGTCAGGCCCACCGTAGGCTTGCGGTGAAGCGCCGCGGATCGTTTTGGAGCAACGCGGCGGTTCGACCGCCGCGCCGCCCGTGCCCCGCGCCACTGGCCCCGAAATTGACCCGCGACCGAGCCGTCTGATACCTTGACAGTTCGCAGGCAAGATGGCGTCGCGCCCCGCGCGCGACCGTGAGGAGCACGTCAGGCATGACCTCTTCGAATCCGGGCGGCGACGGCTCGCTCTTCTCGCTCTATCTCGGCGTAGATCTCGGCGGATCGAAGGTCCGGGCCGGCCTCGTCGACGCCTCGGGTGGCGTCGTGCGCGAACGCGAGGCCGTCGACGCAAGCGAGCAGCCCGAAGAGCTCTTCCAGCAACTTCTGGACGCCGTCGGCGAACTGCTGTCCGACGAAACGTCGCGATCGTCGATCGCCGGCGTTGGCGTCGGAATGCCCGGGCCGGTCAATCCCGGCTCCCACCGCGCCATTCCGGTGCCGGAGCTCCCCGACCTTTCCGGAATAGACGTGCACGGCGAGTTGCGGCGGACGACAGGCCTTCCGATCAGGATCGAGGAAGACGCAACCTGCGGAGCATACGGCGAATACCGCTTCGGCGCGGGCCGTGGATCGCAAAGCGTCCTCTACGTTCAGATTGGAACCGCAGTTGTCGCCGGGCTGATTCTCGAAGGACGGATCTGGCGCGGAGCCAGCGGGCTTGCTGGCGGCATCGGCTCGATGACGGTTGATCCGGAGGGAATCGACGGCCCAGGCGGAATACCGGGAGCCCTCGACACGGTCTGTTCCGCGCCGAACATCGCGCGCCGGGCCAACGAGCGGCTGCACCGGGATCGCACGAGCTCGCTCTCGAAGCTCGTCATTCCGCGTGACCGGGAACTGGCCGGAACCGATATCGCGAGAGCCGCCGCAAATGGAGACGACCTTGCGCAACTGATCATGGAAAGGACGGCAATGCATCTCGGCGTCGCCATCGGGGGCGCGATCAGCCTTCTCAATGTCGAAACAGTCGTCCTTGGAGGGTCGGTCGTCACGGCGGCGGGCCGCTGGCTGCTCGATCCCGTCCTGGAGCACACTCGGACACGTACGGCGCCGGAAGCGTTCGCCGCCTGTCAGATCGTTACAGCGGGCCACGGCGACAGATCGGTCATGATCGGAGCGGGACTGCTTGCCAGGGACGAAGCTGCCGCATGAACGTCGACCGGATCCGAAACTTCTCGATCATCGCGCATATCGACCACGGAAAGTCGACGCTCGCGGATCGCCTTCTCGAAATGACGGGCGCTCTTTCGAGTCGCGAAATGGAGCAGCAGGTGCTCGACTCGATGGACCTCGAGCGCGAGCGCGGCATCACGATCAAGGCCCATTCGGTCCGCCTAGACTACAAGGCCAAGGACGGCAACGACTACGTCCTGAACCTCATCGACACGCCCGGCCACGTCGACTTCTCGTACGAAGTCTCGCGATCGCTTGCCGCTTGCGAAGGTGCGCTGCTAGTCGTCGATGCGTCGCAGGGCGTGGAAGCACAGACGCTGGCAAATACCTACCTGGCGCTCGACAACGACCTCAAACTCATCCCGGTCATCAACAAGATCGACCTTCCGTCCGCCGAGCCCGAGAAGGTCCTCGAACAGATCGAGCAGATAATCGCCCTCGAGACAGACAACGCGGTCCTCGTTTCCGCAAAATCGGGCATCGGGATGGAGGACGTGCTCGAGGCCATCGTCCGCGACGTGCCTCCACCGGCGGGCGATGCGTCGGCTCCGCTCAAGGCGCTCATATTCGATTCGTGGTTCGATCCATACCGGGGCGCCATCGTGATGGTTCGCGTCGTCGAAGGGACGATCAAGCCGGGTCAGAAGATCCGGTTCGTGGCCGCCGGGCGCGACTTCCAGGTCGAGCAGCTCGGCGTCCTGACGCCTAAAATGCGCGAGATCGGCGAACTCGGTCCCGGCGAAGTGGGCTTCGTCGTGGCCAACGTGAAGACGGTCGCCGACGTGCAGATCGGCGACACGATCACCGAGCCCGCGCGGCCTACCGCCGAAGCGTGCCCCGGGTTTCAGCAGATCAAGGCAATGGTCTTCGCGGGCCTCTATCCGATCGAGTCGAATCGATACGAGGAACTGCGGGACGCGCTGGAGAAACTGCGGCTCAACGACTCGTCGTTCTTCTACGAGCCCGAAACGAGCTCGGCGCTCGGGTTCGGCTTCCGGTGCGGGTTCCTCGGACTGCTCCACATGGAAATCGTCCAGGAGCGCCTCGAACGCGAGTTCGACCTCGAGCTGATCACCACGGCTCCGAACGTCCGCTTTCAGGTCATGCTCACCAACGGCGAACTGATCGAAATCGATTCTCCGTCGAAGATGCCGGACGCCGGACGCATCGAGCACATAGCCGAGCCGATCATCCGCGCCACCATCATGTCTCGCGACGACTTTCTCGGGCCGATCCTGTCGCTGCTCGACGAGAAGCGCGGCACGCAGATCGGATTCGAGTACATATCGGCGAATCGCGTGATGCTTACCTACGATCTGCCGCTCTCGGAGATCGTGCTCGACTTTTACGACAGGTTGAAGTCGGCGTCGCGGGGATACGCCTCGTTCGACTACCACTTCGAGGGCTACCGTGAGTCGAAACTCGTCAAACTCGACGTACTGGTCCACGGAGAGCAGGTCGACGCGCTTTCGACCATCGTCCACCAGGACGGCGCGTACAATCGCGGCCGTGCGCTTGTCGACAAGATGCGCCAGCTGATTCCTCGACAACTGTTCGAGGTTCCGATTCAGGCGGCAATCGGCAACAAGGTGATTGCTCGTGAAACGGTGAAGTCGCTCGGCAAGAACGTGATCGCGAAGTGCTACGGCGGCGACATCACGCGCAAGCGGAAGCTGCTCGAAAAGCAGAAGGAAGGCAAGAAGCGGATGAAGCGCGTCGGCAGGGTCGAGATTCCCCAGGAAGCCTTTCTCGCCGTGCTGAAGGTGAACGGATAGGCGCGGCCGTGAGTCTCGGGACGTGAAACCCGGCCCCATCCGAGAGTTCGTCGAGTATGCCGCGGCGTGGACGGCGTTGTCGGCGCTCGGACTTCTCCCGCGCAGGGCGGCGGTTACGCTCGGCGAGTGGGTGGGCGAAAGCGGGTACCGTCTCGCACGAGGCCTCGCACGAACCGGGCGGCGCAACCTCGAGATCGCCTTTCCCGAAAAGCCCCTTGCGGAGCGCGAGCGAATACTTCGAGGTGCGTTCCGCAACGTCGGCCGCCAACTCGGCGAGTTCAGCCAGATTCCGCGGCTTCGAACGCCGGAAGACGCCCGCAGGACGGTCCGCCTGGAAAACAGGGAGATCCCGCTCGACGTGCTCGCATCGGGGCGCGGGGTGTTGTTTCTCACCGGCCACTTCGGCGCCTGGGAGATCAGTCCGATCTGTATGCGAATATCCGGCACTCCGCCGGTCAATTTCCTGGTCCGGCGGCTCGACAATCCACGCCTGGAGGCGCTCGCCGAGAGACTGCGCACGCGGTGCGGAAACAGGACGATCGACAAGCGCCGGGCCGCGCGCCCGGTGCTTGCGGCACTCGGCCGCGGCGAAATGGTCGGGATTCTGGCCGACCTGAACACGCTCGACAACGAGGGCGTCTTCGTCGACTTTTTCGGAGTTCCGGCGTCGACGACTGGCGGTCTCGCCACGTTCGCGCTGAAGACCAATGCCGCGGTCATTCCCGTTCACACACGATGGGACGAAGGCGAACGCAGGTACGTCCAGAAGTTCGAGCCCGAGCTCGAGATCCTGCGGACGGGCTCACGAGACGAAGACATCCGTGCGAACACGCAGAACTTCACGTCCATCGTCGAAGGGTGGATTCGCGCCAATCCGGACCAGTGGATCTGGATACACCGGCGTTGGAAGACTCGTCCGCCCGGTGAGCCAGGTCTTTATTGACTGACGGCGCACGCACCCTGCCGGTTATCGACGGGTCTGCGGAGTCGCGCCCGGAGCGCCGGTCCCGAGGTCCAGCGCGCACTCGGCACAGGCAGCTCAGCTCTGGGACACGCGATTCCTCGGCCGCCATTCTTTCGGCGATGACCTTGGCCCGCGTTTGCCGAGGGTGGTAGACTCGCCGGGTTCTTGCGACCCTTGGAAGAGGAATCTCTACACCGAATGGCTGATATCTCACGGTCCCCGCGATCGCTTCCCGTCCTTCGGGAGATCCCGCCTCCACCACTGATCGACGACGCCACCTTGCCTTCTAGGCCGTCCCTGTACTGGGAAATGGCCCGGAACGTTACGAAGAAGGTGATTCGGGCTCCGATCTCTATTCACACGTGGGGCGCGCTCCGGCGGACGGTGCTTCCGCAGATTCTGCCTGACGAGTTGCTTCGCCGCTGGAAGCCCTACCAGATGGGAGAGTGCAACCGCTGCGGCGCTTGCTGCCAGATTCAGTTCCAGTGTTCTTTCATGGTTCAGGAGCCAGACAACCTCACGCACTGCACCATCTACCAGAGCGATCACGCGCCACAGGCGTGCCTGAACTTCCCGATAGATCCGCTCGACCTGCACATGCTGCAGCGCGAGATCGGCAACCGCTGCGTGTTCTACTACGAGGGCGCTCCTGAGCCGATTCCACGCGTGGAATTCGCGATGATTGTCGCCAGGCACCTTGTCGAAAAGACGCGCAAGAGCTGGAAGAACCGCAAGCGCCGGCCCGTGTTCGACTCGAACAACTGAATCCACGGACTACCCGCGGCGAACAGATCAGATCTGATCTTGTCCACGCTCGGTAGTGCCGTCGGTGACCGGCAAGGAGCGCGTCGTCACGGCTAGCCTGTCGACGACCTCCCACGTACGACTTCCCAGCGTTACGGGCGACTCTAACGAGCCCGGTTCGCCGTCAGCCTCGCCTCGGGCGCTTCAAGTTGGCCACAACCGCCGGCGGCCGAAAATCCGCGACACGCCCTAGACCAGATACCGCTGCATCAAGTCGTCCCAGCGCCCCTGAATCTTGAGCAGCAACTCGATGACCTCGCGCACGGCGCCGTTCCCGCCCGACCTCTCGGTTACGAGGTGCGCGTGCTCGAGTACCTCCGGCACCGCATTCGGAGGCGCTATCGCCAGGCCCACCCGGCGCATCAGGGGCAGGTCTACGACGTCGTCTCCCATGTACGCAATAGAGTCGTGGTGGATGCCCTCGCGCGAAACGAGCGCCTCGAAGGCCCCCAGCTTGTCGTAGGTCTTCTGGATCAGATACTCGATCTGCAGCTCTTCTACCCTTCGCTCGAGCGCCGGGCCGCCACGCCCGGTGATGATTCCGACCTTGCGGTCCGCCCGGCGCCACAAGACGATTCCGTGGCCGTCGCGGATGTCGAACCGCTTTGCCTCCTGGCCGTCCGGAAGCGAAATGATCGCTCCGTCCGTCATCACTCCGTCGCAGTCCAGAAAAAGGTGTGTGATGCGCGCGGCCCGCGCCGTCACGTCCGCCGCGTCGATGCAATAGGTCGTCACGCCGCCAGCATAGCAAAGGCGGCTGCCCGCTGGCACCCGCAGCCGTCCATCCCGCCCGCTTGACCGTTCGAATTGCCGGTGAAACGATGCGGGCCGTGCGCGTTGCTCTCGAATCGACGGTCATCTCGCACGGACTGCCACGACCGGCGAACCTTGTGTCGGCCCGAGCCTGCGAAGCAGCCGTTCGCGAGTCCGGCGCCGAGCCAGCCACGATTGCGATCGTGGACGGCTCGGTTCGGATCGGCCTGGCGGATCACGAACTCGAGTCGCTCGCCGGACGGACCGCCGTCGCGAAGGTCAGCCTGCAGAACCTGGCCTCGGTCTGCGGTTCGGGGGGCTGGGGAGCGACGACGGTTGCAGCGACGGCTCATCTCGCGGCGCGCGCGGGGATTCGAGTGTTCGCGACCGGCGGAATAGGCGGCGTCCATCGCAACGCAGAGACGAGTTTCGACGTCTCGGCCGACCTCACGGCGCTTGGCACGACGCCGATCGTGACAGTCTGCAGCGGGGCGAAGTCGATCCTGGATCTGCCGCGAACACTGGAAGTCCTCGAAACGCTCGGCGTCCCGATCCTTGGTTGGCGGACCGACGCGTTCCCCGGCTTCTACACCCGATCGACCGGTCTCGGCGTCACGGCGGCGGTCGTGACCGCGGAGGACGTGGCGCGGATCGCGGCCGCGCACTGGGATCTGGGCGGGCGGACGGCCGTGCTGGTCGTAGTGCCGTGTCCCGAGCCCGCGGCGATTGCGTCGGGCGAAATCGACTCCATCGTCGACGAAGCGCTGGCGGAGGCCGCGGTCCAGGGCGTGCGCGGGCCTGCACTTACGCCATTCCTGCTAGGCAGGATCGCTGAACGCAGCGGTGGCCGCGCGCTTGCGGCAAACCTGTCTCTGCTCGAGAACAACGCGCGCATTGCCGGGTCGATTGCCGTCGCGATCGCGGAACGGCTCCAGGAACGGTAGCGAGCCGGCCGTCCCCGCCCGCCGCGCGGTAAAGCTTGCGGTAACGATCTCGTTGAGACGCGGTGGGCTTGTGTCTATACTGGGCTCAGTCTCGATCTCGGTCTTTCAAGAAGCCGAAGCCACGCCACACAGTTCATTGGAGCGCGACGGAGAACGTCCCGCGATCCGTCGTCGAAACATCCGATATGCACACGTATTGTGACCGGTGCAACGAAGTCGCGGACCACACCGTAGACGCGTTGGGCGATCCTCAGCTGACCGACCTCCTCAAAGATCTCGGATATCGTACCGTCTGCCCTGGCTGCTACGAAGACCTCGTCATAGAAGCCAGGGAAGCGCGCGAACAGCAGGCCGAGGACCGCCGAAGCGTTCACCGCGTGCCGGCCCAGATTCCCATTCGAATCGAGTCGACCGACGGTGTCCCGTTTGCGGAAACCGTTACGGAAGACATCTCCGAGAACGGAGCCCAGATCCGCGCGAACGCCGAGCTCGAGCCAGGCACGGTCGTCCACATCGCGGCACTGGACGGAACGGCCGACGCCGTCGCCATAGTCGAAGTCGTGTGGCACGACGGCGAAGCGCTCCGCGCGGGGCTGCGGCTCGTCGAGTCGAGCGATACCTGGAACCGTCTGGTCGCTACCCACGAATCGATCGAGTCCTGAGGGTCGAGCCCTCGCTACGTCAGATCGGGGCCGGGAGATGTGCCTCCCTACCCAAGCGCGTACCGGAAGAACACGTCGTCGAACGGCGCGCCGGCGAGGCCCGTTGCCTCTCGCAGCCGATCCGGGCGATCGTTCGCCGAGATCCGCCCGTTTCGCAGCACGACGACGCGCGAACAGACGCGCTCGACGAAGCCCATTACGTGAGAAGAGAGGATCACGGCGCCGCCCGCGTCGAGAAATGCCTCGAGCTTCCGCTCGACGAGCCGCATGGTCTGGGCGTCCAGCGCGTTCAGCGGTTCGTCGAGCACGAGCAAACGCGGCGAGCCCGCCATCGCCGCGATCAGTCCGGTCTTCTTTCGCATTCCGAGCGAGTATTCCTTGATCAGATGGTCCGCCTTCTCGAGGATACCGAATTCGTCGAACGCTGAGTCGAGGACCGCGTCGTCGGGTGCACTGCCCTTGATGCCCGTGACGAAACGCAAAAACTCGCGGCCCGTCAGGCGCTCGTACAGTTCGAGGTCCTCCGGGAGATACCCCACGAGACGGCGGGCTTCCACCGCATCGAGGCGCACGTCGTGCCCGTCAATGGCAAGCCGGCCGGAATCGGGGCGGAGCAACCCGACCAGCATCTTCAGAAGAGTGGACTTCCCGGCGCCGTTCGCGCCCAGCAGTCCGAGGATCTCGCCGTGGACCTCGAACGACACGTCGTCCACTGCGACCAGGTCTCCGTAGCGCTTCGTAACGTTGGCGATGGAGACGACCGGAGGCGAGGCCGATTCGCGCGCTTCGCCGGAAGCGATCGCGGCGCCCGGCGCGTCTCCGGCGGAGCCGGTCTGAACGCTCTTCCCGCTCAAAGTCCAAGCTCCCGGATCTTCGACGTCAGCGTCTTCGTGCTGACGCCGAGACGTTCTGCGGCCCGCGTGCGATTGCCTCCCGTGGCAGCCAATGCATCGGAGATCAGCCTTCGCTCGACGATCGCCACTGCCCGCGCACTCACTTCGTGGAGGGTGCCGTCGAAGTTCATCGTCGCCAGGGTCTCCTCCCCGACGCGTCCGGCAGAACCCCGCAGGTCGAGGTCCTCGGGACGGATCTCGTCGCCGCTGGCGAGTATGCACGCCCTTTCGAGGCAGTTCCTCAACTCGCGCACGTTCCCCGGCCAGGCGTAAGCGCGCAGACTTGCGAGCGCGGCAGTCCCTATCGTCATCGCCTTTCCGCGAATTTCGGCTCCGCACGAAGCCGCAAAAAACTCCGCGAGCCGCTCGACGTCGTTCCCGCGATCGCGCAACGGCGGAATCTCGACAGGAAAGACCGCGAGCCGGAAGTAGAGATCCTCGCGGAACGCCTTTTCGGCTACCGCCGCCGGCAGGTCGCGATTCGTCGCCGCGACGACTCGGACGTCTACGTCGAGCTCGAGGGAACCCCCGAGCCGAGTCACACGGCCGCTTTCGAGCGCCCGCAACAGCTTCGACTGGACCGCAAGCGGCAGCTCGCCGATCTCGTCGAGAAACAGCGTGCCGCCGTGAGCAAGCTCGAACTTTCCGGCCCGCCTCGTATCGGCGCCCGTGTAGGCCCCTCTCTCGTGACCGAAAAGCTCGTTCTCGATGAGCGTTTCGGGTATCGCCGCGCAGTTGAGCGCGATGAACGGCCCCTTGGCACGATCGCTGAGCTGATGTACGGCCCGCGCGAACAGCTCCTTTCCGGTGCCCGATTCGCCGAGCAGCAGAACCGTCGACGATCGCGGCGCCACCTGCTGCACGAGCTTCGCGGCGTTCCTGATGGCGGCCGAGTCCCCGATGATCCGGGGAAAGTCGTACTGGTTCGCGTACTCTTCCCGCAGCAACACGTTCTCGGTTCGCAGCCTGCCCGCTTCGAGAGCTCTTTCGACGATCAGCAGCAGATGGCGGCTGTCGACCGGCTTCTGAAGGAAGTCGTAGGCCCCGTCCTTCATCGCCTGAACCGCCTCGTCGATCGATCCATACGCCGTCATCACGACGACTGGCAGCAATCCGTCGGCCGAGCGGGCTGACCGCAGCACGTCGAGACCGGAAGCTCCCGGCATTCGAAGGTCGGTGAGGACCAACCTGAACCTCACCCGTTCGAGCCGCTTGATGGCTTCGGCCGGATCGCCGGTGGCCTCGACCGAGTGGCCAGCGTTTTCGAGCGTGAGCCGCAGCATCTGCCGCAGGCTGTCCTTGTCTTCGACGAGCAGTATGTCTGCCATTCGCGCGACCTGAAATCAACGGGTCCGCGGGTTCGACGCCCGAAGACCCGTTCGCGCCACGCGACAGTAACCGGACACAGTCGAACCGGTTCCGCTACGGAACCCGCACACCCGCGGCGCTGGCCTCTGTCTGCGCCTGGTCGAGTTGCACCTGCGCCGCGTCGCGGGCCGCCTGTGCATCGGAAAGATCCGCCTCCGCCTGTGCGAGCTCATCCTTGATCTTGGCGACTGCGAAATTGTCGCCAGAACCGGTCGTCTGCAGGATTCGTCCCCTCAGTTCGACGATTCGGCTCTGGTAGACCTCGATGCGACGTTCGGCATCCGCGACCTTGGTGCGTGCGTTCTGGACACCCAGAGCGAAGTAGGCCGGATTGATCGCGCCGTCCTTGGTCGTAGCGGAAGGGCCAGCGTCAGGCTTGAATCGGCCACGATCTCCAACTGCCTTGACTCGATTTGCCTCGGCGCGGGCTGCGGCTGCTTCTGCCCGCAGCCGGCGGACCTCTTCGCCCTGAGCCTCGAGCGCGGCGGCCGCGTTGTTCCGTTCCGCAACGGTCGAAGATCCAGCGAGCTCGTTCTTCATCTGGTTGGCGCGAAGCTCGGCATCGAGCGCGGCGCGCTCGGCCGCGTTTGCGGCCTCGTCGGCTTCGGAGTATCTGTTGCGCCAGTCGAGCTCCGCCTGCGAAACCTTTTTGCCTTTCGGGGCGGCTGCATCGGACTGACCTTCGTCACCGCCCGGAGCCTTGGCCGATGCGGCTGCGTCGGCGCGTTCCTCTGGCGTCATCGAGTCGTCGGCTGCCGGAGCATCGGCCGCCTGCGGGTCCGCGGCCGGAGCTACCTGAACGGGAATGACGTCCTCTGTGGTCATTGTGGGAGTCGGTTCGTCTGGCGGTGGATTCTTGGGATCCTGCGCGAAAGCAGGGCTCACCGAAAACAGCGCCACGAACACGGCTGCTGGCAACAGTGCGCGTATGGACATAACACTCACCTCGCGAAGAAAAGCGTGACTTGGGCGCAGTATAGCACGCCGACGCAGCACCGAAGGGGCGACAGGATGGCCGGCCGGCGACGTTGCGATGTGGTAGCATCCGCGGCTCGAACCATGGACAAATTTCGAATCGTCGGCGGGCGTCCTCTGGAAGGACGCGTTCAGATCAGCGGAGCGAAGAACTCGGCGCTTCCGTGCCTCGCTGCCGCCCTGCTCTCTTCGGGGACCGTAACCTTCCACAACCTGCCCTACGTTCGCGACATCATCACGATGCGCCGCCTGCTCGAGGACCTCGGTTGCGGCGTCCTGATGCCTGAACAGGCTACGCTGAAGGTGACGGCCTCGAACATCGAGTTCTTCGAGGCGCCATACGAGCTCGTGAAGAGCATGCGGGCGTCCGTTCTCGCGCTCGGCCCGCTGCTCGCCAGGTTCGGCGAGGCGCGAGTCAGCCTGCCGGGCGGATGCGCGATCGGCCAGCGGCCGGTCGACCTCCATCTTCGGGCGCTCGAGGTGCTGGGGGCGGTCATCTCGCTCGAGAACGGCACGATCGTCGCCCGCGCCGGCCGCTTGAAAGGCGCCAACGTCTTCTTTCCGAAGATCACTGTTACCGGGACGGAGAATCTGATGATGGCCGCGTCCCTTGCCGAGGGCGTGACGGTGCTCGACAACGCCGCGCGCGAGCCCGAGATCGAGGACCTCGCCGAACTGCTCAACAAGATGGGAGCCCGCGTGACTGGAGCCGGCACGTCGACGATCCGCATCGAGGGAGTGGAGAAGCTGGGCGGCGCGGGTCACACGATCATTCCCGATCGCATCGAGACGGGGACGTTCCTTGCAGCCGCCGCGCTTACCGGAGGCGAACTCGAGCTCTGCAACTGCCGGCCGGATCATCTCGGCTCGGTCATCGCGCACATGCGCCAGGCTGGCGTCCACATCGAACAGCCGAACCAGTTCACGTTGAACGTCCACGCAAACGGCGGGCTCAAGGCGCTCGACATCGTGACGCAGGAGTACCCCGGCTTCCCGACCGACATGCAGGCGCAGTACATGGCGCTGATGACGCGGGCGGAAGGCACTTCGGTCATCACCGAGAACATCTTCGAGAACCGGTTCATGCACGCTTCGGAACTCGCTCGAATGGGCGCCCGGATCCACATCCAGGGCAAGCAGGCGATCGTGGAGGGCGGCGGGCGGATGACGGGGGCGAAGGTGCAGGCGTCGGACCTGCGCGCGAGCGCTTCATTGGTCGTCGCGGGGCTCGCCGCGGACGGCGAGACCATCGTGGACCGCGTTTACCACATCGATCGCGGCTACGAGAAGATCGAAGAGAAGCTGCGGTCGGTCGGCGGACAGATCGAACGGTTTCGCGAATAGCCGGAAAGGAACGGACCAGGCGATGGATACCAGCTGCATCTTCTGCAAGATCGCCTCGGGAGCGATCCCCGCGACGTTCCTGCACGAGGACGACGCCGTCGTCGCCTTCGGGGATCTGAATCCCCAGGCGCCCCACCACGTGCTCATCATCCCGCGAGAGCACGTCGTCTCGCTCGCTTCGGCGACCGATGGCCACACCGAGGTGCTCGGACGGCTGCTTCGCGTCGCGGCCGAGATCGCGGAGCGGCTGGGAGTGACGGATTCCGGTTATCGAACGGTAATCAACACCGGGCCGGACGGCGGGCAGTCGGTGTTCCACCTGCACGTCCACCTGCTTGGCGGACGGCCGCTGGCGTGGCCTCCCGGGTGAATCCGCGGATTGACGCCGATTGGCATGGTTGGCCCGATCGGCGGATTCAGTGGTTCTCTTCGGCCGCGTGGGCCACATTGGGTCGATCGAGCAGGTTGGTTGTATGCTCGGTGACGCTCGGTGGTGCCTGGAGTTCGCCGGTAGTCGCGCCGCGCGGCGGAGCGAACGAGACTGGCGCCCGGTAGGACGGGAGTGCGGCGGCGGAGGGTGGGGCAGCAACGAGCGGCAGGGGCGCCGCCGGTTGCGGGAATTCGTCCTCGAACAGTCGCGCGTAGATCATGCGTGAAACGCCAAGAAGGAACAGCAATCCGGTGGCCGAAAGCGGGCCCGGGGTTCCCGCTGCGATGGCGAACGCGAAGATCACCGGAAATGACACGATGCTGGCGAACAGGATCTTGGCTCCTACCCTGATTCCGTGCTTGCGCGGAGACACTGGCGCAAGCATTGGGGCCGGCGCTGCCACAGGAGCCGCCGCCAGTCCGGCCGTTGCGACCAGATGCTCGACGCTCTCGAGGTTGAATCCGCACCGAGAGCAGAACCGGACGTCGCTCGACATCCGCTGCGACCCGCATTGTGGACAGTAGATCGCCATTGCCCGGTCATAGTGCGCCTTCTCGGCGGTCGCCGGCAACGGATTTTCGTGCTCTCGTCACCGCGAGCGGCAGCGAGCGGGTCGGCCCCGAGCAGCGCGCCTCGACGCGCCACCCGCTCGCTCAATTGCGCCTGAGAGCCCCGGCTACCGGCCAGCGCCTCGCACCACCAGGCCGTCCTTCATCACGAACGTCACCCGCTCCGTCACCGTGATGTCCACGAGCGGATCGCCGGGTACCGCGACGATGTCCGCCAGCTTACCGGCAGAGATCGCGCCAATGTCGCCATTACCGAGCAACGCCGCGGCCTCGCGTGTCGCCGCAAACAGCGCGCCAGCAGGCGACATCCCGTTCTTGACCATCAATCCAAACTCGCGCGCATTGCCTCCGTGCGCCGAGACGCCCGAGTCCGTCCCGAACGCGATCCGTACCTTCCCATCGACAGCTTTCCTGAACGATCGCCGCATGTTGGCCGCCGCGTCCAGCGCCTTCTCGCGCGCAAAGAGCGGCAACGTCCCGTCCTTCGCGCCAGCTTCGACCGTGTATCCGGCCAGCAGCGTGGGGACGACGAACGTCCCCTTAGCCACGAGCAACGCGACAGCCTCGTCGTCGAGGAAGCTCGAGTGCTCGACCGAATCGACTCCCGCTCGCGCCGCCGCCTTGATTCCCGAGGTCCCGTGCGCGTGCGCCGCAATCTTGCGTCCCAGCTTGTGCGCTTCATCGACAGCAGCGCGCAGTTCGTCGTCCGTCATCTGCTGCGCGCCGATCTCGTCGCCCTCCGACAGCACGCCGCCGGTGGCTATCACCTTGATGCTCTTCGCGCCGTACTTCACCTGATACCGAATCGATGCGCGTACTTCGTCAGCGCCGTTGGCGATGCCCTCCCTGATGCCGTGATCGAGCAGTCCCGGACGAAACCCGTTCTCGTCGCCGTGTCCGCCAGTTATCCCGATGCCGTGACCCGACGGAAACATCCGTGGTCCCGGAATCGTGCCCGCATCGATCGCTCTCGCGAGCGCGACATCCACGAAGTCGCCCCCGCCGACGTCGCGAACCGTGGTGAACCCGGCCTCCAACGTTCGCTGCGCGTAACGGGTGGCCTTGATTGCGGCATCCGCCGAGGTCTGCCGGAGCGCCTGGTTTGGCCAGTCGCCCGAAAGCTCGATCGTGAGGTGGACGTGGCAGTCGATGAACCCCGGCAGGATCGTCGCGTCGCCAAGGTCGATCACCTCCGCCGTCGGCGGTATCGGAAGACCGCTGCCGGCCTGTGCGATCCGGTTGCCTTCGACGATCACGACGGCGTTCGGGATCAACGACGCCGAGACCCCGTCGAACATCCTTGCGGCCTTGATAACGGTCGCGCGCTTTGCGGGCGACTGGGCGTGGACGGAAGGCGCCCCGAACAGCAGGACGAGCGCGCCTAATGCGACGAGTGAGCGGCGAGCGATTTTCATGGCCGCGACACTACGACGGAGCACATGCCGAGGTCAAACAGGCGCGTTAGCCATTGGGTGTCCATACGCCGGCAAGTCACGACCGGACAAGAGCAACCCATCGCCCTGCCCCGCATCCCGTGTACACTGCCGACGCCCGGTACTTCCCGCCTGAGGAGACCCAGCATGATCCGACTTCGACTCGCCGCGACGCTGATCGCATTCGCACTTCTGGCAGCCTGCAACACCGGCCCTGCAAGGAAGAAGCTGACGATCGCAACCGTCAACAACGCAGATATGATCGTCATGCAGCGGCTCTCGAAGCAGTTCGAGGAGAAGACGGGGATCGAGCTCGAGTGGGTCGTGCTCGAAGAGAACGTCCTGCGGCAGCGCGTGACGACCGACATCACGACCGGCGGCGGTCAGTTCGACGTCATCACGCTCGGTGCCTACGAGACTCCAATATGGGGCAAGCAGGGCAAGCTCGTCGCCGTCGACGACCTCGGCGACGACTACGATTACGCGGACCTGCTCGAGCCGGTGAGGAAGGGCTTCACCGTCGACGGGAAGATGTACGCGGTTCCGTTCTATGCCGAGAGCTCGTTTACCTTCTACCGGAAAGATCTGTTCGAGAAGGCGGGCATCACGATGCCCGAGCACCCGACCTACGAGCAGATTCGCGAGTACGCTTCGAAACTGCACGACCCCGAAAACAAGGTCTACGGCATCGCGCTCCGCGGCAAACCGGGCTGGGGCGAGAACATGGCGTTCGTCACGACGATGGTCAACACTTTCGGCGGCCGCTGGTTCGACATGGAGTGGAAGCCGCAGCTGACTTCGCCCGCGTGGAAGGAGGCTGTCGGGATGTACACGGAGCTCCTGACCAGGTACGGCCCGCCCGGATCGAGCTCGAACGGCCACAACGAATGCCGCGCGCTCTTCGCGAGCGGTAACTGCGCGATGTGGATCGACGCGACGTCGGCCGCCGGATACGTCTTCGATCCCAAGCAGAGCAAGGTGGCCGAGACGACCGGTTTCACCGCGGCGCCGACGGGCAGGGTGCCGAACGGCGCGGGCTGGCTCTGGTCATGGGGGCTCGCGATTCCCACGTCGTCGAAGCAGTCGGCGGAGGCTAAGCAGTTCGTGAAGTGGGCGACGTCGAAGGAATACATCGCCATGGTCGGACAGACGGACGGTTGGGCGCTGGTTCCGCCTGGCACGCGCCACTCCACCTACAAGAACGCCGAGTATGCGAAGGCCGCGCCGTTCGCGGGCTTCGTGCTCAGCGCGATCCTGGCTGCCGATCCGCTCCACCCGACAGCCGAGCCCGTTCCGTACACTGGCGTCCAGTTCGTGGCCATCCCCGAGTTCCAGGGCATCGGCACCCAGGTGGGCCAGTCGCTGGCCGGTGCGCTCGCGGGCCAGACGAGTGTGGACGCCGCGCTCGAAGCCGCGCAGGCTGCCACCGAGCGGACGATGACGCAGGCGGGTTACCCGAAGTAAGAGTAGACAGGATTACAGGATTGAAGAGGATTACAGGATTTCCTGAAGGATGAAGACGTCTATGAAGCTCGAAGAACGCCTTCCTGAACAGCTTTCAAGCAATCTTGTTAATCCTGTAAATCCTGTAAATCCTGTAATCCTGTCAACTCTTCTCCTCAGAAAGAGTAGACAGGATTACAGGATTGAAGAGGATTACAGGATTTCCTGAAGGATGAAGACGTCTATGAAACTCGAATCGCGCCTTTCTGAACAGCCTTCAAGCAATCTTGTTAATCCTGTAAATCCTGTAAATCCTGTCAACTCTTCTCCTCAGAAAGAGTAGACAGGATTACAGGATTGAAGAGGATTACAGGATTTCCTGAAGGATG
>JAJTWZ010000139.1 GCA_021463145.1 Blastocatellia bacterium | reverse complement strand
TGCGCTCGCCCACGCGCGACCCACGGCTATTGTATCGACCGCTCCGCGGTCGCGGACCATCCTGCCTCTCGAGAGGCCGAAGAAGTAGAGCGCCGGAGGCGCGAAAGCACCAGGTTTCTGGTGAGCCGCCAATCCGCGGACCGCCAGTCCACGGACCGTCACTGCGCGGACCGCCACTCCGCGGACCGCTATTCCGCGGACCGCCAGTCCACGGACCGTCACTGCGCGGAACGCCATTCCGCGGACCGCCGTTCCAGCCAGAGTCCCTCCAGGGACTGTAGCTCCAAGGTCCGCCCCTCCGCGGACCGGCTCTCCAGCTACCGTCACCCGGTGACCGCCGCCACCTGGACAGAAGAGAGGATTCACTGCAGTACGGAATGGCGCCGAGCTCACGGAAAAGAGCTCTCGTTTCAGTCCTCTTCCTCCGCCCGCTTGCGCCCCGCGGCGTGCGAGTCGGCCACGATCTTCGCCGTCAGGTGATTCGGCACTTCGTCGTAGTGCGAAAATTCCATGTGGTAGCTGCCGCGCGCCTGGGTGATCGAATTGAGCGTCGACTGGTAAGTGAGCATCTCCGACTGCGGCACGATCGCCTTGATGATCTGCGCGGAGCCCTTTGCGTCCATACCCTGAACTCGGCCGCGCCGGCCGTTAAGATCGCCCATGATGTCTCCGGCGAACTCCGCAGGCGCCGTGATGTCGACCTTCATCATAGGCTCGAGTAGCACCGGACCGGCCTTTTCCATTGCCCCGAGAAACGCCTTTCGCCCCGCCAGCTTGAACGACAGTTCGTCCGAGTCGACCGAGTGGTACGAGCCGTCGATGAGCTCGACCTGGAAGTCCACCATCGGATAGCCGGCGACGTACCCTTTCGCCGCAGCGTCGACGATGCCCTTCTCGATCGCCGGCCTGAAATTCTGCGGCACCGCGCCTCCGAAGATCTTGTCTACATACTTGAAGCCTTCTCCGCGCCCTACAGGCGAAAAGACGCACTTGCAATCGCCGAACTGACCGCGGCCGCCCGACTGTTTCTTGTGCCGTCCCTGCTGCTCGACCCGCTTCGTGATGGTCTCGCGGTACGCGACCTTCGGTGGATGGAGGGCCACTTCCACGCCACGCCGCTTGAGCTTCGCGACGACGGTCTCGATGTGCAACTGCCCCGAGCCGGCAAGCAGGAATTCGCCGGTCTGTGGATCGCGCGAGAACCTGAGCGCCAGGTCTTCGTCGAGCAGGCGATGAATCGCAGCCGAGACCTTCTCTTCGTCCTGCCGCGACTTGGGCTCGATCGCGAACGCGATCGCCGGCTCGGGAAACTCGACGGCCGCGTAGACGATGGGAGCCGATTTGTCGCCAAGCGTGTTTCCGGTGTGGGTGTCCTTCAACTTGGTCACGGCCACAACGTCGCCTGCCGACGCCATATCGATCTTGACGAGCTCCTTGCCCTGCACCGCGTGCACCGGGCCAATGCGCTCGGCTCCTCCCGACGTCAGGTTCGTAACGGTCGAATCGGGCTTGAGCGTTCCGGACATGATCTTCATGATCGAGACCTTGCCGAACTGGTCGACTGTCGTCCTGAAGACGTACGCCGAAAACGGAGCGGAGTCGGACACGGCCCTGACGACCTCGTCGCCGGCATCGGCCGATGAAGAACCCTTTACCGTCTCACGCGCCGAAGGTGCGGGAGCGACCGAAATGATCGCGTTGACCATCGACGCGATGCCGACGAGAGTCTCCGCGGACACGGCGAGAATCGGGAAGATCCGGCGATCGCGCACGCCGTCGACGATGCCCTTCAACAACTCTTCCTCGTCGAGCGATCCTTCGGCGAAGTACTTCTCCATCAGCGCTTCGTCACTCTCGGCGACCATCTCGACCAGAGTCTCGCGCGCGGCGCCGGCTGCAGCCTTCAATGCCTCCGGAATCTCCTCGACGGTAGCCGTGAACGACCCGTCACCGGGATAGACGTGCGCCGTCATCGTGATGAGATCGATGACGCCCCGGAAATCCTTCTCCGCGCCGATCGGCATCTGGAATGCAATGCCGCGGCGGCCAAACGCTTCGTGTATCGAGTCCACGCACGAGTCGTAGTTCGCGCGCTCCTTGTCCATCTTGTTGACGACGAAGATGCAGGGAGTATCTGCATCTTCGGCATAGCTCATGGCCTTTTCGGTCTGAACCTCGACGCCGTGGGTGGCGTCGATGACGACGAGCGCCGAATCGGCTCCTCGCAGGGCTCCCTTTGCGTCGAGTATGAAGGCCGCGTATCCGGGCGTGTCGATGAAATTCAGCTTGTGCCCTTTCCACTCGCAGTGCGCAAGCGCCGACTGCATGGTTATCTTCCGCTCACGTTCCTCGTCGTCGTAGTCGGTGACCGTTGTCCCGTCCGCGACTCGGCCAAGGCGCGTCGTGGCGCCGGCGACATACAGAGTGCTGGCCACGAGCGAGGTCTTTCCCGAGTCTCCATGGCCGATAATCGCGACGTTACGGATATCCTTCGTTTGGTAGGCCTTCATAGCGAGTGAGGGTAACTCCTTTCAATGGCGATTCGACGGGCAGGGTGCCGACAGGCGAGCGCGTATCATGAATGCCGCCCGCAAATCGCGCAAGCGGGCCTTGGACGCTCCAATTTCACGGATGAGTCCAAGCCCGATCGGTGAAGATCCGCATGAATCCGCGATCAGTCCGTATCCCCGCGCCTGGAGCGCTTCACCTCGGAACGCCGCTTCTTGTCGGCCAGGCGCGCTTCCTTCTCTGCGCGGGACGGCTTCGTCGGCCGGCGCGGCGTCTCGACGCGGAGGGAGTCGGCGATCTTCGCGGCCATGCGCTCCAGGGCGACGCGGCGGTTCGCGGCCTGGGAGCGCCGCTCGGTCGCAGTAACGACGAATCCGGTCGGCCGATGCGTCAACCGGACGCCGGATTCGACTTTGTTCCGGTGTTGCCCGCCCGGGCCGCCGGCGATGAAGAACTCCTCGTCGCATTGGCGGGCGAGGTCGTCGAGATCGGGTTCGGGGTCCACTCGCCCGCCAGTCTACATCGGCAAGAACCCGCGACGCTCGTGCCGCAGCAATACCGGTTCGTGGTAACATCTGCCCAGTTCGGCGCTCGCCGGACCTTCGGGACGATCCTGAAGTCCCATCCCGCTAACCTGCGAACATTTCTGAGGTGCCATGAACCCGTACTGTGCGGCCTGTGGGCACGCGAACCCAACCGGCGTATTCGCGTGCCAGCGCTGCGGCCAGGCCCTTCCGCCGTCGAGCAACGCACCGGGCAGCTTTGGCGCCCCGGCCTGGGGATCGGATCCTTCCCAGTCTCCGTCTTATCCGCCCGTAACCCCGCCATCCGGCTTCGGCGCCCCAAGCCCGCCACCGAGTTTTCCGGGCGGCGGTTACACGCCGGGCTCGTCCAACCCGAACCAGGGCGCCTGGCAGAATCCGGCCTTTTCCCCGGCCGCGATGATGCCGATGGCGTCGCCGGAACAGAGTTCGGCAAAGAACATGGCGATAATCGGCCTTGTCTGCTCGATCGCTGCTCTTATCATTGGCTGGTGCTGCTCGATCGGCTTCATCCTCGGCCCGGTCGGTGTCGTGCTGGGGTTCATCTCGCGGATGAAGTTGAACGCCATCCGGTCGCGGGACGGCATGGGGCTGGCGTATGGGGCGATCGGACTTGGGCTCTTCGCGACTCTCCTGCCAATCCTGTTCCTGCTGATCGTGTTCATCATAGGGGCGTTGAATCCATAGACGAGCCGCCTGGGTGACTGCTTTCCTCCATTCGTGAGGCGTCCGAAGAGCTTCGCACACACAATTCCGCGGGCGCTCCGTGCTCTCGGCCGCTCGTGCTATGCTGCGCTCCACATGGCGGCCGCCACGGCTTGCCGACGCCGCCACTCGCACCTCCGAACCACGGCAACGGACTACGCTGATGGATGGTCTCATTCCAGCGATGATTGCGCTTCCCACTGTGATCTTCACGATCCTGGTCGGGTTCGTTGCGGTCTACTGGACGGCAGTCATTGTCGCCGGGCTCGACCTCGACATGTTCGACCTCGACGGAGCCGTGGATTCGGACGCTTCGAGCACATTCCACGCCATCGGATTGAGGGGAATTCCCGTCACGGTCTGGACGAGCATTTTCATCCTCGTCACGTGGGTCGCGATGCTCCTGGGATCCGTTTTTGTCGCACCGTGGCTGACGGCGTTCATAGGATCGTTTGCATCGGCCGGCATCGTTTCGATCGCCTCGATGGCGGCGGCCCTGTTTGCGACGTCGCTGGCGGTTCGGCCGCTGCGGCGGATGTTCGTAGCTCCAGTCGGACCGAAGAACCCCGCTCTCGTCGGCAAGGTCTGCACCGTCACGACACTTCGTGTCGACGAAGGGTTCGGTCAGGCCGAAATCGAGGACGGCGGCGCGGGGTTGCTGGTGCAGGTGCGCGCCTCGGAACCGAACTCGCTAACGCGCGGATCGCACGCGCTGGTATTCGAGTACGACGCCGGCGACGGCGTCTACCACATCACCGAAGTCGAACACGGCCCGGACCTTCGCGCCATGGAACGACGGCTCGAGTCTTCCTAGACAAGGAGTAAACGGAAATGTCTGGTGTCTTCCTGATCGGCGTGATCGTCGTCGTCGCTGTCCTCATCGTCCTTGGAACGACCGTGCTCTTCGCCCGGTTCTACCGGAAGGTCGAACAGGGCAAAGCGCTCATCGTCAACAAGATGCGCGCCGAGCCCGAGGTGACGTTCACGGGGATGGTAGTCCTGCCGATATTTCACAAGGCCGAGATCATGGACATCTCCGTGAAGACGCTCGAGATCGACCGGCGCGGCAAGGAAGGCCTCATCTGCCAGGACAACATCCGCGCCGACATCAAGGTCATGTTCTTCGTCCGCGTGAACAAGACGCAGGACGACGTCATCAAGGTCGCGCAGGCGATCGGCTGCGTGCGGGCGTCGGATCCGCATACGCTCGAAGAGCTCTTCAACGCGAAGTTCTCCGAAGCGCTCAAGACCGTCGGCAAGCAACTCGATTTCGTGGACCTCTACACGAAACGGAACCAGTTCCGCGACTCGATAATCGAGGTCATCGGCCGCGACCTGAACGGCTACGTCCTCGAGGACGCCGCGATCGACTTCCTCGAACAGACGCCGCTCGCCGCCCTCGACAAGGACAACATCCTGGACGCGCAGGGTATCCGGAAGATCACCGAGCTCACGGCTCTCCAGCACATCGCCACCAACGATCACCAGAACAACGAAAAGAAGCTCATCAAGAAGCAGGATGTCGGGGCCGCCGAAGCGATCTTCGAGCTCGAGCGCCAGGAAGCCGACGCGAAGGCCAAGCAGCAACGCGAGATCGAGACCGTCCTTGCTCGTGAGATGGCCGAGACCATGAAGGTGCAGGCCGAGGAACGGTTGAAATCGGAAACCGCCCGGCTCGCTTCCGAACAGGAGATTGGCATCAGGGAGGAAAATCGGCTTCGCGAGATCGAAGTCGCCAGGAAGAACCGCGAGCGCATCACCGCCGTCGAAGGCGAGCGCGTCGAGAAGGACCGCATGCTCGAGGTCATCGCACGGGAGCGCGAGGTGGAACTCCAGACCATCGAGAAGGAGAAGCAGGTCGAACAGCAGCGGAAAGAGATCGCCGACGTCATCCGCGAGCGGATCGCAGTCGACAAGACCGTGGCCGAGCAGGAAGAGAAGATCAAGGAATTGCGCGTGCTCGAAGAGGCGCGCCGCAACAAGGAAGCGCTCGTCATCAACGCCGAGGCCGAAGCGCAGGAACGGCTCGTGAAGGACATCAAGGCCGCCGAAGCGGCCGCGCAGGCCGCGACGCACCTCGCGCGCGAACGGCTGACGCTCGCCGATGCCGACCTCGAGGCCGCCGACAAGCAGGCTAAGGCGAAGATCCGGCTCGCCGAGGGCGTGCAGGCCGAAGCGGCCGCACCGGGCCTCGCGCAGGTGAAGGTGAAGGAAGCCGACGCGATCGCCACCGAGAAACTCGGGCTGGCGGAGGCGAACGTCGCGCGCGAACGTGGCATGGCCGACGCGACGGTCCTGAAAGAGAAAGGGACGTCCGAGGCCCACGCCATTCGAGAGAAGAGCGTCGCCGAAGCCGCAGGCCTCGAGCATAAGGCCACAGCCATGAAGGCGCTCGACGAGGTAAGCCGTCAGCACGAGGAGTACCGGTTGCGCCTCGAGACCGAGCGCATGGTCGACCTGAAGTCGATCGAAGCGCGGAAGGCCGTCGCCGAATCGCAGGCCACGGTGCTTGCCGCCGCGCTGAAGAGTGCGCGGATCGACATCATCGGTGGCGACGGGATGTTCTTCGACAAGATCGCGGGCGCGATCACGATGGGCAAATCCATCGACGGCTTCGTCGACCGGAGCGAGACGATGCAGGCCGTCTTCGGCGACTACGCGAGCGGGAAGCGCAGTCTCGTCGAGGACCTGCGCGACGTGCTCGCGAGCGCGAAGATCTCGCCGGCCGACGTGCAGAACATGACCGTCTCGGCGTTCCTCGCAATGCTCATGGCGAAGTCGAGCGGCGACAGCCGCAAGAAGGTCGAACGGCTTGCCGATGCGGCGAAATCGCTCGGTGTCGACGGCATGAAGGTGAACTAGATGCGCGCCAGCGTCCGCGACCGCGGAGCGGTCGATTGTTGTGACGGTGTCCGCGACCGCGGAACGGTCGATAGAATAGCCGTGGGTCGCGCGCAGGGCGAGC
>JAJTWZ010000138.1 GCA_021463145.1 Blastocatellia bacterium | reverse complement strand
CCGCGGTCGCAGAGGAAGGCCGTGACGCGGTGACCGCGAAGCGGTCACAGACGATAGCCGGGGGGCAGGGCGGTGAGCGAAGCGATCCGCCGTGACCCCCGGTCCGCACACCCGCACCGTCCCGACCGCGGAGCGGTCGCACCCAACGTTGAAAGCGTGCGCATTGCAAGTAGATCGCAACGATTCTGGCGTGCTTGAGCGGCGCTTCACGGCGCCGCCCCAAGGCGCCTGGCGCGATGAGGGCGCTTGTCCGGCTGCGGGGCCGTCCGTATACTCCCCGATTCTCCCGAAGTCGATCAGGAAGGACTGCCGGCGCCGTGCGACTGAGAATCCTCTATCACGACAACTGTTTCGACGGGCTGGCCTCGGCCGCCGTCTTTGCCCGCTATTACGCCGAGGCTGTCCGGCCGGAGTCCGAGATCGAGTATGTCGGGGTCACCCATAAGCCGCGCATCGGCGTCGATCCTGCCGCGATTCTCAGGGAGGAAGGCGGCGAGAACGCCATCGTCGACTTCAAATACAGTCCGGAGCCCGAAGTCACCTGGTGGTTCGACCACCACCTGAGCGCGTTCCTCACCCCCGAGGACGAGGCGCATTTTCTCGCCGACACGACGGGGCGGAAGTTCTACGATCCGGAGTCGAAGTCCTGCACGCTGTTCATCGCCAACGTGCTGCGCGACCGCTTCGGTTACCACTGCGGCGCGCTCGACGAACTGGTGGAGTGGGCGAACGTCATCGACGGCGCGCTTTATGCCGACGCCAGGACTGCCGTCGAACTCGAGCAGCCCGCGCTCAAGCTCATGCAGGTCGTCGAGATGTCGCGAGATCCCGAGCTCATCCAGCAACTCATACGCGACATGCAGTCGATGCCGCTCGCCGGTATCGTCGAACGCCCGTACATCGCGACTCAGCTCGCTCCGTTGCTCGAGCGGCACCACCGGTCGATCGAGGTGATCCGCGAGCACAGCGAGTACTCGCGGAACGTGCTGTATTTCGACGTGGCGGGGTTCGACATCGAGGGGTACAACAAGTTCATCCCGTACTACCTCTACCCCGACTGCAGGTACAACGTGAGCGTGCTCGTTACACCGTCTCGGGCGAAGATCTCGGTGGGATTCAATCCGTGGAGCCCGCTCATCCGAGAGCACAACATCGCGAAGATCTGCGAGCGGCACGGAGGCGGCGGACATCCGGTGGTTGGCGCGATCTCGCTGCCCCCTGACGACCTGGACGAGGCGCGGCGAGTCGCGCGGGCGATCGCGTCGGAGCTGCGGGCGCCGGGACCGGGCGCGACCTCGATGCTCGCCCCGCCGCCCGGGTTCAACGTACCCGAGTAGTTCGCCGGAAAGTTCGCCGTTACTTCTCGGCGAACTTGTACCCGACGCCCCAGACGGTCTGGATGAGCGACGGCTTCTTCGGATCCTGCTCGATTTTCGTCCGCAGCCGGTTGATGTGGGGATCGATGTTCCGCTTGTACCCGTCGTAGGTGGTGTCCCAGATGACGTTCAGCAACTCGTCGCGCGTGTAGACGCGGCCTGGCGCGCCGGCCAGCAGTTTGAGGATGTTGAACTCGATCGGCGTGAGTTCGACCGGTTCGCCGTCGACGGTCGCGGTCCTTCCCTCGAAGTCGATCCGCAGCCGTCCCCGAGAGACGGTGTTCCTCGTCGAGGACCCAGCGGCTTCGGCGCTGGCGCGGCGGCGCAGGACGGCGCGCACGCGCATCTCGAGCTCGACCGGGCTGAACGGTTTCGCGAGGTAGTCGTCGGCGCCTTCCCGGAAGCCGGTGACCTTGTCGTCGATGGCGACGCGGTCGGTGAGCATGATTACCGGCGTCGAGATGCCGCGCTCGCGCAGGAAACGGCAAACGGAGAAACCGTCCATTCCGGGCATCGTCACGTCGAGGATGATGCAGTCGGCGAGCAGTTGCACGGCTAGCTGCAGGCCCTCGATGCCGTCACGGGCTTCGGCGACGCTGCAGCCGATCTTCGAGAAATGGTCCGAGACGAGCGCCCTGACGGTCTCGTTGTCGTCGACGATCAAGAGCCTGCACTGGAGGTCGGTCATGACTCGCCGTCCCGGATGAAGCAGCGATGAACGGGGCGATGATAAACGGACGTACCGCGACAGGCAATGCAGCGGGCGTCGCGGATGGCGGCCGGTTGTGGCGCGGGGGTACGTGGATGTGCGCGGTTGTGTGCACCGCGCCGTGCGCCGCCGGCGCGACGCAGTCGTACCGGCAGCGCCAGGGACGGGCCGGCCGTGGCGACGGGCTACGCACTCGGTCACGGACGGCGCGGCGGAGTCGTACCCTGAGCACGAACGACGGGCCGGCCGTGGCGACGGGCGACTTACAAACAAAGGCGGCCCAATCATCGGCGTGCGATCGACCGCACGCCTCATCGGCCGCGACGACGAGCGCAGGTTCCATATATAGTAGCGGCCGGGGTCATCAAGTATTGCGAATCCTTGCCATCTATATAGAGCACGACGAGCCCGAGGCGACTAAGCGGCTCGAGATAGACGTGTCACGCGAGGCTGGCTACTGGCAGTTCTCGAGGTTGCTGGCCAGCGCCCATCTGGACGAGATCCGCATCCTGGGCGAGAGCTTGCCGGCCATCGGTGTTGCAAGGACACTCGTCATCGCCGGCCGGTTCAAGAGAACGCGTACTCTCGATCGTCCAGCCCGGGTGTTGAGGTCGAGCGGCGACGAGGCGTACCCCAAGTCCGCGCCGTTCATCTTCATCAACCCCCGTCCGGATCCGGATGCATTCGCGTAGAGCACTCCCGATACGACTCTCAAGAAACTCCCCTGTAACCTGTTGATTCCAGGTACAGGCTCTTCCAAGTTTCACACTGCCCTGTCAGTGCGAAGCAATGAGATGAACTCCGCTGTGCAGTCCGTGACCGAGAGCGGAGCGCCTAACCACGGCCGGCCCGTCGCTCAGGCTCCGGTTGCGACTCTCGAGAACCTCACCCGCGGAGTTGTTGGTTCCATGTCCTACGGATTCTGAGTTTCAGACTGCCCGGCAAGTGCGAAGCAATGAGACGAACTCCGCGGCCGCTGAGGATGGCCGTGACGCGGTGACCGCGAAGCGGTCACAGACGATAGCCGGGGGTCACGGCGGTAAGCGAAGCGATCCGCCGTGACCCCCGGTCCGCCCACCCACATTGGCCCGACCGCGGAGCGGTCGCACCGAACGTTGAAAGCGTGGGCATTGCAAGCAGATGGAAACGATTCTGGCGTGCCTGACCGGAGGGATGGTGCGACCGCTCCGCGGTCGGCGTGTTGGGGTCGGCGATTCCGCGGGTCGCGCCGCGGCTCGTTTCACTCGCCGCGCGCGACCCACGGCTATTATATCGACCGCTCCGCGGTCGCAGAGGAAGGCCGAACCGGGCTCAGCGCGCTCCGCGGTCGCAGAGGAAGGCCGAACCGGGCTCAGCGCGCTCCGCGGTCGCAGAGGCAGGCCGAACGGGGCTCAGCGCGCTCCGCGGTCGCAGAGGCAGGCCGAACCGGGCTCAGCGCGCTCCGCGGTCGCAGAGGAAGGCCGAGCCGGGGTCAACGCGCTCCGCGGTCGCGGAGGAAGGCTGAACCGGGCTCAGCGCGCTCCGCGGTCGCCGAGGAAGGCTGAACCGGAGTCAGCCAGGCTTGACCGCGCATCGCCACGGGCGGACCCGGCCCGTCCGCGTAGCCATACACGACGTTGCGCCGGCAATCCGCCTTGCCTATACTCCGGCCGCCTATCCTGCCTTCTAACTGAGACGTCAAATGGGACTGATTCCACGCAACGAGAAGTATTTCGCGATGCTCTGCCAGCTGGCCGGCGAGATCCGCCAGGGGGCCGACCTCCTCGTCCGGCTCTTCGACGACATCTCGAAGAACGAAGCCATCTCCGAACAGATCAAGACCGTCGAAGTCACCTGCGATCGCCATTCCGCCGGCATCGTCGAGGCGCTCAATACGTCCTTCATCACGCCTATCGACCGCGAGGACATCTACCTCCTCGCGACCGAGCTCGACGACATCATGGACATGATCAACGACATGGCGCGGCTCACCGTGCTCTACGGCGTGACCAGCAGCACGCCGCAGGCCGTGTCGTTGTCGCGGACCCTCATGGACTCCGTGGTCGAGCTCGAGAAGATGTTCGCCGTGCTCGAGTCGCGCAAAGGCGTCCGCGAGCACATCGAACGCATCAAGGCGCTCGAGGAAGAGGGCGACCGGTTGTCGCAGGCGGCCATCCAGGGGCTCTTCTCGACCGAGAAGGACCCGATCGAAGTCATCAAGTGGGTCAAGATCTACGAAGAGATGGAGGCCGGCATCGACCGCTGCAAGGACGTGGCAAAGGTCGTCGAGGCGGTCGTCATGAAGAACGCCTGACCGGGAGTCCTCGACATGTTGAGCACACCGTTTCTGGCGACGATCGCTGGCGTGGAAACGAGCGCATTCGTTTTCGCGGCTGTAATCATCCTCATCGCGCTTTTCTTCGACTACGTTAACGGCTTCCACGACGCCGCGAACTCGATTGCGACGATCGTGTCGACTCGCGTGCTCTCGCCCGGCGTCGCCGTGATGTGGGCGGCGTTCTTCAACTTCATTGCATTCATCGTCCTCGGCGAGGCGGTCGCCAAGACCATCGGCAGCGGGATGATCGACCTGAACCCGATCGGCGACGACACTCACCTGAAACTGCTCGTCGTGATGACCGGAGTGCTCGGCGCGGTCATCTGGAATCTGATCACGTGGTTCTACGGAATACCGTCGAGTTCGTCTCACGCGCTGGTCGGCGGGTACGCGGGCGCTGCGGTCGCGGCCGCGGGGTTCTCGACGATCGTCGCGAGCGGCTGGATCAAGACGATCCTGTTCATCTTCCTGTCTCCGCTCGTCGGCGTGCTGCTCGGCGCGACGATCATGATCTCGGTCATGTGGATCTTCCGGAACTGGTCCGCCGGCCGTGTGGACGGCTTTTTCCGGAAAGGCCAGTTAGTTTCGGCGGCGCTGTTCAGCCTTGGCCACGGCGGAAACGACGCGCAGAAGACGATGGGAATCATCGCCGGCGTGCTCGTGTATTCGGGCATTGATACGACCGCGACGCACGACATTCCGTTCTGGGTGGTGATCAGTTGCCAGGCGGCGATCGGGCTTGGGACGCTCGGGGGCGGGTGGCGAATCGTGAAGACGATGGGCTCGAAGATCACCAAGCTGAAACCGGTTGGCGGGTTTTCAGCAGAAACGGCCGCCGCCCTCTCGATCATCGGCGTGACGTTTGCCGGCATTCCGGTTTCGACGACGCACACGATCACGGGCGCGATTGCTGGAGTTGGCGCGACGCGGCGGCTTTCGGCGGTGCGCTGGGGAGTGGCGGGCACGATCGTCTGGGCGTGGATCCTGACGATTCCGGCCTCGGCCGTCATTTCGGCCGTCTGCTTCTGGATCGCGCGGGTATTCCTGTAGGAAGGAAGAGGGTCGGGGATCGGACGGATCTTACTTCTTCATCTTCTGTTCGACATCGCGCCGCAGAGGTTCGCGCCGAGCAGCAGGATCATCGCCGAGATGTACGCCCACGTGACGAGCGTGACCGAGAGGTAGAACGGCCCGTACACGTCGCGGAAGCCGAGGTTCGGCGCAATCCAGATGAAGAGGTACTTCGTTGCTTCCCAGAGCAGCCCCGTCAGAATCGCGACCGGCAGCACGTCGCGGATGTAGATCCGCCGGTACGGCAGCACCCAGTACACGACGAAGAAGATCGCCACCGTGATCGGGAAGATCAGAATCCGCAACGCGATCGTGCTGAGCACCCGAACCGGGGCCCAGTCGGCGAAAGTGCCGAGCCACCCGTGCAGCACGTCCTGCGAATACGCGGTGATGTAGACCGACCCGAGCGCGAGGGCGCCGCAAGTCACGACGAGCGCCATCGCAACGGCGCGTCCGCGGACGAGAGAACGGCCTTCGCTGACCCCCCACGCGCGGTTGAGCGCCATTTCGATCGGCGCAAACAGGCCGGAACTTGTGAACGCGAGCGCGATGAGCGAAAGAGTGGCGGCTTCCCTGAACTTGGTCTCGACGACGGCGCGCAGGTTCTTCACGATGAAGTCCTGCGAGATCGGCAGGTAATCCTGTTGCAGGAGGCGGAAAACCGCCTCGTAGCCTTCCGGCCACTGAAGGAAATTCCGGCAGATGACGAGCAGGAGGATGACGAACGGGAAGAACGACAGCAGTGCGTTGAAGGCGATGGCCGACGATAGGACGTAGACGTCGTTGCTTGCCATGTCGGCTATCGACGGCCAGATGCGGCTGCGGAATTTTCCGGCGGCGCGTGAGGGTGGGCCAGACGGCGCGCCGGTGTCGCCGGTCTCCGGAGGTCGCGGCGAAACCTGCGACAGTACCGTCGAGTCGTGGGTATCGGGAAAGCGTTCGAAGCCGTCGACGCCGGTCGCGGCCGGCGCCGGCGCTCCTGTTGGATCGATTGGAACGGCTCTGCGGAGTTGGGGGTCCGGATCGTTCATCGGCGAAGTCTAAGTCGACCGGCGGCCAGTGCGATAGTCGCGACGCGAAGGCGGTTGGGGCGGGTGGGCGGTTATGTGCGTGTGGTCCGTTGTTGCCGGTGGAGCGGCGGAGTCCTCTCTGGCAACGGCGGCCCCGGCTTGAGTCGATCGAATCGAAACGAGTGCGGCTTCGGAGATAGGTGCGACCGCTCCGCGGTCGAATCGAGGTGGGGGGCGCGTTCCGGGGGGAATTTAAGTTGTCTTCGCAACAATGCAATTGGTTAAGACAACTTTTTTGGAATGACGCAAATCGTG
>JAJTWZ010000137.1 GCA_021463145.1 Blastocatellia bacterium | reverse complement strand
TCGCTCACCGCCGTGACCCCCGGCTATCGTCTGTGACCGCTTCGCGGTCAACGCGTCACGGCCGTCGTCTGCGACCCCGGAGCGCCACAACTGAGCGCGCTGAGTCCGGTTCGGTGGCCCGCGTCATTCGCGGTCAACGCGTCACGGCCATCGTCAGCGACCGCGGAGCGCCACAGCTGAGCGCGCTGAATTGTGCGGTTCGGTGTCCCGCGTCATCTGCGGCCCACACGTCGCAGGCTCCTGTCGCGAGTGCGGGGTTCATCTCGGTGCTTCGCACTGACAGGGCAGGGTGAAACTTGGAAGAGCCTGTACCTGGAATCAACAACTTACAGTGGAGTTTCTTGAGAGAGCGCGCGCCACGGGCGCCATCCTTTTCCCTTGACGCCGTCTCGCGCGCCCGCTGCGACTTGACGTTGGGCGTCTTGCTTGATTTCCCCGGGGACAGGCTTTCCTCGCCACATCAGTTGACGCGAAGCGATACTGTCCATGGCTGCCACCAGGACGGACGGTCTCGGCCAGTCGTGTCCGGAGCGCAAACGACGGGCCGGCCGGCCGTTGCGTGGGACGTAGGCCGCACGGCCAGCCTGCCGCTGTCGCTACGGGTACGACCGGCGCGGGGTCGCCTGTGCGTCGGACCGCTCCGTGTCGCATGGCCGGCCCGTCGTTCGCGCTCCGGGTACGACCAGCGCGTGTTGCTCGACGCCCCCATACTCATCGAGCGTCGACGCTTTCTCGGCGCCGGTCACGACGAGGGGCGTCGGGAGAGGCGAGACCAAGCCAACGGCTTCCAAGCCAAGACGTTTGCAACCCTGGTCAGTCGCCTTGATCTCAAGGCGCCGGAAGTACGCAGCGGAGTCTTCTCCCCGACTTCTCTCGAGCCTGGCACGCGATCGGAGCGCACGCTCGAGTCCCGCGCACTTCAACCGGAGCGATGACCTGAGAAGACATCGAGACAACGTGGTCCGGCCAAGGAACTCCGGCACCCGCCAAATCAATGGATATGGCTGTACCGGATGGTTACCCGGACGGATGCATCCCGATTACATTGTGCACGAACGAGTGCACAGAAGAGTGCTCAATCGGGCCTGCGCGCCCCGGCCGCCTTCCAGAAGAAAAACATGCTGTTCGGCGGATAATCCCGCATGAATTGCGGCCCGACCGTCTGATCCACATCCGCGCAGATTCCTTCCACGAGCCCCATGCCTTCCTCGCTCACGCCAACCGCTGTGAAAAAGTCGAAGAAGAACCGGCTGAACCGGCCTCCATTGTCCGCCTCTCGCGCTGCAGGATCGCGCAGGATGTCGGCCTCCGTCAGGTCGCCGAACCCGGCATCGAGCGCGAACGCCCTGAGCCGGTCCTTGTCGAAATAGTACTTGTCGTCCACGTGGGCGACGGCGTCGTGGTCTCCGGCTTCGTCGTGCGCGAGCAGCATGAAGAAGCACTCGAGATACCCCTCGAGGAGCTGACGGTCGGCGGCGAGCAGCCCCTCCATCCTGAGCAGCAGCCGGATGACGAAGGCGAGCAAAAGGTACGGCTCGCGCGTCGGCTCGAGGAGCGCGCACACGCCGTCGGGCTTGAGGACCCGGGCAATCTCCCGCAGGCCCGCCGGGTAGTTCAACACGTGATGCAGGACATCGAGACCGATGATCATATCGAGCGCGCTATCGGGAAACGGGAGGTCGAGGACGTTCGCGACGAAATACTGCGTCCCGCGCTGCCTTTCGACGGCCGACCGCGACCGGAAGTTGAGCGTCAGCATCTCGCTCGAGAGGTCCGAGATGTAGAGTTTCCCGTACGGAAGGACGCTTCCCTCGGCCAGGGCCCGCGTGAGGTGTCCGGCGCCGGCGCCGATCTCGAGAATCCTCGCGGACGTCTGGCGCTCCATTCCCGGCACGAGCTTCGCGATGCGCCGCAGGAGCACGTTCCCGACCTGCGGATCGACGCCGTAGTTCTCGTGGTAGTCCCCGGCGTCGGTCGAAAACAGTTCGCCGTAGGTGTTTCGCTCGTCGAGCGCCTCGGCGAGGAAGACCGGGATTTCGTGTTCGAGCATGGCGAAGGCTCGATGGCACTCGGGGCACTGCAGCGTGTCGCCGGCGTTCTGGAACTGCGCCGGTTTCGAGCACGCCACGCACCGATACTCCAGCGACGACTTGCCAGTCGACTTTCGACCGAAATGGGTCTTGAAGCAGAGCGCCGAAGCGACTTCGGCACCGTCCAGGAGGCAGTGGTCCCGCAGGGACGAATTCCCCCACAGACTGATGGCATCGCCGGGGTCCGCCGCGTCGCATTCGATGTCGAGCCAGAACACGCGTTGACGGCTGTCGGGGATCGGCTCGAACCGGAACTCGTGCCATCGGTCGTTGCGCAGACGATCGGTTCGGACGACGGATTCGCGGACGATGTCACCGTACGGATCGTCCAGGATCGCCAGACGAACGGTTGAGACCGGCGCGCCGCCGGGATGGTGGATCCAGAATGAAACGCCGTCGAGATACGCACTGCGGGCGACGAAGCGCTGCCGCAGGGACTGGCCGGGGATCACCGGAACCGTCGTGTCCCTGGTCCGGATTGCGACCCGGTCGTAGAGGTAGAGCGACATGAAGCAGATTGCCGCGCCCGTGTCCCGGTCGTTCTTCGAGCACACGTCCGGGACGGTGTCGTTCGTCCACAGAGTCGGGGCCTGCTCGGGATCGGTGGCATCCGACTCGACGAGGATCCAGTACGCGGTTCCGCGGCTACCCACGATCCGCTCGAACAGGAATCGCTGCCAGGTGTTGTCGGGGATGTCTCCGGTGTCACGCTCGACGGATCGGAGGACGGTGGTACGGGCGTCGTCGTAGAGCGACAGGCGGATGCGGGCCCGTATTGGCTTCCCATACTTCGCCACGAGAAGCGAGATGCCCTGCAGGTACTCCTCGTCCGCGACGAACCGCTGGAAGTACCGGTCGCCCGCGAGCATCGGTCCCAGTTGGCTCGCCGTGTTCACCGGGATGTCTGTCATGTGGTCGCCATCCGCAGAGCGGCGAAGATTACTACAAGACTGCGCGATGCGTCGACACGCCCGATCGCAAGGGACTGACGCAATCTACGCTCGTCCGGTCATAGGCACGGCAGAAGGCTCGCCGAATGAACTCGCAGAAGCGTTGCGGATCGGGCTAGCCCGTATGGACGCACGCCGAATAGACCCCTCGACCCGATTCATCCGCTCGATCCGCCAGATCCGAGGTCTCGTTGGCCCACCCCGCATCAAGATCTTGCCAAGTTCTGCTCCGGGTCATTGCCTGACTGCTCGTTTGTTCGGGGACAAGCCTGTGCGGCCGAGACGGTCGTCTCTCGAGACAGTTCCTTGTAAGTTGTTGATTCCATGCACAGGCTCTTCCGGGTTTCCGACTGCCCTGTCAGTGCGAAGCAATGCGATGAACTCGGCCGTCGCAACCGATGCCCGCGACGTGTGGAACGCGAAAGACGCGGGACACCGAACTGGACTGCGCGCGCTCCGCGGTCGCAGAGAATGATCGAGTGAACGGGAACCAGTGTATGGCGAAGGTGGCACTTGGTCTCGACTCACGGGCGGTCGCAGAGGATGACCGAGTGAACGGGAACCAGTGTATGGGGCGCGTACGGGGACAAGCCTGTGCGGCCGAGAAGGTCGTCTCTCGAGAAACTCCACCGCAAGTCGTCGATACCGGGTTCTACGGGCTCTGAGTTTCATCCTGCCCTGTCGGTTCGAAGCACTGAAACGAGCTCCGCTGAGCGGAAGGCCGCTTCGCAGCCTCCTCGACGGCCGCATCGTGCGCTGGCGCCGACGAGCGCGACTCCGAAACGTCCCGCAAGTAACCACGCAAGTCCGCTCCAAATTCCGGCCACTCACACATACCGCTTGAAGAACTTCGGCCGCTTCTCGTTCTCCGCCGCCGGCACGCTGCGCTCCGCCGCTTCCCTGGCTCCTTGCTGCTCCCGCTCCTCCGCCGCCTGCATCCGCCGATAGACCCGGTACATCTGCCAGACGACGATGACGGCGACGAGGAATCCACCGGCCGTCACCCACGCCAGAAACTGCCAATCCGATTCCAGGATCACAGCCGCTCTCCATCGACCGCGATGCCAGCGGTCTGGCCGGCCCTGCCGACCTGCGGCGCCACTGGCGCGAGCAGGAACTGGAGTTCCATGCCCACTACGTCGCGAACTCGCCGCG
Source organism: Blastocatellia bacterium (assembly GCA_021463145.1). GTDB lineage: Bacteria > Acidobacteriota > Blastocatellia > UBA7656 > JADIYM01 > JADIYM01. Next base: position 2,700 of record JAJTWZ010000137.1, on the reverse strand, counting down.
AAAGATACGCCGCAACGTCTTCGGCCGTTTCCGGCGCGACGAGGACGACGAGCCGGCCGGTGACCGGGTCGAATGAAATCACGTCGTCCGGATGCAATTCCGTCCTGACCGCATCGACCACTCTCGCGCGCGGCCCCGTCGCCCGCGTCGGGATCCGGCAGCCGATCAGCACTTTTCCGGCGGCGCCAGTTGCAAGCAGAGCCACGACGCGATCGAAAGGCACGAGCGGATCCGGCACCGGCTCGGGCAGAGAAGCAGCGAAGGGCGTCGCTTCGCCGCGAAACCGGGCTATCAGTTGCCGCGAGCGAAGGCCGAATTCGCGAAGGCCGAAAGGCTTTGCAAGAAAATAGTCCGCACCGGCCTCGGCGCTTCGCAAGCGATCCGCCTCCGACGCTCGCGAACCCGACACGGCCACGACCGGAACTCGCGATGCTTCGCGAACCTGACGGCAGACGGCGAATCCGTCGACGACGGGCAGGTCCAGTTCGACCACGACCAGGTCCGGGTCGAACGTCGCCATCTTCGCGAGTCCCGAGATTCCGTCGTTTTCGACCGCCAGATCGCATTCCGGTTCGACCGCTCGCGCCGTAAGCACGGCCGTCACCCGGTCAGCGTCGATCAACAGTATGCGGGGGCGTCCGTGCCGCGACGACGACGAGGCCTTCTGAGCCGGCTGAGTCGCCGACGCATCGCCAAGAGGCCCGGAACTGATGCCCGCCGCTTCGGCGACCATCTGCGCGGCTTCGTCCGGCAGTGCGAGCTGGCCGGTACGATCGCCACCACTCCGGTGCCGGGCCGTCGCTGCGGGAAGCGGCAAGGTGCGCGCTTTCGCATCGTAGACCTCGTAGGTCACGAATCGGCCGTCGGCCTCGAGTCCGATCCGACGATGCGGCGCCTTGATCGTCCCCTTCTCGAAGGCGATGTGATGCTCGACGTGGCTCGGGAACCGCCGAACCATCGTATGCATCACGGCCGGTGCGTTCGCGCGGAACGACTGGACGATTCGTTCGTTGACGCGCTCCTCGACGACGAGAAGCGAAGTAGCGCCAGTGCCAGACATCCAGTGCAGGAAAGCCGAGATCTGCAGTGTGTGTCCGTAACCGTGCTGAATCGAGAAGATGAAGTCGGCCGTGTCGAAGACGATGCGAGCCGGCTGCACCTCGGCACAGATCGTGTCCAGTTCGTCGAGGACGATCCGCAGGTCGTCGTACCGCCCGAGCAGATCCACGAGCTCGGTCGCGTACTCGAAGAGAGCAAGCCGGCCGGTCGCGAGATCGTCGCGAACGGGTCGCCCTGTCTGCTCGAGCTGCGCTATTGCCGCTGCGCCCGAATACCTCGTCACGAAGAGACATCGCTCGCCCTTCGCAAGTCCATCCGCGAGAAACCGCATCGCGATCGTGGTTTTTCCGGTGTCGAGCTCGCCGTAGAGCAAGTGAAGCCGCCCGCGATCGAGCCCGCCGATGGCCTCGTCGATGGGGGCAACGCCGGTGGGGACTGTTTCTCTTGATTCGGCACTCATTGCGCTTCGTTCCCGTCGATCACCAGATCGGACAGCATCGCGAAATGCGCACTACGAGAGCTGCCTTGGCTCGACCGGACGAAGACTACTGTAGCCCGAGTTCGCGACGATTGCTCCATCACGACGCAGTTCGAACCGGCTGACAGGGGAAAAAAGAAAACTCGCGCTCTTGCGCGGGTGCGATATCTCCAGGTTCATTCCGACCACGATCCGGCCAGTCCAGAGCATCGAACCGCCCCAGGTGGCGCCGAGCACCGCACACATCTCCTCGTGGAAATTACGGCCGCCCGCGATTGCCGTCACCGCGGCACGGGCGATGCCCGGGTCGATCACGCGAAGACTGAGCCGCTCGTGGAGCGTCTCGACTCCGACCTCGTCGCCTTCACACAACGAGGCAATCCGCAACGACGGATTCTCTTCGTACCGGTCGATGAGCTTCCGAAGCTCTACGCGACGCCGATCGATTGTGCGGTTGTCACCCAGCATCGAAGCCTCTCGGTGACCTGCCCCCAGCAAGCAGACGAATGTCCCTCGAAAAGGTTGCCGGTTCGATTCTACACCCTCGGTTAAATGGCTGACCATCGCGAATGCGTCCGGAGCCTGTCGCGAGCCTGGTCCTTCGTAACCGCCACGCGAGCTTGCGTACCGCAGTCGTGGCAAATCGTGCTCGATTCGAAGTCGGCGCGGCCGGGAGATGCCGTCCGAAGGTGGATGGCGCGGCTGCGCGACGTGCTCCGAGGAGCGCCTACGATCTTCCCGGGCCAGGTCTCCCTGCAGTTCCCCACGCGCCTGCGGCGCACCCCTCGGACGAAACGAGCAGCGTTTCGGGTCCGCGGGCCATTCTGAAGCGCCGGTGCGTTTCGGGTCCGCGGGCCATTCTGAAGCGCCGGTGCGTTTCGGGTCCGCGGGCCATTCTGAAGCGCCGGAACAACGGTGGTTCCTGTCAACGTGCAAATGCTTCGAGTTTGGCGTTCCGAGAGGCAAACGGGTCCGCGACCGCGGAGCGGTCGATAAAATAGCCGTGGGTCGCGCGCGGCGAGCGCAGCGAGCAAGCGAGCGACCCGCGGAACCGCCCGCCGCGTCGCACCGACCGCGGAGCGGTCGCATCGTCCGTCCCAATGCGCGTCGGTGGCGACGCAATCGACGTTGTGTCCCGGCCAAGAGGCATCTCTCTCTTGGCC
>JAJTWZ010000136.1 GCA_021463145.1 Blastocatellia bacterium | reverse complement strand
CTCGTGCGCGCACAAGCCCACGGCGTAAGCCGTGGGTCAGCGGGCAGAAATCGAGCGAAGCCCCGCTAGGGGCGAAAGAAGGCCACGGCCGTCGCGCGTTCGCGTTCTTCTTTCACCCCTCCGGGGCTTGACCGAACTCCGCCAGAATACCCACGGCTTGCGCCGTGGGCTCTGGTGCTTTCGCGCCTACGGCGCTTCAGAATGGCTCGCGGACCCGAAGTTTCGTCCGAGGGGGTGCGCCGCACGCGCGTGGGGAACTGCTACGAAACACGGCCGAGCGCTCGCGCCTGCACTCTGCCCGATTCATTCCAGGGGGTACGCCGCAGGCGTGTGGGGAACTATTATATCGACCGCTCCGCGGTCGCGGACACGTTTGCCTCTTGGAAGGCCAACCTCGAGGCATTTCCACGTTGACAGGAAACACCGTTGCTCCGGCGCTTCAGAATGGCCCGCGGACCCGAAACGCTGCTCGTTTCGTCCGAGGGGTGCGCCGCCGACGCGTGGGGAACTGTTACGAAACCTTTCCGTAGTCCTAGAGTCGCGATGCCGCATGAACGAGTCGTCATTGCATTCTTCCGGAGCGCCGTAGGCGCACAAGCACCGTAGCCCACGGCGCAAGCCGTGGGTAAAGCGGTATGAGAGTCCCGGGCCCCGTAGGGGCGAGCCATCCCATCGCAATCTTCCGGAGCGCCGGCCCGTCGCGCTGCGGGTGCGGCCGGCGCGGGTTTGCGCGTGCGCCGGCGGACCGCCGCGGGTCGTACGGCCGGCAGCCTCTACATCGCCGCCGGTGCGAACACCCGACTCCGCGTCGTGAAGGGCATTCTGAAAAACCGGTGGCCCACGCCTGCGGGTATTGCGCGTGGCGAGGTCAGGAGACAAAGAGCAACACGGATCGGACGGATCGGACGGATCAGACGGATCGGACGGATCGAACGGATCGGACGGATCAGACGGATCGGACGGACCAGACGGATCGGAACTGCAACCGTTCAGATCCGTGTCATTCGTCCGCTCCAGGTTGCTATTTGGTTCTTACTGCTTCCACTTCGGCCGCATGTTCGAGGCGAGGACGCGCTTGCGCATGCGGATCGACTTCGGCGTCACCTCGACGAGTTCGTCCTCGCGGATGAACTCGAGCGCTTGCTCGAGCGACAACTCGCGGTAGGGCACAAGCCGCATCGCATCGTCCGCCGAGCTCGCGCGCATGTTCGTCAGCTTCTTCTCGCGCACGACGTTCACGTCGAGATCCGCGTCGCGCGAGTTCTCGCCAACGACCATCCCTTCGTAGACCTGCGTGCCCGGCTTCGCGAAGAGGTCGCCGCGCTCCTGCAGGTTGAAGAGCGCGTACGTCGTCGCCGGCCCCGGACGATCCGCCACGAGCGCACCCGTCAACCGCGACGGGATCGGTCCCTGCCAGGGCGTCCAGCCGTGGAAGAGCGTGTTGATGAGCCCCGTGCCCTTCGTGTTAGTCATGAACTCGGACCGGAAGCCGATTAGCCCGCGCGACGGAATCTCGAACTCGAGCCGCGCGCGGCCCTTCCCGTGATTCACCATCTTCACCATCTTGCCCTTCCGCCGTCCGAGCGACTCGGTCACGACGCCGATGAACGTCTCGGGCACGTCGATGATCGCCATCTCGAGCGGCTCTTCGGTCGTGCCGTCCACCTCGCGCGTGATGACTTCGGGCTTCGACACCTGCACTTCGAATCCCTCGCGCCGCATCATCTCGATAAGGATCGCGAGCTGCAGTTCACCGCGCCCCGACACCTTGAACGTGTCGGGCGAATCCGTCTCGTCGATGCGGATCGCGACGTTGCCGAGCACCTCGCGCGCCAACCGGTCGCGGATCTTCCGCGACGTCACGTGCTGGCCGTCCTTGCCCGCGAACGGCGATGTGTTCACGCCGAACATCATCGCGATCGTCGGCTCGTCGATGGCGAGCGGCGGCAGCGCGACCGGATCGTCCACCGACGAGATCGTCTCGCCGATCTCCACGTCCGCAAAGCCCGTCATCGCCACGATCTCGCCAGCCGACGCGCTCGGCACCTGCGCGCGCTCGAGACCTTCGTACGCGTAGAGCATCGTAGTCCGTCCCTTCACGAACGTGCCGTCGCGGCGGCAGAGCGTGACGTCCGACGGCGCCGTCACCGTGCCCGCAACGATGCGGCCGATCGCGAGCCGGCCGACGTACTCGTTGTAGTCGATGTTCGAGATGAGGATCTGAAGCGGCGCTTCCGCGTCGACCATCGGCGGCGGAATCGTCTTAACGATCTCTTCGAAGAGCACACGCAGGTCCGTTCCAGGTTCGTTCAAGTCGTGCGTCGCCGTGCCGGCACGCGCATTCGTGTACAGCGTCGGGAAGTCGATCTGCTCTTCCGTTGCATCGAGGTCGATGAACAGGTCGTATGCCTCGCAGACGACCTCCTCGCAACGTGCGTCCTGACGGTCGATCTTGTTGATGACGAGGATGACCGGCAGCGAGAGACCGAGCGCCTTCGAGAGCACGTAGCGCGTCTGCGGCAAGGGGCCCTCGGAGCTGTCGACGAGCAGCAGCACGCCGTCGACCATCGAGAGCACGCGTTCGACCTCGCCGCCGAAGTCCGCGTGGCCCGGTGTGTCGAGGATGTTGATCTTGTAGTCCCCGAACCGCACTGCGGTGTTCTTCGCCATGATCGTGATGCCGCGCTCGCGCTCGAGGTCCATGCTGTCCATCACGCGCTCGTTGACGGCTTCGTTCTCGCGGAAGAGACCGGACTGGTGGAGCATCGCGTCGACTAGGGTCGTCTTGCCGTGGTCGACGTGCGCGATGATGGCGACGTTTCTGAGGTCGGGGCGTGGCGATCGGTTTGGCATTAAAGGGCCTCGGAAAAAGCGATGAGCACCGGTGCGCTGACCGGTGCTCATCTCGGTAGTCGGGATCTTCGATCTAGCAGTCGAAGTACATTGCGAACTCGAGCGGATGCGGGCGCATCCGGATCGGCTCGACTTCCTTCTCGCGCTTGTACGCGATCCACCGCTCAATGAGCGTGGTCGTGAAGACGTCGCCCTTGAGCAGGAACTCGTGGTCGGCCTCGAGCGCGTCGAGAGCTCGGTCGAGGGATCCCGGGAGTTCCTTCACTCCGCCGAGCTCTTCCGGCGACATGTCGTAGATGTCCTTGTCGAGCGGCTCGCCCGGATCGATCCGGTTCTGGATACCGTCGAGACCGGCCATGAGCATTGCCGCGAAAGTGAGATAGGGATTACACGATGCGTCGGGGAATCGGACCTCGACGCGCTTCGCCTTCGGCGACTGCGAGTACATCGGAATGCGGCACGCGGCCGACCGGTTCCGCCGTGAGTATGCGAGCCGCGTCGGAGCTTCGTAGCCCGGGACGAGCCGCTTGTAGCTGTTGGTCGTCGGAGCCGCGAACGCCGCAAGCGTCGGGGCGTGGCGGAGGATTCCTCCGATGTAGTGGAGCGCCATCTCGGACAGCCCCGCGTACTTGTCGCCGGCGAAGAGCGGCTCACCGCCCTTCCAGAGCGACTGGTGGCAGTGCATTCCCGAGCCGTTGTCGCCGAAGATCGGCTTCGGCATGAACGTGGCGGCCTTTCCGTAGTAGTAAGCCGTGTTGCGGACGATGTACTTGAACAGCATGACGTTGTCGGCTGTGCCGAGCAGCGTCCCGAACCGGAAGTCGATCTCGCACTGGCCGCCCGAGGCGACCTCGTGATGATGGCACTCCGGCTCGATGCCGACGTCCTGGAGGTTCTGCGTGATGTCGGATCGCAGATCGTGGAGCGAGTCCGCCGGCGGAAGCGGCACGTAGCCTTCCTTGTGGCGGATCCGGTATCCGAGATTCTCGTCGGACCGTCCCGAATTCCAGTATCCCTCGCCGCTGTCGAGCGCGTAGCCCGATGACTCCGGCGAGTTGTGGTACGACGCCTTGTCGAAAATGAAAAACTCGGCTTCGGGTCCGAAGAAGCAGCCTTCGGCGATTCCCGTGAAGTTGAGGTACGCCTCCGCGCGGCGGGCGACCGACCGCGGATCGAGGCCGTATCCCTCTTTGGTCAGCGGATCAACTATGTTCGCGAACAGGCAGAGCGTGGGCTCCTCGAAAAACGGATCGACCCAGAACCGGGTCGGATCGGGAACCATCAACATGTCCGATTCGTTGATCGACGCCCATCCGCGGAGGCTCGAGGCATCAAAGCCCAGACCCTCCTCGAAAGTGCTCTCGGTGATCTGCGAAACCGGGAACGTCAAGTGATGCCACGAGCCGGGAAGGTCGGTGAACCGGATGTCGACGAACTTCACCTGCTGGTCGACGGCGAAATGCATGACCGTCTTTGCGTCCATGTGTGTCGCGTTTCCTCCAGGAAGCTGCGGTGTACGGATGCCCGCACGCGAAACGAGGTCGTGCGGAAGAACAGGGCATTATATGGACGGCCATGGTCGAGTCAAGGACGAGGACGTATCGCGTACACGAACGGCATCGGCCGTTTCCAATTTGCGCGCATATCGAGGAAAACCGGGGGGCCTGGGGGCCTACGGTTTCCGTGGCGCCTCTGGTCTTCGTGCTAAGGTCTGCTGGCATGGAACGGCGTACGCAGGTGGTCGTTGCCGCAATGATCGAGGACGCCGACGGACGGATACTCATCGCCGAGCGGCCAGAGGGGAAGTTCATGGCAGGGTGGTGGGAGTTCCCCGGCGGGAAGGTCGAATTCGGGGAAGCCCCGGAAGCTGCCCTTTCGCGGGAAGTGCGGGAGGAACTCGGTCTCCAGATAGATGTTGGGGAGCCATTCCACGTGGTGCACGTGGCGAGGACCGAGACGACAGCCGTGTTCGTTCTGTTCTACTGGTGCAGATGGACTGGCGGCGAACTGCAACTGCTCGACGCCGGGGACGTCCGCTGGGTTACAGCCGACGAATTCGATGACGTGCGCTTCCTGGAGTCGAATCGTGCGGTGGTGGATAAACTCCGAACGCAGCGGCGATAGGAATTCGCATCCGACGGAGCTGGCAACTCGAATAGCACGGGCCAGGGGCCTCGCCTCACCGTCGTACACGCACCGACGCCGGACTTACGCTCTCGACTTCGACCCGTGGCGCCCACGGACCGGACACCGTGATCAAAGGTGTGACGGTCGTCCTGTTGGCGTTCGGCGACGATGGCATCGCAGCCACGATGTCCGACTCCGAAATCCGAAGCAGTGCAGGCATCGAACCTTTGAGCGTGACAGTGACGGTAGCCGGCTCGAACGTCGTCGTCCCAGCCATGGTGTCGCCGGCATCCGGCGTCACCGGCACGACGAACTTCCGCGTCCCCTGATCCTCCGCAATCTGCACTCGAAGGACGAGCCTGTCGCGAACAAGTACATCAGTTCCCGTAATGTCGACGTCGACCGGTTCCTCGAAAGATGAAGTTCGGTTGTTGAGGCTGACGGTCGTCGTCGTCAGCTTGTCTATGGTGTCGAGGATGCTCTGCGGTCCGGAGAGCGTCACCGATTGCGGTTCGGTCACGGCCGCCGTCAGCTTGTAGCCCTCCGGCAAGGTGCCGGCGAACCGCGGTTCGACGGGTACCAGCTTCGTGCGGATCGGATCGAGCGTGACGCGCACCGAATCCGGCTCGATCTTTCGGAGCGTTACACCAGGCGGCAACCCGCGCACGGTAAGACGGGCGAGTTGCACTCCCTCGGTCAGGTTCGCGAGGTCGGCGTGCGCGACCATGTCGCTCGACCGAGTCGCAACGGCGATCCGCAACTCGCGGAGTTGGTCCTCGGGCCCCTGTACCGTAACGCTGACCTCGGTCGGGTCCGTACTCGTCACCGCGAACTGCGGCGGCAGGCTGTCGAGCGTTACCGCGACGTTCTGTATCGTGATCGGCGCGGCCTGGCGGGTCTGCCCTGCAACCGAGAACCAGATGACGAGCACGACCAGCAGCGCAAGCAGCTTGAGTTTCGCGTCGGCGAACAGGTAGTCGCTGAGGCTCGCACCGATGCGATCGCGAATGGACTTCGTAGGCTTGTCGTGTATCGGCACTTCGTACTCAACCGTTGTTCGTCACCCGCCCGACGAAACCTCGCTCGCCATCTCGGCAGTCGTTTCGACGTCGGCCTGTCTGCGGCGGCGGCGGCGGCGGCCTTTCACTGGAATTACGTTACCGATCGGACCACGCGGGGTGAACGCGCGGCGCAACGACTCTCGAAGCCGCGCACTGTCGAGATTGCGGGCAATCGCGCCCCCTGACACGAAGCTGATCGTTCCGGTTTCTTCGGACACGACGACGGCCACGGCGTCACCGTCCTCGGTGATACCGATGGCGGCGCGGTGGCGCGTGCCGAGCTCCTTCGAAAGCCTCGGGTTCAGCGTGAGGGGAAGGAAGCAGCCCGCGGCCGCAATTCGGTCTCCTCGAATGATGACCGCGCCGTCGTGCAGTGGCGTGTGCGTGTCGAAGATGGTTACCAGAAGATCGTAGGTGAGCGCGGCGTCCATCTTCACACCCAGGTCGATGATGTTCTGAAGGCCGACTTCGCGTTCGATGACGATCAGCGCGCCGATCTTTCGAGATGCGAGCCCGGTTGCCGCCAGCACGATTTCGTCGAAGTTGGCATGTTGAGCCAGCGCGCGCTCGCGCAGGCGAACGGGGTTCTGCAGCGTCTTGCCGAGCTGCATCAGCGCGGCGCGGATCTCGGTCTGGAAGAGGACTATGATCGCAATCGGCGAATAGTTGAGGGCATAGGCGAGTATCGCCTGAACGATCCGCAGATCGAACCATTTGGCCGCCTGATAGATGAGTGCGATTACGACTATGCCGAACGAGACGGGAACGGCGCGCGTTCCCCGGACGAGCTTGAGCAGTTCGTAGACGAGTACGAACACGATGAGGAAGTCGAGCAGATCGCTGTACTCGACGCTCCTGACGAGCTCCCAGACGTTCGAGATAGTGAACACGGTGCGCTCCCGCTGCCGTTGGACCCGGTCATGGAGTGTACTTTGCTTCCCGAAGTGCCGACAAGTACGTCATTCGCTTAAAGATGGAGAGAGAGGGGGAGTAGACAGGATTACAGGATTGAAGAGGATTCACAGGATCATCTTCGGGTTGACCATACGTCGTGCGATTGACCGAGAAGTAATCCTGTCAATCCTGAATAATCCTGGAATCCTGTCAACTCTCCCGTCTATGACCTTATTCGCTTAAAGATGGAGAGAGAGAGGGGGAGTAGACAGGATTACAGGATTACAGGATTGAAGAGGATTCACAGGATCATCTTCGGGTTGACCATACGTCGTGCGATTCACCGGGAAGTAAT
>JAJTWZ010000135.1 GCA_021463145.1 Blastocatellia bacterium | reverse complement strand
CCCGCCTAGCATGAAGAGTTGACAGGATTACAGGATTACAGGATTTACAGGATTGTCTTGGGCATGAATGATCAGAATCCTGTGAATCCTGTAATCCTGTAATCCTGAATAATCCTGTAATCCTGTTTACTCTCCTATATTCTCGACGCGACCGCTGACCCCCGACAATGGTGGTGCGATTCTGAGCCTGCGTCTCTGCGAAACTCAGCGCCCCTGCGAAGGGCCCCGTCGTCCTTTCGTGCTTCTCGCAATGGCGCGGAGAATCGAAGGAAAGGCAGCAAAGGGACGCAGAGTTTGGTACTCGTGTCGAATCCATGCGAAGCTGCGCTCCATGCGAGGCCCTTTCCGCACCGGACTGACCGTCGCGCTCCTGCTGATTTCGAGCGTCTGTGCCGCCGCGCAGTCGCGCCCCACCACGCAGCGCGTCCCGAACTCGCCCGGCACCGCCGTCATCAAGTTCTACTCGGCGCTCATCAAGCAGAAGGTCTCCGGCCTGCCGACCGCGAAACAACGGCCGGCGATCTGGCCGCTCCTTACCGAGGACCTGAAGGCACTCCTCGACGCTGCGCAACGTGAACAGGACGCCTTCATCGAAGCGAACCCCGACGAGAAGCCACCGTTCATCGAAGGCGACCTCTTCTCGAGTCTCTTCGAAGGTGCGCAGTCTTTCGAGCTCGGTCAGACGTCGCTCGTCGACCGGCAGGCGATCGTCCCCGTGATGTTCACGTACTCGGACGGAGCGAAGACCACGAAGTGGACCGACACAGTCGTGCTCATGAAGTCTGGTGGCGCCTGGAAGATATGGGACGTCCGTTACGGCGGAACGTGGGATTTCAAGCCTGGCACGAACCTGCGAGCGGTCCTCGGCGCAAAGGATCCGCAGTGATCGAACTGCGCGTCACCGACGACGAGTTCCAGGCCGGCCTCGGGCGCATCCGCAACGCACCGGAGGACGCTGGCCGCGTGCTCGCCATCGTTGTGTGCCAGAGGTGCGTTGCCATCGTCATTCCGTTCCGCTTCGAAGGAAGTCCGCCCCGCCGTCCGCTCGATCGACGTCGATCACGGCGACGGCCGTTTCGCCGCCTCCCGCGGAGACGTTGCTGAGCGGGGTGCCGGACAGGCGGACCATGCCGCCTTCGACGCGACCGTCGAAGACGAATGGATTGAAGTCGACCGTCAGCGTCGAGCTCGTCACACGTCCCGCGTCGTCGAAGTGCGGAACGCTTTCCGCGCGTGCGGGCAGCCGCCGTTGCACGACCCAGCTTCCGGCGAACGCCGTCTCGACGGCTCGCGTCCACGTGTCGCCGTCCGTCGCGTACCCGACCGTGACGCCGTGCCCGCCGTAGTCGTCGTTCGGCTTGAGGACGAGCGCGTCACGTTGCTCGAGGAGGTAGGTCCGCATCGGGACCCGCTCGCCGTCGACCTCGACATCGCCCTCCCGCACGCGACGCGTCCACGGGACGTGCCGCCGCGCGACGTCGAGTTCCTCGTCGGTGAAGACGTGCGCGAACCGCGGATCGGTGAGGACGGCGAAGCTCGCCTTCTTGTGCGCGACCTTGCAGCGAAACGCATTCGCCATGAAGATCCGGCCGTCTCGATAGGCCTGCGTCAGCGGGTGATCGGGGCTCGTCCGGGCGAGCAGTTCGTGGATGAGCACCCGCTTGTACAGGATGTCAACCGGACGACCGTCCACGCAGAGTGTCGCTCCGTCGTACGTAAGCGCGCCCGGGTCCGCGATGATCGTCGGATAGCCTCGCGCTTCGAAGTCGTCGCGCAGCACGCGGAACTCGGACTGCGTCGGCACGCCGGACCAGTCGAGGATGACGATCGTCGGCGATTCGGTCTGCCCGCCCCACGACCGATATCCCGAGACCAACGCCTCGAGAAGCCGCGCGCGGGGATCGAGCGCCTTTGGAGGATGACGCTCGAGGAAGGCGCGGACCTCGGGCAGGCCGAACAGCATCGTTTCGAGCTGCCGCTGGTCGCCGATCCCGGCCGGTGATTCGCCGTTGTACTCGAGGAAGCCGAACCCGCCGTCGGTCAGGTACGTGTCGAGCCGCGTTGTGAGGCCCGCGCGCGGGATGCCGGGATCGATACGCGCGAGGTCGAGCTCGGCCGGCGTGAGATCGAGCTCGTCGAGAATCGCGGCATCGCGGAAGGCGTGCAGGCTGAGGCGCTCCATGGCCGACGCAACGACTTCCGCGGCACTGGCGACGGCACGATATGTCCCGCTCGAGAGGAAGAGCGGCCGCAGGAAGGGACAAAGGGGACGGTCGCCGTGCAGCAGGCCGGCATCGCGCTGCGTGGCCGTGAGCTTCGCGAAGCGCTCGGGCGTGTTGCCGGGATCGGCGAGGATGCGACGGTCGAGCTCGGCAATGAGTTCTCGGAGCGCTGCTTCGGTCATCTCTTGCATACCTCTCGTCGACCGGCGACCGGATGAAACGCGAATTGGCGGCACCTTCGCAGAATCGACGGGACGCGGCAAGGCGGCGGCCTCGCCGTGCGTCGATCCCGACAGCGGAATCTGGTATTTTCGGGCCTCGAAAATGCTCACCCGCCCGCGAGGTCGCAGTGCGATACGCCGAGTTTCCCGTCGATCCTGCCGTCCAGCACCTCATCGTCAACTACTGGACGTTTGCGGTCGACGAGCGCGACCCGGAAGTCTTCGAACATACGATCGTGCCAGACGGCACGTGCACCGTCGGGTACTCGCGCTACGGAGCGAACGTTGGCGGGATGGCGACGTTCCTCGGCCCGCGGGTGACGGCGGCGAAGGTGAGCGTCGTGGCGGGCGGAAAGTACTGCGGATTCCGGCTGCATCCGAGTGCCGGCGGCGCGGCCCTGCGCGTGCCGATGGTATCGCTGCGCGATCAGTTCGGGCTCCTGTCGGACGTGAGGCCGTGGCTCGCCACTCGCATCGTCGAGGAAGTGGCCGGTGCCGAGTCCGATGAGGAGACGGTCGCTGGACTCTCGCGGGTCACATCGGAGCTCGCCACTGTCGCGCACCCGATCGACGAACTGGTCGCGCAGGCCGTCCAGGCGATCATCGACACGGACGGTTCTGAACGCATCGTCGACACGGCGACGCGCGTCGGGCTCGGCGAGAGACAGTTTCAGCGACGGTTTCGCGCCGCGGTGGGGCTCACGCCGAAGGAGTTCGCGCGCATGCGCCGGATTCGGCACGCATGCCTGCTGGCGCTCATGGGTCCGGATCCGACGTGGGCCGGCGTGTCGACGGATGCAGGATTTGCGGACCAGGCGCATCTCACGCGCGAGTTCGGGGGTGTGTTCGGGTGGTCGCCGCGGCTGCTGATGGCGTACCTCGAGCGCATCGAGCACACGAGCGTCGTCTGAAACGCCGCGGCTCTGCGAGACCTCTGCGCCTTTCCGAGAAACGCGGCCGCTCGACAGTTTCTCGCAGGGGCGCAGAGGACCGCAGAGTCGCAAAGACGGGATTCGTTCGGTGCGTCGGGTTTCTTCAAGACGCGCTCTCCCCGTCCGCGTATCCTGCCCCAATGAACAGAATTCTCTTGTCGCTCGTCGTTGTGGCGCTCGTGACGGTTTCGCAAGCGCGCGCCGCGCAGGAACCCAAGGCAGGACAGAACCCCATGGCCGCGCGAACCGCCGCGCACCAGGAAGCGCTGAAGAAGCTCGAGTTCCTGGCCGGAACCTGGAAGGGAAAGGCGTGGTTCTGGACGGGTCCGGACCAGAAGCACGAGGTCGACCAGACGGAAGTCGTCCAGTTCAAGCAAAGTGGCGTGCTCCTTCACATCGAAGGACTCGGTCGTGACGCGAAGACGGGCGCGGTCGTGCACGACGCGCTCGCCGTGATCGCGTTCGACGACGTTGGCCAGAAGTACAAGTTCACGAGCTGGGCGGGTGCTGGACGCTCCGGCGAGTCCGAGGCGAAGGTCGGCCCGAATCGGCTCGAGTGGGGGATGAAGAACGGGCCGTGGACGATTCGCTACGTGATCGTGCTAAACGAGAAGGGCGAGTGGTACGAGATCGGCGAGCGTTCGAATGACGGCGCGACCTGGCTGAAGTTCTTCGAGATGACGCTGCAGAAAACGGCGTAGGACAATTGCCGGAATTGCCGGGGCTATAGCCGGGGACAGGTCTTTTTCGAGTCCAACACCAAGCTCGGCGAGGGATGGAGAACCCGTATACGCGAAGCACGGTCTCGTCTCAGAAATGGAATTGCGACGGTTACCGGTACGATCATTGGTTCGTCTGATCGGCGACGATTGGAATTACCGCGACCGGAAATTCTTATCGTCGCCAGTCAGAGCGGTCCGCCGCACGGACGACAGCGCGCCAGTCGTACCCGGAGCGCCAGAGACGGGTCGGACGTGCGACCCCGACTCGTCACGGTACCACCCGCATCGCCTCAGGACCATCGCCGGAACGATAGTACGCTGCAGACGGGGTTCACTGGGCCAGGACGACCAGGGAGGCGGACTCAGGAACGAGCTTCTTCTGAGCAACTCCGAGCAGATTCCGCCGATCAATGAACGTGCTCTGGTTACCGCAAAGTAGTCGAGTTTGCGGGGTCCTGGCGCTGTTGCAGGTCGAGGCTTGTCCCCTGATTTGTGTGCGTCATACAGCCGCTTCCAGGTTTCAGTCTGTCCTGTCAGCACGAAGCAATGAGATGAACTCCGCTGAATGCGCTAGTTCGGCTGCGCTAGAGCCTGCAAGCGAGTCCTGGCGACTCGGAGCTATTGGTAGCCACTGCGGGCCCAAACGATTATGTTGCTCATTGCAGCCGCGATGCGGCGGTCAACGAGGTCCCGATCGTAGCCATAGTCGTCAAAGTACCCCTGAGTGAATCCAGAGAGCGAGTTGGACACCTCATCAAGGCGGGCAACCGCGCTGCGTGGGGGATGCTCTGTCGCCGTAAGGATTGCGATAGCTGTTCGTACATCGGCGTGGGCGTCGCTTAGGATGTCGGCCGTGTCCACGGGGAGCCCGAGTGGCCGTCGACGATCTTCGTTACACAGGTTACTAAGTGAAGGGCTGATCGCGGCGAACTTGACCCTGGCACAACAGATCGCTTCTATCGCAGGTGCGAGTGAAGGGTCTGAGCATTCGGCCAGCAACGCCTCCCGAAGGTCGGGGGTCCGAAGCCGAAGCCCGGCCTTAAGCGATTCGGGTGGGCCAAGGTGATTGAATGTAGAGATTACGTGGCGGTACCCTTGGTGCCCATAGCGGCGCGTCGAGATGCTATCGAGCGTGTCGCCAGGGCGGACCTCGATCTCCACCTCAACTGAAGGGTCACGGGATGCACAGACCACGATAGCGCGACCTGGCAACGACGTGTGAGCGTCACATCCAGCAATTGACGCAGCCAGAATTGCAAGCACAAGCCGACTCGACGCCACAGAAGACCTCACAATAGCGCCACCTCTTTGGTACCCAGCGTGCGTAGCAGCCGAACGTCAAGAATCAGCGGGCGCGCGCGACGGCGTCAAGGTGAATCGATGACCTCTCGCTGCCCGCGCGCTCTCGAGAATCGCCCCGGTATGCTGACGATTCCAGGTACAGGCTCTTCCAAGTTTCATCCTGCCCAGTCAGTGCGAAGCAATGAGATGAATTCCGGTGCAACCGCTAGTTCGACGGCCCTATGCGAGCAATCGGACGGGCGGATACGACC
This sequence comes from Blastocatellia bacterium, assembly GCA_021463145.1. Taxonomy (GTDB): domain Bacteria; phylum Acidobacteriota; class Blastocatellia; order UBA7656; family JADIYM01; genus JADIYM01. The sequence goes on along the minus strand of JAJTWZ010000135.1, from coordinate 1,653 downwards.
TGATCGTGCCGTCGAGCGTAACGAGCTCGATATCGAGAATTCGCGCCGTTGCCACAATCATCTGATCGGCAGGATCGCGGTGGAATGGTGCCGGTAACTGCGTTGATTCCACGGCGATCTCGGGTGTCAGCTCGAGGACTCGAATGCCTGGATATAGCAGCGCTTCCCGCATCCAGTCGTTGATGGTGCAAGGCAGGTCGAGGCGGCCGTACTCCGAGAGCTAGGCGACCTCCCAACACGAGATGGCGCTGACCCCAATCCCTTCGTCTTCGGGCTGGTCGATCGCGAAGATAAGTTCCGGTGCCAAGTTCGCATCGCCGTGCGTCCACCAGATCCAAACGTGCGTATCGAGCAGAATCATCGCACGGCTTCCCAGTCCTCTTGCGCCACGGGCGCGAATGGGTCGACGAGGGTTACTGCCTTTCCACGCAGCGCACGCCGGCGCTCTCCGGGGCCCGTCGCGTGTACGATCGTGATCTCGACGTGATCGCCAGCGTGATAGGGTAGTCCGTCGAGCGTCAAAGTGCCGTCACTATCAAGTGTCGCTTCTATGCGGTGCTCACTCACGGGAAGTCCTCCAATCAAAGCGCCACAATTATACGCCGGCTCGGCTACGGTCGGCCGCCGAACGTCAAGCATCAGCGGGCGCGCGCGACGGCGTCAAGGTGAATCGCAGAACGCACGCTGAGCGCGCTCCGGTGCAACCGCCAGTTGGGCAGCCATTGCTAGTGGCACTTGCTCACCGTCGCTCGGACGTGTGCCTCGAGCTCGTTCTGCGCGCGGAGCTGGATGAGCTTCTCGAGGTTGTCGAATTTGACCCTGGGCTTCGCCTTCTGCATCGCGGCGTACGCCTTAAGCACGCCCTCGACACCCGCCATGTTGACTGCCAGCGCATCCGCTGCCTTGTCTGGATTCTGGAGAATGAACTTCGCCTCGGAGAAGGCTAGCTGGCCGAGCAACGCCGATCCATCGTAATCCTTGAACTTCTTGATGTCGCCCAGCACGTCGGCACACAGCGTCACGGTCACGTCCGGGGCATTTGTCAGCCACTCGAGCACGGCCGCTCGGTGCCACTCCGCGTCCTTGTTATACGGGTCCGTCTCAAGAAGCTCGATAACAGCGATGAGCTTTGCCTTTAGCTCAGTTGACGTTGGCTTTCGCTCCTGACCGTTCGCAGCTGCCGCGGGCGCCATTAAGACGACTACCACATTCAGCGCAGCAAGAAGGACGAAGGCTCTCGCATTTGTCTGCATAGGAACTCCCTTTCGTCGTAGTCTGGTTCGCACCATAGCGGCATCACGCGCACTGTGGCTGTCCAACGTCAAGGTTCACCGGGCCGGCGCGGCGGCCTCGGATGAACCGAAGTATCCAGCTGCGCCGGCTCTCAAGAAACTGCCCTGTAAGTTGTTGATTCCAGCTACAGCCTCTGCCAAGTTGCAGTCTGCCCTGTCAGTGCGAAGCAATGAGATGAACTCAGCTGGATGCGCTGGTTCGGCGCCGGGTCAAAGTCACTCGACGCTCTGAAACTCGTTGACGAGGAATACCAGCTGCATTGCGCCACCTTCCTTCACGCCGCCAAGGCCTACGAAGTAAACATCGATCTCGTCTCCGGGTGTGAGTTCCTTTGGAAAGTATTCCGCCACCTGCTTTTGG
>JAJTWZ010000134.1 GCA_021463145.1 Blastocatellia bacterium | reverse complement strand
TTGCCCGAAACGGGCAGCCATTGATGAAGCGATCCGAGAATCGATTCGACGACGGCGGACTTCGACAGACCGGTGAATGCCGGAAGTGCTCGCGGAATGACGGGAGAGGAAAGAGTGGTGTACGGGGACAGCCCTCCTTCGAAACAAACCTCTGCGACTCAGCGACTTACCTAAGCGTACGGAGACTGCCATGCTCATCTGGCGGTGTACGGGGACAGCCCTCCTTCGAAACAAACCTCTGCGACTCAGCGACTTACCTAAGCGTACGGAGACTGCCCTGCTCATCTGGGAACGCTTCGATCACTTCCGAAACCACTGGCGGGTCACACCGGTCAGAAAGTCCGTGCTTCCTGGATTGGGGGGCAACCTCGCTGCAAGGGCCACCCGGTAAAATGCGCGTCGTCCAGGTCATTGCGCACCCGGCCCGTTCCTGGAGGAGGCGCACAAGAACTTTCGAGGCCCCGACAATGAACTCTTCTTAATCGCGATGAGACTCCAACACGACGGCAAAAACGACTGCGCGCAACCGTCCAGACCGGCGGTGCTCAGGACTCGTCTACGCCGAAATCGGTCAACCGCGACGCGACCAGGCTGCCGACTCTCGTCGTCAACAATCGACACACCGATCAGAGAAGCCTGCGCGACGAAGCGACATCGGATCCGCCACGACGGACCCAGCCTGATTGCGATTCAAACCCCATAGCCCAAGGCCGCCCCCTCCCCGCGGTTTCGTTCAAGAATTTCTATCCAACGTGCGAGCGAGATCCAGACTGTCCCGCTCCGGCCACGGCTCGGCTCGCTCGACATCGGATAGAAACCTCTGCCTTACGTCTCGGCCGCGGCCTTTCCTGTCCAGGGTCTCGCGCGACGACAAGCGGCCGAACGTAAGTCGCGGTTGTCGGACGACCCACCGCTTCCCTTCAGCGTTCGCCGCCACGACCGCGCTACCAGATCACCGCGATCCCGGCCGCGTGGATCTTGTGATCCGCGGTGACCAGCGGCAGCCCGAGGTAGTGCGCCGTCGCCGCGATGATCCGGTCCGGCATCTCGGGCACCACCCCACGCGGAATCACGCCCAGTTCGCTTGCCACGGCCAGGTCCAGCGGTTCGAGCCGCACGCTCCCGTCCGGATCCGCAAGCGCGTTGACCACCGCATCCCACACCGTCGACGCCAGCCGCCCTTTCTCGATCAGGTATCTCAGCTCCACCAGCGTGATGCTCGCCACGTAGATCGGCTCGCCCGACGCCACTGCCGTGTCCAGCGCCACCTCGGCCGCCGGCGACAGCCTATTCACGTCGCTCAGATACCACACGATCGCGTGCGTGTCCGCGATGACCGCGCTCACGGCTCGATGTCACGCGGGAAGTTCGCCCACATCTCCCGGCGCAGCTCCTGGAAGTCCTCCAGGCTCAGGCTCCCGCCCTGCCCCGCGCAGATTCCCTTCAGCGATCGGCGAGGCTTGGCCCTGGTCCGCTCGCGCGCCAGTTGATCCAGATACTCGATCGCCTTCTGCTGCTGTTCCGGGTCGAGCGCTTTCGCCATCTCGACGATCTTCTCCAGTATCGTCATCGTCAGTTTCTCCTCGCCTGTCATTCTACTCGCTGCTGGTCCGATGCCTCCACGCGCGGATGCGCTCGGACTCGCCTGATTCCTGGTCGCCGTCCGGCGCTCCGCTGCCCCACCTGGCCGGATGCGTCGCGCGGTGGATCTCCCTGAGCTTTGCGATCGACACCCGCGTGTAGATCTCGGTCGTTCCGACATCGGCGTGCCCGAGCAGTTCCTGGATGAAGAATTGCCCGGTATTGCCCGGGGACAGCCTTAGCGTACGGAGACTGCCCTGCTCATCTGGGAACGCTTCGATCACTTCCGAAACCACTGGCGGGTCACCGGTCAGAAAGTCCGTGATTCTTGGATGGAGGGGGGCAACCTCGCTGCAAGGGCCACCCCGTAACGAATTTTTTCATCCAAGCCGTGAATACGGGGAGGATAGGTAACCTAGGAAAGGAGGGGGGCACGAAGCATTCATTGCCCCGCTCGGGACTTCTGGCGCACTCCACGCTGCCCGTGGATCTTCCAAGCGGATCACCTGCCAGGGGACAACCTCCCTTCGCGACACCATTACCTGACGATAGGCTTCCTTCGCGACAAGTCTTTTTGAATCGGGGATTTACCGGCGTACGCCTCGACGAGAGTCCGGAGCGGGCCCGGCCCGCGGCGTCCAGTTTCTTCCTCACCCGCCACGCAAATTTTCCCGCGCCTTCTCGATCACGGGGCGTGCCAAGAACATCCGGAAATCGCAATTGGGTCCAGCGTTCGCCCGCCTATCGAGGCCATCACGTGACGAGGTTGCGCGGGGACAGCCTTCCTTCGCTGTAAATCGCTGCGGGTCAGCGGCTTACAGCCAAATGGCGGGTGTAGTGAAACTTGGTCAAATCAGTCCGAACAGGATGTCCACACGATCGCTACGTGACCGTCGGCAGTAACGAGAGGCGGGAATAGGCCCTCTGCGCAGCCTATCCTGCAGTCCCTCGGTTAACTGGTACATCGCGATACTCGTCGCGGACACCACTCCTCTCAAGCCTCTTCGCCGGCTAGTCAATTCGCCTCTCCCGTGCCTCGCCGGCCCAAAATCGGCATCGCACCAGGAGTCGCCAATAAATCTGCTATCGACTGTTCCGAGGGTATCCTGTAAGTCGCTAAGCCTAAATGGGTTGCCGCGACAGAAACCTGTCCCGGCGAACACCTCGCACCCGGCGAACACCTCTACCGGCGAACACGAAACCCGTCCCGGCGAACACGAAGCCGGTTTCTCCCTGCCGACTCGTAGCCCCCGGCGGATCGCTGCACTGCAGAAGCGGGTGGGATGGATCTCGAGGGATTGGCTTCACCAGATGTACTCCCCCGCGATTTCGCGCTTGTCGTAGCCGGAGAGCACGTGGAAGACGCGGAGCCTCTTCACGGTGACGGGTGAGAGCACGCCCGACGGCACGTATACGATCTTCTTGCCGTAGCGCGCCGCGAAGGTCCGCAGCGCCGTGCGCGGGGGATCCGCCGCGACGTACACAACGAGCCGCTCGAGGCTGTAGTCGATCGCAGCCATCAGCAGCACTTCCGCTTTTGTCCTGGCATCGCGATAGAACGGATCGCCCCACACGTCGCCCAGCCGGCGCGGTGGATACGTCATCATGAAGCCACCGTACTCCGCCCGGCTCACTCCAGGTCCCACGATCGTCTCGCCCGGATCCGTGGAGTAGAGCGCCATGTCCGACTCCTGTGCGTGCTCGCCAAGCCACGTCATCAGCCACGGAAAGGCGTCCGAGTCACGGTCTTCGTCGAATATCACGACGACGGATCCGACCTCTCCACGCGATCGCCGATTGTCCCGCACGTAGATCTGGCCCTCGTGCCAGTTTCGGATCGTCTCACGCACGTCGATGCCATCGAGTATCGACGTCGTGAAAGGCTCGACCCTCGAGTTCTCCTCCGACAGCACGCTCTTCGCCTTCTTCTTCAGGTAGCCGCCGAAGTTCTCGATGATCACGTCCTCGGGCGGGTACGAGCAGATCGACGATCCGTCGAACTGCTCGGCCCACTCGCCGGGCCGCTTCTCGCCACGCCGCGCGCGCATCAGCAATGGCCGCTTTCTGCGAGTCTTCTCTCGCCGGTGGAACCGGATCGTTCTCACGCCTCCGTACAGATCTTCGATCGTAGGACGCAACGTCGGCAGCGCGCCGCTCGGATCCTGCCAGGGCCAGAATGTGGCGATGTCCCAGGTTTCATAGGCGAAGTTGTCGTCGACGGCGCCCTTCGCGGATTCGACGAGTTGGGTGAGATCTGGCTGCAGCCGGCCGCGGACGAGCGACCAGTTCCGCAGGAACTTCATGAGTATGCGCAACTGGTGGGACGACACCCGTTCGCCCGTATCCTGCTCGTATCGGACCGCCGCTTCGCGGAACAGATTCCACGCAACGGTCTGACGGTCGACGGGGAGCCCGGCCCGCGGTGCCGGCGGCACCAGCGCTTCGACAAGTTCGGCCTCCAGCCGGCGGCGGCTCGCAAACGAGATGATACGCGGGGAACGCAACTCCGTGGGCGCGTCGTCGTCGCCGCGGCGGCGCGCCCGCTCCCAGACGGCCGAAAGGTAGGGCCACTCGGCGAGCACCTCGCGCGAGGCATCGGCGTGCAGGTTGAAGCAGCGCACGGACTTGCGATCGATCACGGCGGCGCCGGCCGGTGCCGGGATTCCGAAGCGCGAAGCCGTGTCCGATTCGAGCCTCGCGATCAGTCGCGATGCGTGCGCCATCCCGCAGACGACGAGCACGTTCGACGCTCCGGCTCGCACGAGCTCCACGACGTTTGCAGCCATTACTGCCTCGCGATACTCATCGACCGCGTCAGGAGTCTCGCCAGCGAACCGGCCGGCCGCCAATTCGTCGTAGAACGCGCGATGCCCTATGCGCACCGCGGCGTAGGGATCGGGAAGACTGTCGTGATGGTCCGAATAGTCGAACAGGTTCGCGTCGATGCAGTGCGCGGCGACACCGCGTTCCTTTGCCTGCCTGAGCGCCTCCACGATCGGATCCGCCGGCTCGACGAGCAGGTAGCCCGTCTCCGAACCGCCCGCTCCATCGTACGAGATCGCGCCCTCCGGCCCGTAACGAACGATCGAAAGGAAAGGCAGCCGGTCCACCGCCGTCGTGACGGCCGTACGGAGCACGGACGGCAACTCGACGGCGATCGCGTCCGGCTCGAGCGCGGCGCACGCCTCGTGGACCAACCCGGCGTACTCGATGCGATAGTGGAGAACCGGCAACACGTGGACGGGTTGGCCGACCACTTCGATCCACGCGCGCGCGTCGCCGCCCTGGCTCACTGTGCGACGAAGTACGTTACGGCTTCGTCGCCAAGAACCATGCGCACGGAACCGACGAAGTGCTCGGCCGACGTCAGATGCGGCTGCCGCTTTGCGAGCTTCAGCGCATAGCGGGCTATATTGATGCCGTCTCGCACCGTGTAGCTTTCGTTCCTACGGTGCGCCGCCTTCAGGAAAGCGACAACGTATCCGAGTATCTGGTCGTCGGCGAACGGCAGGTTCTCGCGGAGGATGGCGAGCTCTTCTTCGGGCTCCGGAAACTCCAGCCTGATCTGCGGCTGCAGCCGCGAATGGATGTATTCGGGAATCTCGAACGTCGAGGAGTCGTCGTTCATCGTCGCGCAGATGCGGAAGTCGGGATGCGCCGGAATCTTTATGCCCGCGACGATCGATTCGACGTACCTGCGCGAGTCGAGAAGCGGAGCGAGCGACGCCCACGACTTCTCACTCATGCGGTTGCCTTCATCGAGCACACAGACGCCACCGCGCAGCATCGCCGACACCAGAGGGCTGGCGACGTACTGGATCTCGCCGGGGCCTCCTACGACCGGAGTTACGATGAGGTCTTCAGGCCGGGTATCCATCGTCGCTTGAAAGATATAGACGTCGCGCCCGAGTGCCTGTCCCGCCGCATAGGCAAGGGTCGTCTTCCCGACACCGGGCTTGCCGACGAGACGCGGATTGAGCGGCAGATCTCGCTTGTCGAGAACGAACCAGGCCGCGAGCAGCTGTTCGAGAGTGTCGTCCTGACCAACCCAGCGGAACGGCAGGACGTCCGGGTGCGCGAGGCGCAACCGGACGCCTTCCACCTCCGCGAAGAGCGAAGCGCGCGACGCTTCAGACATCGAGTGTAGTCGCTCCGGCCGGTTCGCCCGATACGTCGTCGAGCACGCGCGCGAGTCCGGAAGCGGGTTCGGGTTCCCTGGGTGCCGCGTACGGATCCGAAACCGGTGGCTCGGGCTGCGGCGGTTGCGGCGACATCGCAACGGGCATCGTCTCGACCGTTGTCGCGGGAACTGCCGGGACCGGCACGTCTATCCGGTTGGCGTTCGACGCGATCGGAGCGCCAGACCCGGCCGCAGGTGCATAGCGGCTGGTGTGGCCCGGCCGCACGTTCGGGTACGGCGCGTAGCGGCTCTCGGCCTTGCAGATCTCGGAGATCACTCCGTCGAAGTCGATGAACCTGTCCGCGACGTCGATCAACCTCGGCGACGTGTTCGACCTGAAGCCGCCTATCTCGACACGGACGCCCTTGTAGGCGATGACGTTGATCGCATACGCGAAGTCTTCGTCTCCCGAGACGAGAATCGCCGTGTCGTAGTTTCCGACGAGGCTAAGCATGTCGACGGCGATCTCGACGTCGAGATTCGCCTTCTTCGTTCCGTCGGAGAAGGTCTTGAGCTCCTTCTGCACGACGCGGTAGCCATTGCGCCGCATCCAGAGCAGAAAACCCTGCTGGCGCTCGGCGCGTTCGTCGACGCCCGTGTAGAAGAATGCGCGCAGCAGCGGAGACTCGCCGCGGAGGAAATTGAGAAGCTTCGCGTAGTCGATTTCCACGCCGGCCGATCGCGCCGCGTGAAACAGGTTGTTTCCGTCAATGAATATGGCGACGCGCCCGCGCATTCCGGTCATGCCGGTCTGGGCCGTGATGCCGCTTGTGGCTCGCATAAGACTCCTTCCCGATGGGTCGAATAGAAATTGTGAAATACCGAACAGAGCATTGTGCCACACGCGCAAAATGCACGGCAAGAAGGGGTTTTGGGGGCACCGGTGGCGCGCCGCGCGACCAAGCCGGTACACTCCGGCCGCATGACCGGGTGGACTTGTGTGACGGCGACGCGTCCGACTCGCGCCGAGATCTCGCGCTCGGCGATGAGTCACAACTTCAGGGCAATTCAGGATCTCGTCGGGCCCGGAGTCTCGGTGCTTGCGGTGGTGAAGGCCGACGCCTACGGCCACGGCATGCTGGAGGCCGCCCGCGTCTTCGCCGGAGCTGGGGCCGCCTGGCTCGGAGTCGCGCTTCCCGAAGAGGGTGTAGGGTTGCGAGAGTCCGGCATCGACCGCCCGATACTGTGCCTTGGAGGCTTCTGGGACGGACAGGAGGGACTTGTCGTCGAACACAGACTTACGGCGGCAGTCTCGCGGCTCGATCAACTCGAGCGGCTTCAGTCCGAGGCGAGGCGGCAGGGAGTCGAGACGGCAGTGCACCTCAAGATCGACACCGGTATGGGGCGCCTCGGCCTGGAGCGTTCCGAAGTCGACAGAGCGATTTCGATACTGGGCCGTTGTCCGGACGTCCGATGCGACGGCTTGATGACGCATCTGGCGTCTAGCGACGTGCCGGAGCTTGCTGACTTCACGAACGCGCAGATAGATGCATTCGAGTCCGAAGCCGCCCGATTCGAGCGGGCCGGCATCGTCGTCTCCTGGAGGCACCTTGCATCGAGCGCGGGGCTTCACGCGTATTCCAGGGCTCGCGGAAACCTCGTGCGCCCTGGCGCCCTGCTTTATGGATTGAAGGGAGACATCCTGTCGGCAGGTCGGGCAGATTTGCCTTCAATCGACGTCCGGCCCGCAATGCGCTTCGTTTCGAGGGTCGAGCACTTGAAGACGGTCGCGGCGGGTACGCCTCTTGGCTACGGGTGTACGTTCCGAACGACGCGGGAGAGCCGGATAGCGACGATTCCTGCGGGATATGCGGACGGCATACGCCGTGTGCTGTCGAATCAGGGCGCCGTTGGCGTGCGCGGTTCGTTCGCGCCGATCGTGGGCCGGGTGTCGATGGACCTTACGATCGTGGACGTTACTGGAATCTCTGGCGTGGAGCTCGGCGACGAGGTGGTCATCGTCGGACCGGGCGGGCCGTCGGCGGAAGAGGTCGCCGCCGCCGCCGGGTCGATTTCGTACGAGGTCACGTGTGCCGTCAGCGCCCGCGTCCCCCGAACGTTCGTCGACTGACGACGTTTCGCAGGCGAAGGATCGAAGCGGCCGCAGGGTGTGGCGTGGTAGTTCGTCCGTCGGCGGGAGTTGGGTGCCTGAAGCGGTGGTGGGCAACCGATCAGCGGTTGAGTCCGAGTCCGAGGGAATCAGTTCCCGACGGGCTCGATGGGACCGCAACACGTTGCGGTATCGGCGATCGGTGCGACCGCTCCGCGGTCGAGATC
>JAJTWZ010000133.1 GCA_021463145.1 Blastocatellia bacterium | reverse complement strand
CGACGCGATCTATCGCGCCTGGCGAGCGGGGCGATTCGATCTGGTGACTTCCACGGTACAACTCGCCGAACTGCGGCGCGCGAGCCGCTACCCCAGGCTTAGGACCATCCTCCCCGCCCACCGGGTCGGCACCATGGTCAACAACTTGCAGCGCGCAATCGTGCTGGAGCACTTGCCACCTCTGCCGGACGGCATCGAAACGAGCGATCCGAACGACGCGTTCCTGCTGTCGATGGCTCTGGTCGGCGAGGCGGATTACCTGGTGACCGGCGATCGCCGTGCCGGGCTGCTTCAACGAGGCAACATCGGCCGGACGCGAATCGTCACGCCGGCCGTCTTTTGTTCGGTCGCACTTTGACTGCGAGTTTTGCTTTTCTCGCCCGCGCGGCCGCTCTTGCGGAGTCTCGACGAAACAACCGCCCGGACCGACAATTCCATCTCGCTCCGCAGCCCGCGGCCTCGAGGAGGGCGCCGACTTGCAGATGCAGATTCTGTTCGCGCGTAAAGACGTGCGCGTAGCCTCGAGAAGAGCGTGACCGGATACTCGACGCGTGTGAAGCGTAAGACCGTATGTGAACTCGTTGCCCGAGTGAGCCAGCTGTCCGGGATCGACGCTCTGGGAGGCCACAATAACTGGATGTTCGAAAGCGCGCGCTTGCGCGAAATCTCGACCGATAACTCCCGCGAACCGAGGCGCGCGTCGTTTCCCCCGGAGTACTCCCGGAGCGGGTGCTGCACCTTAGGATCCTTGGCGGATCCTGCGGCTGACACCAGAGACGGAGGCCGAAAAACCGCCGCCCCCACCAGGACAACTGCTCGTAATATGCGTTATCGGACGCTACTGGCGGAGACCGTGACTTGACCATGCCTTCTGGTTGGGCGTACTTTGGTGGTATGAAAGTCAAGACATCCATCACACTCTCAGACGAGGTGCTCGAGCGCATCGATCGTCGTGGAGGACAGTTCAAGAACCGATCGGTCTTCCTCGAAGTCGCCGCGAAGGCGTTCCTCGCACAACTTGAGCTCGAGGAACTTAATGCCCGAGATCTCGAGATCATCAATCGCCACGCGGATCGTCTGAACGACGAAGCCTCCGACGTGCTCGCGTATCAGGTCGAGCATTGACACGGGGCGACCTCTATCTCGTAAAGCACCCGTCGACTCGGGATCCGAAGAAGCAACGCGTCTTCGTCGTCGTGAGCCGACAGGTCCTCATTGACTCGCGGTTTCAAACAGTCATCTGCGCTCCGATCTATTCGGCGTATGACGGCCTCGCGACGCAGGTACAAGTTGGTGTCGACGATGGACTCAAGCACGTCAGCAGCATCCACTGTGACGAACTCGTCAGTCTTCCGAAGTCCATGTTGACGAACTTCATCGGATCCCTTTCACAGGACCGTATACAGAACCTCGCCACTGCGCTCCGAATTGCACTCGACATTCCGACATTCCCCGACGTACCTGGCTGATTTCCGCCCTTCGTCGGAGTTGACATTGTCGGACGCAATAGATCTACCGGATTGCGTCGATTTGTCCGATTTTCAAACCCGCCCAGGATCTCTCTGCCGTAACGACGACCGCCTCGAGTCGAAGTCCGAGGGCAAGACATGCCCGATCGCCAAGCGAAAGTCCCTTCGACTTCGTGCGCGTTCGAAGCGCCGCCACGGCCTCGGCGTCTCGCAACTCGAATCCGAGGATCCTGAACCCCAACAAGGCGAGGCCTTCTCTCGCTTCGCCAAGCGTAAGTCCAGCGTCCACGAGCTTCGAGAGAACTTCGGCTGCGTTTACCGCGCTCATCACTCCTTCGGCAAGGTAGTGCTCAACCCGTTCCCCACCAGGTTCCCGGTTCAACAGCGCGAGCACCGCCGAAGCGTCGAGGACCACGTCAGCCACGCGAAGCCTCTCGCTTTCGCTCCTCTCTGAGCTCTCTGACGAGCGACCGCCCGGGCGCAATCCGCTTCGACACGATCTCCTGGGCTCGCCGGACAGCCTCCCGTTGCGGCAGGATCCTCAACTCCTGGTCCTCCACTCGCAGCGATAACGAATCGCCCGGACCGACCCCGAGCGCTTTCCTTACACTTGCCGGGATTACGATTCGGCCACCCTCGGAGAGAACCACGCGTACTGCCTCGTTCTGAATTTCTGCCATTTCATCGTTGTGCGCCATAACTGCAACGTATGCCATTCATGCATTCTGTGTCAATATCCTGCTCCGTGGAGCGACCCATGACCATAGCGTAGGCATCCTTATCAGACGCACAGCAGGCTCGCGTAGAGCAGGATCCCGGCCTCGCTTAACCGTTCGTGCGAACGCGAAGCGTCAAATTGCCTGGCGGTCGAGAATGAACCAGGGCCTCGTCACCTGACCCGGGCAACGTGTACAAGGCCTTCGCGCATCGCCGTGATGTCGCGCCGCTTCGCGACAAATCTCTCCCGCAGTCGCACTGCTTCGCGACGTCGCCATCCCGCAGGAGGAGCCCCCCATGCCTTCGATTCGACTTGTCGCACGAGCGGCCGCCGCAACGTTGCTCGCCATCTTTGCCGCCAATTCCGCAGTTCCGGCGCTTCAGTCACCCCCGGCCGGCCCGTACACCCATCAGGTCTCGAGCGCGTCCAGCACGGACGGCCTCGACTGGTCGCACGACGGCGTGGTGCTGCTCGAGCACGCTTCGGTTCCGTGCGCGATCGTTACGCCCGAGGGCCGGCTTAGAATCTACTACGTCGACGCCTCCCGGATGCCGGAGACTGCAAACGTGGCGGAGAGCGCTGGCGGTGACGCTCCGTTCGTGCCGCTCGGCCTCACGATCAAAGGGTTGAAGAGCGAGAAGGCCGTTGACCCGAGCATTGTCCAACTCGACGACGGCCGCTATCGGCTGTTCTATTACGGCGCCAACGGAGATCCTGGCGCTCCGGGCACGCACTACGTTCGAGCTGCAATCTCGGATGACGGAATCCGCTTCCGGGAGACCGGGACGGCGCTCTCGAATCCCGGACTAGTGGATCCCGATGTTTTCCGTGCAGGCGACAAATGGCTGATGTTCGTGTTCAGCCTCACCGACCACACAACAGTCGTGGCTGAAAGCCGGAACGGCAGGAAATTCAAGAAACCCCGGTCGCTAGGCCTCGACGGTTATGGCACTGCGAAGCCGGTACTCCTGGACGACGGCCGATTCCGGCTCTACGCATTCGACCAGAGGACGCAACAGACGATCGTGAGCTTCGTGTCCGTCGACGGCCTGAACTGGTCCGCTGAACCCGGTGTCAGGCTCTACGCTCCGCCGGGCAAGGAGATCACCGACCCTCAGGTGGTGAGAATGCCAGACGGATCCTGGAAGATGGTCTTCAAGACGAGCGACCCGCCCGTCAGGTAGGCCACCTGAGCCAACCCGCGACTGCCGGGCGAGGTTGGGTCCTCCCTCTTCAATTGTCCGGCTCGACCACCAGGGTTCCGCGCAGCATCCGCATACCGCAGGTCCACGTGAACCTTCCTGCGCGATCTGGCGTGAACTCGACTGTCGTCGTCGAGAATGCCGGCAGGTCGCGGACTATCTCGAAATCGCCGAACACCACCTGCTCACTGCAGGCGCTCGTCTCGTTGCGGAAAAACTCCAGTCTTACCGGCCGGCCCTGCTTAACCGTCACGACATCAGGTGCAAATCCTCCCTGCACGGTGACCCGGATCCTCTGTATTCCCGATTCGTCCGCTGTCGCCGCCGCTGCCTGACGAGCGCCAAAGAAGAACCAGAGCACGAACACGATGGCGGCGAGTCCACCTGCAACCACGACGATCTCGGTTGTATCGAGCATCAGCGCACCTCCCTTTCCGGCTTGAAACGCCGAAGTCGAAGACTGTTCAGGACGACCGACACGCTCGAAAGCGACATCGCCGCGCTCGCCAGCACCGGCGACAGCAGCAGTCCCGTGAATGGATAGAGCACTCCGGCTGCCACTGGTATCCCTACGACGTTGTAGGCGAACGCCCAGAACAGATTCTGCCTTATCGTGCGGATCGTGGCTCGGGACAACTCGATAGCCGAGACGACGCCGTGCAGGTTTCCCCGAATCAGCGTTATGTCCGAGGCCTCCATTGCCACGTCGGTGCCAGTGCCGATTGCAATCCCTACGTCCGCGCGCGCCAGCGCCGGCGCGTCGTTGATGCCGTCTCCTACCATGGCCACTACACGGCCCCCCGCCTGAAGCCGTTCGATCTCGTCGGCTTTTCCGCCGGGCAGCACGTCAGCCAGCACGCGCTCAATACCTACTTCGGCGGCAACGGCATCGGCCGTGGCCCGATTGTCGCCGGTAAGCATGACGACATCGATTCCCAGGCGTTCGAGCGCCTCGACGGCCTGCCGCGCGCCCGCCTTGACCGGATCGGCAATCACGAAGAGCCCTGAAAGGTGGCCATCGACGGCCGCAAATACGGGCGTTCGACCCATCGCCGCAACCTCGCGCGCCTGCCCGTCCAGTGCCCCAGTGTCAATGTCGCGATCTCGAAACTGCTTCGCGTTCCCCAGCAATATCGCCCGTCCATCGACGCGCGCATCGATCCCGTGGCCCGGGACCGCGGTAAACGTTTCGGCAATCGCAAGCCTCACACCGCGCGATTTCGCTCCCGCAACGATGGCCGCCCCGAGCGGATGCTCGCTCCCCCGCTCCGCCGACGCGGCAAGACGCAACAGTTCGGTCTCGGCTATTGAGCCATCCGGCACTACCGCCACGTCCACGAGCGTGGGGCGCCCCTCGGTGACGGTGCCGGTCTTGTCCAGAACGACCGTCTGGATGCGGTGGGCCGTCTCGAGTGTTTCTCCACCCTTGATCAGCGTCCCGTACTCGGCGCCACGGCCCGTCCCGACGAGTATCGCGGTCGGAGTAGCAAGTCCGAGCGCACACGGACAGGCAATGATGAGCACCGACACGAAGTTTACAAGCGCCACTGCAAAGCGCGTGTCGACCGGAGCGGCGACGAACCAGGCAACGAACGTTGCGATCGCGATGGCGATGACTATCGGAGTGAATACTCCACTGATTACGTCGGCCAGACGGGCTATCGGCGCCTTGGCTCCCTGCGCGTCGGCCACCATCTTCATTATCTGCCGAAGGGCGGTGTCGCGGCCCACCTTGGTTGCGCGAAAGCGGAATGCTCCGGTCGTATTCAGTGTGGCGCCGAAAACCTCGTCGCCGGCCTTCTTGTCCACGGGCATGCTTTCGCCAGTCAGCATCGACTCATCGACGGACGACGAGCCGGATTCGACCAGGCCGTCGACTGCGATCTTCTCGCCTGGCCTTACTGCCACCAGGTCACCGGCGCGAACATCCTCGATGAGCACATCGATCTCGTTGCCGTCGCGCACTATCCTCGCAGTCTTCGCCTGCAGTCCGGCGAGCCGGCGAATCGCCTCGCCCGTGCGTCCGCGCGCTCCGGCCTCGAGCATTCGGCCGAGCAGAAGCAGTGCGATGATCACGGCCGCCGCCTCGAAGTAGACAGGCGGCATCGAGTGACCGTGTCCCACCTGTCCGCCGTGCATCACGGTATCGCTACCGGCAAAGAACCCGGGCGCCAGGGTCGCGGCGACCGAGTAGACGAACGCTGCACCTGTTCCGACGGCAATCAGAGTGTTCATGTCTGCGGCGCGATGACGGAATGCCGTCCAGGCGCCTATGTAAAACGGCGCGCCGCACCAGACGACTACCGGCACGGTCAGGACGAGTTGCAGCCACTCGACTCCTGCGAAGTCGAGCATGGGCACCTTGCCGTGAGACATGGCGATGACCAGAACCGGCGCCGACAGTACGGCCGCGACCAGGAAGCGGCGTCGCAGCGATCTGAGCTCCGCGTCCCGGGATTCATCTATCACGCTTTCGTCGATTGCATCCGTCGCGAGTGCAGCCTCGTTGACGCCATAGCCGACGTCCGTGACACTTGCGACGATGGCGCCGAGACTCGTCACATCCGAATCGAAGGCCACCGTTGCGCGTGACGTTGCAAAGTTCACGTTCGCGGTCTGCACTCCCGGCGTCTTCGCGAGTGCCTTCTCGATCGTCCTGGCGCATCCGGCGCAATGCATTCCGGTAATTGGCAGCTCGACGCTCGAGCCCGGAGCGCCCGAGACAATTGATTCTTCCGCTGTCTTCATTTCGTCGGCCTCCTGCGGCTGAACGGCTTCGATTTCGGGGAGGCTGCCGGCACGACAGAGCCTTCGATCAGGCCGCACACGTGTCCTGGCACGTCTCCGAGCGCCTCCCAGGACGCCAGCGTCGCCGCAAGTTCACGCCTGAAACGCTTCAACTCGGCGAGCCGTTCGTCGAGCTCGACAATCCTCCGGCGCACGAGATCGCGAACCGTCGCGCACGGAGTTCCACCCGTTCTTCGCTCCGCGACGATCGCCGCTATCTCGCCAAGCGAAAGCCCGAGCGTCTGTGACTTACGGATGAAATCCAGCTGTTCGAGAGCCTCTTCTCCATAAAGCCGGTAGCCGCTCTCGGTCCGCGCCCCCGGCTCGAGCAGCCCCAGCCGCTCGTAGTACCTGAGAGTTTCGATCCCGAGACCCGTACGGCGCGCCACCTCGCCGATCTTCAGACTGCGCCGGCCGCTTTCGGACTTGGATGGTCCTGCCATTGCCATTCTCCCTGGCTGGTGGTCCAGCCTCGCGAAGAATCTAAACTCCGTACTCGACTATAGAGTCAAGAGAAAATTCCGGGCGCCGGCTGTGGAGCGATCGCACTTGGTTCGATGTGGCCGGGTACGCACGGTTCCGGGTTGCGTTCGCGGCCGATTTCGGCGAGGCTGCGGCTCGTGCTCATTTCCTCCGAGTTCGTCAACGTTCCAGCCGGCAGCGGTGCGATGCGCGCCTACGTCGCGATGCCGAAACGCGATGGCCGCTTTCCCGGAATTCTCTGCTACTCCGACATCTTCCAGCTGACGCCGTCCACTCTCAGGTCGTGCGCCCGCCTTGCCGGGTATGGCTACGTCGTGGTGGCGCCCGAGATCTACCATCGCATCGAGCCGCCTGGGACTGCGTTGGAATTCGACGACGCAGGGCGCGACCGCGGCCTGGCCGACGCGGCGAGGACGCCTGTGGCTCATTTCGACGAAGACGCGCGATTCGCGCTCGACTTCCTAGCAACTCACCCACGCGTCGCAAAAGAGCAGCTTGGTGTTGCGGGATGGTGCATCGGCGGACACCTCGCCTTTCGCGCGGCGCTTCAACCGGACGTGCGAGCGGCCGCCTGCTTTTACGCCACCGGGGTTCACAACGGAAAACTCGGCGCCGATGAGGACTCACGGTCGCTCATGCGATCTGGAGAAATCGCCGCTGAGCTGATGATGGTCTGGGGTACTTCCGATCCGCATATCCCGGCGCCTGACCGGATCGCGATCCGGAAGGCGCTCCACGATGCCGGAGTCAGTTGCGTCTTCCACGAGTTCCCTGCCGAGCACGCTTTCATGCGCGACGTTGGCCCCCGTTACGACGCCGAAGCAACGGACGAAGCGCACGCGCTGCTCGTGTCCCACTTCCGGCGTTATCTGGGGTGACTGGCGGAAGGAGTGGATTCCAGAGCCGAGGAGACCTGGACGGGATTACGGCGATTTCCGGAGCGATTGACTGGATTGTCGAGGGAATGTCGGGTCCAAGCCCCGCTTAGCGGCTATCGACGACGAATCTGCGGCCTGCCGCAACCCTCTTCCGTTTCTAAGAGAGGTGACCGACACGCTATGCGGGGGGTGAAAGTTCTTTGGCTCTCAGTAAACACCTCCAGCAACACCAGTTCGGGAGAAGCAGTCGAGCAGCCGGGTTCCTCCCTTGATCAGCGACAATTAGAATTGTCTAATTGTCGCTGATCATTCGCGACCGCGCCGAGGTCGCGGACGATGGCCGAGACGCGTTGGCCGCGAAGCGGTCACAGACGATAGCCGGGGGGCACGGCGGTGAGCAAAGCGAACCGCCGTGCCCCCCGGTCCGCCCACCCAAATCGCCCCGACCGCGGAGCGGTCGCACCCAACGGCAAAAAGCGAGCGGATTGCAGGCAGATCGAAACGACCCTGGTGTGCTTGACCGGAGCGACGGTGCGACCGCTCCGCGGTCGTCGCGTTGGGGCGGGCGGTTCCGCGGGTCGCGCCGCGGCTCGTTGCACTCGCCGCGC
>JAJTWZ010000132.1 GCA_021463145.1 Blastocatellia bacterium | reverse complement strand
TAATAGTTCCCCACACGCCTGCGGCGTACCCCCTGGGATGAAACGGGCAGAGGGGAGCCGTATACTCGCGTCGGCGCCGACGTCGCAGGTCGTCACTGCTTGGTGCCGCGGGTTCGTGAGCCCGCGTAATAGTTTGACCGGGGAGTCGGTTCGGCACCTCCTTGTGTTGCCCCTTCGGGGAGCACGTATAGCAGACTCGTTATCTGTACGACTCCTGACGTCGGCGCCAATTACTGTAGGAGGTCTGTTATGGAGATTCTCTACCCGGTCTGCTGCGGTCTGGATGTGCACGCCAAGACCGTTGTCGCCTGTTTGATCGTGACCGGCAAGAAGACGACACGCACGTTCTCGACAATGACCGAAGACCTGCTGAAGCTTGGCGATTGGCTGATGGAAGCCGGCTGCACGCATGTCGCCATGGAGAGCACAGGCGTCTACTGGAAGCCGGTTCACACCATCCTCGAGGGCGTGTGCGAGGTGTTGTTGGTCAACGCCCAGCACGTCAAGCAGGTGCCCGGCCGAAAGACGGACGTGAAGGACTGCGAGTGGCTTGCCGACCTGCTACGCCACGGACTCGTCAAGGCCAGCTTCATCCCCCCAGCGCCGATCCGCGACTTGCGCGAGCTGACGCGCTATCGCTCGACGCTCGTGCGCGACCGGGTGCAGTTGGCCAACCGCGTCCAGAAGCTCGCCGAGTCGGGCAACATCAAGCTCTCGCAGGTGCTCTCGAACGCACTTGGGGTCTCGGGGCGGCGAATGCTGCGGGCGCTCGCGCGGGGCGAGCAGGATCTCGACAAGATCGTGGCGCTGGCGGATGAGAAACTCTATGCCAAACACAGCGAGCTGCGACGGGCCGTCGATGGACGGCTGACGCAGGCACAGCGTTTCGTGCTGGCGGATCTGCTGGACCGCTACGACGACGTGGAGCGTGCGATCGCGCGCGTGAGCGAGCGCGTGGCCGAGGAGGTCGGCAGTCAACAGCAAGACCCTTTCGTCGAAGAGGCGATCGCGAAGCTCGATGAGATGACGGGCATCGGACAGCGAATTGCCGAGGTGATCATCGCCGAGATCGGCATCGACATGGATCGATTCCCGAGCGAGAAGCATCTGTCGAAGTGGGCGGGGCTTGCGCCGGGCAACAACGCGTCTGGCGGGCGACGGCGCAGCGGGCGTACGACGAAGGGCAATCAGGCGCTGAGGACGGCGCTGGTGCAAGCCGCATGGGTGGCGGTGCGCAAGAAGGAGAGCTACTTCGGCGTGCACTACCAGAGGTGGAAAGGTCGGCTCGGAAGCAAGCGGGCAATCATCGCCGTCGCGCACCGTATGCTCGAGATCATTTACCACATGCTGTCGCGCCGAGAGGGATATCACGAGGTCGATCTCAAAGCGATTGGCGTTCGTTCGGTGGAGCAGGAGCGCGAGCGATTGGTCCGCAAGCTAGCAGCACTTGGTGTCAACGTGACAATCGAGGAGAAGGCCGGAATCCCAGACGCCGCCTGACACGCAAGACCGTGTTTCATAGCAGCCGTGGGTCGCGCGCCGCGAGTGAAACGAGCAAGCGCGCGACCCGCGGAACCGCCCGCCGCGTCGTACCGACCGCGGAGCGGTCGCACGGTGCACGGAGCTCCAGAACAGCCCCCCTGCGGTTCCGATCGAATCCATCCAATGCTTCACTCTGAGGCCGATTCATTCCGGGGCCGGCCATTCGGCCCCGGAATAGATCGGGAACTTACGCCTTCGGCTTCTCGTGATGGCCGCCGAACTCGAATCGCATTGCCGACTGGACCTTGTCGGCAAACTCCGCCTCGCCACGAGACGAAAAGCGCGAGTACAGAGCCGTCGTCAGCACCGGAGTCGGCACCGCCTCGTCAATTCCGGCCATTATCGTCCAACGTCCCTCGCCCGAATCCGAAACGCGACCGCCGAAATTCGACAGATCGGGGTTCTTCAGCAAAGCGATGGCGGTCAGATCGTTGAGCCACGACGCAACGACGCTTCCGCGCCGCCAGACTTCCGTGATGTCAGGCAGGTTGAACTCGTACTGATAATGCTCGGCATTGCGCAGCGGCGTCGTCTCGGCATCCAGCTCGTGCCCCTGCTTCCCGACGTTTGCGTGCTTGAGGATGTTGAGCCCTTCCGCATACGCCGCCATCAGTCCGTACTCGATGCCGTTGTGAACCATCTTGACGAAGTGGCCGGCGCCTACTCCGCCACAATGCAGATAACCCTGCTCGGCGCTTCCCGGCTCTCCGGTTCGCCCCGGCGTGCGCTCGACGTTGCCGATGCCGGGAGCGAGCGACCTGAAGATCGGATCGAGCAACTCCACCGACGCATCGTCGCCACCGATCATCTGGCAGTACCCGCGCTCGAGGCCCCAGACTCCGCCGCTGGTGCCGACGTCTACGTATCGAATGCCACTGGCTGCGAGCTCCTTCGCACGACGAATGTCGTCGTGGTAGTACGAATTCCCGCCGTCGATGACGATGTCGCCATCACCGAGCAGCGGTACGAGAGAAGCGAGGGTGGAGTCGACGACGCCGGCCGGCACCATCAGCCATACGGCCCTGGGAGTCGAGAGCTTCGAAACGAAGTCCTCCATCGACGCCGTGCCGACGGCGCCCTCGCTCGCAAGCTTTGCAACTGATTCGGGAAAGATATCGAACACGACGCATTCGTGGCCGGCGCGGACGAGCCGCCTGACCATGTTCGCGCCCATTCTTCCGAGACCGATCATTCCGAGCTGCATTTGAGTCTCCTTTCGACATAGTCGGCAGAGTCCGAGCCAGTGGAGCTCCGGACCCAGGCGAGATGAGTGTGGGGATGCGCCAGCCTCCGCCGTCCGTGCGGCCGCGGCTGATCAAGGCTATACCACAGCAGAGGTGGCCACTCCAGAACACGGCCATCCACGCGTGTTTTGTGCGGCTGTGGGATGTCGGGTACGATCCTTTGTATTCCAGGACCGGACGGTCCGGTCAAATCCCCGTGCATCTTCATCGAGGAGGCAGCATGAGCAGCGCAGCGCCGAAGAAGTCGGCATCGAAGGCCGCCAGTGCAAGGAAAGTCCGGCTCGACAAGGTCCGGTCGATTCCATTTCCGGAAAAGGCCGGCGACGATGTCTTCAACGCTTCGGAGCTCGTGCCCCTGGCGGACGGCCGGTTTCTTTTCTGCGACAACAACCTGAACTCCGAGCTGTTCGAACTGCGACTGGATGCCGCCGGGAGAATGATCGGAGGACTCGAGAGGCGGAAGATAAAGAACCTGCCCGACGGCGCTGTGGACGACATGGAAGGAATGACGATCGTCGATGGCGAGCGCGGGCAGACGATCTACGTCGCCACCTCGATGAGCTTGAAGAAGGGCAACGCGAAGGCGAAGAAGCGTTCCGAACGCGGGGAAGAATTCGCGCCACGCAACGCGCTGCTTCGAATCGCCGTCGGTCGCGGCGGCAGGCTTGCGGCCGAGGTCGTTCCGGATTTCAAACACTGGCTCGTCGAGCGGTCGCCCGGCGTCCGGAAGGCCGCCCGTCGACTGCCGGACGATGACGGGCTCAACGTCGAGGGACTTGGCTGGGATCCGAAGCACGGCGCGCTGCTTTTCGGCGTCCGCACGCCCTTGATCGATGGCAGACCGCTCATCCTTCGGGTCCGGATCAAGTCGCAGGCAGGCGAGTGGGATGTGTCGAATTTCGAGATGCTCGCTCCGGTCCGCCTCTGCATCGAAGACGCGGGAGCTGCTCAGGGCGTCCGAAGCATCGAGTACGACCCGTCGCGACAGGCGCACCTCGTCGTAGTTGGGAATTCGACGAGTCGATCCAAAGCGCCGTTCGAGATGTACCTCTGGGATGGCAACGAGGCCGGTCGAGTGACGAAGTTCCGCAACGTTCGCTTTGCGAAGGCAATGCGGCCGGAGGGAGTGGCGCACGGAACTATCGACGGCCGTGGATGTGTCGTATTCGTGGACGACCTTGGGGGATATCAGGTGGTGTTCGACGACGACCCGCGGCTCGAGATCGAGCGTCGAAAGACGCCGAAGAAGAAATCGATGAAGCGCATCGGGGCGTAGGCAAAAGTGCTCGATATGGCTGTATCGCGGCGGAGCGTTGCGGTGCCCGTTGCTCCAGCAGGAAATGCTGGAAGGCGCACGTCGAGGAACTCGACGCCTTCTCGTGTCGTCGCTTCGATCGTTGCCGCTGCGGTGATCTGCTTTCTCCCGCAGGCCGGAAGGGCGCAGAACGGTGCGCCGGCCGGCGGCCCGCCAGTCGTGGACTGGGGGCGTATCGTCGGACCTGACGACGGCTACGGACTGGTAGTGACGGCGAGTTCGGACGGACGGGGCAGTCTGGAAATGTGCGGCTGCGGCCGGACTCCACTTGGGGGGTTGCCGCGACGTGTCGCTTACGAGCGCGCCGTGCTGGATGGCACGAGCGGAGGGGCCGCACTGTTTCGCGTGGATGCGGGAGGGGCTTTCGACGATACGATCGACACTGGAAGGAACGAAGTCATCCCTCACATCCGAAACGAATGGGTGTTGCGCGGGTACGCAGCTCAGGACTTCGCGGCGATCAACGTAGCGCCATCGGATCTGCATTATCTTTCGCAGATGAACGTCGTTTCCGATCGCCCGTCGAGACTCGAGAAGTTTCCGATGCTCGGACGGGTAATTTCGGCGAACGTTGTCCCGGAGTCGAGAGCGATCGTTGAGTTTCAGCCTTACCTGATCCGGACGGTCGCATCCACTCGAGTGGGCGAGAGGCCGCTGCGCGTCGGGTTTATCGGCGTGACCCAACCCCCTGACGATGCCGCATCGCCGCGGTATGGTTACGCGTATGGCGATCCGGTCAAGGCCGTAAGTTCGGTGTTGCCGAAGGTGAGGGCGGAGGCGGACTTGATCGTGGTGCTTTATCACGGTCCGATGGCGAGGGCGCGTGCGCTTTCGAGAGCGATTCCCGGACTCGACCTCGTTTTTGTTGCGAACACGTTTCTACCTGATGCAGCGGCGGCGGCAGTGGAAGGCCGTACCTTGATCGTGCCCGTCGTCGTACAGGCGCGTTCGCTTGCGGAGGTGCGCGGATTGCGTTCAGGCGGCGGCGAGTGGAAGTTCGCTGCGCGATCGACGGTACTCGATTCGGGAATCCCGAGCGATCGAGAGACGCTCGACATGGTCTACGCTGCGCGGCTGGATTACATCAGGTAAGTGGCTGGTGGACTGGAACGCTTGGCGAGGCGGCGTGGCGAGAGCGGCTGCGGTGTAGTTGAACTGGGAGTTAGCTCGGCGCGCGTGGTTCAGTCGCGGTAGGTTGATCGGTCGATCTGGCATGGGACGAATTGTTCGGGATCGCCGGCGTGGGTCGTTGGGATGCGGTGTCGCGACCGGCCGAGTTGGCGTGGAGGGAAGGGTTGAAGCGGGGAAGGGAGAGTCGATGAGTCGTGTGAAGCGAGTAGAAGTTTCGAGGTGGCGTAGTTGGCTGAGGTAGCACAGAGATCAATGCGTGGGCTCCTGCTGGTGGTTGCGGTGCTGGCGTTGACTCTTGGCGGTTGCAGTTCGGCGCTGGCGTTGGCCGCCTGCGAAGTACCCGCGGGAACTTCCGGGCTTGGCGGCGGCACGGCGACGTTCGGTTACGACCGGCGGGTTGACGCGAGGTTGGCGACGTTCGTACCCGGCAGATGCGCTGGTTGCAGGTACGACGGTCCCGACAGCGATCCGAGTCTACGCGGATATCGGCATCGTACTGCCGTTTACGATTCCGGCGAGCCTGAAGGCTGCAAGACGGCATCGGGTAGCGGCATTACGCGTTTGCCATTCGCCAGATTGATCGACGGCGACGGCGGAGGACGCAGGGCGCGGGGTGCTTGTGGTTGCGGAACGAGTTTCTATGAAGTCCCATTCGGCGGACAGGCCTTAGGGTACGACGGAGGGCCGAACGAAGCATCGACGACGAATTCGCTCGCAACGTGGCGCTTTGGGTACAGGTACGACGGAGCCAATAACCCTTCGAATCGGCATCCGTCCGACCAGGCCGTGGCGTGGGCTGATTGTCCCAAGGGGGCGAACGCCGCGTCGAGGGTCGGAGGTGAACTCGCCAAAAATGGGGACAACCTGAGGCCGATACCGCGCGATGGAGCAGTTCTTGACGCGAATGCCATTATCGGTGCTCTTGAGCGAAATGAGTTGGCCGCAGTGGATGCAGCTCTCGCGGGCAGGCAACCTGTGCTTCCATTCACCGCTGTGAAGGAGTTTCTAAAGAAGGGAGACAAGGGCGCATTGCGGGAATTCATGTCGGCTCGAGGCTCAAGGATTAGCTTCGCCGCACGTGAATCGGTTGCGGCAGATCTGAGGGCGGAGGCGGGCGAGCTCGGCCGGAGCCTGAGACCGAAAGACTCGCGCGTCGCCGCATCTGCCATTGCTGAAGGCCTTCCGGTTTTGACTCGGGACAAGAAGTTCTTCAATTTCCTGAGCGCGACGGGCCGGGCCGTGGAGAGGTACTGATGGGCGCCTTTAACTGGGTCGCAGTTGAGACTACGTGTTTAGATTGTGGTGAGAACGTCGAGATTCGGTGTCAAACGCACATCGCGTCCGACTACGACGGTGACGAGCGTGGTCGATTCCATGATCGTGAGTATCGCTTGAATGAGGCGATGTTCTGGTGGCCAGTTGGACACCCAAAGTTTGGTAGCTGGCGTGTAGATGGAACTCTTTTCCCGATGGAGGAAAGTCCGGAGTATGACCGTGAATGCTGCTATGCAGACTGTCCGACTTGTGGAGCCGAGTTATATGCGGTACTGCGGTTTCACGAGAATCGGCCTGTCGAACTGATTGGTACGGGCAAAGTTGAGAACTGGCCGTCTGGATACGTTCAGTAGGCGAGAAGTCAACGGAGTCAACCGGGAGAAAGTCTAAGCGCGCGCGCTGACGCTCTGCCCTGTGCTTCCCGGCGATCAGCGGGCCGGCGTTGCCGGCTCAGCTGTATCGCATCAGGCGGGCGCGGGCGGGCAGCGGAGGCGGCGGGGGAGGCGGGCGGTCGGATAAGGCAGCGTTACGTTCGATCGCGTGGCGCGCGAGACGCCCAGGCGATCGAACGTAATGCCCTTATCGGATGACCGCTGACCCGGCCGGCGACACGGACCGCGAAGCGCCTGCGAATCACCGGGCGCGCGCGACGGCCGTGGAAGAAACGGTCGAGCTCAGTGGCGCGCGCTCCGCGTGCATTCGCCCCGGTCTGCCGGCTCAGGCGCCCTTGCCGAATGTCGGCGGCGGGTTCGTCAGGCGGTAGCGCGGAGAGCCGTCGCGGTTCGTGCCGATGCGTTCGATGAGACCGTCGGTCAGTAGCTGAGCCGTCCACGCTGCGATCTGTCCGTCGACTTCCCGCGCGTTTTCGATCTCCTGCTGGCGTTCGTCATCGCCATCGACCGCGAGCGTCTCCAGGCGAAAGTGCGGCACGAGGTGGCACGGGTCGGACAGGTATTCGCCCATCAAGCCTTCGAGCGTGCAGGCGTGCGCGTGCGCTTGCTGAAAGCGTCGCGTCGCATCACGCGATGTGTCGAAGTACTCGCACGTCGTGATGCCGCATCGGTCCGGCCGGTCGCAGATTCCTTCCAGGATCTCGACCGTCTCGTTCTCGATCGTGATGCTTCCCAACTTGGCGACGGACTTGTAGCCGTGCGGGCACTTGACCCTCACGCCCGATTCTCTCCGCGCTGCCGATCTTTGGAGTACCGGTCCAGATAGACATCGACGAACTCGGCGATCTTCTCCTGCTGGCGACGCGGAAGCTCGGCGGCCCGGTCAAAGACGCGGCGAAGCTTGCCCGAGAGCGGACGCCCTGGCGCATCGAGGACCGTGGCCGCCGTGGGCTCGAGCAGGTCGGCGACGCTGACGCCGAGCGTGCGGGCCATCGCTGGCAGGACGTCCGAGCGGGGCGGTTTCTCGCTGCGCTCCCAATAGGCGATGTTTTGCTGCGGGACACCGATGGCGCGAGCCAAGTCGTCCTGACTGAGCCCGGAGGCGATTCGCAGCGAGGCAAGCCTTGCACCTTGCTTTGGTCTGGCCGGTGCCTTGGGCGCGGCTTTCTTCGATTTGGTCGGAGTGTACGGGGACAGCCGTGCTTCGCTCGAACTACCGTGCCCTGTGATGCTTACGGAGCGTGAAGGAACTTTCACCCTCCCCCGCGATCAGCGGGCCGGCGTTGCCGGCCCCGCTGCATCGCATCGGTCTGGCGCGTGCGGGCAGCGGAGCGGCCGGGGGAAGCGGGCGGTCGGATAAGGCAGCGTTACGTTCGATCGCGGGGCGCGCCGAACGACCAGGCGATCGAACGTAATGCCCTTGTATAGTGAGAATCGAGGACATTGGGGAGTCGGGGATCGACAAGCGGGTGTCGATCCGGCAGCTGAAGGCGATCCACGAGCTGACGCACCCGGGCGCGAAGATCGCGCCGCGCGCAAAGGCCGTCGACGGCCACAGTGACGGAGAGGACGACGGCAAGAAGGGCGTAGAATGAGCGGCAAGGGAGGGATGC
>JAJTWZ010000131.1 GCA_021463145.1 Blastocatellia bacterium | reverse complement strand
TCGATTGCGTCGCCACAGGCGCGCATTGGGACGGACGATGCGACCGCTCAGCGGTCGGAACGGCGCGGCGGGCGGTTCCGCGGGTCGCGCGCTTGCTCGTTGCACTCGCCGCGCGCGACCCACGGCTATTACATCGACCGCTCCGCGGTCGCGGACCCGGTTACCTCTCGAAAGTCCAAACTCGAAGCATTTCCACGTTGACAGGAAACACCGTTGCTCCGGCGCTTCAGAATGGCCCGCGGACCCGAAACGCGCCGGCGCTTCAGAATAGCCCGCGGACCCGCAAAGCTCCGGCGCTTCAGAATGGCCCGCGGACCCGAGACGCTGCTCGTTTCGTCCGAGGGGGTGCGCCGCAGGCGCGTGGGGAACTGTTAGGAAACCTCTCTGTATTCCTCAAGTCGCAATGCCGCGTGAACGAGTCGCCATCGCATTCTTCAAGCGCCGTAGGCGC
Organism: Blastocatellia bacterium; assembly: GCA_021463145.1. Classification (GTDB taxonomy): domain Bacteria; phylum Acidobacteriota; class Blastocatellia; order UBA7656; family JADIYM01; genus JADIYM01. The sequence continues at coordinate 8,097 of JAJTWZ010000131.1, read as the reverse complement.
GAAAGCACCAGAACCCGCGGCGCAAGCCATTGGCATGGCCGTATGAGAGGCCCGAGCCCCGTAGGGGCGATACTTCCCATCGCATTCTTCCGGAGCTCCGTGGGCGCACAAGCACCGTAGCCCACCGAGCAAGCCGTGGGTCAGCAGGCAGAAAGCGATCGAAGCCCCGCAAGGGGCGAAAGTGGGCCACGGCCGTCGCGCGTTCGCGTTCTTATTTCGCCCCTCGCGGGGCTCTCGACGCCTTACCACCACAGTTCCACGGCCTGCGCCGCGGGACTGTGGTGCTTTCGCGGCTGGCAGTGGCGGAAAGCCGTCGTCACGCTCTAGTGTATGCGGATGGATTCCTCCAAAGCGCGCATCGGCCGCATTGCCGCCATCTACCAGCACCCCATCAAGTCCATGTCCGGCCGCCGCATCGATTCCGGCTCGATCGACAGCCACGGCCTGGCGGGAGACAGGCGGTTCGCATTCCGGCGCACCGGCGAGCACGGTGGATTTCCCTGGCTGACAGCGGGGCGGTTTCCGAAGCTGGTTTCTTACCGTCCGGTTTCCGACGGAGGAGGATCCGGCGCTCCGACGCACGTGGTCACCCCCTCCGGTGAGCGACTCGAGGTCTGGAGCGACGCTCTTCGCACGGAACTGGCATCGTCGTTCGGGTCGGACGTCGAACTGATGCACCTCAGCCACGGCATGTTCGACGACGGCGCAGTGTCAATCATCGCCACCAGCACGATTGCCGCCATCGAGCGGGATTGCGGATTCGAGGTTGACGTCCGACGGTTCCGTCCGAACCTCGTGGTCGAGGCCGTCGACGGGCGCCCGTACTGCGAGGACGACTGGATAGGTCGAGTCGTCGCCATCGGCTCGAATGGCCCGCTGATTGGCATCACGCTGCGTGACGTCCGTTGCTCGATGGTCTCGCTCCACCCCGATACAGCGGAACCTGACCGTCGAGTCCAGCAATCGGTTGTCCGTCTCAACGGTAATTGCGCCGGTGTTTACGGTGTTGTGATGCGCACCGGCGATGTTGACGTCGGCGACGAGGTGCACCTGCTTGACCTCCACTCATCCGGCGAAAACGATAACTTACGAGGAGATCACGCATGATTTGTCCTAACTGTCAGACGCAATTTCAGGATGGGGCGGCTTTCTGCCCGCGCTGCGGCACGCAATTTGGACACCCGGCCGGCGGATATCCCCAACAGGGCAGCTACCCGCCGCAGCAGCCCGGCTATCCGGGCGGATACGCGCAGCCTGGGGCGCCGCCGCCGGGCTATGGCTCGCCGCATATCGACGTGCGCGTGGAATACGGATCCAGCTTCGCGCTTGCGATCGTTACACTGCAGAGCGAACAGACGATCCAGGCGGAGTCGGGCGCGATGGTCTCGATGTCGGCAAATGTCGAGCTGCAGTCCCAGGTGAAGGGTGGCCTGATGGGCGCCCTGAAGCGCTCTGTCGTCGGCGAGTCGGTCTTCATCAGTTCGTTCACGGCTCACCAGGGCCCGGGCGAAGTTACTCTTGCGCCTCCGTCTCCGGGTTCCATCACCTCACTCACGCTCAACAATCAGGCCTTCTTCATCCAGGGTGGCTCGTTCCTGGCGGCGTCGCCTTCGATCGCCATAGACACGAAATTCGGAGGCGCGAAGTCGTTCTTCTCGCGCGAGGGGCTCTTCCTCATCGGAGCGTCGGGTACCGGCACGCTTCTGCTCTCGAGTTTCGGCGCGATTCACAAGAAGTCGCTCGCGCCAGGCGAACAGTACATCGTCGATACGGGACACATCGTGGCCTTCGAGTCGACGATCCAGTATCAGGTGCAGAAGGCCGCGAGCGGCTTCTTCCGGTCCTTCACGTCCGGCGAGGGACTGGTCGCCCGGTACCTCGGACCGGGCGATATCTACATTCAGACCCGTAACATCGAGGCATTCGCCGGATTGCTACGCAGGTTCATGCCGAGCGGAGGCAGCGGAGGGTTCAGTTTCGGATCGTAAGCCGCAAAGTCATCGTAAGAGTTGCCTGTTCCTCATCGGGCCTCGATCCATCCTCCGCCGAGCACGTCGTCTCCATCGTAGAACACCACGGCCTGCCCCGGCGTGATCGCGCGCTGGGGCGCGTCGAAGACGACTCGTGCGCGGTTGCCCGGCAAGGCCTCGACCGTCGCGGCTGCATCGTCCGCACGGTAACGGATCCTCGCCGCGCATCGGACAGGCGCGTCCGGTTCTGCAATCGCCAGCCAGTTGACGTCGCGCGCAACCAACTGCGTCCCGAGCAACTCGTCATACTTGCCGGCTACGACACGCCCCGTCGCACGCTGAATCTGAACGACGTAAAGAGGTTCCGGTGCTACGAGTCCCATTCCCTTCCGCTGCCCCACCGTGAATCGATGCGTTCCGTCATGCGAACCGAGCACATTGCCGGACGTGTCGACAATATCGCCCGACGACGGGAGGCGGGCTTCGCGCGTTCCCTGCTCGTCGAGATAATCCTCGATGAACTTCCTGTAGTCGTTGTCCGGAATGAAACAGATTTCCTGACTCTCGGGCTTGTCCGCCGTGGCGAGACCGGCCCGCCGCGCAACGTCGCGCACCTCGGCCTTGGACATCTCGCCGAGCGGGAACATCGCGAAGCCAAGCTGCTGCTGCGTCATCTCGAAGAGGAAATACGTCTGGTCTTTCTCGCGATGAACGGCGCGCGACAGCACGAATCGATCCCGTGCTTCGTCGAAACGCACCCGGGCGTAATGTCCGGTTGCGACCCTGGACGCCCCGAAGTTTCTGGCAAGCGTAACGAGCTGGGCGAACTTGAGCTTCGTGTTGCACGAAACGCACGGAATGGGAGTTTCACCCGACAGGTACGCATCGACGAAAGGCGCGACGACCGCCTGCTCGAAAGCGGCCTCGAGGTTCACAACGTAGAACGGCATTCCGAGCTGCTCGGCGACCCGCCGCGCGTCGTACAGGTCGTCGAGCGAACAGCACCGCGACTCGAGCGGTTCACCGTCCGGGCCCAGCCTGCGCCGCTGGTTCCACAACTGCATGGAGAGCCCGACACACTCGGCGCCCGACTCGGCAAGCAACGCAGCCGTAGTCGAACTGTCGACACCCCCGCTCATAGCAACTGCTACGAGTCCCACTCGTCCATTGCCCCCTTCGTACCCGGCTGAAATGGCCCGGAAGCGGTCCCGGGCGTCCCCGAACACTTCTGGTACTATACGAATCTTGTCCGAAGCACCGCAACGAAGGGGATTTTCGACCGATGGCCTCTGACACCGATACGCGCGACACGGCCGCCACCTCGGACGACTTCCAGATTCGAAGCGAGCCGTTCTACTTGCCGACCGGAAAGGAAGTGGAGCTTTTCGAAGCCGCCTATGCCGCCAGACTTCCGGTACTGTTGAAGGGTCCGACCGGTTGCGGCAAGACACGGTTCGTCGAACACATGGCCTGGCGGCTGCGCCGCGCGTTGTTCACGGTGGCCTGTCACGAAGACCTGTCGGCCACGGACCTCGTCGGCCGCTTCCTGCTCGAGGGCGAAACCACCGTCTGGCACGACGGTCCGCTGACGAGGTCGGTGCGCCTCGGCGCCATCTGCTATCTCGACGAGGTCGTCGAAGCCCGAAAGGACACGATCGTCGTCATTCATCCGCTCACCGACGATCGGCGCGTTCTGCCGGTCGAGAAGCGAGGCGAGTTACTGCGGGCCGACGACGATTTCATGCTCGTCGCCTCCTACAACCCGGGGTACCAGTCGATTCTCAAGGACCTCAAACAGTCGACGCGGCAGCGCTTCGTGGCGCTCGAATTCACTTACCCGCCGGTCGAGGTCGAGGTCTCGGTGCTCCAGTTCGAAGCCGGCGTCGACGAGTCGACGGCGCGAGACCTCGTGACGATCGGACAGAAAGTGCGCAACCTGAAGGGACACGGACTGGAGGAGGGCGTTTCCACGCGACTTCTCGTCTACGCGGCGCAACTCGTCGCGCGTGGAATCGATCCCGTCACTGCGTGCGAAGTCGCAATAATCGGCCCGATTACCGACGATCACGAGCTCCAGCGCTCGATTCGCGAAATAGTCACCACCGTGATCTAGGGCGTGTCGTGAACCTTCATTTTCGTCATCCCTTCGTGAACTGGTACGCGCCTGTCGAGACGATGCGCAGCCGGCCTGAGCTCGACTCCTCTCGTGAGTCGCGTTCCGAAGAGCGCCCGAGGCATGAAAGCGCAGTGGCCAACGGCGCGCTGCAGTGAAGGACTCCAGAAGATCGGCGCTCGACGCGCACTTGAAGGGTGTCAGCGCGGCGACGCTCGACGCCCTGACGAAACGGCTGTTCCGTCTTCCGGCCGACTCTGCCCGCGCGGCGGTCGACACCGCGGTCCATATCGCTGGTCACTCCGTGCGTCCTGCTCTGGAACTGCTTCGCGTCGCGCCCGACGTGGCGCAACTCGTCACGGCGGACGACATACGCCTGTGGGGCGACGTCGGCGCACAGCTCGCGAAGGGCAATCCCGAGATTGCCGTTGACTTCTTCGCATCGTCGAAGGACGTGCTGGATCGCGTGCCCCGGTCCAAACGGCGCCTTCTGCTGCAGTTTGCCGGCAAACAGGCGTCACTCTCGAATCGGACCGCGCTCGAATCGTTCCGGTTTGCGCCAACGATGTTCGAACGGGTTGGCGACGCTCGGCTCTCCGGCGAACTGCTCGCCGTGTGCCTCGAGCTTGCCCGCCATTCGGTAAAACACAGCGGCGAACTGCTGACGGAAACGCCTGTCGTCGTCGAGCACCTCCGTGCAATCGACCCCACGGGCGCGCTCGCTCACCGTACCGCCGCGGTAGCTTCGGCAATGGCGCACCGGTCCGGGGGAACCGCGACCGATTTCTTCAAGAAGGTTCCGGCGACGCTGCGTACGAACGACGTCGCGGCCATCGGCAGGCTGCTCGACGAGACCGAACACTACCTCGACAGATCCGGAAGCGTCGCGCTTCAGTACTTCGTCGCGGGCGGAACCATCCTGCAGGCCACCGAGTCCGAAATCTACAATCGCTGGAGCGACCTGACACGTGCCGTCGCGCTTCACTCCAACGCAGCTACCTATCACTACCTCAAATTCAGCCCTGCAGTGATTGGAGAGCTGCGCCGCCGCGAGCCGGTCGCGGGCTCCGGTTTCGTCCTGGGTGTGCTCGACGTGGTTTCGGCGCTGGGCGAGCGATCGCCGCAGGCGGCGGTCGAATGTTTCCGCGCCGCTCCCCGCGCGCTCGCAACCGCGTCGCTTCAGCAGTTCCGGACGTGGGCTCTCGACGGGCTTCGGCTGGTCGGTGGCAGTCCACGGCAACTGCAGGCGTACTTCGGTCTCGAGTCGCGTGGCAGCCACGAGGCGCTCCGGGAAACGGAGGGCGGCCTGACTCTCGAATCCGTCGGACACACGCTGAAACTCTACGTCGAGGGTTTGACGGGGCGGCAACTGCAGGTCGCTTCCGTCGGCGACATTCCTGAGGAATCGACGATCGGCGACGGCTCGACGGTATTCCTGCCGTCGGTAGTCGAGGCATTCGCCACTGGCGAAGAGAATTTCCGCCTGTTCAAGGTGCTTGCGGCCCACGGCGCAGGTCAGATCGAGTTCGGAACCTACGATCGCTCGACCAGCGCACTCCGCGCGGCGGCCTTCGCCGTGCGGGATCGTCTGAAGTCCGCTGGCCGCAAGCCGGTGCGGTTGCGCGAAAGCTTTGGATACGCCGACGTGCTGGGCTACTTCCCGGATGGCGCACTAGCCCGCCGCATTTTCACCACGCTCGAGAACGGCCGAGTCGACACTGCGCTCCGGGCGACTTACCGCGGCCTGCGCAGGGACCTCGATTTCATTCGCGTCCGGTTCTTCGCGGTGCGCCCTCCTCTGGGTGAAATGAGTCAAGAGGCCGCGCTCCACGAGCTGTTGCTTCAGGCGGCAATCGGAGGCGGCATTCGGCCGGACGCAAAGAATCTCTACGGCCGGCTGGCGGGCGAGATAGAGCAGATCGTCACCGATTCGGTCCTCGCGCCTGGCGCCACGGTTGGCGACACGTTAGAGGCGACGTCGCGCGTCTACGCAATGGTGTTGCGCCTCGAAGCCGATTCCGGCGGCCAGCGCACAGAGGGATCGGCGCCAGGCGCCGACGGCGGCGACGACCTCGAGTCCGATCGCACGTCGGATACCGACGCGCCCGCGCGGCAGTCCCGCAGTTCGTCGACAGCACCGTCCGACCGGATCTCGCACTGGAGTCAGACGGCGCCGGAATCGATGGAGGCGGACCCGGAGCAGACCTGGACCGGCCCTTCGATCGACGCGCCCGAGCAGGACCTCGAGAGCGGAGACGTCGCCTACAGCTATGACGAATGGGATCGCGAGCTGGGCGACGCTCGGGTTGGCTGGTGCCGTGTCATAGAAAGACAGGGGACGCGAGGCAGCCGCAGCTTCGTCGAGCTCGCCAGATCGCGTTATTCCGGAGTCATATCGAGCATCAGGTATCAGTTTCAGCTGATGCGTCCTGAACACCTGCATCGCGTCCGCGGCGAGGTCGACGGCGAAGAGTACGACCTGCAGCAGGTCATCGACTTTGCGATCGACCGGCGCGCAACCGGGCGCGTCGACGAGCGGCTGTACACACGGAAGCTGCGCCGCCAGCGCGACGTTGCCGTTGCGTTTCTGCTCGATATGTCGAGTTCGACCGCCCGAACGATCAGTCGCGTTCCGAATCAACCCTATTCTCATCCCGGCCGCCGGATCATCGACATCGAGAAGGAAGGCTTGGTGCTGATGAGCGAAGCTCTCGAGGCAGTCGGAGACGCGTACGCGATGCACGGTTTCACGAGCGAAGGGCGGCGAAACGTAAAGTTCTACGTTTTCAAGGATTTCACTGACAAGTACTCGAGCGATGTGGAGCGCCGGATCGGAGGCATCAGCTATCACAACAACACGCGGCTGGGGACGGCTATTCGCCATTCGGTCGCAAAACTTCTAGCGCAGCAGGCGCGAACGAGGCTGCTCGTGGTCCTTAGCGATGGACGACCCTACGATCACGACTATGGAGACAGCCGTTACGCGCGCGAAGACACGAAGATGGCGCTGCGCGAAGCGAAGAGGTCGGGGATCACGCCGTTCTGCGTAACGATCGACCGCGAATCCGAGGATCAGCTCCGCGAAATGTACGGTGAGGTCGGATACACGATCATCGACGACGTGATGAGCCTCCCCGAACGCATGCCAGCCATATACCGCCGGCTGACGACGTGAGGGAATCGACTGGAGTGACGGGATCTGAACCGGGCTGACTGGTGGCCTGTGTCTGTCAAGGCGACCGCGCCGTCTCGCTAAACTCGATCGCCGGTCCCTTCGAATCGACCCGCCCGGATTCGGGTCTCACGTTGTCCAGTCAGTTCGACGCAATCGGGCGAGCACCTGCGGCCCGAGAACGGCGAACACGGTCGATGACGATCGCACGGCCACCCGCCGCAGACGCGGTCCGAGCAAATGGTCCTCTACGCCTGCGCGCCCCCGAGTGAACGAACCGGGCGGCGTGTCCAGTAGCAGCCTGGGGTCGCGGTCGAGTCCGCCGATCGCTCATCGGTCGATGATATCGCCGCTCTGCTCACTACCGTTACCTCTGGATTCCGCGACGGGTCAGCCACGACCGCTGCAGAGGTCGAAGCCTTCCCGCCGAACGTCACCGCCCGATGTCTTCGAACTGACCGCAATGCGACGCGGTTTCTGCGATCTGTGCGACCGCTCCGCGGTCGGGCCGCGTTGGCGTCTGGACCGGGGGTGACGGCGGTAGGCGAAGCGATCCGCCGTCACCCCCGGTACGCACCCCAAGAAGGAATTCGACCGCGGAGCGGTCGCACTGATTTTTGAAGGACGCGACTTCCGCTGTACTCGTCGCGATGGTGACGGTGCGACCGCTCCGCGGTCGGCGCGTTGGGCATTCGGTTCCGCGGGTCGCGCTGCGGCTCGTTGCACTCGCCGCGCGCGACCCACGGCTGCTATGAAACACGGCCGTGCGCTGACGCCTGCCCTCTGCCCGTTTCATCCCAGGGGGTACGCCGCAGGCGTGTGGGGAACTATTATATCGACCG
>JAJTWZ010000130.1 GCA_021463145.1 Blastocatellia bacterium | reverse complement strand
ATCGGCCGCAGACGGCGACGGCGTTCGCGCAGGAGCTGCGCGCGGCGCTCGGCGGAGCGGGCGGGACGGCGACGATCACGATGTCGAAGGCGATGGCGGGCGGCGGCTACGCCGGGACCGGGCCGTCGACGATGGGAACGCCCGGGACGACGGGGACCAGGAGCGGGCCGTCGATGCAGGAGCTCTTCGAGACGGGGAACCAGCCGGCGCAGACCGATCCGTCCTGGAAGAAACCTGCGATCGTCGTTGGAGCGATGGCCGCGCTCGTCGTCGTCGGCGTCGTCGTCGGCTATCTCATCACGGGCGCGATGGGCGAGTCGCCGGCACCCGCCAACAATGCCGCGCGCTCGGCCTCGAACAGCGCAAACTCCACCTCTGCTCCGGCCGGCACGGCCACCGCCAGCAACGTGCCAGCCGAACGGCAAGGCACGGTGACCGGTGCCGACGTCAATGTTCGTAGTGAGGCAAGTCTTCGGGCGGCACCCGTCGGCAAGGTCAGTCGTGGCGACAACGTCGTCGTGCTTGCCGAGACACAAGGATCGGCAACAGAACGTCAGCTCGCCGTAGGCGTATCGCTCAGCAGAGTCGGAGGTGGTGGTTCCGCAACGATGCACAAAGGCATCGGCGTCGAGGTTCTCAGTGAAGGTGCGGGCAATGCGTTTGTTCGCGCCACGATCAAGGCGGGGACTTTTGAGGGAAGCATCCCGGTCTCGGCGCTAAGCCCGATCAGCTCGTGGGTGCGAATTCGAACAATGACGGGTATGGAAGGTTGGGTAAGCGCCGCATTCGTTCATCTGGAAGACACCAGCGGGACTTCAGGTAGCGGTGACTCGGCATCCTCACCGGAAGGCCAGTGGCCGGAATTCTGGGCGCGCTTTTCCCAGGCCGTCGCAGCACGAGACCGTACTGCGCTCAAGGGAATGATGGCCACGCCATTCGAGTCTGGTGGAGGAAGCGAGGATACGCCGGACGAATGGATAGCAGCCATGGACAGTTATGGATTTTGGGATGAAACCCAGCAGTCCGTGGCGTCGGGCACGAAAGGATGTCCGCCTCATTTTCCAAACCCAAAGTCTTCGTGCCGCATTACGAAGAACGACCACCTGATATTCGAGTACAAGGGCGGAACCTGGCGATGGAGCATGATCATGGGAGATTGACGCCTACATCGACTCGTAATTCACCGACGCCGGCGTGTCCGTCCGCACAATCCGACGGGCTCGTTTCGCATCGCGAGTGCAGTATGGGCGCTAACTACTGAACGGTTGCAGAAGGTGCATACAGGATTGTCACATGTTTGATTCCGGCATACGGCCGCTCTCGGTAGCACTTCTCGGAGTTGGAGTAATTGTCCTCACAACTCAGCTTTCCGCATGTGGCAGTCCGGACGCCACCGAGTCCAATGCTCAACGACATGTTGCGGCGGCCGGTTCCGACGACGACCTGGCTCGCCACGCGAACGCGGCAACGTCGGCGCCGGCATCCAATTCGAGCGGGCTTCTCCCGGCGCTGAGCGACGAGCAGGTGACTCGACGACTCGCGAGGGAGTATGGAGCCGTGCTGGTGGCTCGTGCTGGTTCGATCCCGCCGCCTCGCATTGTGTTTGCTAGCGAAGCAGAGGTGACCTCGTGGCAATCGTCCCTGTCAGTTCGTCGGGAGACTCTTGGCACGGTCCCGATTGAACTTCAGGAAGTGGCGATGAAGTCCCTGCTCGCAGCGATTGCGGACGCGAAGGCTGCAGGACATCTGATCAAACCTCGCGGAACGGATGCCGGGCGCCGCAACTACGCCGATACCGTTCGCTTGTGGCGCGGTCGCGTCGAACGCGGGCTCAAGCACTGGGTCGCGCAAGGAAAGCTGTCACAGGCCGACGCCGACCGGATCGAAGCCCTTCAACCCTTCGCGCAGGTGCCCGTCATTCTGGCGCTCGAAGAGCAGCGCAAGCTCTATTTCAGCTCCGACTTCGCCCGATCGATTCTATCGTCCGTGGCTGCACCGGGATCATCCCAGCATCTGACACTGCTCGCTTTCGATGTCGAGGGGCATGACAACGCCAAGATACGGGCAATTCTTGAGCGACATCAGTGGTTTCAGACCGTCGTCGACGACACGCCGCACTTCACGTTCCTCGGCGCGTCGGCAAGCGAGCTTCCTTCGCTCGGTCTCGAGAAAGTGTCAAAGGACGGGCGCGACTATTGGGTGCCCGGTACCGGCGGAGCCGGGCAGCCGTGACCCGAACTCATCACCATGGAGGCCACGTGAGAGCGTTAGCATGTCTTCTCCTGCTGGGATTTGCGTCGGCGAGCCCGGTAACGGCCTCGGCGACACCGAAATCATCTCAGCTTGCTCCCGTCCCATCCACAGCGATCGTCATTGCGCGGATCGACTGGCAGGCCGTTCGGAGTCAACCGTCGCTTGGCCGACTCGTCCGGGTCGAGCCCGTGCGCGAGTTGTTGCGCGTTGCGGCATTGTCCGAAGGTGACGTGACATCGATCACCGCCTTCTCGGACCTTGCGCTGACTGGCGCATCGGGTCTCATCGTCTCTGGCCGTTTCGACGGAGCGCAAGCAATCCAGCATCTTCAAGAGAATGGCTGGAGTAGTTCATTGGTTCGCGGCATGAAGGTGTTGCGTCGCGGTACTTCCGAATCCGCAGCCCTCGTGCGTGCAGGCCTCGTCCTCGGCACGCCAGATGGCGTCGCCGGCGTGATGGACGCAGATGCGAGTAGCGCTCGTCGTCTGAACCCCTCGAGCCGACTTGGACGCGTTTTCGGAGTTGCATCGAAGGGATCGCTGGGCTTCGCTATGTCCCTTCGGGAGTCCGCGGACGACGCGGTTGATCTCGGGGCCGTCCTTGGTGCCGCAATGCTCGACCTCGCCGGATTCGGTCCGGCAAGCGCCGTCCTCGAGCGACTCGCGACCGTCCGAGCTTTGGGCGTTTCCGTTGCGGGCGGGAGGGACTTCGTAGGTCTCAGCGTCACGGCAGTTCTGCGAGATGCCGGCGCTGCCCGCTCCGCGGCTGATTCTTTCGGACTGATGAAGACATCCGCGCTGTATCTGTCCGGGATGTCGACAAGTGACTCGACCCTCGCGTCGAAGGCGATGATCGAGAGTCTGCGGTGCGAGGCACGCGGAAGCACTCTGTCTCTTTCCGTGCGGCTTCCCATTGACCTGGTTCCTCGATGACGTGTCAGACACCTGACGTAGCAGTCGATTCATTCTTGAAGGCGGAAGTGAGAGCAGGGACTTCGTAATGAGCGGAACCGAAGAACCAAACGTCGCACGATGCCGCCAGTGTGGCGCCACGCTCGGCGAACGAGCCTCCTTCTGCAAGCAATGCGGAGGACGCGTTGACCGGACTTCCGTCGAGCAGACGCCACCAGTTGGCTCTGTCCATGCCGCCACTCCGATGATTGACCCGACCTATTCCCAGGCATCGGCTTCGCGACCCGTCTCTGACCATGTCCAACACGGACCGCTCTCCTACGCAGTGCCTGTTGATCTGTCAGCGCGCAGTTCGCCGCCAGCGCCGACGAGCACCTTCGAAGTCACGACTATTGTCCGGTGGACTGTCGCGGCTGTTGCAATCGTCACGGTTGTTGCGTTCCTGACCGTTGTCCTCCTTCGGTCGAAGTCACCGGCCTCGGCAGACAACGCCGACAAGCCCGCTGCTGCCGCTTCAGAGGCTCCGCCGCCCCCTCCCGTTGAAACGGAGCGCGAAGAGATCATCCGCCTTACGCGAATGCTCATGGCCGGCCAGCAGGGGTTAGCCCAGCTCAATGGCAGCGAAGCGGAGCTCGTGCCGCCCATCGCCAAGCTCGCCAAGGACATCCAGTTCTGGGGTGTGTTCGGGAACGGCTCGCAGTATGGCGATCAGGCCAAATCCGCATCGGGCGATGCCGACCGCATTCGGCAGGGAATCAAGAAAGTCAGGGCATCCGTGGAAGCCCTGCCCCTCAACTTCCCCTACTCACAGACCAAGCGAACCGAGCTTGTCAGCGAGTTGAAGCGCCGCGAGTCGTTTCTCGGAGAACTGTCGGAACGGCTTGGTACGGCGTCGCGGGACCTGAACGCTTTCCGCAGCGCATTTTCGTATCCGAAGAGCGTCAAGGCGCTCTCGGACCACACCGACAAATGGCGACCTCCGCGCGATGCTATCGGAGATCAGATTCAGGCGATTCGCCTGGCTCACGGGATTGCGGACCGGGACCTCGTTCCGTAGAGGCGGCTTCTCATCTCCCGGGAGCGGCTATATGACTTTTGACCACCTTTCACCTCTCGAGCTTGATGAACACGCGATGGGTAGAAGTCAACTTCGATCACAATCACAGGGGACCTGTTGGCACTCGGATGCTGCGCTTTCATGCTGGGATGTGCGACTTACGAACGCCGACAATTTCGAGGAAACAATGTGAGCTCCGACATCCGCGAGAGTAACGAGAATCTGTCTTGCGCCGCCTGCCATTCTGAACTCGCCGCTGACGCCCGGTTCTGCGAAGCGTGCGGATCGCCAGCCGGAGCTGCCGCCGCCACGGGGCCGCGATTCGCGCACGGGTTTGTAATTGACGGAAAGTACCGCGTTGAGAACGCCCTTGGCACTGGCGGAATGGGGGCAGTTTACAGGGCTCGACGGCTCCTGATCGGCGACGACGTCGCCGTCAAGATCCTTCATCCGCATCGCGAAGACCCGGCCGCTGCAGAGCGCTTTCAGCGCGAAGCCCAGGCTGCCGCTCGCCTGAAGCACCCGAACGTCATCGCCGTGTACGACTTCGGCGTTTCTTCGGATGGACTCGAGTACCTCGTGATGGAGTTGGCCTCCGGGCAGAGCCTTCGACAGCTCATCTCTCGACACGGTCCACTCGCTCCGGAAACAGCGGGTATTGTCCTCGAGCAGGCGTGTGACGCCCTCGACGCCGCGCACCGTCAGGGTGTCCTGCATCGTGACATCAAACCCGACAATATTCTGGTCGAGGTTGATGATTCGCACTGGCGCGTCAAGCTACTCGACTTCGGCATTGCGAAACTCCGCAACCCCGGGCACTCGTCAGCAACGCTGACCCAGGCTGGTGCGGTAATGGGTACGCCGCAATACATGTCGCCCGAACAGTGCCTCGGCGAGGAACTCGATGGGCGATCGGACATCTACAGCCTGGCAATCGTCCTCTATGAGATGCTCGCGGGCGTTGCCCCTTTCGAGGCTTCGGTTCCGACGGCGGTTGTCGTAAAGCAGGTAAGCGAGCCGCCTCCTCCGCTGTGCGGTCGCGTCGCGTCGATCGACAGGAACGTGGAGGCGGTCGTCGAGCGCGCGCTCGCCAAGAGGCGCGACGATCGGTTTCAGACGGCACGCGAGTTTGCTGCAGAATTCCGTGCGGCCCTCGCGAGTCGGTCGAGTGTTCCCGGGCCGGCCTCCGGGCCGGTCGTGATTCGGCAGTCGGGTTCGCTCATCCCTCCAGCCTCCATCGACACGCTCTCGGGCATCGGCGTCTCTACGCCGGCAACCGTTCAGTTCGATCTTGGGGCCGTTCACACCGGCCGGCGTCCGCCAACTCGTTCCGGCAAACAGGTTTGGTTGCTCGCGACCTTGGCCGCCGTGGTGCTCGTGAGTCTCGTCGTCATCGGAGTATTGCTCATGAAACCGGGCGAGACGAACGCACCCCAGGCAGCGCCGGCACCCGACGGCACGAACGCCTCGGCGCCGCCGCCGCCGCCCGGGATGGTGTACGTGCCGGCCGGTGCGTTCACGATGGGCAGCGACACAGGCACCGACTTCGAACGCCCCTCGCGCGAGGTGTCCGTAGCAGCGTTCTTCATCGACGAAACGGAGGTGACGTGTGAGCAATATCAGCGCTTCGTGGACGCGACTGGGCGTCTTGCCCCGGAGGGTTGGCCCGGGGGCCGGTACTCCGCTGGCACTGGACTCAAGCCAGTCACGAACGTGACGTGGTACGACGCATTCGAATATGCACGCTGGGCGGGCAAGCGGCTTCCAACGGAAGCCGAGTGGGAATACGCCGCGCGGGGCACTGACAAACGCGCCTACCCATGGGGACACGAGTGGAGTGCGACCGCAGCAAACGTCAACTCGAAGGGCATGCGCGAAGTGGGCCTATATCCCGAGGGCCGTTCTGCGTTCGGGCTGCTCGACATGGCTGGAAACGCGTGGGAATGGACTGCCGACGACTTTGCGCTTTACTCGGGCGCTCCACTGCCTGACAGCATAGAACCAGGATGGAAGACGATCCGGGGCGGCTGCTGGGAGAGCTTGCCTGAAGACGTCCGGACGACCTATCGGACCGGATATCCACCGATGGGACGACATGACTTCGGCAACACGAGTTTTCGCTGTGTGGCCGACGTCGACAAGTCGAAAGGGCTAACGAATAAGGGCAGTCAGCAATGAAACAACGACTATTGGTTCTTGCAGCTAGCTGCATCGCGGCCACGATGCTCGTCACGACCACCTACGCGGTGCAAGGTGGGGGCGGCGAAGTAAGACCGAAGGACAACAGCAAGGGCGGAAAGGGATCGCGCAAAGGTTCTGGAACTGGTAAGCGTGATGCGACGGGACCCGTCGTACGATCGACCGCCGCGGACCTCACGATCCAGACGATACCGGGAGGCTGTTCCGTTGTCGTAAACGGGCAGTCGCGGGGTACCACCGGCGAGGACGGTCTCTTGTATTTAAAGGGACTCAAGCCCGGGCGCTATGTGATCAAGACGGGAAAACCCGGATTCCGAGACGACCAGCGTACGGTTGACGTCTACGCCGGGCATACCCAGCTTGAATCCGTCGGCCTCGCCGCGCTCCCTGGGTCACTGTCGGTTTCAGTGAACGTTGCCGGCGCTTCGATCGAAGTGAGTGGCGTGGGTTCCTATACGGGAAGTGTCTCTGGCCTATCCGTGGCGCCGGGCACTTATCGTGTTCGCGTCATGTCTACCGGCTATGCGGACGCTACCGACCAGATACTGGTGCGCCCAGGTCAGCCGGCGTCCCTGTCCGTGGTGCTGCGGACACTCTCCGTCGATGAGCAGGTTTCACAGGCCTTCGAGCGGTTTGCTGCCGCGAAGTATCCTGCGGTGATCGAGACGTGTCGCGCGGTCCTGGTCGGAAGCCCGGGTCGGGCCGATGCGTCGCTGTTACTCGGCGCCACGTTGTTTCGGGCGAAGGACTATGACGGGTCAATCCAGCCGCTCGTCGACGCGGTTCGCGGGGGAGCCTCGATCTCGTTTCCCATCTCGCACCACCACAGTCTGATGGGACTCAACAGTGACAAGTGCGACGGAACGCTTGTGCTCAATTCCGAACGCCTCGTATTCGTTTCCGACCTTCCCTTCCTGGCGAAACAGAACTTCTCAGTGCCGCTTTCGAAGGTTGCTGAGCTGAAGAGTGAGCCTCAGAAGGACGAGCGGCTACATATGAAAGTATTCGTGCCGAAGAAGGCGGTTCCGCCGAACACCCTCCCGTCAGCTTTCGATGTGACCGGTCTGTCCGGCGTCGCCGCGCATCCGCAATCCGTCATTCGCTCGAGTGCGGCCCGCCCGACCCTCGGAACACCGGAAAAGGAGGACGACAGGTCGTATAACTTCCACCCGTCGGAAGCGAGGCTCGTGAGGATATCCAAAGACATGGTGTCGATATCGTGCTACGGGTGTCCACCGACAATGCGCGTCATCTACGAAATCATTCGACAGCTTCAGCAATAGGTACGTGGGTGGACCGTGAAGGCAACGTCGGTCGCCTGTCGCTTTCGATGTCCTGCTGGACACTCGACTTCGAGTATCGGGCGCATGGGATGGCTTTCGACGTTCTACAACCAGCCATGCGAGGGTTGCTGACAAGCTCGTCCAGGGGGAAACACCATGTCACGTAGTATCTGGCTTCTAATAGTTCTTATTGCTTTGCCTGCGTACGCCTCTCAGTCATCGTCAACCTCTTCCGACGCTCGCGACTGCGTTCGTTTCCTTCTCTCAACCGACGGTCGTCTCCGTGACATTGCAGCGGACGGCTTGAGGACGCGATGGCCGATCTGCAGTCAGTCAAGACACACGACCTGAATGGAGATGGTCGAGCGGAGTATTTTCTCGCCTTTGGTATGGGTTGTGGTTCGGGCGGCTGCCAGTGGTACGTCGTGGAGTCAACCGGAGCGAACATGCGCCAATTGCTGGTGTCCGAGGGCAACTATCGTGTCGGCCCCCGACGTGGTGGTGGCTACAAGCCACTGACATTCACCTTCGGAGGGGGCATGTCGTCGGCGACGGAAACTACGTATGCGTATTCGTCTGGTGGTTACCGTCAGACCGGTTGCACCGACGTTGCTTGTAAGCAGCGAGGTTCGCGCTGGGTCGTCGTATCGAGAACGCCATGCACATAGCAACGGGCTGACGGATCTCGTTGTCGCACGGGTGAACGGGGGAGCGATGCACTGTCGTGAATGCGGAGCGGCACTGAAGGAGACGGCGGCGTTCTGCCCGGGGTGCGGACACGCGACGCGGCGGGGGACGTCGTCCGGCGGGTCGAGAAGATCCGTCTACGGAGGTGCGTCGACTGCGGGAGCGCCGGGCGGGACGCTT
>JAJTWZ010000013.1 GCA_021463145.1 Blastocatellia bacterium | reverse complement strand
GCTATTATATCGACCGCTCCGCGGTCGCGGACCCGTTTGCCTCTCGGAGGGCCAAACTCGAGGCATTTCCACGTTGACAGGAAACACCGTTGCTCCGGCGCTCCGGAAGAATGCGATGGGATGTATCGCCCCTGCGGGGCTCGGGCCTCTCATACGGCCATACCCACGGCTTGCGCCGTGGGCTCTGGTGCTTTCGCGCCTCCGGCGCTCCGGAAGAATGCGATGACGACTCGTTCACGCGGCATAGCGACTCGAGGAATACGGAGAGGTTTCGTAACAGTTTCCCCAAGCGACTGCGGCGCACCTCCTCGGATGAAACGACCAGCGTTCCGGGTCCGCGGACCATTCTGAAGCGCCGTAGCGTTTCGGGTCCGCGGGCCATTCTGAAGCGCCGGAGCGTTTCGGGTCCGCGGGTCATTCTGAAGCGCCGGAGCGTTTCGAGTCTGCGGGCCATTCTGAAGCGCCGTAGGCGCGAAAGAGCAAGAGCCCACGGCGTAAGCCGTGGGTATTGTGGCGGAGTTCGGTCAAGCCCCGGAGGGGCGAAAGAAGAACCCGAACGTGCGAAGGCCGTGGCCTTCTTTCGCCCCTTGCGGGGCTTCGATCGATTCCTTCCTGCTGACCCACGGCTTACGCCGTGGGCTACGGTGCTCTCGCGCCTGCGGCACGAGAATGCGATGACGACTCGTTCACGCGGCATAGCGACTCGAGGAATACGGAGAGGTTTCGTAACGGGTAGCTGAACCGCTTTTCAGTCCGGCCGCCCCCGCTCGCTGCGTCGAGTGAATTCTGCAACTTTCTGCGCCGTGAAATGTTCGCTCTTTCCGCGAGCGACGCTGAGCGTCTCCCACGATTTGGACCGGAGTTGTTTAGAAAGGAAAACGATCTGGCCGGCGTGATACGCGTAGTGCGTCAGCTGCCGGGTGATGGCCCCGAGAACCGTGTGCGGCTCCGCGCGGATGAGTACCGTTCGCGCGAGGTCCTCTGCCTTCAGTTGCTCGAGCGTCGCGAATACGAGCTCCCAGCCACGTTCGAGCTCGGCAAGCAGTCGCTCGCGCGTGTCCCCGGCAGTGCGAATGAACTCCAGGTCCCGGCATCGATCAGGTTTTTCGCCATCCGAAGTCAGGAAGCCGGTCCAGCGGGATCGCATGTTGCCCGCGAGATGCTTGACGATGATAGCGACGCTGTTCGACTCCGCGTCGGGCGCGGCAACGAACTCCTCTTCGTCGAGTTGGGCAACGGCCCGCGAGATCAGCGATCGCGATTCCTCGAAACGCAGGCGCGCTTCGTCGAGAAAGTTCGGCTGTTCGCTCATTCCCCACCTTCCCGATCGATCGAATCGAGCGCCTCGACGATATCGTCGCGCCATCGCATTATCCATTTGTCCTGACAGACGTCGAAGGTGGAGAGGAACTCCATTCCGGCTCGTCGCCGTCCGGTTCGGTCGAGCAGTTCGACGAGCTCGTCGCCGGTAGCCGATGCATTCAACTCGGTCACCAGCGCAGCGAGTACTGGCCACCGCACGTCCACCTGTCCCTCGTGGTGCAGGCGCCGCCACTGCTTTGCACCGAAGTTCGACGATCCGTGGACGATGAACAGGGCTATCTGCGTCCACAGGGCGAGCGAGTCACCTGGCTTCTCCAGCAATACCGAGGCGTTGTGGTCGCGCAGTTTGAAAAGAGTCGGCCGGCCGTTCGTGCCGGCCCACAACGGGTCCGACCGAGGAATGAGGTTCAGCCGGCAGAGGGAGTCGAATATGGCGTCGATCAGTTTTTCGAGAAGTTTGCCGCCGCCTACGCGGGCAAAACCACCGAGGCTGGCGACGAACGTCGGGTCGAGCAGATCCGGGCGGAAATCGGAATCTTCCAGGTGCCACGCGATCGCCGAATGACGAAGGTGACCGACCAGATACGCGAAGATCTCCTCGTCAGACGGAATGACTGGAAGGGACTCGGTGCTCACAGGACCAGCCTCCTCACCCGTTCTCGAGTCGCGCGCCTCGCCGCACGACGATAGGCGAGCCTTCCGCTATGAACACGGAAACCGGGGGCCTCTCCAGCGCTTCGCCAAACTGTTCGCCGTACAGCGCCCGCGTGTCGGCAGCCAGCTCGTGCGTCGTCGCTTTCCAGACTCGCCAGGGCGGATGCTCGACGCGGTACTCCACCGTCGATCCGTCGCGCTGGCGGGCATAGCCCCAGTAGTGCTCCGTAATGAACTCGGCCTCCGAGCCTGGTTCCAGGGCCTGGCCCGGCCCCTCGCAGGTTGCCGTGAGCGATCCCCAATGCCCTCCATGAAACCAGGAATAGGAGGCGCGGCCACCGGAGTTACCGTCGCCAAGGGTCACGTCGCTACGCATGGGAACAGCGATGTAGTTCTCGCCGTACACCCAGCGCGCCACAGCGGCTATCGCCCAGCGAGGCACGATCTCGCGAATGAAGACGACCCCCCGCCGCTCGCCTTCCGGGGCGAGACGTCGAACGTAGAACCGGAGGTTCAATTCGTCGAAGTTGGTGTGGAAGGGAATCGGAACACCAAGTACGCGAGTCTTTACGAACCTGAAGCCGACGAGGCTCACGTACGTGCGGCCATTCCACTCGTCGAGCTCGGTGCCACGCGGCACGAACGGGGAAAGTACATCGGGATTAACGTCTGCATTGAGCATGACGAGCGACCGCCATTCGGCCTCGAGGAATACCGGGCGCCTGGCGGTATCGTCGATGCCGGTCGAGTTCGCCACGAAAGCTCCAGAGCGCCAGTCGCTACTGCTCTTCGAAGACCTCGCACCGTGACGCGAGGTCGGTGCCGGACCGCAGCATGGCCGCGACCGAGCAGTACTTGGTCTCGGAGAGTTCGACGGCGCGCTCGACCGCCTTCGGGTCCACGTTCCGTCCGTAGACGCGATGAACGACTTCGATCCGCGTGTAGATTCGCGGATGTTCCTCGCGACGCAAGCCGCGAACCTCGATTTCGTATCGCGTGACTACTTGTCGTTTCTTCTGGAGGATGCCGACGACGTCGGCTCCAGCGCAGCCTCCGAGCGCAATCAGAATCAGCTCCATTGGTGTTGGAGACGACAGTGCGTCGTGCGAGAAACCGGTGACGATGGCGTGCCCGCTGGGAGACTCGGCGACGAAGGCTTCGTTTCCCGCGTAGCGCAGCCTGGCAATACGCAAATCCGGGGATGTTTCCGTGGTCATGGTAACCAACCTAACCGCGGCCCACGCTGCTGGCAAGTCAGGGAACGCGATTGTCGAGACCCGAATTGAATCGAGCTGGAATGGATCGCCGTGCCGGCACTGTCGGCGTGCCTCGGCCGGCGGCAGGCTTGAAGGGACGCAACGACCGGCAACTCACGCCACTCCTTCCGAATCCGGTGAATCGCGTCCACTCTCGATGTGGCATGATTCGGGCGAACGCCAATGATCATCAACCCCTATCTGAATCGGGTCGCAATACGGGACCCAAAACACTTCGTCGGCCGGCGCCGTGAAATCGGCAAGATTTTCTCGCGCATCGGCGCTTCGCGGCCACAGTCGATCGCGGTGGTGGGCGACCGGCGTATTGGTAAGTCGTCGCTTCTCAACCAGATCTTCAATTCCGACGTTCGCGCTTCGCACCTCGAACGGCCGGACGATTACGTCTTCCTGTTCATCGACCTCCAGCAGCGTAAGCACATCGCTCCGGTAGACCTGTTCCAGGACATCTTCGGTCAACTCGCCGAAGCGCTTGGCGAGGAGTTTCCGGCCGGAATCGTTGCCGACTTCGATGGCATGCGAAAGGTGCTCGGAAAGTTTCGCCAGATCGGGCGCAAGCTCATCATTCTCTTCGACGAGTTCGACGCCGTCACGACGAACTCGCGGTTCGACCTGGACTTCTATTCGTTTCTTCGTGCAGCGGCGAACAACTATGACGTGGCGTACGTGACGAGCTCGGCTCGCGACCTGCAGGATCTCTGCCACACGGCCCAGATCGCGGATTCGCCGTTCTTCAACATCTTCACGAACGTGTACCTCCGCACGCTCGCTCCGCCCGAAGTGCGTCAGCTTGTCATCGACAACTCGGCCGCGGTTGACGTCCCGCTCGAGCCCTATTTCGACCGAATCGTAGAGATTGCCGGCGCGTTTCCGTTCTTCCTCCAGATCGCGTGTTCGTCCTGGTTCGAGGCGCTGACCGAAGAGACGCCCGCGGATCGCGTAGATGCGGTCGCCAGGGAGCTCTTTCTGGACGAAGCTCGAGGCCACTTCCGGTTCATCTGGGAGCACTTCGAAGCCGATCACAGGGACGTGATCAGGACGCTGGTCACCGGTGGCCAGGTGGATGCGCAGAAGAACCACGTGCTCGAGGATCTGCGGCGTAACGGGTACGTCACGGACGGTCCGGACGGACCACGGACATTTTCTTCGGCTTTTGTCGATGCGATCTCGCGCGCGCTTCCAGCGATTGCCGGCGATGCCGTAATTCCGCCGACCGAGAAGTTCAGTCCCTCCGACCCCCGCGAGCTCGTCGCGCCTGGCGGCGACATTGCTCAACTGCTGGCCGACCGGGGCCGCATCGGACGGTTCGTGATTCGCGAGAGGCTCGGCGGCGGTGGTATGGGCGATGTCTACAGCGCGGTGGATTCCGAGTTGACGCGGACGGTGGCGGTGAAGGTGCTCGGGATGCGCTATGCCGCTGACCTGACTTCCAAGCGGCGGTTTCTGCGAGAAGCGCAGATGGCGTCGATTTTGAATCACCCGAACATCGCGACGATATACGAAATTGGAGAGTTGTCGGGAATTCCGTACATCGTCATGGAGTACGTCGAAGGTCGCACGCTGACGGACCTGCTGTCGGCTGACGGCCGGCAGCCGATCGCGACGGTGATCGAAGTGGGCCGTCAGATGGCCTCGGCGCTAGAAGAGGCGCACGAAAAGGGTGTCGTGCATCGCGACATCAAGTCGTCCAACATCATCCTGACCTCGAAGGGTTTGGTAAAGATTCTCGACTTCGGCCTCGCCAAGCCTCTGCCGCTTGCCGAGAAGATGCGGGAGGAAGTGTCGGACATTACCGAGCCCGGCGTGCTCATCGGTACCATCACCTACATGTCACCGGAGCAGGCAAGTGGGAAAGGCGAGGTCACGCATCTGTCCGACATTTTCTCGCTCGGCGTCGTGCTCTACGAGATGACGACTGGAGAACTCCCCTTCGACGCCGAAACCTACTTTCAGATCATCAGCAAGATCACCGGAACACAGGCCAGGCCGATCACGGAACTGCGTCCGGACGCTCCGCAGCCGCTGACGTCGGTGATCGATCGTATGATGGCGAAGGATCCCGGGAAGCGATTCGCTTCAGCTCGTGCGCTGGAGCGTGAGCTGAAACTGCTCGCGCTCGTTCAGTCGTCTGCAGGCGACGAACGGTAGAGCCTGCCGTTTCCCCTGCCCGATTCGTGGCGCCTGCCCTGTACGGTAACGGCGTCCGAATGGCAACAAGGGTTCGGACAGTCACGCTGCTCCGGAGCCGGTCGCGCTCCGGAAAGCCACCGGCTACGGTTTCGTCGAACCGATGGAATCGCGCGGCGCCAGGTACGCTTTCGTGATGCGAACGGGATCCGCCGGACGGTCGAGCAGCTTTGGAGCCGTGCGCAGGGGCGCATTCACCATCTGGTCCACGATCTCCATGCCCTCGATAACCCGGCCGAAAATCGTGTATTTACCGTCCCACATCGGATTCGACTTCGTCTCGATGAAGAACTGGCTGGTAGCGCTGTCTACGTCTCCGTCGAGGTGCGCAGCGGCCACGACGCCGCGCGCGTGTTTGACCTTCGTCGAGAACTCGGCCGGGATTCGCCTCAGGGTCTCGGGAACCATTCCATCGTCGAAGGGATAGTCATCCTTCGACATCGGACCGCCACCCTGAACGGCCTGTTTCGGAATCACGCGGTGGAAAATCGTCCCGTCGAAGAATCCCGATCTGAACATGTTCTGAAAAGCCACGGTGTGAAGCGGTGCGATGTCGGGCAGAAATTCGAACACTATTTTCCCCGACGTAGTCTCGAGCACCGCAACCTGGTTCCTGTCGGGTGTCGACGAAAGGACAGGCGCCGCGGCCGAGTTGCTTCCCGGGGCGGCATTCGGACCGGGCGCAGCCTCGCGGGAGGCCTTACATCCCTCGAGCAGCATCAGACCGGTTCCGATCGTCAGCAGTACGAGCGTAGCGGCGATCGATCGTCCTGAAGACGTTGGAGATGGTTGCGCGGCCATTGACACGGTGGAATTGACTGAGACGGCGCGAGTCTATCGCCGGACAATTTTCCGCGTCAATTCGCCGCCAGGGGATCAGCCCGCCTGCGTCAGTTCGCCTCATGTTCGGCGGCGTGCCGACGGCGGAGCGCTTCGCGCCGAAGGTTCTCGTACCCGCGCGCCATCGCCCATCGATGGTTCCAGCTGAAGACCGGCTTGAGCAGGAACGAGAGGACGCGAAGGATGGGTTTCTCGGCGCGGAGGGTCCAGTCGAACCGGACGTGAGTCCCCGTTGCCTCCGGCGTGAAAGTCCAGACACCGGTTCCGTCGAAGTCTCCCGTTGCGCGCAGCGAGAACCCGTTCGGCCGATCCGCCGAGGTCGTCTCCGCCGTCCAACGCAGCGTGTAGGGCAGCCAGCCTTTCGTGTGGAGGATCAGACGCGTACCAATGACGGCGCCATCCGGTGGTTTCTCGGCTCGGGCATCGAGATAGACCTCGGGCCACCAGCGTGGCAGATCCTCACCTTCTATGAGGATGTCGTAGATGAGCTCCGGTGTCGCATCTATGCGCCATTCCGTCACGAATGCGTAGTCGTTCGACGCCACGGCGTGTTCTCCTGATTCCAGGGGCCGGTTTGAGCGACCCCAAAGTGGTTGAACCACCGCGTATACGATTGGCGCGCTTCGGACGGATTGCTTGACCTGTTCCATTGCCGCGGGTAGTTTGCCCGTGGAACCGTCCATTCCGGTGAGAGGTTCTGTCGCAGCCATGCGAACCTGCCTGACCTGCAAGCGCGTCTACGATGACGAGGTCTCGTTCTGCGAGGCGGACGGCGCGCAGACGGCCGCGATAATGCCCGGCAACCGGTTGCTCGACGGCAAGTACGAGATTGATCGCTTGCTCGGCCAGGGCGGGATGGGGGCGGTGTTCGTCGCGACACAGCACGGCATCGAACGGCAGGTTGCCGTCAAGCTCATCAATCCGAGTTTCGTCTCGAATGCCCAGGCACTCGAGAGGTTCAAGCGCGAGGCGCTGGCCACGGGACGGGTCAAGCACCCTAATGCGATCACCGTGTACGACTTTGGCGTGACGACCGAAGGCGTCGCGTATCTCGCAATGGAGTACCTGGCCGGCTTCAGCCTCCGCGATGAGCTTGCAAGGGAACGAGTCCTGGAAGTCCAGCGCGTCGTCGAGATTCTCGGTCCCGTGTGCAGCGCCGTCGAATCGGCGCACCGTCAGAACATCGTCCATCGCGACCTGAAGCCCGACAACATTTTTCTCGAAGAACTCGACGATGGAGCGGTTGCGCCCAAGGTACTTGACTTCGGCATCGCCAAGCTGCGTTCGGCACAGGCCGGCGCCCCGGATTTGACTGGTGAGGGATCGTCTATCGGCACGCCGGCATATATGTCGCCGGAACAGGCCAAGGGCCTGCACCTCGACGCCCGATCCGACGTTTACGCGCTGGGTGTCATAGCTTACGAAATGCTGTCCGGCGCGCTTCCGTTCCAGTCGACTTCGCCCATGGGCTATCTCGTCCAGCACATGATGGAAGCGCCGATTCCGCTGTCCGCGGCCAACCCGCGCATACCGCCACCACTGGAAGCCGTCGTAATGCAGGCGCTCGCAAAGGCGCCCGAGGAGCGTCCTCAGAGCGCGCTCGAGTTCGGGCGGGCTCTCGCCACCGCTGCCGAGACCTCGAATGCACCGAAGCCGTCCGCCGCGGCGGGACTTCAGGAAGCCGTTTCGTTCCTTCACGCTTTGACGGTCGACGCGGCCAGCGCCACGCGCGCCGTCACCAGCGGTCCCGGTAAGCAGCTCGGCTGGGCCGTAGGCCTGGCGCTTGGCGTGCGGCCCGATGTTGCATCGGAGGCCTTTGCGGAGCTCGCGAGAGAGCTCGTCGCGGCTGCGGCGCAGAGGATTCCATACGAGTCCGTCTTTCAGGGTGCAAGCCGTTGGGCCGAGCGACGGCTCGGCATACCGGGCCTCACGTCTCCTACCGCGGTGCAGCCGGTGGCTGGCGCTTCACTGCGATCGGCTGGCGTTGCACTTTACTGCGCGCAGGCGGGCCTTCAGTGGGCGGCGAGAATGCCGAACGGTTCCGAGCTTCCTCTGCGACTTTCGGCCCACGGCGATGGCGAGCCGTTTGCGGAGACGGCTCCTGGGGTGTCGAGTTATTTTGCCGGCAATCTGCCTGGCGGCCAGGTGGTCGCGCTCATCGCGCGTGCGCGGGGCAGTGTCGTCTGGACCGAGACGGTCGCCTTCGTCGACGGTGCAACGACGCTTGTCGTCTGCGTTCCCGAACCCGATCCGACTGCGACTCAGAATCCCGAGATGTTCGCGCATCTGTTCGGCACGGTTGAGATCCACGCGTCGGAGCCGAACGCCGAGATCTTCGTCGATCGCGGCCCCGTACCTTGGGGCGTCACCGTCGACTCCGGACCCGTTCTCCTCTACTGCGTTGTTCCGGGGCGTCATCGCATCAACATCCGGAAGGAGTTTTACGACCCCGCGGGCGAAGAGATCGATGTGAAGCCCGGTCAGAGGTCCGTCGTCCGTGCGGCGCTGGTCCGCGCGCAGGCGCGCGCCGAAGTGGTGACGAATATTTCTGGCTCGACGGTTGAAGTTGTCGGGCCGGAACCGCAGAACGACGTGACGGTCGTGACAACTGGAGAGCCTTGGTCGTCCCGGTCACTTGCCTTGCCAGCGGGGCGGTATCGCGTTCATTGCAAGTCAGCCGGGTGCACTCCGTTCGTCGACGAGATTGCGCTTCGGGGCGATGCCGTTCGCCGGATCGAGATCGCATTGCATCCGCTGGCGTGTCCTCTCTGCGCGCAGCCGGCTGGCACCGATACCTTCACGTGCCCGGGTTGCAAGCGCGAGAACGTCCATTCGTTCCACCGCTTCGAGCAGGGTGTCTGCATCGATTGCGCGGCTCGCGCCTCGTTCGATAACGCAAAGGCCACTGGGACGGTCGATGCGTGGCGCGTGTTTCTGGAGGCATTCAGGAGCGCAAACATCCACCTCACACGGCAGGCGGAATTCGAAATGCGGTTCCTGCAGGATCAGGCGCGCGAATCGGAGTTGTCGGAGCGCGCCGAGCGCTTCGCGGCGATGGCGGCCCGTGGTCAGATGGGCGACGTCATTGCTTCGTGGACGCGCGTAGTAAACGAGCGGCCCGGAGACCACGATGCCCACCTCGCTTTGGCGATGGCGCTCGAGGCCTTCGGCGATCGCAATGGCGCGCTTTCGGGAATGAGGGCTGCTGTTGAACGAGCGCCGAACGACGCATTCGTCCGGCGCGAACTTGGTCGGCTGTACGCGGTAATGCGCAACCCGTCGGAGGCCGTGCGCGAGTACTCGGCCGCGGTCCAGCTCAAGCCGAACTTTGCCGACGCGCATTTCGAACTCGCAAGCCTCCTTGCGGCGTCCGGACAGATCGATTCCGCCATCGAAGGCTTTCGGGCGGCTGCTGCGTCGCAACCGCACAACGGCGTTTACCACGAAGGACTCGGCCGCGCCCTCTCGGAGCGCGGACGGCATCGCGAGGCCGGCGAAGCGTTTCGGCTTGCCGCGAACTGCTACAGGACCAGCGGTAATGACGAACGGGCGGCAGTCAACGAGCAGCGCTCCGACGCCGCGTTTTCACAGACTGCCATTTACAAGGCCGGACGAATGATCAAAGGGCTCCTCGAGTGACGGCCCGGAAGGGAAGCAAGTGCTTCTGAAGGCAAGATGGGTATTGCCCATACGCGGGCCAGTCATCGAAGACGGCGCTGTGCGTATCTCCGGCGATCGCATCGTCTCTGTGGGCCCCGCCGCGGAGCTTACCGCGCTCGAATCGGACGAAGCCGTACGTGATCTTGGCGTGGCGGCGATCCTTCCCGGACTCGTGAATGCGCACAGTCACCTCGAGCTCACTGTGATGAGAGGACTGCTCGAGGATGCGGATTTTCGAACGTGGATCACGCGCCTTACGACGATGAAGTTGGAGAGACTGACTCGCGACGACCTGCTCGACTCCGCGCGAATCGGTGCGCTCGAGGCGGTTCGGGCGGGTGTGACCTGCCTCGCCGACACGTGCGATTCGGGTGTGTCGGCACGCGCCATGCTCGAAGCAGGCCTGGCGGGAGTGATGTATCAGGAAGTTTTCGGACCCGACGCGGCGCAGGTCGACGGCAGCATCAGCGGCCTGGTCGAGAAGCTGGAGAGCCTTGAAGATTCGCGGCCGGCCGGATCCCGGGTCCGAATTGGCGTCTCTCCGCACGCACCGTTCACGGTCTCGGCGGATCTGTTCCGGCGCGTGACGGATCTGTCGAGAGATCGTGGCATTCCAATGGCGATCCACGCAGCCGAGTCGCAAGCTGAAAGCGACTTCCTTCTGGACGGTACCGGACCGTTCGGCGAGCGGTTCAGAACGCGCGGTATTTCCTGGGCGCCGCCGGGTGTTTCGACAGTGGCGTGGCTCGACTCACTCGGCGTACTCGAAGTAAAGCCGCTGTTGATTCACGCCGTGCAGACAACGCCGGCCGACCATCAGCGAATTGAATCGAGCGGTGCTTCCGTCGTTCATTGTCCCAAGTCCAATGCAAAGCTCGGCCACGGAATCGCGCCGCTGCGCGCGATGCGGGCCCGGGGCATTCGTGTCGGACTAGGGACTGACAGCGTCGCGTCGAACAATCTCGGCGACGTCCTGGACGAAGCACGGAGCGCGGTGTTACTGGCGCGAGCAATAGAGCGGGACGCGACTGCTCTCGATGCACGGCAAGCTCTGGAGCTGGCGACCATCGGAGGCGCCGAGGCGCTAGGTCTCGACCTGGAGATTGGCACTCTCGATCCGGGAAAGCGGGCGGACATCTGCGCCATCTCGCTAGACGGGTTTCGTGCGAAACCGGTGCACGATGTCGAGGCCGCGATCGTGTGGTCCTGCACGGCCGACGACGTCATCCTGACGATCGCGGGCGGCCAACCGGTATTCGACAAATATGGGGACGAGCAGTCCAGACTGGACGAGCGGCGGCTCGGGGCGCGCCTTCGGGAAATCGAGCGTGCGCTCTCCGAACCTTTCGCTGGATGAATGCCTGCTGACGCGGGCATACCTCTGGATATACACTGCGCTTGCTTTTCGGAGAGGAGGCCCGACGCACAATGGCTACCGATATCGTCTCGCTGCTCGGCGACAATGCCGAGTCCCTTTTGTCCCACAAGTGCTCGACCATTTCGGCTGAGCACCTGATTCTTCCCGGAAACGACTTCGTGGACCGGGTACTGGTCGGGTCCGACCGGCCTGCGAACGTGCTCCGCAACTTCCAGGCCTTGATGGACCACGGACGGCTCGGAGGCACGGGTTTCGTTTCGATTCTGCCAGTGGATCAGGGAATCGAACATTCTGCCGGGGCATCTTTCGCGCCGAATCCCATTTACTTCGATTCCGAGAACATCGTGAAGCTCGCCATCGAGGGTGGCTGCAACGCAGTGGCATCTACGCTGGGCGTTCTCGGCTCGCTAAATCGCAGGTATGCGCACCGGATTCCGTTCATCGTCAAGCTCAACCACAATGAGTTCCTGTCGTACCCGGACACGTTCGACCAGATAATGTTCGCCTCGGTCGATCAGGCGTTCGACATGGGAGCGGCAGCGGTTGGCGCGACGATCTACTTTGGCTCGGAGGAGTCGAATCGCCAGATCGTCGAGGTCTCGGAGGCGTTCCATCGCGCGCACGAACTCGGTCTTGTGACGATTCTGTGGTGTTATCTGCGGAATCCCGCTTTCAAGACGGCAGAGGCCGACTACCACGTCGCTGCCGATCTGACGGGGCAGGCGAATCATCTCGGGGTGACGATCCAGGCGGACATCATCAAGCAGAAACTGCCCGAGAACAACGGTGGCTACAACGCGATCAAGGTCGGAAAGACCCACAAGAAGGTATACACGGACCTCACGACCGACCACCCGATCGATCTGTGCCGCTATCAGCTCGTCAATTGCTTCATGGGACGGTCGCCGTTGATCAACTCGGGCGGTGCGTCATCTGGCGAAAGCGACCTGTCCGAGGCTGTCCGCACCGCTGTAATCAACAAGCGAGCGGGTGGAATGGGGCTGATCTCCGGTCGCAAGGCGTTCCAGCGGCCGATGGCTGAAGGCGTCGGACTGCTCAACGCCATACAGGACGTCTACCTCTCGAAGGACGTCACGGTGGCGTAGGAGGCCTCTAGGCAGGGCGCGGAGCGGGTTTCGCGCCCTTGCCCCACATCGGGTCCGTCGCTGGATATTTCGGTCATGTTCGATCCATCCGCCGCTGCAACGCCCGACTCGGGAATATTCGGACTTTCGACGACCGTCGAGGATAGCCGTGTCGTCGTAGTTCCGGTGCCGTTCGAGGCGACGACGTCATATGGCGGCGGCACGTCGAAGGGCCCGGCGGCGATTCTCGCCGCGAGCCGTCAGGTTGACCTTTTCGACGCTTCGACTGGCAGACCGTACGAAGCGGGAATCTGCATGCTCGATCCTTCGGTCGAGATCCGGCGCGCCAACCGGAAGGCGAGAAAGGCGGCCCGTTCCATCATAAAGCGCGGTGGCGCCCT
Organism: Blastocatellia bacterium; assembly: GCA_021463145.1. Lineage (GTDB taxonomy): Bacteria > Acidobacteriota > Blastocatellia > UBA7656 > JADIYM01 > JADIYM01. The sequence goes on along the minus strand of JAJTWZ010000013.1, from coordinate 66,627 downwards.
TGACGGCGACGAGCGCCTCCAGCGAAAGCTGGAGCGGGTCAACCGATACGGCGATCTCGTCAACGAGATAGTGCGCAACGCGGTTACCGAACATCTCAGGGCAGGAAAGCTGGTTGCGACACTCGGTGGCGATCACTCGACACCTTTCGGCGCGATCCAGGCTCACGCCGAGGTATGGCCCGGGCTGGGCGTGCTTCACATCGACGCCCACGCGGACCTGCGTGTCGCGTACGAGGGCTTTACCTGGTCGCACGCATCGATAATGTACAACGTGGCCACAAAGGTCCCGGAGGTCGGAAAGCTGGTCCAGGTCGGAATTCGCGATCTATCGGAGGAAGAATTTGCGTTCGCTCGCGAATCGGGCGGGCGGATAGTGATGCATCACGAAGACGAGGTAAACCGTGCGCGGTTCGAAGGCGTGCCCTGGGTTCACATTGCCCGTGCTATCGTCGGAGATCTGCCGCGTGAAGTCTACATTTCCATCGACATCGATGGGCTGGATCCGTCGCTCTGCCCGCACACGGGAACGCCGGTTCCGGGCGGGTTATCGTTTGCCGAAGCCGTCGCGTTGCTCGCGGCTGTCGTCGACTCCGGGCGGCGGATAGTCGGTATGGACCTTTGCGAGGTCGCGCCGGGGCCGGACGGTGACGAGTGGGACGCAAACGTCGCGGCGCGAATGCTCTACAAGCTAATCGGCTACGCCCTCATTTCGCAGGAGTAACGGCGACAAGGGCCTGGTGCGCGGCTGTGGATAGCTAACCCCGTAGTGGCATCCCGGACCTGAGCTATCTGACGATCGTGCCAATGCGGCTCCATCTCGAGTACTTGAAGATGTCGACGAGCAGGCTACGCGGCCCGTTCATTGTCCTTTCGTGCTCGTTGATGGAAAAGTAGACGAACATGGCTCGGCCGATGACGTTCTCGCGCGGAACGCTTCCCCAGAACCGGCTGTCCTGACTGTTGTCGCGATTGTCGCCGAGACAGAAATAGCTGTTCGCAGGCACGACGAACTTCCCGTCCGTCGTCCCGTGGTAGTCATATTCGAGATACCCTGACTCATCCACACCAGCACCGTCGTCGCCGCGCCTTTCTATGAAATAGGAGACAGTCCAACTCGCGCCGGCGACGGCATTGACGGGACCATCCGGAACGAGGTCCTTCGTGGACTCGTCGATCCCGTCAGTGCCCGCGACCTTCGGTTGCACTACCTTTATCCAGTTCTCCTTCAGTAGCTCATCGTTGACGAACACCTGCCTCCCTCTGACTTCCACTCTATCGCCAGGAAGACCGATCACGCGCTTCACGTAATTCTCGCTTGGATTGGGCGGATACTTGAATACGATGATGTCGCCGCGCCGGATATCCCGATACGGAAGAACGGACTCGAGCCACGAAGGGTGAGACGAGAGTTGGAACTTGTTCACCATCAGATGGTCTTCGATGAGGATGGTGTTGAGCATCGATCCTGTCGGCACCTTGACCGCCATCATTACGAACGTCATTGCGAACAACGCCATGATGAACGTCACGACGATGGATTCGAAGTACTCCCTCACGACCGACTTCCGGTGCCGGCCGGGGGCTTCACCCTCCAGGCCTTCGGCCGGGTCGGGCCTTTCCTCACTTTCCACTTCGGATGAGCCTGTCTGGGACTCGAGAACTTCGACGGGACGATCGGATTCGGATTGGGTCATAGGCTGGACGGATTGCCTCAGGCTCCTGGATTTCTGAACATATAAAAAGCGGCCGTCATTGTAGCAGAGTTCCAATCCGGCCCAGGCGGGGCCGTCTCCCTTCGGTTCCGTCGTTTGCCGTGCCGAACGACCAGTAGACGAGCACGGCCCTGCCGATGACGTTCTCACGCGGTACCGTGCCCCAGAAGCGGCTGTCGAGGCTGTTATCGCGATTGTCGCCCAGACAGTAGTACTGGCCCTGCGGAACGGTAAACGGCCGGCCTACGCCGACGCTGCCGCCGCCGGCGCTCACGAGGCTTCCAATCTCCAGTTCCGAACCGACATCCCGTATCAGGCTGTAGTAGACCGTATATTCTGCGCCATCCACGGTGATCGGCGATCCGTCGGGAACCAGCGGCCGGTCCTGGCCTGGATCGCTTGCTCCGATCTTGCTTTCGGCAAGTTCTTCGCTGTTGACGTAAACCCGTGTGCCGTAGACCTCGACCGTCTCACCGGGCAATGCAATTACCCGCTTCACGTAAAGCGTCTCGGGTTCCGCAGGGTGCCGGAAGACGATGATGTCGCCCCTTCGTATGGGACGATACGGGAGGATCGGACGCAGCCATTCCGGAGTTCCGTAGATCACACGATTGACGACCAGGTGGTCGCCAACGAGGATCGTGTTGAGCATGCTCCCTGTCGGGACCGACACAGGCTGCGCGACGAAAATCTGTACGAAAAGCCAGAATACCAGCGTAACTATCACTGCTTCGAAGTAAAGCCGCGACGTCGAACGCGAGTCTCGTGGGGTCGCGGATTCGACTGGAGCCGGAGTTTCCCGTGGCGCCTCGATCGCGACCTCCAGCGGGACGTCGGTTGCGACGGGTTCGATTGGCTCTATCGGGGTCTGATTTGCCGCAGGCTCCGTAAGCCTGCGAGGCAGCAAGAGTACCGGCCGGACGGGCCGGGGAGTGGAGACGTATTCGTCATCGACGGGCGCGATCCGAAGTTCCGGATCGTCGTTGGAAGCCGGATCGTCGGGCCGATCGCTCATCAGGCAGACTCCGCAGGCTCGTCGTCTATGCACACCGTCTCGTCCATCAAACGCGCGATGGCGCGTTTCGCCGCGTCCTGCTCCGCTCGCTTGATCGACTGACCTTCGCCGCGCGCATACTGGTCACCGCCGATGACGACGTCGACACAGAAGGTACGACGGTGGTCCGGGCCGATGACGTCCGAGATCTGATAAACGGGCACGCGGAGTCCCGACGCCTGCAGCGCCTCCTGCAGCGCCGACTTGTAGTCGGTGGCAGTAAGGTCCGCGGGGTTCATTATGGCGAATAGCGTGTGCATCTCTGTCCGAAGGAACCGTCGGGTGACATCGACACCACCGTCGAGGTACATCGCGGCGACGAGCGCCTCGAAAGTATCGACCAGGATCGTACGCTTCTCTCGACCGCCGGTTTTCTCCTCTCCACGGTTGAGGCGCAGATAGAGGCCAAGCTCGATGTCGCGTGCAAGGTTGTCGAGCGTTCGCTCGCTGACGAGGAAGGCTTTCATCTTCGAGAGCCGGCCTTCACCTTCATCCGGAAAGCGTTCGAGCAACCACTCGCAAACCAGGAAGCCAAGCACGGAGTCCCCGAGCAGTTCGAGCGATTCGTTGTGCCGATATCCTTCGGCCTCGTGCTCGTGTGCAAACGAACGATGGGTCAGCGAGCGATCGAGTAATCTTTCATCGGCAAAGACGTACCCGATGCGCCGTTCCAGTTTGTCCAGCAACTGTCGTCGTTCTTCGGAAATTTCTGGCACTGTCGAGCAACCTGCGGAGCGAATCGTGCGGAAGGGTAGCACACGCGCGACTCGAGCAATTAGTTTGTAAAAACGGAAGGCCGGCACGGGGCCGGCCTTCCACAAGCGAAATGCCTTGGCATTCTCGACTACGGAACGATCTTCTTCACTTCGTCTGTCCACGCGTCCGGAGCGTCAGCGTGGCGGTACTTCCAGAGATCGGCGAGTCGCGTCTTGACCGTATCGGCGAGCGCCTGGTTCTTTCCGGCATAGGCCGTCACGTGAACGTAATGGTTGATGACGCAGTCGATCGACTCGTTGATCTTTGCGATCAGAGCATTGCCCGCATCGGCCGTCTTCTGGTCCTCAGCAAGGGAGTCGTACTGCTTTTGCAGTATCGCGTTCTGTGAGTCGCATAGCTGGCCGAGGAAGAAATGAGTGACGGAATCCTTCTCGACGGACTCGAGCGCTTTCTTGAAGAGCGCCCTTGCAGGCTCGAACGCGGCAACATCAGCCGGATTAGACTGGGCCGTGGCGTAGTACCTGGAGATTCCCTGGGCCTTGTAGAGAAGCGCCAGCGAACTCGGCTTGTCGGCAGCCCACTTCGCCGGATCGGCGCCCGCCGGCGTCTGGCCGCTCTCGATGTACTTCGCGGCGCGTTCGGCCCAACCATCGGCTTTGCCGACGAATTGCGACTTGGCACCGGTTGAGATCAGATCGCGAATCGCCGCATCCGTAAGGAGATAGGAATAGAGGAACTCGTTCTCGTTCGATGCGAACGCTTCGTTCGCGATCTGGATCGCATCCTGATACTTCATCTCCTTCAAATAGGCCGTGAATACCGCGTAGCGTGTGCCGGGAATGACCTTGGTGGAGATGTGCGAAGCGTAACGGCCGGTAGGATACTTCTGCAGGTAGAGTTGTGCGTTTTCCAGGAGTTTCTTCGGGTCCTTCTCGGTCGAGCCAGCGATTCCGAACGCGTACTCGAGATACTGGCCACCGTTACCATTGGCGTTCGAGGCCGCGATATAGCCATACGCCATGCCGAGTTTCTGGTCGGCGGACTTGTCTGTTGCAAACAGACCGTCGTACGCAACGGCTTCGGCGGCTTTGGAACCAAAAAACTGCGAGACGAGGTTCTTTCCGGAGTCGAACTTCTTCGCAGGATCCGTTTCGGCCTTCCATGTCTTGTACGCCTCGTTTGCCGGACCTTCGGGGTCGTCGGCCTGCATCGTCGCGCTCGATGAGATCAGCGGAAGAATCGGGCTGGCAGAGACGGTGGTGCCCAATACGGCAACGGCAAGTGCGAGTGGCAATGCCTTCTTCATAGCGATGCGAAGTCCTCCTAAAGTTGCGTCGGCCACGTGACGCGAAATTGCAGTGCTCCGATGCGGCTCCGGCCAGTTCGCGTTGGAAACCACATGTCCGAAATGGGAAGTTGTTCCGCCGAAAGCGGAACCGAAAGTCTGCCAAGGCCCCGGAACCTTTGTCAAGAAATCCGTCTGGAAAACTCCCGGACGCCTGAAGAGACACCAAGGGCGCTGCGGCCGTTCCGCAGCGCCCTTTTCGAATGCTCAGATTCGGGTTGCGAACAAGCTACTGAAGGCGTCCGTGGTTTCGTGTTGCCGACACGACGATCTCGCCGGGCCTGACCATCCCCAGATGTTGGCGTGCAGCGCGTTCGATGGTCTCGGGGTCGGTGTGGAGAGCCTGGATCTCGACCTCCATTCGCTGGTTTTCTACCTGCAGGGATGCTGCCTCCGCTGCAGTCTGAGCGTGCTCGGCGCGTGCTGCCTCGAGTTGCGCGCGCATCTGGCTGTAATACGAGAAGCAGATGGCCGACGCGGCGAGAAGGACCATCACCAGCGCGCCGTCCACGATTCGAAAGGAAGTACCCTCGCGCAGGCGTCGGCGTGAGGCGACGCGGACACGCACTTCAGCGGTTGACAAATTCGCGACCCGATTCAAGCAGCACCTCCAGTTCGTCATTGTTCCGAGCTTCGGCGTAGATGCGCACGAGCGGCTCCGTCCCGGACGGGCGCATCAGCACCCAGGCATCGTCGTCGAATATGAACTTCGCTCCGTCGGTTCGATCGACCCTCTGAACCTTGCGACCGCCGATCTCGGTTGGATCTTCGCTCGCCAGCCTTTCCTTGAGGCGGGACGTTTGTTCCTCCGACAATCGCACGCCGATTCGGCGGTTGATCAGCGTTCCGAGTTCGGACCGAAGGGCCGACAGCATCTCGGCAACGGATGCGCCTCGACGCGCAACGGCTTCGGCCACCAGAAGACACGCGAGAATTCCGTCCTTTTCCGGGACGTGCCCGCGAATCGACAATCCAGCGGACTCCTCTCCACCCAGAACTATCCTGTCGTCATTGATGAGTTCTCCGATGAACTTGAAGCCGACAGGCGTCTCGATGACACGTCTGCCGTGCTTTGCGGCAACGCGATCGACGAAATGCGACGTTGCTACCGATCTAGCCACATCGCCGTCCCAGGCCCGTGTTTCGATCAGATAGTCGACGAGAAGAGCGATGATGTCATTAGCGGCTACGAACGTTCCGTCGCTGTCGATTATGCCGAAACGGTCGCCGTCGCCGTCCGTCGAAAGGCCGAGATCGAATTCGCCCGAGCGAACGGCCGCGATGAGGTCCGCAGAGTTCGTCTCGTTGGGCTCGGGACTGCGTCCACCAAAGTACACGTCGCGCCAGTCGTGCAGCGTCTCCACCTTGACGCCGTGAGAGACAAGAGCCCGATCGAGGTAGCCACGGCCGGTTCCCCAGAGCGGATCGTAAGCAACACGAAGCCCTGAGGCCGCGATGACGTCGAACTGGACCTTGGTCGCCAGATCGGCGAGGTAGTCGCCGGAAGGATCGAACTCCACGCTGGATGCCGGGGCGGTAACCGGAGCGGGCAGGCCATCGGCGAGCAACCGGCGAATCTCACACTCGATTGCGCTAGTGACTTCCGGAAGCGCGGGCGCGCCGTCACTGGAAGAGAATTTCAGGCCGAGGTACTCGGGTGGATTGTGGCTTGCCGTGAAGTTGATCGCGCCCGCAGCCCGTCTCCTGCCAACGGTGAATGCGATTACGGGAGTAGGCGTCGGCCTGTCGCAAAGTTCGGATGGGATTCCGCGCTCGGCCAGGATTGTGCCGGCAAGTCGAACGAAGCGCTCGGACATGAATCGGGTATCGTTGCCGACGATGACCTGACGGTCGGCGTGCCCCCCGGTCACGATGGTATTCGCGATCGCGTGCACGCACACGCGTACATTCGCGTCCGTAAACTCGTCGGCAATGATGGACCGCCATCCGGATGTTCCAAATCGGATCATTCTCTTCCGCCCTGACTAACTGAGAACTATTTGGGTGAGAACTGCGCCCTTGCCGAATTGGCCGCAAGACTAGCACCTATGCGGAAAACCTGCAACAACCTTTTTTTCAATAGGTTTCTCAGGGTCACTAAACAAGGAACATGAACTGACTGACCCGTGACAGTCAGTTTTGTCCATTATGTCTAGTCGTGGCAGGCATCCATGCGAGGGCGGCGCCGACGGCCACGACGAGGATAGTGCCGTAGGCTGCGGCCGTGCCGAGATCGCCCTGTCGCATGGATTGTTCGATCTGGATCGAGATCGGTCGGTTGGAGAGCACGTATGCGACGATCGAGGCAACGAACTCCCCAAGTCCGAGTGCGAAAGCGAGCAATGCGCCTGCGATTGCTCCAGGCGCGATCAGCGGCACGACTACCCGTCGCATGGTTGCAAGCCAACTGGCGCCGAGCGAACGCGCGGCGGCCTCGAGCGACGAGTCGAGTTGCTGCAAATTCACCTGCGCGGAGCGCAACACTAGTGGCATCGTTCGGAGGAAGTAGATTGCGGGCAGCAGCCAGAAACTTCCGGCGAGCGTCTGGCCGGCGGTAAGAACGGTCGGGCGCGAGAAGGCCTCTACGACCTGAAAAGCAAGGACGGTTCCCGGCAGCGACCACGGAACGAGCAGGACGACCGTCAGCAGGCCGCGCGAGCGAAAGCGGAATCGAGTGAGCAGATATGCCGATGCGACGCCGAAAACGAGTGCCGCAGACGCCGAAACGGCTGCCATCACGGCGCTGTTTCGCACAGGGTCGAGGAAGCGCGGCCCACTGAAGATCTTCGCGTAATTCGCAAGGGTGTATTCGGGAGGCAGTACCTGTGTCGTCCACGAACCGATGCGGGCAACGCTCAGAAGTGCGATCGTTGCGTGAGGCAGAAGCAGAACGATGGCAACGGCGGCGCAGACGGTGACGGCAATCGATCTGGCAAGCGGCGTGTTCAGAGCAACTCGACGTCGCGTCACTCCCTTCGACCCGGTTCCCGTGGGCACGCGCGTCTCGGCACGCGCGAATACGAACAGGGCGACAGCCGAGAGCAGGGCCAGAACCACCGTCATGACGACGGCGACTCCACGATCGTTGTTGATCTTCGCCTCATAGATCAGCTGCGTAAGAACTCGCGCGTCGCCTCCAAAGAGGTACGGCGCCGAGAACGAAGCCATCGAAGTCATGAAGGTAAGAATGGCTGCCGAGGTCAGGGCTCCGCTTATCGAGGGAATGACGATCCGGCGGAATCGAGTCCATCGCGAAGCGCCGAGCGTCCCGGCCGCCTCTTCGAGCGCGGGATCCGATCGCGTCAGTGCCGAACTCACGAACACGAAAAAATACGGATAGATCGTGTATACGTGAAAGAGCAGTACTGCCCAGAAGCCTCGCAGGCGATATGGAGCGCCTTCGAGTGCGAACGCCCGAACGATCGCCCGTGTCACGATGCCGCTCTCGCTGAAGAGAAAGATGAACGCAATCGTTCCTACGAGCGGAGGAAGCAGAAGCGGCGATGCAACGATGGCGGCAACGAAACGCCGTCCGGGCACGTCCACGCGATCGAGGAGGAGCGCGAGTGGAACGCCGACGATCGCGCATCCGGCTACGGTCAGAACCGACAGGACCAGGCTCGCAACGATTGCACGCTGGGTGGCGGGCTGCGCCAGCGTGTGCACATAGGGTTCGACAGACCAGCCGGTCGTCGTCCGGAAGCTCTCCAGGACGAGGCCGGCATTCGGATAGATGACTCCATAAAATGCGACGAGAAAAACCCCGGCGAGAAGCAGCCAGAACTCGACGTCCCGGGACCGGAGGATGGCTGCGATCGAATGGCTTCTCTCCGGCACTGGCTGATTCACAAAAGCCTCGTTTCTTATGGATTCGTGGGCAACCGGACGCCGGCCGGGCCCCAGTTCGGAGTCACGATACGATAACCGACGCTTCCGGTTCTCGAATCGTCGAAACCGCAATCGCGGTTACGTAGTCAAACCGTTGGAATGGGAATCCGGTCAAGAGCGATTTTCCGCTCGAGTGACCATCCACCGGGTGAAAGCACGACGTAGGTCCAATGACTTCGTCGATATTGCACTCTTGTTACCGTGGCGTTTGAGCGTGCAGGAATCGGGCCGATGGGGCGTTCATGCCGGCACGTCGTCAATTGGCGGCCGGTTGGCCCGAGATCCTCGATCCGAAAGGACATCTTGCAGCGCAGTTGAAACATCGTAGGCGCTTGGAACGAATGATCTTTCGAGATCCGCCGTGGCTGGCGGAATCGGCCGATGAACTCCCCGGATCGCGTCGAATGCGGTGGGATGACCGCGCGACGCCGCGGAAATTCGGGGAACCGGCACGCAATGGTGGCGATTGCAGAACTGCACACACCGTTGGAATGGCAATTGCTCGGCTGGCGGGCGGACTAATTGGTCAATAGAGGAATAAGCGGGCGAATGGGCGGCGACAGGCCGTCAGAAGATCTGTGGTTCGGAAGATCGAATTCGCGTCGCAAGGGGGGATTCGAAGATGGTACGGCAGGGACTTGACGCAGATCCTTGGGCGGCCACCGGTGAGGAGACCATTGACGGTCTCGTTAAGGCCGGCGGTCTCGATCGAATCGTTGCCCAGTTGGATAGTGACGAAGTCAGCAACCGGGAGTGGCGCAATGTCGCTCCCGAGGAAGAAGAGGAAGCCGAAGTCGAAGCTGCCCCGGCCGAGGAAGAGGCCGAAAGCGACGAGGTCGACCTCGACCTCGAGCCGAGCAAGGATCAGTCGCTCGATCCAATGCGCCTTTATCTTCGCGAGATGAGCACGGTCCCGCTGTTGAAGCGGGAGGACGAAGTGCGCATCGCGAAGCGTATCGAGCGCGGCAAGCATCGCGTCGAGAAGATACTTTCGAGATCGCTCACCACTGCCGAGGTAATTGCGGAGGCGCATTCCAGGTTGCGCGACGGGCAGGTCGCCGTTTCGCAACTTCTTGGTGCGTCCGCCGAGGAATCCGAGGAGGAGGGTCAGCCGGCGGAATTGATCCGGCTCGACCGCGACGCGGCCATCGCGGCTTTCGCGGAGATAGCCAGGCAGGTCGGGAAGGTGCGCCGGCATTACGAGAGACTCGTGGCTGAGCCGAAGCGTTCACCCAGGATCAAGAAGATGCGCCGACGCCGGGCGGAACTCCTCATCGAGCTCTCCCAGATGATTCGCCACCTCCCGTTCTCGCTCGACATGAGGCGTCGTTTCGTCGACAGGCTCCGTTCGGTTGGTGGACGCGCGCGCTCACTCGAGCAGGAGATCGCGGCCATCGACGTTGCATTGACGCGACGGCGGAAGAACATCGACGAACTCAAGAAGCGCCAGCGCACTGCGCGCCGTGAGTTGCGCGAACTCGAACGGCAGTACTGCACGACGGTAGTCGACCTCAAACGGGCGATGCAGAGTCTCGTCGTTGCCGAAACTCAGGTCGAGATCGCGAAGACCGAGATGATCGAAGCCAACCTTCGCCTCGTCATCTCGATCGCGAAAAACTACATCAATCGCGGGTTGCACTTCCTCGACCTGATTCAGGAAGGCAACATCGGCCTGATGAGGGCGGTCGAGAAATTCGACTGGAGGCGCGGCTACAAGTTCTCGACATATGCGACATGGTGGATTCGCCAGGCCGTGACTCGAGCGATCGCCGATCAGGGACGCACGATCCGGGTGCCGGTGCACATGGTCGAGGTGATCAACAAGATTCTTCGCACTCAGCGACTTATGGTGCAGGAATTGGGGCGTGAGCCGTCTAACGACGAGCTCTCGCACCGTCTCGACATGCAGCCCTGGAAGGTGCGAAAGGCGTTGAAGATCGCCCAGCAGCCGATCTCGCTCGAAACGCCGGTTGGCGATGACGGCGAGACGACAATCGCGAGCTTTATCGAGGACCGGCGCACGACCAGTCCGGCGGAATCGGCGATCACCAACAACCTGCGCGAGTTGACCGACGACGTTCTAGCAACGTTGTCGCAGCGCGAGGCCGACATCATCCGGATGCGATTCGGGCTGGATGGTTCGGGAGAAGAGCACACCCTCGAGGAAGTTGGACGCCACTTCGCCGTCACGCGCGAGCGCATCCGGCAGATCGAGGCAAAAGCGCTTGCGAAGCTCCGGCACCCGTCACGCAGTGTCAAACTCAAGGCCTTTCTCGACGGAACGGTGAGTAGTTCGTAACTGTGTTGCTTCCTTGGTCGATTGAACGGCGCCGCCGGACTCGGAATGTCCGGCGGCGCCGTTGGCTTTTGTCATTTCGGACTCTATACTGACCAGGCTGAACCCTGTCCGTTACGCCTCGATGACCGAAAAGAAAGTTCTCATTCTGACGTCCGATACCGGGGGCGGCCACACGAGCGCCGCTCGCGCACTCGAAGCCGGCCTGTCCGTCGCGGCATCGAGCGCCACGTATCTCGTCCACATCGCCAAGGCGATGGAAGAGAACAGTGCGATCTCGCAACGCCTGGGTTCGCTCTACAACTACCTGCTGCGGAATCGGCAGCAGTACGTGAAGTACTACCACTGGGCAATCAACCGTTTCAGGCCGGATCGCTGGGATGTCGTGTACCGTTTCGGAAAGCACCACGGGCGTCAACTCGTCGGCAAGTTCGGGCCGAACGTCATCGTTTCCGTTCATCCGATGATGCAGGCGTTTTTCGCGCGTCTGCTCAAGGAGCTCGACCTGACGGAGTCCATACCGCTCGTTACTGTGGTGACCGATCCGTTCGGCAACTCGTGGCGAGGCTGGGCTGACGATGGCGTGAAGCTCTATGTCGTGGCTCACGAGGATGCTCAGCGCGAGCTCGAGTCATACGGTGTGTCTCCGGAGCGAATTCGCGTATGCGGAATGCCGATCCATCCGTGTTTCGAGTCGATCCGGCACGAGCCCGAGACTCGGTCGAGGGTGCTTTCCGGTCTTGGGCTCGAGCCCGACCGGTTCACGATCCTCGTAAATGCGGGCTGGATCGGTGGCGGGAATATTCCGGAACTGTTCGAGTCGCTCGTGAAGGCGACATTGCCTGTGCAGGCGATTTTCGTCGCTGGAAAAAACGAAGGGCTCCGCAGGCATGCAGAAGAACGGGCCAGGTCTGCCGGGTTTCCGGTTCGTGTCGTCGGATACACCGACGAAATGCACGGCCTGATGGGCGCTTCGAACGTGATGGTCTCGAAGCTCGGTGGGCTTACGACGTTCGAAGCTCTTGCCTGCCGGCTCCCGATCATCGGCGACGCCGTTACACCGCCTATGCCGCAGGAGGAGCGGACCGCCCAGATGCTGGAGCGCAAGGGTGCGGCCGTCATGGTCAATTCGGCGCGTGACGTCGTTCCTGCAATCGAACGGCTCGTTCGAGACGAGTCGGCCTACCAGGGGCTTCGCGCGGCTGCGGGATCTCTCGGGATTCCGGATGCCACGAAGCGAATAATCTCCGAGATCGAGCGCCTGGTGCCGGCCGGGATTCCGTTGGCCGGCGTGAAGCCGGTCTCCTCACCCCTTGCCGGATAGTTGCGGCACTTCATCATCCAAAGACAACGTGTTACTCGAAAACAAGGTCGCCTTCGTCAGTGGCGGTTCGCGAGGGATCGGCCGCGCCTTGTGCGAAGTATTTGCGCGAGAAGGCGCGGATGTCGCGTTCAACTATAATTCGAGCGAGGACCAGGCGGCAGAAGTGGTCGCGGCGATCGAGAATGCGGGCCGGCGCGCGCTTGCGTTCAGGGTGTCGGTTACGGACCGTCCAGGATGCAACAGGATGATCCGCGAAGTACTCGAGGCGTTCGGGCGGGTCGACGTACTAGTCAACAATGCGGCGATCAATCGCGCCGACAGCTTTGCGACGATGACGGAAAAGGCCTGGTCCGAAGTCATGGACGTCAACGTGAACGGGCTCTTCAACATCACGAAGCCGGTCTACAAGCAGATGCTGCGCCGACGTGAAGGAAAGATCCTCAACATCACGTCGATCGGCGCGGTGCGTGCGCTGCCGACTAGCGTGCACTACGCGACGTCGAAGGCCGCGGTGCTCGGGTTCACGAAGTGTCTGTCGCGCGAAGCGGGTCAGTTCGGCATCGCCGTGAACGCGATTGCGGCGGGCATCTTCGATACGGATCTCGGAAACACGCTGCCGGACAAGTTTCTGGAGATCTACACGGCGTGGAGTTCGAGTGGACGGCTCGGACACGCAGAGGAGCTCGCCGAGTTTGCCGCCTTTCTGTGCTGCGACAGGAATTCCTACATGAACGGCGAGATCATCATGATCGACGGCGGTTCGGTGACCTAGGTGGCCAGTCGGACGACCTGGTCGCAACACCTGATCGGTCTGCTCGTCGTTGCGGTCGCCGTTACCTGGCTCTTCAGCGCGCTGCTCGAGCCGGTTGCATTCACGAGTCACGAAGGCATCTACGTCTTTGCCCGTACTCAGCAGGTGGCGGTCGAACTGCACGCCGGACGCTTTCCTCAGTCGTTTCCGGATGCGTGCTTCGGCGCCGGCTTTGCGTTTCCGCGCTTCTATCCGCCGCTGACGCTCTTCGTGAGTGCCGGTCTCGCCCTGCTCTTCGGCAACGTGGTATTCGCGGTCAACCTGTCGTTCTTCCTCTCCGCGCTGTTGTCCGGCGTCGCGATGTACGTCCTGACGGCTGGAATCTTCCGATGCCGGTGGATCGCTGTCGGGGCGTCGCTGCTCTACGTCTCGATGCCGTATCGATTCGTCGACATCTATGTGCGCGCCGCACTCGCCGAGGCGTGGACGTTCGTCTGGTATCCGTTGATTCTGCTTGGCTTGTGGCACGCGTTCCGTCAGCGGCGGTTCGTCTGGTACTTGCCGGTCTGCATTGCCGCGCTCTTGCTAACGCACAACATCACGGCCGTGTATTTCCTGTCCTACTGTGGCGTCTTCACACTCTTCGGGGTGGCGGTCCGTGGGTGGCGTACGGGGATCGTTCCTGCGGTCTCGGTCGCGCTCGGGATCCTGCTCGGCATGTGGTTCCTTCTACCGCAGCAGTACTACATCCCGACCGTGTGGGTGGGCGATGCCGAGTTCATGTGGACGAGTGCCACCCACGTTGCGGACCATCGCGTCCTTCCCTGGCAGTTTCTCTATTCACACCCGAAATATTGGTTCGGCGAGTCGAGCGGTCCGGGATACCTTGACGGGATGAGTTATGAGCTTGGTATCGGACAGCTTCTGCTGCTCCCACTCGCGCTGTTTGCGACGAGCAGGCTCCGGTGGCGCACGCGCGCGCGCCGGTCGCCGGTGCTCGCCGTACTCGGACTCTCGACGCTGCTGGCGTACGTCGCGAGCATCCTGTTCATGATTTTTCCGGCATTTTTTCTCGTCGTGCTGCCGAAGCAGTTCGCTTTCATCCAGTTTCCCTGGCGGTTGCTGACGCTGACCGCGTTCTTCGCCCCGATTCTTTGTGCCGTGGCCATATCGCGTCTTGCGCGCGGTCGCTCGTGGCCGGTGCCGGTGTTTGCCGCTGCGTCAGTGCTTGTCGTGCTACTCGTTCCTTCGTTCCAGACGACGCCGCAATCGGAAGCGCATTGGACCGACGCTTTCCTCCTCACGCCAGCGTCGCTGTTCGTGCACGGCGACCGCGGCTACACGGTGCTCGGCGAGTACGTGCCGCGCGAGATCGATATCGTGGCGTTTCAGCAGCACGGTCTCGATCCCGTCGTCTACCAGGCTCCGGCGATCGTGGGCGGTACGGATGCGACCGTTGTCGGCTGGACGCGAACGGGACCCGAGTTCCGGATTGACGTCGCCGCGTCTGCGGAGGGGATGCTGCGCGTACCGGTCTTCGCATACGACTTCTTCACTGCGACGACGGGTGATGGGCAACGGCTCGAGACGACGTCCATCGGAGGAATGCTCGGCGTTCGGGTCCCGCCGGGCCGGACCGAAGTCCACATAGGCCAGCGAATTACCGGCCCGTCGCGCGTCGGCTTGGGGATCAGTGCGTTTGCGTGCCTGCTCCTTGCAGCATGTGGGTTCACGTTCCGCCGCGACCGCGGAATGTCTCGCTCTGCAAACTCGACGACGTCAGCGCCGCCGCGGGATTCCGCGGCCGAGGAGATTCGAGCATAGTGATCGAGCAGTTCGCATTGGCCTTCATCCTGACGCGCATTCCCGAACCCGGACAGTCGGCCGGATGTCCACCGGGTGCCTCGGCTGTCGTCGAGAGCGACCTGCACGTCCGCTATCGCTTCCACAACGCCAGTTTCGACATCTCGCTCATCGAGTTGTCGGTCGACGGCACTGGGCGCGGAAAGCTCTTGTGGTCCAGGCGAGACGTGGCGAAACCGATGTCGCGGGACATCGCCGTGAGCGAGAAAGGCGTGGGGGAGATTCGCGGTCTTCTCAGAATGTTGAACTTCGTGCACTCGTCGGAGGTCTACCAGACGAAGGAAGACCATTCGAACCTTGGCGAGACGCGAATCGCGGTAAGGCAAGCTGGCGCACAACGAGAGGTCGTCTTCAACTTCACAAGGAATCGGGAAGCCGATGCATTGGGTCGGCTGCTGCGAGGCATCGCCAATCGCGAGGTGTATGTGGCGGAACTCGAGGTGGCGATGATTCACCAGCCGCTCGAAACGCCGGCGGTTCTCACGACGATCGCGCGCGAGCTCAAGCTGGGCCGTATCGCAGATGCCGTAGCTCTCGTGCCGCTGCTCCGGAAGGTTGCCGACGATGCAGCCCTTCCGCTCATCGCGCGCAACAAGGCGAACGAGCTCCTGCACAGGCTGCAGCCAGCGAAGTAGGTTGTCGCCACCCGCCTTTTCTCGGAAACCTTTCCGACAAAGCAGAAAGGGCGCGCAGGCTTTGCCTGCGCGCCCTATAGAACCGCCTATGCGATACGGACTAGCCGATCGGCGTGCCGGCGAGATTTCCCGGAGGCGTCGTGCCGGGCAATTCGCGGACCACGAAATCCTGACTGATTCCGTACGAATTGTCCCCAGAAGTGAGGCCGTTCGGCGCCGCCGTGAAGAGCCAAAGCGGGTCCGCGACATCCTGGCCAAGCAGGTAGCTGTTGCGCGTGGCGCCATCCGTCAGTGTCGTGTCGATGTGGTTGCCAGCGATGAGATCCGCAAGCTCGCCAGGAACATTCCGGCTGCCAGCCATGTAAGTGGCCTCGGCCGAGCCGATTGAACGAAGCGTGCCAATGGCCGCCGACTGGTTGGCCGCCGCGCGGGCGCGGATCAGGCTGGGAATAGCGATGGCCGCGATGATGCCGATGATCGCAACGACGATCAGCAGCTCGATAAGCGAGAAACCTTTCTGGTTCTTCATGTGCCGGACTCCTTTACGGTTGACGAGAGTGAAAACTTTGGAAACAAGTGCTCCTTCAAGCGGAGCAGCCTGCTGCGAGACTGGTAAGCAAGCATCGTGCCAGAGCAGGGATTCTGCGAAACTGAAGAAATTCAGCCGAAATATCGGTTGCAGCTTCGAGACTGGGTTGTCGCTGGCACGTTGGCAATGAACATTTGACATTCCGTGGCATTCGGAAGTGACAGAATTTGTAAGCGCAGTCTAGCCAATCGGAAGGCTGTTCACGTCTGCCGGAGAGCCGAGATTCGACCGAATGATGCCAGACGTGTCTACGAAGTAGTGGGCTACAGTCGGATCGACGACCTGAGGATCGGCGTTGGCCGTAAACTCGGTCAACGGGCCGCTTAGCGCAAACGTGAACTGGTAGGTGTTACGGATTCCAGTTGTGAGGAAAGCCGTATCCATGTATCCCAACGCAAGCTCGGCGGTGGTGCCGTACCGCTCATACCCGCCACGAGTCGCGTTGAACGAGTACTGGGCCGACGTGTATGCCCGAAGGCAGGCGACCGCAGACGCTTCCTTCGACCGTCGCTGTGCCTGGATGAGACTCGGGATTGCAATAGCCGCGATTATGCCGATGACCGCGACCACGATCAGAAGCTCGACGAGAGAGAATCCGCCTTGATTCTTCCGCATTTTGGGGTGCCTCGCAGTGTGAACTTGGGACGTTTGGCTTCGCCATCGGACGTTGTTCGAGACTGAAGTCACACGCTGCAATGCAATCACTGTTCCGGGCGAGGACGGATTAGCGCCAGCACGCCGAGTCCGATGGCCGAAAACGCCGACACGGCGAAACCCGCCACGAGGCCCGGAGGCTCGTATCGAAACTCGACCCGATGCGAGCCGGCCGCGAGCCGGACTCCGCGGAATAGTCCGTCCACCCGCACAATGTCCGCAGGTTGACCGTCAACCGTTGCGCTCCAGCCCGCAGCGAACGAGTCGCGCAGAACAAGAAACCCTCCGTTCGAAATCGAGGACGCTTCGATGAAAACGCGTGACTCGCTCTCCTCAAGGATCTCGCATGCATCCGCCGACGATGTCCCGGGAAGTCCAGATGGCACCGGCGCCGTCGAAACGAGCGTGGTCGAACCCGGCTCGAAGGTCTTGCTCACGGCACTGGCTATGTCCGGTTCGACTGCCCAGTTCGTCGTCACCGATACACGTGGCGACGGGGAATCGCACTGCCAGAGAGCGAGGGGACGAAACAGGGTGTCCTCATGAACGACCCTGGCGTCCGGAAATTCCTCCCAGGAGACAAGAAAAGAACCAACGCCGGCCCGCCGAAGGAAGCGGATGCGCTCGTCTCGCGTTGCGTGCCGGAACCGGTCTCGTGCCTGCCAGTATTCACGGGGCCAGAGCATTGCATTGTCGAACGAGAAGGCATCCCGGACGCGCCACGGGGAGGGAAATGTCGCCATATATCTGGAAACACAGGCGATGCTCTCCATCTTGGAATTCGTCGTTAGCGGGAGACCAGCTGCGAAGACCACGTTGTCGGCATCGGGCGACTCGTCGATGACGAACTGGAGCCGTCCTCCGACGTAGAGCCTTTCGCCTCGCTCCCGGACCTTCGCAGCCCAGGGTGGATCGCCGAGATTCTCGACGTGCGCCATCGGAAAAAGATCCCAACTCGACGCCAGCGGATCGGCGACCGCCAAGACGAAGACGATCGCGAGACCGTACCGACGCAGCGATGCCCGGCGCGTCGACATCCAGAGCGCTGCCGCGCACGCCGTGGAAACAATGAGTACCGGCGGCAGCGACCTCGAGATAGATGGGCCAAGGAAGGCACTGGCCGCCTGCGGATCGGCGACGCCCATCCACCTCGAGAATCCAAGCAGCGCCGGAGAGGCAATTCCCGTGACCAGGGCCGCAATCGTCAGAATACCGACGGCCACGCAGGCCGCAATCACCCCAAGCAACGGCAGCAGCCATCGTGGCTCGACGCCATCGTCTGCCGCGTCTGACTGCAGCTCGAGTGAGTCCAATCCGAACGCGGCTAGAACGGACACGGCGAGTGCCGTTAGCACGACGAACTTTACTGGAAACCGGA
Source organism: Blastocatellia bacterium (assembly GCA_021463145.1). GTDB lineage: Bacteria > Acidobacteriota > Blastocatellia > UBA7656 > JADIYM01 > JADIYM01. Next base: position 48,421 of record JAJTWZ010000013.1, on the reverse strand, counting down.
GCGCATCGACGATCGGCAGGACGGTCCTGAGAGCGCCGTATACCGGCACGAAGCGACCGAACGCGATGAGCAGCGTCGCGGCCGCCGCCGCTGTCCAGAACCACGCTTCCCAGCGCTGTCGCGCGCCACCGATCCCTAGCGCTGCAAGAACAAGAACCGTGACACCGACGAAGACTGAGTATATGAAGGGCTCGGGATAGCCGTTCAGGTCGCGGATCCAGCCCCGATCGCCGGTCTCGCCTATAGGATCGCCCAGGACGCCGATGGAAACGGCCTGCGAGAGGTTCAACGGATGCAAGGACCAGAAGGCCGGAACTCTCGGGTCGATGCCTTCTGCTCGAGGCGAGTTCGCGGCCGTCTTCAGAAACGGAACGAATAGCACTCCGGCGAGCGCGATGCCGCAGAACCCCGAGGCGACTATTCGCACGCCGTTCCGAACGCGAGTGCCAGGAGCAGCACGGAACAACCCGTATGCGGCCGTCAACACCGCGCCGCCTACGATAGTCGTTCCCTCACAGGCGAGGAGAAACATCGCGTACGTCGCCGCGGCGACCGCGAACCGGCGCGCCGTTGGCCGCTCGACGAGGCGATCGACCGCGAACAGTGCCCACGGGATCGTCGCGACCGACCACGAGAAGTTCAGCATGTTCGCGGTGCTCAGCATCGGGCCAGAGACCGCGAAGGCCGCAGCTCCGAGCGCCGCCGCGCGATCGCTCACGCGTCGACGCAGAAACAGGTAGAGCCCGGCGGCCGCGACCGGATACGGCAGAGCGACGGCTATATTGAAGCCGAGCGCCGCCGAAGGGACGAGCCTCAAGAGCATCATCGGCGGGTACAGCATGTGCCGCACGGGGTCCGCGAGCGCGACCTGGCCGAAACCGACGTACGGGTCCCAGAAAGGGAAAGTCCCGCTCATCATCGCGTCGCGGATCCAGAGATGCTCGGGCCAGAAATAGAACGACAGATCCCGCAGGCAGAAGACGGATGATGTCGTCAGCCCCTTGAGGACCGGCAGGCTGGCGACGAGGACGGCAATCGAACCCCAGCGGTATCGGGACGGAATCCGACTCCATCGCGACGTCGAGCCCGCCACGGCCCCGCGTTCGACCGTCACCGATCCCTCAGCCGATACTTGCCCATGAGGTGGCGGAAGCTGCGGACGGGCATCCGCAGCAGTTCCGCCGAGCGCGTTTGGTTGAAGTTCGTTCGTTGAAGCGCCTCTCGCAGATAGTTCTTCTCGAGCTCCGCGAGGTAGCGTTCGAGGTCGATGCCATCGTCGGGAATGACGACGTTTGCCGCTTCGCGCGGAGAATAGTGAAGGACTCTCTGCGGAAGGCGCTCGGGACCGATCGTATCCGTCGACTCGAATGCGTGGGCACGCTCGATCGTGTTCTCGAGCTCGCGCACATTCCCAGGCCAATCGTAAGCCTCCAGAAGTCGCAGCGCTTCCGGTGAGCACGTCAGTTTTGGCCGCCCGGAGTCTTTCGCCAGTTTCTCGAGGAAATGGTCGACGAGGTCCGGTATGTCCTCGACACGCTCTCGAAGCGGCGGTAACTCTACTGGAATCACAGAAATACGGTAATAGAGATCCTGACGGAACGCGCTCTTGGCCACCTCTTCCTCGAGATCGCGGTTCGTTGCTGCAATGACACGGACGTCGACAGGGAGCTCATCGGTCCCACCGACCCGCCGGACAACTCGCTCCTGCAGGACGCGAAGCAGCTTCACCTGCATCGCTTGCGACATTTCACCAATCTCGTCGAGGAAGACCGTTCCCCCGGAGGCCGCCTCGAAGATCCCCTTCTTGTTCGCCGCAGCGCCGGTGAACGAACCTTTCATGTATCCGAACAGTTCGCTTTCGAGCAGGGTCTCGGTGAAGGCTCCGCAATTGACCGACACGAAAGGCGCGTTGGATCTCGTCCCGTGGCTGTAGAGCGCCCGAGCGACGAGTTCTTTTCCGGTACCGGATTCGCCGGTGATGAGAACAGTCGAGTTCGTCTGCGATACGGTCTCGATTACGCCGAAGAGCGCCTGCATCCTGGCCGAGCGTCCAATGATGTTCTCGAACGACGAACGGCGCTTCAGCTCCTTCTGGAGCATCTCGACGCGTTGCCGGAGTTGCGTCTTCTCGATCGCCTTCCTGACGATGACCTTGAGTTCTTCGACATCGAACCCGCTGTCCTTGATGATGAAGTCTTCGGCTCCGAGTTTGAACGCCTGGCGGGCGGTGTCGACCGTGGCAAAGGCCGTGATCATTATGACTACGGTCTCGGGCGACGAATTTCGAACGTGTTCGAGCAGTTCGATTCCGGTCATGTCCGGCATCTGGATGTCCGAGATCACGAGATCGAACGAACGCTCCTTCATCAGGTTGACCGCCTGGAGTCCGTTCTCGGCGGTTTCGACGGCGTAACCGTCGCGCGTCATTACGTGCTCGAGCAACTCTCGCATGCTCTGCTCGTCGTCGACGATCAACAACCGGTGCATAGCGGCAGAAGATACCATGAAGGAAGCGGCCATCAGGTCCGGGACAGGAACGCCGAAGAAGGATCGGCTGACGACTCGGGCAGCCTATGGTTCCTGGGCAGCGAAACGACGACGCTGGTGCCGTGCCCGGCACGGCTGTCTACGGCGATTCGCCCGCCGTGATCCATGACCAGTTGATACACGATGGCCATTCCAAGTCCCGTTCCACCGCGCGCCGTGCTCGAAAACGGTTCGAAGAGGCGGGCGAGATGCTCGGGCTCGATACCGACGCCCTCGTCCTGGATAGTTAGCCGGTAGCCTGACGGCGATACTTCCTCGAGCCTCACGGTGAGAGCGCCGCCATCCGGCATCGCCTTCAGCCCGTTCCTGGAGAGATTCCAGAAGATCTGACGGATCTGGTTGGCGTCGCCCACGAACGGGGCGCCGCCTTCCGGATAGAATTCGACGATTCGGTGCTTCTCGCCGACCTCCGGGGAGTTACGGAGCAGCGTGACTGCTTCCACCAGAGACTGTCGCAGGTCGAATGCCGACGGACTGAAAGGCGCCGGTCTGGCGTACGAAAGAAAATCCGTTACGGTACGATTCAGCCTGTCGGACTCGCGCTGAATGATGTTCATCAACCGCGCCTGACTGTCGTCGAGATCGACTTCGCTTGCAAGCACCTGCACCGACCCCCGCATGGAGGCGAGGGGATTGCGGATTTCGTGCGCCAGCCCCGCAGCCATGGTGCCGAGAGCGGCAAGCTTCTCGCTTCGGCGCACCTCCTGCTCGAGTTCGAAGACCTCGGTGAGGTCCTGGAAGATCAGCACGACGCCGTGAACGACGCCGTCCTCGAGTGTCAGTGGAGTGACGTTGTATCCAACGTGGACGACGGCTTGGTCGGGCCGGACGAAGGCAACCTGCGATCGAAGCACCGAGTCCTTGCGTTCTCCATCCGCGTCGTCGAGCACCGTCATCGGCTCCGGCCCGAACAGTTCGGACAGGTTCGAGCCGATCAACGCATTCTTGGATCGGCCAGTGATCTCTTCGGCCGCCCTGTTGGTGGAAGCGATCCTTCCGTCCAGATCAGCCGTGATGAGACCACTGCGCATGGACTCGATGACTCTTTCGTTGAAGGCGCGGAGCGCCGCAAGGCTCCTGGCGGTTGCGGCCAGTTGCGATTCGCTCTGGCGCTGACGGGCGGCGAGATGCGACGACAGAGCAGCAACGGCAATGGTCGCGACCAGCGTGTAGGCAAAACTCAACTGAAGGTCCGGGATAGCCTCGTCAGCATAGAGAGTGCCGTCCGCTCGTGGCAGCACTCCGGAGAGGACGGCGCCGCCGATGGCCGATGCCAGGACTACGGACATCGTGGTTATAGCCACGATGCCAATGCGCGTCGACAGCAGACTCGACGCAAAGACGACGATGAGGTAGAGAGCCGAGAATGGCGATTCGATGTCGCCGGTTCGATAGACGAGCCAGGTGACAAGCAGTACGTCATTGCCGATCTGGATCGGGACGAGCACGCGTGCTGGAATGGACGTCCGAAGCGCGATCGCGTAGATGATCGAAAGTCCGGAGACGATGATCGCGAGCACCGAGACCGGCCAGATGTAAGGCGACGCCCTCCCGAGCAGGAGCGTGAGGACGACCAGTGCGCCCACGAGTGCGGCACGAAGGAAGACCAGCCGGTTCAGCCTCTTGCGGCGCAGTTCGTCCAACGGACCCCTCGACGTTCCAACGTAAAGGAGGGGAGCCGGATTCGGCTCCCCTCACGGGTGGGTTCGGGCGCAGCCGGCGATCGATTCGCCGCTACTTCTTGCCTGACGAAGCCAGTTTGGCAATGAGCGAGAACAGCGGCAGATACATTGCGATGACGATCGTACCTATCGTCACGCCCAGAAACATGATCATCGCCGGTTCGAGCATGGCCAGGAGGTTAGCGATTGCCGCATCGACTTCCTGCTCGTAGAAGTCGGCGATCTTGCTGAGCATAGCGTCGAGTGCGCCGGTCTGCTCGCCGATACCGATCATCTGACAGACCATCGGGGGAAAGAGCTTTGCGGCCTTGAGTGGTTCGAGGAACGTCTCGCCCTGCTCGATAGCGCTTCGAACGTTGAGGATGGCCTCCTCCACGACGACGTTGCCGGATGTTCTTGCGGTGATGTCGAGAGACTCCAGAATGGGAACACCCGATGACAGCAACGTGCCAAGAGTCCGCGAAAATCGTGAAATGGCGATCTTTCGCAGGATTTCGCCGATGATCGGTATCTTCAGCGAAATGCCATCGAGAACCTTCCGGCCCTTGGGGGTCTTGTAATAGGTACGGAGGCCGTAGAATCCCAGACCCAGCACGATCGCAATCAGCCACCAGAAACTCGCCATGAACGAACTCACGTCGACGACGAACTCAGTAAGCCAGGGAAGACTCTCGCCCGGTCCGACCAGCGTCTCGAAGATGCTCTTGAAGGACGGAATGACGAAAATCATGATGACCGAGATCACGACCAGCGAGATGGCGATGACTGCTATCGGATAGACGAGCGCCGATTTGACGTCCGACTTCAGCTTCACGATCTTCTCGAGGAAGGTCGAGAGGCGCTGGAGAATGATGTCGAGGATACCGCCCGTTTCGCCCGCTTCGACCATGTTCACGAAGAGTTGCTCGAAGACCTTTGGATGGCGCGACATGGCGTCTGCCAGAGTCGAGCCCGCTTCAACGTCCTCTCTCGTACGGCTGATCACCTTGGCGAAGTATGGGTTGTCCTGCTGCTGTCCCAGAATGTCGAGGCACTGCACGAGCGGAAGGCCTGCGTCGAGCATGACGGAAAACTGGCGCGTGAAGATGGCAAGTTCCTTCGTCTTGACCTTTTCGCGCTTGCCGATCTGGAAGTCGAGCCCCTTGCCCTTCTCCTTCGCCGCCGTAAGGATTACCTGCTCACGCCGGAGAGCTGACTCGAGTGCAGCCCGATCCGGGGCGACGCGTTCTCCTGCAACGATCTCGTTGAATCGATTACGGCCCTTGAAAACGTAAGTTGGCATACCCTCGAACTCCTGTCAGTTTGGCTTGACGCCTGCTGCTATCGGACTGGTCGGCCACCGACTGGCGGCCTGGCTCCGGGGGGCACCGGACCTGCCGGGCGGGGGGGGGGCATTCCCGGGCGGCGGGTACCGCCGCCTTCGACGATTCCTGCGCCGCGGTTGATGAGCTCCTGCAACTCGTCAGGGTTCGAAGACCGTTGCAGTGCCAGTTCGAGCGTGATCAGCTTCTTGAAGAAGAGAGTCGCGAGCGACTGGTTGAATGTCTGCATCCCGAACTTCTCCTGACCGGTCTGCATCATCGAGTAAATCTGGTGGACCTTGTCCTCACGAATCAGGTTGCGGATGGCCGGATTCGGCACCAGCACTTCCATCGCCATGCAACGTCCGGTGCCGTTGGCTTTCGGCAGCAACGACTGGCAGAGAATGCCTTCGAGCACAAGCGAGAGCTGAGCACGAATCTGCGCCTGCTGGTGGGCAGGGAAGATGTCGATGACGCGGTTGATGGTCGAGTATGCGCTGTTCGTGTGAAGTGTGCCGAAAGTAAGGTGGCCCGTCTCGGCGATGCGCAGCGCCGTCTCGGTCGTATCCAGGTCGCGAAGCTCACCAATCAGGACGACATCGGGATCCTGGCGAAGAGCAGCGCGCAGCGCGTTCGAGAAGCTGTGCGTATCGGAGTGCACCTCGCGCTGGTTGACGAGACAATTCTTGTGCGGATGCAGATACTCGATCGGGTCTTCGATCGTAATGATGTGCTCGTGCCGGTCCCTGTTCACTTTGTCGACCATGGCCGCAAGCGTAGTGGACTTGCCCGAGCCCGTCGGGCCTGTCACGAGAATGAGACCTCGAGGTTTCGCACAAAGTCCTTCGACGACGCCCGGAAGTCCAAGCTGGTCGAACGATCGGATCTCGTAAGGAATTGACCGGAACACGGCTCCGACTGCTCCGCGCTGATTGAATATATTGGCGCGAAAGCGCGACAAACCCTTGATTCCAAACGAGAAGTCGAGCTCGAGGGTCTCCTCGAAGCGGTGCTTCTGGGCGTCGGTAAGGACCGAGTATGCAAGCTGTTTGGTCTCGGCAGGTGTGAGTTCGGGATAGTCGAGAGATCTCAGGATGCCGTCGACGCGCACCTGTGGCGGCGAATTCGTAGTTATGTGGAGATCCGAGCCGCCAAGCTCGATCATTTTTTTCAGCAACTCGCTAAGGGTGATGTCTGACATCGTGCTTCTCCCGTTTCATCACGCCCAAACCGGGAATGATGACCCTTCACGCCTCCGCAGGCATTTCAAGGTGCTCGTCGTGCAAGTGAAACTGGGGCGCCATCCGAGGGCGGCCGGAAACCCGGCCGTGACTACTTCTACTTGACCGTTTCGCGAACAATCTCTTCGATAGTCGTCGTTCCAAGGCGAATCTTTTCGAGCCCGCTAGCGCGCAGGGTGAGCATGCCCTCCTCGATCGCCTTCTTCCGCAGTTCGAGCGCCGACGCACCGACGAGAATCAGCTCGCGGAGCTCGTCCGTAATCTCCATGACCTCGTAGAGTCCGACTCGGCCCTTGTATCCGGTGCCGTTGCACGCCGTACAACCCGATCCCTTGAAGACTTTGAGCTCCGCGACCTCAGCAGCGGAGAAGCCAACGTCCACGAGAGCCTCTTTCGGCAGCTTGATCTCGGCCTTGCAGTCCTTGCAGATTCGGCGCACCAGTCTCTGTGCCTGAATCAGGTTCACCGACGTCGCAACGAGGAACGGCTCGATACCCATGTTCATCAGACGGCTGATGGTCGACGGAGCGTCGTTCGTGTGCAGCGTGGAGAGCACGAGGTGGCCCGTGAGCGCTGCCTTGACGGCAATCTCAGCCGTCTCGAAATCGCGAATCTCGCCCACCAGAACGATGTTCGGATCCTGCCTGAGAAAGGAGCGCAGTGCAGCGGCGAAATTGAGGCCGATCTGCTCCTTCATCTGGACCTGGTTGATGCCAGAGAGGTTGAATTCGACCGGATCCTCGGCAGTGATGATGTTCGTCTCGGGAGTGTTCAGTGCCTGGAGCGCCGAATAAAGCGTCGATGTCTTGCCGGAACCCGTCGGCCCCGTGACCAGCACCATCCCGTACGGCTTGTTGATGTTGCGCTTGAATCGCTCGAGTGAAAACTCCTCGAATCCAAGCTTGGTCATGTCGAGCTGAAGCTTTTCCTTGTCGAGCAGCCGAAGCACGATCTTCTCTCCGAAGATCGTCGGAAGCGTCGAAACGCGGAAATCCAGCTCACGTCCGCGACCGTCCAGGCGTACACGGATCTTGATTCGGCCGTCCTGCGGAAGCCGCTTTTCGGCAATGTCGAGCTTCGCCATGATCTTCATGCGCGACGTGAGTGCGTCTCGCATCTTCAATGGCGGAGTCATGATGTTGTAGAGAATGCCGTCCAGCCGGAACCGGATCCGGAACTCCTTCTCGTACGGCTCGACGTGAATGTCGGAAGCGCCACGGCGCAAAGCGTCCACAAGGATCACGTTGACGAGTTTGACGACCGGCGCGTCCTCGGCCATCCGCTCGACGTTCTCCAGGTCGATCTCCTCGGTTTCCTGGAGAAGCTCGAGATCCTGATCGTCGAGTGAAAACCCGAGGTTGTCGTAGCCGTTGGACTTCGACTGCTGGGCCGGCTCCGCCGAAGAGCTCACGCTAGATGACATTTCGTCCAGGAACTTGGCTAGTTCCAGTTCCCGCGTCATCCCGTAGTAGCGCTCGATCGCATCGGCGAGGGCGAATTCCGACACGATGACCGGCTCGACCTGCAACCCGGTCATGAACTTGATGTCGTCGATAGCGAGGACATTGGTCGGGTCCACCATCGCCAACGTGAGGGTCGGCCCCACTCGCGAAAGCGGAAGCACCATGTACTTCTTGGCAACGTCCTGTTGAATCAGCTTTATAGCGGTCTCGTCGACCTCGAACAGATCGAGGTTCACCGAAGGCACGCCGTACTGCCGGCTGAGCACCGCGGTGATCTGTTCGTCGCTGAGGATGTCAAGCTTGACCAGCGTGGAACCGAGTCGGCCCCCATTCGAGCGCTGGTAATCGAGAGCATCCTTCAGCTGCTGCGGGGTGATGAGATTCTCCCTGAGAAGGGTCTCCCCGAGTTTCGCTGACATCAACGAGATCTCCTGAGATTGGTAAGACGCGGAACGCTTCGTACTGTACGGCGTGAGGTGGAAGGTGTCAAGGAGGCCGTCAGACGGCCCAAGTCTCGCAAACACTTTGCGATAACGTCACGCGCCGCCTGTGGAAAACGTCACCGATCGCTGACTGCGACCGGTGACGTTCAGCCACGTTACCGGGCCCGAAAACCTCAACCTACTTGAGCGGCCTGGGCTTGATCTTGAAGTCCTTGGAAAGCATGTCGAGGAGTCCCTTGACCTCGGCCGCCTTGGGATCGCCGGCGGCCTTGTCGGCAAACACCTTCAGATAGTCCGCAGCGGTTTGCCAGATCTCCCTTCGTTTTGCGTCATCGCTTTCGGTGGTGCCCATGCACGCCAACCCGATCCCGTAGTACGCGGAGACGATTCCAGGATCGGATGCCAGGGCTATCTTGTAGGTCGAAACAGCCTGTTCGGTCAGAAAACCATTCCGATAGACATCGCCGGCCTGGACGATCAGCTCATTCTTGCGCTTCGAGTCCAGTTCCTTTTCGGCGGCTTTCAGGAAAGCGTTCGCCCCGGTCTCGGCCTGGTCCGTCTCGCCGAATTTGTCTACCAGCAAAGCCAGGGTCTTTCCCTGGATGGCGTAGACGGATTCTCCGGCCGGACGGAACTTGATGGCCAGCGCGATGGCCTTTGCGCCCTTCGAAAGGTGATCCTTGGCCGCTTCGCGCTTTGACTTGTCGTTTTCCTTGGCGGACTGATTGTAAAGCGCGACGCCAAGCTGGTAGTGCGCTTCGGCCAGGTTGGCTCCGCCAACGCCGATCAGTTCGCCAAAGTCCTCGGGTTTCGCATCCTCGAGGCCATTGATCGCCTCCGAGAACTCGGTAATGGCCAGCGGGTAATCCTGAGCGCCCATTGCGACTACGCCCGCGTCGAATCGTACCTTCCGGGCATCGAACTGATTCTTGATTTCAAGTGCCTTGGCGTACTCGGCCTCTTCCTTGGCCCGCGCGGCCGCAGCAGCCGGGTCTTCCAGGCCGCCGGATGATATGAAGCGTTCTACCTCGTCGCTGGAAGGCCGCAAGCCATTGCCACGGTCGAGTGCAATATCAATTCTGGGCATTGACATCGCGAGTCTAATGTTCGGCCTATAGCCCGGAGCGTAGCCTGGAGCGGAAACGACGATAGTGAACACACCCTGCTGAGGCACGTTGTAGGCGAAGTGGCCCTTGGCGTCGGTCCTCGTCATGAACTTACCGCGAATATCCGTCCGGTAAATGTCTACCGCGGCGCCCTCGATCGGCTTCTTGTCAACGGCGCTGAGCACGTTGCCTTCGAGCGGAACCGGAGCCTGCGCCCTGGCTGAAGGCGCTGCGATCAAAGACAGGATGACGACGATGTTTGCGACGACGAGACTGCGTACAGAAAAGCGCATCGATGAAACTCCTCCGGAGCCAATCAATAGTCTGGAGCGGAAACCGTCTGATTCGACTTCAAACGCCGGCCGTTGCCTTCGTGCAGGAATAGGGCCTGTCTCAAGTCTAGTCGCCGCGCTGGGAGGGGTCAACGATCTCACCGGATGCCACCAGTTTCGAAGTGTCGTCGAGCGCCAGAACACGCTTTATGTCGGCGATTCTCGTTGTCACGGGACACGGTGGCAGGCTCTGCAGGAAGGAGCGGCCGTAGCCCTTGGTTCGAAGCCTGGGATCAAGGATCGAGAGGACGCCCAGATCGGACGAACTACGAATCAGCCGCCCAACCCCCTGCTTCAGTGCGATGACGGCTTCAGGGACCTGGTAATCGAAGAAAGCGCTTCCGCCTCTTTCCTCTATAGCACGGCCGCGCGCGGCCACGACCGGATCGCTGGGAACCGCGAACGGTAGCTTCACGATGATGACGGACGATAGAGCCTCGCCTTGAACGTCGATTCCTTGCCAGAAACTCGACGTGGCGAAGAGCACTGCGCCGGGCGTCTGGCGGAACCGTTCGATGATGCCCGCCTTCGATCCTTCGCCCTGAAGAAGAGTCGGATAGTCGACCCGGCCCGAAACCAACGCGTGCGCCGCCCGCATCTGCTGCAAGCTCGTAAAAAGCACGAATGCCCTGCCGCGTGTCGCCTCGACGAGACTTACGATTTCGCTGGCCGCCGCTTCGAGAAAGGCCGGATCGCGCGGGTCAGGCATCGACGCCGGCAAATACACGAGTGCCTGTCTGCCGTAGTCGAAGTGGGAATCTATCGTGAGTTCGGCGGCCTGCGCGATTCCGAGCCGCCGCCGGATGAAATCGAAACTCCCTTGCGTCGCGAGCGTCGCCGACGTCAGCACTGCCGCTTCGACGTTCTCGAAGAGCCGCTCCGACAGCAGGTCCGAGACGTCGATCGGCGTCGCGTGCAGGAATGTGCCTCGGCCCCTCCGTTCCGACCAGTAGACGAAGTTCGGATCGTCGGCCGACACGCAGAAGTCCAGGTCGAGCCTGATCGTGTGTGCCCGGCGTCGAAGCGACGTGGCTTCGGGAGGGGGATCGCGCAGGTTGTCGAGCGTGGCAGCGATACGGTCCAGGGAGTCGCACATCTGGAGGTACGCCTCGCCAAGCTTCGAGGGCTGCAATTCGCCCTCGGCCGTCCGCTCGATGAACAATTCGCTCGTGATTTGAACGCGTTGGTCGTCGTCCGCTCTGCCCCTCCGATGTTGTGTGCCTCCGAATGCGAGCCAGAACCTGTCGGACCTCCGCGTCAGCCGATCGGCCGTTTTCATGAGGTCGGCAATGACGTCGGCATCCAGTACCAGCGTCCGCTGGAGATCGGTGATGAAGTCGTTGATTCGAAAATTCGAGACAGAAGTACCAAAGTGGCCGGCCGCGGTCTGTTCGAGCTCGTGGGATTCGTCGAAAACCACGGCCGAGTAGTCCGGAATCACCTGCCCATAGTCGTCCTGACGCAGCGCGAGGTCGGCGAAGAAGAGATGGTGATTGACGATGACTATCTGCGCATCCTCGGCCCGCTGGCGCATTCGCGTGATGAAGCACGCGTCGAAGTCGGGGCACTTCTGCCCAAGGCACGTGTCGCTGCGGGCATCTATCGAAGGCCAGAACGGAAGGTCCTCCGGAAGGCCGGTCAGCTCTGCACGATCTCCCGTCTCAGTACGATCGGCCCATTCTCGAACGTACTCGAAGTGGTCCACTTCTTCGAGCCCGCCGAGGATTGGCTGGTTTTGCGCCTCCCTGAGCCGGTGGAGGCAAACGTAGTTGTTGCGGCCCTTCATGCAGGCCGAGCGCACCCGGCCCGGAAACAATGACTCCAGAAAAGGAATGTCCTTGAGGTAGAGCTGTTCCTGGAGACTCTTCGTTGCCGTCGAGACGATCACGCGATTCGGGTTGGCGATTGCCGGCACGAGGTATGCCAGCGTCTTTCCCGTCCCGGTTCCGGCCTCGATGATTGCAATCCCGCCCTTCTCGAAAACTGACGCGACCTCTCGCGCCATGGCGACCTGGCCCTCCCGATACTCGAAGCCTGGGTGAGCCCGCGCCACGAGTCCGTCGGCGCCGAAGACATCCTCGAAGGAATCGGCCATTCGCGTGTGGTCGCTCTTGTCTTCGCTTCAGTTCGCCGGTTTGGCGAAGACGGAGTCGTTTATCGCCACGTCGAACTTCACTTCGGTGAACTGGGTCACGAGTGTAGCCGTCGGAAGCAACTGTTCCATCCGCATCGCGATCAGCACCCCGCCAACCTTCTGGTAGTCCGTAAAGTCAGTCGTGACGGGCATCGTGGCCGCGGCCGTTTCAATGACCATCTCGGTTCTCAGAAGCAGTCCATTCTCGGCGTCGTAGTAGTTCGTCGTAGGCGCACTTGCTTCCGACAATGGCACGAGCCGGACCACGTGCACCGTTCGTTCGTTCAGCCTCTTCGTCTCGACAAGCTCTGCGGACTTCCAGACTTCCCGCCACCGCACATCCGCCGAAAACAGCGAACGCTCGACGAGTGCGATCTCGCGGGCATCCATGTCCCTGAGTCCCGAGATCGGGTCGGAGGTCCATCCGGATTTTCCGTCGAATGCCTGCCGTGTCGTTCCAAGTCCATCGACTGTCGTGGTCACCGATATCTTGTTCGGTTCCTTCGAGACTATGTCGACCGTGCCCTTGAGTCCGAGGCTCACAACATCCAGCGTTCCCGACATCGTCATCGACTTGTGCTTCTCGATAGCCTTGCGGCCGCCGATCGCATCGACGTACGCGTCGAGGATTTTCGCGGCCGTTGGGCTCTTCGCGCGGGCCCTTGCTGGCTTGGACTGGGCGAATGCGGGTGCCGTCGGCGCGAACAGTGCCGCGACGATCAGGAGAAAGATTACGGGGCGGCGCATCGGGGACTCCTTGCAACTCAGGGTTTCTGCTTAGCGATCGATTCCAGCGCCGCGTCGAGCACCGGATCCGAACCCGACAGGTAGTCCGCTCGCGAACCTACCTTGACTATGTCGGGCGTCACGCCGCGACCTTCCAGAAGAACTCCGCCGGGCGTCTTGAAGTCGGCCACCGCGTACTGAAGCACCGCGCCATTCGGCAGTTTTTCGATAACCGAAGGAAGGACGGCGCCCAGTGTGCGCTCGCCCACCACGGTGGCCCGGCCGAGTTCCTGCAACGAGCCGGCGAGGATCTCGGACGTGCTTGCGCTGCCTTCGTCCGTCAGCAGGACGACCTTGCCGCGGAAGTGCCAAGGCTGTCTATACGTCACGAATCGTATCTCACCGCGCCGCAGTCTCATCCTGCCGAGACTGGTACTCTCGCCGACGAGCAGGGACGCGATGCCGGGCGCCATCTGACCGATCCCGCCGGGGTTGTCTCGAAGGTCGATGATAATTGCCGGGGCGTCCCTGAAGCATTCGAGCTCTCGTCGAATCTCCCCCATCAACACCGGCATGAAGAAGTTGAACCGGATGTAGCCGACGTTTCCGGGCAACGTTCGTGACTCGAAGGTCACAAGGACGGACGGCATTTCTCCAAACCGGGCCGGTTTGCCAGGGGAATCCGCCCTGATGACGGTCGTGGTTCCGGGTGCGTCATCGGCACCGAGGAACGCCACGTCAACGGCCGAACCCGGAATGCCGCCCAGCATGGCCGCAATCGAGCGCCTTACCGCCAGCCTCTTGAAGGTCTCGGACCTTGAAGACTGCTCGATGCGTGCCACTACCTCCCCGAGAGTCGTGCGTCCGATTCGGGTCAGCACGAAGCCCGGGCGAATTCCGGCCGCACTAGCCGGTCCGCCTTCGGCGACCGATGTCACCACGGGCCGTCCCTCGACGAGCCGAACCGTCATTCCGGCATCGCCACCCCATTGCGATCCGGTGGTATCGAGCGCGGCGTCCGTCACGGCCTGAGGAGGCATCACCGCGAGGTGCGACACCTTGAGCTCGCCGAGCATCGAGTTGAGCAGGGGATAGAGCTCGGCGTCGGTTGCGATCGCCGCCACGCGCGGAGCGTATCGGGTTCGGACTTCCTGCCAATCGACTCCGTTGAATGCCGGATCGTAGAACTTCTCGTTGACGATCTTCCAGACCGTCTCGAACGTGGCAATTCGTGCTGCCGATGCATTCGAAACTGCAGCCGGCTTGCCGTCGCCGGCCAGGGCGAACGTTGAAAGGACGAGTGTCCACGCCAGGACGAAAATCGATATGCGACGGGGAAGCTTCACGGGCCGAAGTATAGCAGCGACCCGATAGACATCTTGGGTGGCGCTCGACTGTGTGTTATCTGGTCGAACCACGGATGCTCGAACGCGCCGGCTCCATCCGGATCCGCCAGCGGGACCGATACCGGGGTCGGAGCGTCGATCGTGGAGGATGGAACGACTTCTCTCGAGGTCCGCGCGTCGGTTCCATCGCCGGACGGGTATCTCGTCGTTCACGACTCCTGGGATCCTTACTGGACGGCGACGGTCGACGGTGCGCCTGCCCAGGTCGTCAGGGCAAACGGACTCTTTCGGGCAGTTCACCTTACCGCTGGCGAGCACAGCGTCCGATTTGCATACGAGCCGACACCTTTCCATATCGGACTTGGCGTCAGCCTGGGCACCTGCGTGCTGCTCCTGCTTCTGGCTGCGTCCCGGCTCGGGGACCTGCATCTGTATACTCGGCCGCATGGACAAGAAGAGGTTTGAAGATCTCGTCTCCCTGGTCGCGCGGCTACGCGCGCCTGGCGGGTGCCCGTGGGATCGTGAGCAGTCACTCGAGACCCTGCGTCCCATGATCGTCGAGGAAGCCTACGAGGTCGTGGAAGCAATCGACGAAGGCACGGCCCACGAACTTGCCTGCGAGCTCGGCGACGTGCTCTTCCAGGTGGTATTCGCTGCCAGGATTGCCGCGGACACAGGTGACTTCGACATCGAAGATGTGATCACCGCCATTCACACGAAAATGGTGCGGCGGCACCCCCACGTCTTCGGCGACGCCGAAATTGCAACGGCAGAAGAAGTCCTGAAGAACTGGGACGACCTGAAACGCAAGGAGAGGGCCGAGGCAGGCGTGGAGTCTCCCAAGGGGCTCCTCGACGGCGTCAGCGGACACCTGCCGGCGCTGCTCGAGGCCTTCAGCCTGACGGATCGAGCGTCGCGCGTCGGCTTCGACTGGCCGTCGGTCGAGCCGGTCTTCGCGAAGCTAGACGAGGAGATCGGCGAGCTTCGCGCCGAGACAGTTTCCGACCCGCGCGACCGTGAACGCATCGAGTCCGAAGTAGGCGACGTGCTGTTTGCCGCCGTGAACGTGGCCCGGAAGCTGGGCGTGGATCCGGAGACTGCGCTCAAGCGGTCGAACAGGAGCTTCCGCCGCAGGTTCTCGCACGTCGAGCTTCGGTTGGAGCAGTCAGGCCGCACTACCAAGGATGCCTCACTCGACGAAATGGACGCGTTCTGGGACGAAGCGAAGGTGTTGGAGCGCGCGCGGTAATCGCAGGTGACAACAGCCGAACGAATGTGATTATCTGCGCCAGTCGCGACCCCGTCCTCCCCATATGAAACTCGCGAAGATCATCGACAACACTCGATGCATCGGCTGCCACGCCTGCTCCACCGCGTGCAAGTCCGAGAACGAAGTGCCGATAGGCGTCGATCGTACACGCGTCAAGTACGTCGAGACCGGCGTCTTTCCGAACGTGCGCCGGCACTTCCAGGTGACTCGCTGCAATCAGTGCGAGTTCCCTCCGTGCGTCTACATCTGTCCGACGGCTGCGATGTACCAGCGCCCGGACCTTCTCGTGGAGTTCGACCAGGAAGCGTGTATCGGCTGCCGTGCGTGCATGGCGGCCTGTCCCTACGACGCAATCTATATCGATCCGGAGACGCATTCGGCTGCGAAGTGTCATTTCTGCGCTCACCGGCTCGAACTCGACCTTCAGCCGGCCTGCGTAGTGGTTTGCCCCGAGGAAGCCATCATCATCGGCGACCTCGACGATCCGGAGAGCGTCGTCTCTCGACGAATCGCACGAGAGGGAGCGCAAGTTCGAAAGCCGGAACTCGGCACGAATCCGAAACTCTTTTACATCGGCGGAAGTCACGTGACCCTCCGTCCGGAAGCGGCCGAGAGACCCGACGGCGGGATATTCATGTGGGCTTCGCAGCGAGACGACGAGACGGTCGGCCGGGGCGCCGGCAACATCGCGTCGACCCTTCTCGCGTACGACACTGCCCGAGTGATCCCGTGGGGCGTCGACGTAGCGCTGTACATGTGGACGAAGTCGCTTTCGGCCGGAGCGTTGCTCGTGGCGGCCCTCGCGCTTCTTGCCGGACAGTTTACTGGCTCGACAATCGTTCGGCTCGCGGCGCCGATCCTGGCGATTCTATTTCTGATCGTGACGCTGATTCTGCTCGTCATAGACCTCGAGCATCCGAAGAAGTTCTACACGATTCTCACCCGCCCTCAGTGGAGGTCGTGGCTCGTGCGCGGCGCCGTGATTCTCACGGCATTCGGGGTGCTCGCGGCGATCTGGGGCGTCGCGGGAGTTGCCGCGCCGTGGCTTCCCGATTCGGTGCTCTGGTGGATGAGCTGGCCGATGATCGTAGCGGCTTCGCTTGCGGCCTGCTACACCGCCTTCTTGCTCGCGCAGGCAACCGGGCGCGAGCTCTGGTCGACGCCGCTGGCAGCGCCTCATCTGATCGTGCAGGCGGTGCTTGCAGGCAGTGCGGCGCTTGCAATGGTCGTCGCGGCCTTCGATGGTTCGGGTTCCGGCGTGGCATCGGCCGGAGACATCGGCTGGCTTGGGAATACCTTCTTCCTTTCCCTGCTGGTTCACGCTGTCTTTATCGCCGCCGAGCTTTTCATGCCCCACCGGTCGTCACACGTCGCGCGCGCGACCCAGACCGTCCTGCGTGGAAAGTATGCGTCCGAGTTCTGGGTGGGTGTCGTCGTCGCCGGAGTGATCGTGCCCCTGGCGCTCCTGCTTGTTGGATCGTCGGGTATCGCGTGGGCCCTTGCGGCGGCGATTGCGCTCGTGGGTCTTTACGTATGGGAGTACTTGTGGGTGTTTGCCGGACAGTCGGTGCCGCTCAGCTGAAGCATCGGCATTTGTTATAGATACCTGGCGTTCAGTTTCCCGAATCATAGGAGTCAGATGAGCTCAGAAAGCTCGAAACCATTCGTTAGGGCCGCGACGGGGCCGAACGCGACATACCCCACTCCCGACAGGTGGGACGACTGGGTGGAATACGACTCGAAGTCGTGGCCGCGCCGCATCGAAAAGCGCTACATGCTCGTGCCCACGCTCTGCTTCAACTGCGAAGCGGCGTGCGGCCTTCTGGCCTACGTGGACAAGGACACTCTCGAGATCCGGAAGTTCGAGGGGAATCCGGTTCACCCGGGCAGCCGCGGACGCAATTGCGCCAAGGGACCCGCGACCATCAACCAGCTGAAGTCCCCGGATCGCATCTACCATCCCCTGAAGCGCGCGGGTGCCAGAGGTGAAGGAAGATGGACTCAGGTCTCGTGGGACGAAGCACTCGACGACATTGCCGGCCGTATTCGGAGGGCGATACAGGAAAACCGCCACAACGAAGTGATGTATCACGTCGGCCGGCCCGGCGAGGACGGGTACATGCCGCGCGTCATCCAGTCCTGGGGAATCGATGGCCACAACAGTCACACGAACGTCTGCTCGTCGGCTGCGCGAACGGGGTATGCATTCTGGATGGGCGACGATCGGCCATCGGCCGACTTCGCGAACGCGCGCTGCATCCTGCTGATCTCGTCGCATCTCGAAACGGGCCACTACTTCAATCCGCACGCCCAGCGGATCGTCGAGGGCAAGCAGAAAGGAGCCAAGCTCGTCGTACTTGACGTGCGACTCTCGAACACCGCGTCATCGGCGGATCATTGGTTGTCGCCCTGGCCCGGCTCGGAAGCGGCAATACTACTGGCGATAGCGAAAATCCTTCTCGACACCGGCCGGATCGACCGTGAGTTCCTCCGGCAGTGGGTGAATTGGAAGGAATACCTGGCTGCGGTTCGCCCTGATCTGCCAGTAACCTTCGACTCGTTCCTCGAGGCGCTGCGCGAGGCATACGCGGAGTACACGCCCGAGTTCGCCGAAGCCGAAAGTCGTGTCGACGCCGAGACGATTCGCACCGTCGCCGAACACGTTGCCAATGCCGGCACGGCATTGTCGACGCACGTCTGGAGATCCGCCGCGGCCGGTAACGAAGGCGGGTGGATGGTTGCCAGGGCGCTTTTCTTTCTCAACGTCCTTACGGGAAGCGTCGGAAGCGTCGGCGGGGTATCGCCGAACGTCTTCCACAAGTTCACGCCGGAGCCGTTCAAGAAGCCGCCGCCCCAGAACGTCTGGAACACGCTCACCTGGCCGGAAGACTTTCCTCTCGCGCACCACGAGATGAGCTTTCTGACGCCGCATCTCATGCGCGAACGCGGGCACAAACTCGACGTGTACTTCACGCGGGTCTACAACCCGGTCTGGACGAACCCGGACGGCTTCACATGGATCGAGGTGCTTCGCGACGAGTCGAAAGTCGGTTGTCATGTCGCGCTTACTCCTACCTGGAGCGAAACGGCCTGGTGGGCGGACTACGTGCTGCCGCTCGGACACGGTCCCGAACGGCACGACAACCAGAGCCAGGAGACGCACGCTGGCACGTGGGTTGGACTGCGCCAGCCGGTCCTTCGCGTCGCGCGCGAGCGCCTCGGCCTTCCGTCCACCGATTCGCGGGACGCCAACCCGGGCGAGGTCTGGGACGACGGCGAGTTCTGGAACGAACTGTCGTGGAGAATCGATCCCGACGGGTCGCTGGGAATCCGCAAGTACTTCGAATCGCCGTATCGCGAAGGCGAACGGATCGACATCGACGAGTACTACCGGTGGATGTTCGAGAATTCCGTGCCGGGATTGCCTGAAAAGGCCGCCGAGGAAGGTCTCGATCCACTCGGTTACATGCGGCGGTATGGAGTTTTCGAGGTCACGCGCGACGTCTACCAGGCGCAGCAGCACGGCCGCCCTGTGTCCGCGACCGATCTGGCGGGTTCGACCATCGATCCTCAGACCTCCATCGTCCGGAGCGCATCAGGCCGGGCGATCGGGCTCGAGGTGGACGGAGAAGCCGTCGTCGGCTTCCCAACACCTTCACGCAGGCTCGAAATCTATTCGGCGACGCTTGCCGAATGGGGCTGGCCGCAGTTCGCAGCGCCGACCTACATTCGCAGCCACGTGCACCACTCGGTAATTCAACCGGGCCGGAACGAGTTCGTGCTGATTCCGACGTTCCGGCTTCCCGTGATGATCCACACGCGGTCGAACAACGCAAAATGGCTCGTCGAGATCGCGCATACGAATCCGCTCTGGTTGAACCCGCTCGACGCTAAACGCTTCGGCCTGAAAACGGGCGACCTGGTGAAGGTCTCGACCGACATCGGATATTTCGTGCTGAAGGCGTGGGTGACCGAGGGAATCCGGCCGGGAATTGTGGCGTGCTCGCACCACATGGGTCGATGGCGGCGCGACAACGCGAGTCCGGACGCTCCGGGCAACGACAAGTGGGGGGCATCGCTCGTCCGGATCGATGAAGGGCCCGGCGGCACGCGCAAGGTGACGAAACTCGGCGGCGCAGATGCTTTCGACAGTCACGATGCGGATTCGAAGCGCATCTGGTGGGGCGATACGGGCGTTCATCAGAATCTGACGTTCCCGGTTCATCCCGATCCAGTCAGCGGTCAGCACTGTTGGCATCAGCGGGTGCGCATCGAGCCGGCCCCGGGAGTGCTTGAAGGAGAGATCTACGTCGATCTCAGGCTCTCCGAGGCCGTCTACCGCGAATGGATGGCGAAAGCGGTACCGGCGCAGGGCGAACTGCGCCGGCCTCTATGGCTCCATCGCTCGTACCGGCCTGCAGATGCTGCCTATCAGCGTGTTCCGCCCGCGGCCGCCGATTGAGTTCGCGGAATGGTGCCCCGGAAAATCACGGCCCCGGAGCCAGCGATTGCTGAGTATTCGAATGTCTCCGCAGTCAATTTCACCGAAAGGAAGTGATGGTTCGTATCGTCCCCGAACTCGAGTCTGGCGTCTTTCGGGTTCAGTCCGCCCTTGTGAATCTTCCCGGCGGATCCGGAGATGATGTAGTTGATGCCGTCGATCGGCTTCAGGGCGGCGAAGAAGTGCTCGTGACCCGTCATGACGATACGAACGCCGTTCTTCCTGAGAATGGGCACGAGTTTGTCGACGAGAATCTTGTCGTCTCCGTGCCGCTTTCCGGGCGAGTACGGCGGATGATGACAGAAGAGGATCTTCCAGTCGGCCTTTGACTGCGAAAGCTTCTCGTCCAGCCACTGGAGTTGTGACGCGTCCTTGCGCTCGGAGAGCGGCGTCGAGTCGAACGTGAAAAACTCGACGAGTTCGCCAGCCGGTTTGACCGAGTACTTCGAGTCTCCGTTCATGTTGAAAAGCGGATACCTCATCTGTTCCGCGGTGCTCTTCACGTCGTGATTCCCGAGAGTCGCATAGAAGACGACGCCACGGTCGAGAAGCGGCTTGTAGGGCGCTTCGAAGACGAGTTTGTGACGCTTCTCCCAGTTACCTCCGTAAAGGTTGTCGCCAAGCGTGAGCACGAACGAAAAAGGCGAGCGATCGTGTTCGGCGACCATCTGCCGGGCAACCTCGAGTTGAGGGTCCAGTCCGGTACCCTGGTCTCCGATGACGGCGAATCTGACCTCGGGCGCGGAGTTAGCGGGATTGTGTTCGGATGCCGGTTGCTGAGCGAGCCCGATGGTCGCGAGCAGTGAAGTGGCGATGAAGAGGGCAGCAAGGCGAAGAATTCGATGCATTGGATATCGGTCCCCTGGAATGTTCGCGGAAGGGTTCCCGCTGAGTGTCCGATCATTCTAACCTGCGATGAAAGGAGAGGCACCCGCTGGCTACTCGATAGTCGTGTTAGCTGCGCTTGCGGCCGGTATGACAGGGCGCGCTCGGCCCGACGTGTCGTCGCTGTCTCCGCTGTTCGAGTCCCGGTGGCAACTCCACTCCCGCGGGCGGCGTCGGATTCACGGCCCGTACATGGCAGTTGCATTTCGGCATTCCGGAGCGCAGACTCCCTGAAGTTTCACGTGTCGGGATGAGACTGACTCGTTCCGGCCACCTCGACGGCGAACCGATCCGGTTCGCGTTCCACAAAGGAGACAGGTCAATATGTCAGCTCTTGCACCAAAGGCGGGTCGTTGGACCGCCTTCATAGCGCTCATTCTCGCGTGCGTCGTCGCCGTCCCGGCGCCGTCCGCGGTTGCGGCGCAGAAGTCGAAGGACAAGAAATCGAAGAAGGGCTCGGGCCCGTCGAACGCGCCTACGACGACTGGAACGCCGATAATGTGGGCCGACCGAGGGGATATCGCGTCGCTCGACCTCATTCACGGAATCGGCAGCCCGGAAAGCATGCCCAAAGCTCCTTTTACTTTCGTCAAGGAAGACGTTTCGGGGACCAATCCGAAGATCAGAGTTCAGGATGCCAACGGCGTTACCTGGAACATGAAGTTCGATGAAGAGGTCCACGCCGAGATCGCCGGCAGCCGATTCGCCTGGGCCTGTGGCTACATGGTGGAGGAAAGTCACTATGTCGCTTCGGGCACCGTCAACGGCGTTACCGGTCTGGGCCGTGCCAAGAAGTTCATCGGTCCGAACGGCTCTTTCACAGCAGCGATGTTCGAGCGTCGCCCTGACGACGTTGCCCGCCGGAAGACGCCCTGGTCCTGGGATCAGAACCCGTTCGTAGGGAAGCAGGAGCTTTCGGGACTCGCAATCCTGGCCGTTCTCATGAACAACTGGGACGCCAAGGTCGATAACAACAACGTTCTCGGGATGTGGAACGCCGACAAGTCGGGCGTAGACGAGTGGTACATCGTCGCCGACTGGGGCGGTACCTTTGGAAAGATGGGCGGGGTGTTCTCGCATTCGAAGTGGGACCTGGACGCCTTTCAGAAGCAGTCTTTCCTGAAGGGCGTGTCGGGTGGCCGGCTCAACCTCGAATACTCCGGCAAGGGCGGCAACATCCTGAAGTCGGTCCCGCTGGAGCACGCGCGATGGTTCGCGGGAATCATTGGCCAGCTTACCGATAAGCAGATCCAGGATGCGTTCCGCGCAGCCGGTGCGAGCCCGTCCGAGGTCAGCGGCTTTTCTGCTCGTGTTCGCTCCAAGATCAACGAGCTCAAAGCGGCAGTAGGCTAGAAGCGGCAGAATCAGGTTACGCCAGCGACTACAATCGACGATCGTATTCGCTGGCGTCCGTTTTTGCTGCCGCTGAACGCCTGCCTGTCAACTGCCCCCCACCCTGGCCGGCGGCGCGCAAGCCCGCTGACACTTCCTCGTCGCCTGTTTTCGCGTTCACGGGGAGTTCCGGGACCTGGCTGCCCAGTGCCGGTCCAGCTCCGGCGTGCCATTCGACCCGGAGAAACCCACGTGGGGGCCGTCCTAGCCCGAGACTATGTCGAATCTGCCGACTTGCCGGTTCTTTCCAGGCTTCGCGGTGGACAAATGAGGTTCCTTCATTGGAAACCTGAGGTCACTACCACTCAACCTTTCGCCTCACAACCAGCGCCTGCGGCGGCGATCCCCAACTGGCTCAAATCCGGGGAATGGGTCGTGAAGCGATCGAGGACCGGTCCTCTTCCGCGAAAGCAGAGCCTCGGCGCATGCGTTGACACCCCATAAGCCGATCTGTATCGTGCTCATTTGCATTTTCCGCCTGACGGGCGGCCGGTAGATCTATGTTCGAATCGCTTTCCGACAAACTGCGTGACGTTCTCAAGGGACTCAGGGGCGAGAGCCGCCTGACGGAGGAGAACATTGACGCCGCCCTGCGGAGCGTGCGCATCGCGTTGCTCGAGGCGGACGTCAACTACCAGGTCGTAAAGCAGTTCATCGATCGGACGCGAGAGAAGGCGCTCGGGACGGAGGTCGTCGGATCGCTCAAGCCCGAGCAAGTCCTTTACAAGGTCGTCTACGACGAGATGACCGAGATGCTCGGAGGCACCTCGTCGAAGATTCTCTTCCCTAACAAGAAAGGGCCGAACGTCATCATGATGGTCGGCCTCCAGGGCTCGGGCAAGACGACCTCGACCGGTAAGCTCTCGAAGTGGCTCGCGGCGAACGAACGCCGTAACCCTCTACTCGTCTCCGTCGACGTCTACCGCCCCGCAGCGCGCGACCAGCTGAAAGTGATCGGACAGGCCATCGGCCGCCGGGTTTTCCACCCGGAAGGCGTCGACGACCCGCAACAGATCGTCGCCCTCGCCGTAAGGGAAGCCGAGCTTACGGGGTTCGACACGCTGATGATCGATACGGCCGGGCGGCTCCACATCGACGAGTCGCTCATGGTCGAGCTCGAGCAGATCAAGGCTGCGACGAATCCTGTCGAAGTGCTATTCGTCGCCGACGCGATGACCGGCCAGGATGCGGTCAACAGCGCGAAGCAGTTCCACGAGCGGATTGGCGTCACGGGCGTCATCCTCACCAAGATGGACGGCGATGCCCGCGGCGGCGCGGCGCTCTCGATCAAGGAAGTCACCGGCCAGCCGATCAAGTTCATTGGCGTGGGCGAGAAGTACGACGCGCTCGAGCCGTTTTATCCGGACCGCATCGCGCAACGCATTCTCGGAATGGGCGACGTGCTCTCGCTCGTCGAGAAGGTGCAGTCCGAGGTCGACGAGAAGGAAGCGCTTCGGCTGCAGAAGAAGCTGACCGAGGACAAGTTCACGCTCGAGGACTTCCGCGACCAGCTCAAACAGGTGAAGAAGATTGGCTCGCTCGATAGCATCCTGGGAATGCTCCCCACTGGCCTGTTCGGCGGGATGCGAATGACGCCCGAGATCACGGGCGAAATGGAGCGCAAGTTCAAGAAAACCGAAGCGATCATCGGCTCGATGACGCCGCTCGAGCGCCGGAACCACAAGGTGCTCGATGGTAGCCGCCGCAAGCGGATCGCGCGCGGCAGCGGGACTTCCGTTCAGGAGGTCAACGAAATGCTTCGCGAATACGAGGACATGCGCCGCATGATGCGTATGGTGACGTCGGGCGGCTTCGGCGCGCTCGGAGGGATGATGGGTGGCCGGATGGCCGGCGCGCTCGGCTCGATGAAGCCGAAACGGAACGTGAAGAAGAAAAAGAAGAGCCGAAAATAGGCTCCTGGAGGTGATGGCTTGCTTTCGATTCGATTGACGCGACTGGGTGCGAAGAAGCGCCCGTTCTACCGCATCGTGGTGACCGAGCGCGACGCCAAGCGCGACGGCCGCTTCGTCGAGATTGTCGGACATTACGATCCGATCGCGGCTCCGCCCGTGATCAAGATCGACGAGGAACGGTATGACCACTGGGTGAAGATGGGAGCCCAGCCTACGGATTCCGTTCGCCGTTGTCTTCGGACGCAACGCCGCGCGGCGGCCGCGACCTAGGATCGACGCCGGCGGGGCGCCGCATCGCACGATCGGCGTTTCGGCGGGGCAGGGTTCGCCAATTGCCGCGGGTCGTCCGGACCGCGGATTTCGCTCGTGTTCAACCGGATCTGAGGATGCTCGACGACTGAGAGGTGGCCCATGGAAGATGGCGGATCAATGCGAGAACTGGTCGAGATCGTCGCGAAGGCCCTGGTCGATTTTCCTGACGAAGTGACGGTCACCGAGGTCGAGGGACAACAGACCACGGTGCTCGAGTTGCGGGTGTCGCCGGCTGATCTCGGCAAGGTGATTGGAAAGCAGGGAAGAACGGCGCGCGCTGTCCGGACGATCCTCGGCGCGGCCGGTATGAAGTTGAAGAAGCGCTTCGTCCTCGAGATTCTCGAATGAGCTCGGTAATGGCATTGGCTGAAAACGTGAACACGGGAGTGGTCGTCGCGCACATCACGCGCGCGTGGGGCATCCGCGGCGAAGTGACGGCAGAGATCCTTACGGACTTTCCCGAGCGCTTCGACGAACTGTCCGGCGTGACGCTGCGCCGTGGCGCGACGAGCCGCGAGGCGGTTCTCGAGCGCTTCCGTTTTCACAAGGGACGCGTACTGCTCAAGTTTGAAGGGGTCGAGACTATGAACGACGCGTTGCCGCTCGCCGGCGCGGACGTCGTGATTCCCGAGTCCGAGGTCTTTGCCATCCAGGAAGAGGACGTCTTCTACGAGTTCGATCTCGTGGGATGTTCTGTGGAATTGACCGACGGAAGTGCCGTCGGGACGGTCGGGAGCATCCTGCACACCGGCGCGGGGGAGCTTCTCTCGATCGCGCGGGAGGGCCGGGCCGAAGCCCTCGTCCCGTTCGTGGAAGCGATTTGCATTGAGGTCGACGTCGATGCGCGGCGCATCGTAATCGATCCTCCTGAAGGACTGTTGGATCTCTAGCCGGTGGTTCGGCCACCGGTGCCGTCCACGCGCATGCGATTCGACATCGTCACGATCTTTCCAGAGTTTTTTTCGGGTCCGTTCGAGCACGGGATTATCCGTCGCGCGAAGGACGCGGGCATCGTCGGCGTCGGCGTGCACGACCTCCGTTCCTGGACGTCGGACCGCCACCACGTCGTCGATGACCGGCCATTCGGCGGCGGCGCCGGCATGGTGCTCAAACCCGAGCCACTCGTCGCTGCTGTCGAGTCGCTCCGGTTGCCCCCCGAGCGGGGGCGTGCGGTAGTCGTCCTGACGACGCCGCAGGGCAGGCTCTTTGATCAACGCGAGGCAGAGCGCCTCGCCTCATTCGACCAGGTCGTTCTGTTGTGCGGACGATACGAGGGTGTGGACGAACGTGTTGTAACGGCGGTCGTCGACGAGGAGCTCTCGATCGGGGACGTGGTGCTCTCGGGTGGCGAACTCGCCGCGTGCGTCGTCGTCGACGCCGTCGTGAGGTTGCTGCCCGGATCGCTTGGCTGCGAACACTCCGCATCGGAGGATTCGTTCTCGGGACACGGTGGCCTGCTCGATTGTCCACATTACACACGGCCGGCGGAATTTCGCGGTATTGCGGTCCCGGACGTGTTGCTCGGTGGAAATCACGCCGAGATCGCGACCTGGCGGCGCCGGCAGGCGCTTGCGAGAACGTGGCAGCGGCGTCCCGACCTCCTCGAGGGTGTGGACCTCGGCGAAGACGACAAACGATTTCTCGAAGAATTGAAAGCGACGGCGAAGTAAGGTGAACAGACAATGAATACGATCATGCAGAGCATTGAAAACGCGGGACTCCGTTCCGGCATTCCATCCTTCGATCCGGGTGACACGATCCGCGTGCACGTTCGCATCAAGGAAGGCGACAAGGAACGTCTCCAGGCGTTCGAAGGTGTGGTGATCGCGCGAAAGCACGGCGGCATACGCGAGACGATCACGGTCCGGAAGACG
This sequence comes from Blastocatellia bacterium, assembly GCA_021463145.1. Lineage (GTDB taxonomy): Bacteria > Acidobacteriota > Blastocatellia > UBA7656 > JADIYM01 > JADIYM01. The sequence continues at coordinate 21,953 of JAJTWZ010000013.1, read as the reverse complement.
AGCTTCGGTATCGGCGTCGAGCGCATCTTCCCGCTGCACGCGACGATCGTCGACCACATCGACGTCGTGAAGCGTGGCCGCGTCCGCCGGGCGAAGCTCTACTACCTGCGCAACCTGCGCGGTAAGGCGGCGCGCATCCGCGAGCGCGATACGCGGCTCGACAAGAACAAGAAGGCGGCGAAGGCAGCGGCCGAGTAGTCGCGTCCGCGAATTCGCGGTCGGGATCCAGGGCGCGCGGCGATCTCAATGGGAGGTCGCCGCGCGCCTTCTGCTGCCCGGATGTGCGTTCGGCGACGGTTCGTCGCCGAGTGCATGACCGCTCGCTTGACAAGCCCCGGACCGTGCACTAGAAAGTGGCAGCCTTTCGACGAGGCCGAATGTTGCTTCTGATCCGTAGTTCCTCATGAGCGCGATGCGGGGATTTGGCCTCCGCTGTCCAACGCGCTCGCCGACGCCGTCATCAGACGGCGAGTGAGCACGACGCGGCGGGGCAGCAGGCTCGCCAGGGAGGAGAATCACCGTGGCACAAGCGAACGATCGTAAGCGCATTCTTCTCGATCCGGACCGAAAGAGCGCCCGAGCCCAGGAGTTCGAAGAGCGCCTTTCGCATCGAATCGTCGGTCAGGAACGTGCGGTTCGCCGGATCTCGGGGCTCTATCAGATCTACCTTGCCGGGATGCAGAATCCCGGTCGTCCCATCGGCACGTTCCTCTTCCTTGGCCCGACTGGGTCGGGAAAGACGCGAGTCGTCGAGGCCGGGGCTGAAGTCTTGTTTGGCGACACGAACGCTGTCGTGAAAATCGACTGCGCCGAGTTCCAGCATTCGCACGAAATCGCGAAGCTCATCGGTTCCCCTCCTGGATATCTCGGTCATCGCGAAACGTCGCCGATGCTCACACAGGAGAATCTGGATCGATATCACACCGAGCAGGATCGCCTTACGTTCATCCTGTTCGACGAGATCGAGAAAGCGTCGGACGCGCTGTGGCAGTTGCTGCTCGGCATTCTGGACAAGGCGACACTGACTCTTGGAGACAATCGAAAGGTCGATTTCTCTCGCACGCTCATCTTCATGACCTCGAACCTCGGGGCGAAGGAAATGAGCGAGTTGATCACCGGATCGATCGGATTTGCCCCGGCGGCCGGTGGTGCGCTCGGCGAAAGCGACGTAGACCAGAAGATCTATCGCACGGCTCTCGAGGCGGCTCGGCGAAAGTTCTCGCCGGAGTTCATGAATCGGATCGACAAGGTCGTCGTGTTCCGGTCGCTGCGCGAGGCGCATCTGCGCGCTATTCTCGACCTCGAGCTTGGCCAGGTGCAGAAGCGGATAATGCAGTCGGCAGGCGCCAAGTTCGTATTTCAGTGCTCGGATTCGGCCAAGCAGTTGCTGCTCGACGAGGGCATCGACTTCAAGTACGGAGCACGCCACCTGAAGCGCGCGATCGAGCGTTTCCTCGTCTACGCGCTATCGAATCTCGTGGCCACCGACCAGGTCGAGACCGGAGACCTCGTCATAGTGGATCGGGATCCCGAGACCGGAAAGATGATCTACGCGAAGGAAGCAGGGGGTGCGCTCGTCGGCCCGCTTGCGGAAGAGTACGGCGAGCACTTCCAGGCCGGGCTCTCGGAAGCCGCGGGCGCTTCCGTCACGACCGGTCAACTCGGTCCACAGTCGGACGTCTGATCGATCGGTCCTGGGTTGGCGGCTATTGCGATGGCGCGCGGTAGCCGCTTCGAGCACGCAGTTTCAGCCCTGGCCGCGGACTCGTCACCGCGATAGCGCGCCAGGTGCCGTCGCGTTTCAGGTTCGTAGGCGAATATCCGAGCGTGTACTGGTGCCCAAGCTCGTCGACGATCTGCTCAAAGGCCTCGTTGAGGCCAGATCCCGTGGACTTCGTGCCGAAGAATCGACCGCCGGTCTTGTTGGCAAGGCCAGTCAGGACGCCGCGAGCCCGATGCTCCTCCATCCTCGACATGGATGGCTCGGCACTTATCGGCGCCAGGTCGATTCCGAACACCGTCACACCTGCCGCATTCGCCGCGTCGATAGCGTCGTCGTAGCCTAGGCGGCTGCCGTAGTCGGCGCCATCGCTGAGAAGCAATATAGCTCGACGCTGTTCGGGTCGCGCCGCGAGGTACTTCGAAGCCTCGACGATGCCGTCGTACATCCTGGTGATGCCCTTCGGGCTTTCGTCCCACAGACCGTCATCCAGGTCGCGTCTGCCCGGCGTGAAATCCTGAACCCGGCGGACATCGGAGCCGAAAAGGACGACACAGACACGGTCCTCCGGCCGGGCACGGTCCATGAAGCGTGCTGCGGCTACGCGGGCCAGCCGGAACTTGAAGGCCATGCTTCCGCTCACGTCGAGGAGTACCACGGCAGCGAACGGAGTCGTCTCGGCCCCGAAGTACTCGATCGTCTGCGGGGTGCCGTTTTCGGTGATGGCGAAGTCGGCGATCGTCAAACCGGTTGCGAAGCCATCGCTACGGGTTGCCGCAACGTTGACGAGGACTACTTCGGTGTTGAGAACGACGGCGGGCTCATCCGGATCCTGAGCGGCCGCGCCGGTCCGCGTAAATCCAGTGAAAAACAGGCAGAGAAGCGATGCTGCGAAAAACCGGGTTGCAACTCCAGGAATGCTGCTCATCGTGCGTGGGGTTTGAGAATGTCGACGAGCACCAGGATCTCACCGGCCAGAGTAATGACTCGCGCATCGACGACGAATCGCGAGGATCGCGAAAACACATCGGCGAACTCGGCACCGCGCGCCCCTAGGGCCAGGACTGCGTCACGGACGCTCGTTGGTTTCTCTTCGAGAACGACCTCGCCGCCCCCGCCGAGATCGGCCCGGATCTTCCTGGCGAGACGCTTGACCCGATCGAGCAGCTTGGCGTCCGAAGCCGTCAGCAGCTCGCCTCGCTTCACTCGCTCCGAAAGGGATTCACACAAACTGGCGATCTCGTCCGCGGCGTCGTGAAGCTTTTCGTGCTCGGCGTCGGCGCGGGCGACTCGCATACGGTACTCGAGCTTCGCGTCGAGCATTGCCGGCCCATCCTGGCCGGCCGCAAGTACGCAAGCGCCGCGCGCTCCCTCTGGCAAGCAAAGGGCAAGCAACGCGACGACGCAACTCGAAACCACCGCAACTTTCATGGAATGTCCAGGGTTCTCCCGGCCGGATCCGACGTCTGGAGCTTTACCACGATCCGCCTGGGCACTGCAATTCGTCCGGGCCTCGTGACGCTAAGCAATTGCCGGGGATCGACATAGGAGTCGTCTCTGTGGTATCACCACAACGTTCCTGCGATCAATTTCCGTTTTTGATAGCGGACCCGTGGAAGCGAATCGCCTATGAGCATGACAGGAATTGCCCTGATCGTTGCCGCCTTCGTAATCCTTCTGTTGGTCATTGGCGGCGGACTAATTTTCTTCGTCGTCAGGAAAAGTAAATCGAAGGCTGCGGCGCTCCCGGCGCCAGGTGGGCCTGAGTCATTCGGCGCTCCCCCGCCAGCTCCTCAGCATCAGGATTGGTCTGGCTCGCCGGTCGAACCTGCGCCAGCGTGGAGCTCGCCAGCGCCGGCCGAGGACGCCCCGCCTGAGGTCTTCTCGGAGCCGCCGCTGCCAGAGGTGCCCGAGCCACCGGCTCTGGCGCCCGAGCCGTCTCCGCCGATACCCGAGCCAGCCGGGTTCGCACCCGAGGTGCCTGCGCCGCTACCTGCCGATCCTTTCCCGCCGGTGCAGCCCGGAATTTCGAACGCACCGCCGGTCGTTGCCGGGGATCCGCTTGCCTCCACTCTTGGACCCGAGAGCTACACGACGACGCCAAACGTCAGCTCGATTCCGATGTCGACCGTCGATCCATTTGCAACGGCTCCGAACGTTCCGGTGGGTCATGCTGCCCACATCGTCCCGGCCAAGCTGCGGGCGCACGACGGTTCGGTGATTCAGCTCGTACGAGTGCAAATGCGGGTAGGCCGCCATCCGGATTGCGAGATCGTTATACCGACGCCGGGAACATCGCGTAGCCACGCCGAGTTCCAATGCGTGAATGGAGCCTGGGTTGTCAACGATCTCAACAGTGGAAACGGAACGTTCGTGAACGGAGTCAGGGTGCGCACCCATCAACTCTCATCCGGCGACGAGGTGCGCGTAGATCAAACGAAGTTCTGGTTCACGCTCGGCAGCTGATTCGTGGCGGGTTGATCGGAGGCTTGCACTCCTGCAGTCGTATCTTTGCCGCCTGGGGCGAGCGAGACTGAATCATGTCCGGAATTGTCTTCATAGTCGCGATCGTCATCGCCGTCGCGCTCTGCGGGCTCGCGCTTGCCTGGTGGGTCGCGCGGCGGTCACGTCCAGACGGGGTGACGCCCGAGATTGACCGCCTACTGGACGAAGGACGCTACGATATCGCGAAGGACCTGGCAGTGTCGGCCCTCTCGGTTGAAGGCGATGCGGTCGAGTGCCTCGAACTGCGATTGCGCCTCGCTCGATCGCTCGCGGGAGAGGAGGATTACGATGCCGCCGAGCGTGTTTGCCGGGAAGCGGCGGAACGCGCTCCAGGCCCGCAACTGCGCTCTGAAGCACTTGTAGAACTCGTTCGAGTTCAGGCGCTGTCGGGGAACTTCGATGGAGCGAACGAAACGGCGGGGCAGATCGCGCCGGCATCGTGCTCGGCTGAAGGAAGGGGGCGTCGTGAGCTGGCGATTGCCGATATTGCCCTTGCAAGACTCCGGTTCGAGGAGGCCGAGCGCTCGCTTGCTGCTGCGTACGATCCTACACACAGTGCCGAGCTTGCCGACGACGTCGCGCTGGGTCACGCACGGCTGCAGTATCTGCGTGGAAACTTCCGGCAGGCGATCGCGGAGACGACCCGTCTGCTGGATCGTTTCAAGAACGAAGACTCGCTCGCGCTCACCCTTCTGATACTCGCGCGGGCTCTTCTGGACCAGGAGCGGCCGGAACCGGTCGAGGCGGACCAGGCTCTGACAAAGGCGCTGGTGCTCGCGCACTACCCTGGGCTTCGCTCGGTAGTGACGGCTTGCCACGCGCTTGTTCAAGCGCACTTCTCGAACGAGAAGGAAGCCTTGGCGGCGGCCGCCCAAGTACCGAAACAGTGTGTTTCGAGCAGGTTCGCTGCCGAATCCGAGTGCCTGCTTGGCGACATGATGAGACAGTTTGGCCGCTATTCGGAGGCGCGCGTTCACTATCAGCACGCCCTTGGCATCGATGCCGAAAGCCTGGAAGCGTTGTGGGGGCTTGCAACGTGCGCCCAGATGACCGGCCTCTATCAGGTTGCCGAGCCATACTTCAAGCTCTGTATCGAAGCCGCACCGGAGCATTTTCTCGGCCGCCGGTCGGAAGACGCGATCGAAGGCTGAAGGCGCGCCCCGTTCGTGCCGATACGATTGGGGGTAATTGAACTGTAAGCGTGAACAGGACTCGAACGTTATTCGGTTCGCCTGGCGCACAACAACCCATTCGCGACCCCGTCAGGCACCTGAATCAGGAGGCGCCTAATGCGACTGACACGTACCCCCTTCGTGCTCGCAGCAATGTTTACGCTGTGGATCTCGGCAATTCCGGTCCTGGCGAATGACAATCAGACGACTCCGGTAGATCCAACCGAGGATGTCGAGAACGGCTTGAAAGCCCTTCGCGGTGGGCGCTATGACGACGCTGTGCTGCGACTGGAACGGGCCGTTACCAGCGCCCCCGACTCCGTGCCGGCCCAGCTTGGGCTCGCCTGGGCATACCTGAAAATGCGCAAGTACGGGTCGTCGGTGCAGCAATCGGTGAAGGTATTGAGGAAGACGCCCGACAATGCTCGCGCGAACGCACTTGTCGGCGTTGCGTTGATGCGCGTCGGATTCCTGCAAGAGGCTCTGGGGTCTTTCGAAGCGGCGTTACGAACGGACCGCAACGAGGTGCTCGCGATTGCCGGCAAGGCCGAACTCGATCTGTATGTCGGGAATCTTGCCGAGAGCCTGAGGCGAGCCCGTGAAGCGGTAGCCAGAAGTCCTCGCGAGCCCGATTTTCTCTATCTTCAGGGGCAGTGCGCGTCCCGCCTGGAGCGCTATGAGGAAGCGGCAGAGGCATATGAGAGGTTTCTCGACGTAGCGGTCGATCTCGACGGCGATCGCCGGTCGCGAATTCGCGGTCTCGTTTCACTCTACCGAAGACTCAACGGCCGGAACCTCTACGCCGTACACGGCGCGAAGAGCGTCGACGTGCCAATATCGCTTACCGACTCCCGATTGCCGGCTGTCGATGTAAAGATCAACGGCAAGGGACCGTTCCGATTCGTCATCGATTCCGGCGCCGGATTCGTGGTCGTATCCGAGGAGGTCGCCAGCAAGCTTAAGCTCCGGCGTGTGGCCGAAGGCGGTACTTCCCGAGGGGTCAGTGGCACAGGCCGGTTCGAAATCGTTTATGGGGTGCTCGATCGGCTCGAGATGGGCCAGATGGCGATGGACAGCGTTCCGACCTACATCCGAAAGATCCATGACTCGACGACGCGGGGAAAGATCGACGGCTACATCGGACTCTCCGTCATGTCGCATTTCCGGATCGCGGTCGACTACGAGAAGGGCGTGCTCGAGTTCCGCCCACAATCCGAGCCTGCCGTACCACTTGGCCCCGGCGACTTCGAGGTTCCGTATCGAATGACGAGCGGCGGGATGATGAGCGTGAGCACGGATATCGGCGCGCCGGTGCCACTCAACTTCATAGTCGATACGGGGGCGTCTTCTACCGTCGTCTCTTCGAAGGCTTTCGGCCGCTACAATCTGGAGAGCAAGCAGCACAAGGGCGTGGCGGTTCGCGTTGTCGGGGCCGGCGGTGTCACCGATAATGTGCCCGTCGTGGTGCTCGACAGGCTTCAACTGACGGGCAGCGAGCGCGGCCATGACTTCGTTCGAGCGATAGTGCTCGATCTTGACCCCGTGAACGAGACCGCGGGCTTCGAGCAAAGCGGCATCGTCGGCAGCGACCTGCTCCGGTTTTTCCGCGTCGAGTTCGATTTCATCAGATCGGTCGTCGTATTCAGACCGAACAGCCGGATGCAGACTGACTCTGATCCGGCCCCCCCTCCTCCGGGAGACGAAACGTGAATCGAGCGCCATCACGAACGTCGCGAAAGTCGATATATCTCGAGACGTCCGTAATTGGCGCCTATCTCGACAACGACGAGCCGTTTCGTCGCGACCTCACGATCCGATGGTGGGAGCACGAACTGGCGCTGTTCGAGCCATTTGTTTCGCTGCTGGTTCAACGAGAGCTCGAGCGCATGCCCGAATCGCGACGGGCATCCTATCTCCGCCTCGTAGAACATCTTCCGCGTGTGGAGATCGCTGACGAAGCCGCCATTCTCGCCGAGGGATACATCACTCGCGGCATCTTTCAGCGCAAGTACGTGGCGGATGCGCTCCACGTTGCGCTCGCTTCGTACCACAAGCTAGACTTTCTCGTAACGTGGAACTTCGGGTACCTCGCCAACGTGCATCGCCAGGCTAGGGTAAGGCTCTTCAACACGGCTGCCGGGTTCTTCGTGCCGACCATCGTCACGCCCGAATTCCTGGTCAGCCCGGATGTATAGGAAACCAAGATTCCTCGAAGAGCTGCATGCGATCCGCGAAGAGATGTCGCGCGAATGCGACTACGACGCCGAGCTCTTCGCCGAAATGGTCCGAAGTGGGAAGAAACCACGAGTCGGGCCCGCCCGTAACATTCGAGGCCGGCGGCTTCGTGCCCCGGGACAGGACGAGAATGCAGCGTCGCAAAGGGTGGACGATGGCAACAAGTAATGGCTGGCCGAAGCACGGGCGAGCGGTGATCGCGGTCGCTGCAGCGGTATTGATCTCTGTCGCGATGACCACGGGTGCGCGCGCTGCGCAAACATCGTCTGACGGCCCTGTGCTCGTGCTCGACGTACCGAAGATCGTCCAGTCCGTCGACAAGTCGGTCGTGAGCATCGACGTTGCGAGCGACGCCGAGCGTGGCCGGGGCAGCGGCATCATCATCGATCGCAATGGGCTGATCGTGACGAACTTCCACGTTATCGCGCCGGGTGAGGAAAACACACTCGAGCTGTCGCGTACCGACGCCGGGCCTCCGAAACTCGCGACGTCCATCACGGTCTTCCTGCCCGATGGCCGCTCACTGCTGGCCAGCGTCAAGGGATTCGATCGTGCGACGGACATCGCTGTCCTGTCTGTGGATCCCGGGACGACTCCCCTTCCTGAAGCGAAATGGGGAAACTCGGATGACTTGAAGGTGGGCGAATGGGTCATTGCAATCGGGAACCCGTTAGGCCTGGACCATACGGTCACGTTGGGGATCATCAGCGGTAAGGGACGTGTCGGGTTTGGTGGACAGTTCGACGACTTTCTTCAGACGGATGCGGCAATCAACCCGGGAAACTCCGGCGGACCGCTCGTGAATGCGCGAGGGGAAGTCGTCGGCATCAACACTCTGATTCTGGAGAAGTGGTCCGGCCTCAGTTTCGCCATTCCCGCGAATATAGTTCGCGAGATCGTGCCCGACCTCACGACGAAGGGAAGGGTAACCCGAGGGTCGTTGGGCATCGACTCGTTCGATACGAACGCGCCGATGCGGAAGCGCATGAACCTTCCGCCGGATCGCTCGGGAATCGTCGTAAACAAGGTCGAACGTGGGACTCCGGCCGCGAAAGCGGGTATCCGGCAGGGCGACTTCGTCGTTGCCGTCGATCAGACGCCAGTTGCCAACAAGGCGCAGTTCAACAGAATCGTGACGCGAAAAGCCCCGGGATCCAGGGTCGAGATTACTTTCATTCGTGACGGCAAGGAATACACCATAACGGCCGAAGTCGGATCCGCTGAAGGGTTGCCGCAGTAGCGGTAGTTCAGACTCGCGAGCCTGCGGTGCCGCGCGGACGGCGCCGCCGAAGTACTCGAATTCTTTTCGACCTCCGCTCGCGCACTTCGATGTGGTCGCGAATCTTGCCGTAGAACCTGCGGAAGTAGTCCACCATCGACCAGAGCGCCGATATCACGACAATCCAGAGCATCAGCCGGCCGAGGCTGAAGGTAAGGATGCGCGCGGTCTCGACAGTCAGTGAGTAACTCGATGCCGACAGGCCAGCCAAGGCGTCAAAGGCAGCCGACATCGTGCTGAACGGTTGCGCAATGTCGAAGGGCGGCGCAATGGCGACGGCGTCGCCCGAGACGGTAGTCCGGCTTCCAAGAATCAGCAGGGTGATGGCGACGACCTGCGTAAGCATCTTGAACTTGCCCATGCGCGACGCCGAGATGGCGAATCCCTCGGCTGCGGCGATCGATCGCAGCCCCGACACGGCGAACTCTCGTCCGATGATGATGGCGACGGCCCAGGCCGGAGCAAGTCGCGCTTCGACAAGCGTGACGAACGCGGCCGATATGAGCAGTTTGTCTGCAATGGGATCGAGAAGAATGCCGAGCGTGGACACCTGGCCGCGCAGCCGGGCCAGATAGCCGTCGAGCCAGTCCGTAACGCTGGCGACCAGGAAGAGGCCGACGCCGAGGACCTGCTGCGGAACTCCGGACCACTGGCTCGGAAGCTTCGTGAGCAGGACGGCGACGATCAACGGTACAAGGAAGATGCGCGTGAGCGTCAACGCATTCGGCAAGTTCACGAGCCGATTTGACCACAAGGCGCTGGGCCGTTCAACCGGCTCCCGATTCGTCCCGACGGATGCCGACGGACGCATTGGCGAAGGGATGCAACACTTCGGACACTGGACTCATCGGACGACGGCCTTGCGACCCGGGAGTTTGACGCATTCCATCTGCGGCCGCTAGACTGAGCCGTTGATCGATTCGAGGGGGTGTCAGGTTTCGACGGAGGTATACGGAGGCGTTTGTTGCGTGCCGCGGACCATGCACCGCGTAAAAGTATGGAAACCAACAACTGCCAACCAGCAGTTCGCTCTGGCGGCCTAAGAAACCGTCACGTTCACCTCGTCATCGCCTGTGTGCCGGGAATGAACGTCACTTCAGCAGGCTAGCGTGAGGGCCCACCGATCGGAGGCCCAGGTCGCGAAACCCAAACCGGTCTAGCCCGTCTCGATGCTTGTCGCTTCCACGGTCGAGCGGGCGAAGCAAAAAGTGAAGCGAACACGCACGTAGATGCACTCGCTGAAGACCTTCGGACGCCAGTTCAATTCTGGCCACCTCCATTCGGAAACCGGGGCGGACCCGGGCGAAAGCCCTGATCCGCCCCGTGTCGTGTCGGCGTAGACACATTGAATCTCGGAGATGACTAGTTTGGCCTTGCGGATGAAAGAGTCGCCGATAGGGGTGTTCGATTCGGGCGTTGGGGGCTTGACTGTCGTCAAGTCTCTTAGACGGCGCCTGCCGAACGAGCAGATCATCTATCTGGGCGACACGGCGCGGCTGCCTTACGGTACCCGTTCGCCGGCCACCGTCGAGCGTTACGCCATCCAGACTGCTTCGTTCCTCGAATCGCTCAACATCAAGATGCTCGTCATCGCGTGCAACACCGCGTCGGCGGTTGCGCACGGCACGTTGCGCGCAATGTACCCGTCGATGCCCACGCTTGGCGTCATCCAGCCCGGCGCAAAGCAGGCGGTCCGGGCCTCGAAGTCAGGCAGGATCGGAGTCATCGGCACCGAGGCTACCGTTTCGAGCGGTGCGTACGCGAAGGCGATCGCGGGATTCAATCCGTCGGCGGAAGTCGTTTCACAGGCCTGTCCGCTGTTCGTGGCCCTTGCCGAAGAAGGATGGGCGGAGCACGAAGCCGCCACGCGGCTGATCGCGGACCGCTACCTCGAACCGTTTCGCGGTGGACGCGTCGATACGCTCGTTCTCGGCTGCACCCACTATCCGATCCTTCGCGACGTAATTGCCGACGTCGTCGGGCCGGATGTGGTGCTCATCGATTCGGGAGATGCAGTGGCCGAGGAAGCGGCGATTCTTCTAGCGGCGAGCGAGCAGCTACGAACCTCATTGGAGCCGTGCGAAGATCAGTTTTTCGTCACGGATGCTGCCGGGCGATTCCGGCGTGTCGCCGAGTTGTTCCTGGGTGCTGCGCTCGAGCGATTTGAAACTGTCGAACTGTAGGGAGGAGAGAGCCCCCGATGCCGAAACGACGTGTTGGACGAGCCGGCGACGAGTTGCGCCCTGTTCGAATTACCCCGAACTACAACAGGTACGCCGAGGGATCGTGCCTGATGGAGATGGGCGAGACGAAGGTCATCTGCACGGCTTCGGTTGAAGACCGCGTGCCTTTGTTTCTGCGAAATACGAATCGCGGCTGGGTAACCGCCGAATACTCGATGCTGCCGCGGGCTACCGATCAGCGAACTGCGCGCGAGTCGTCAAAGGGTGGACCTTCCGGCCGGACGCAGGAGATCCAGCGGCTCATAGGCCGAAGCCTTCGAGCCGTAGCCGCGATGAACAAGCTCGGCGAACGCACGATCACCGTCGACTGCGACGTGATCCAGGCCGACGGCGGTACGCGAACCGCGGCCGTGACCGGAGGATTCGTGGCACTCGCGCTGGCGCTCAAGCGTTTGCAAGACGAAGGGAAACTCTCCGTTCTTCCGCTGTCCGACCACGTGGCGGCTGTCAGTGTTGGAATCGTCGGTGGAAACGTGTTGCTTGACCTGGAGTACGCAGAAGATTCGAAGGCCGACGTCGACATGAACATCGTCAAGACCGGAGCAGGATTGTTCGTCGAAGTGCAGGGTACGGCCGAGTCGGGACCGTTCTCGAAAGAACAGATGGCGGCAATGATGGAACTGGCTGGGGCCGGGATCGATAAATTGGTGGCGGCGCAGGCGGACGTTTTCGATGCCGCCGGCATCAGAATCGGGCTTGCAGGCTTGATGAGAAAGGGGTGACGTCATGACCGGGACTTTCGGACGATGGATTGTCGCGATTACGTTTGTCGCAGCCGCTGCGACGATGACGGCTGCCCAGGCCGTTTCGGACTACACGCTTTCGCTTCCGTCCGGATGGGAGAAGGCCGCTTTTACGGACGGCGCCAAGATTGACCGGGTCGAGTACGTCAACGGCGACCGGCGTAACGGCCTGTTGAAGATCAAGCGCGTAAGACTCCAGCCGGGTGAGTCGATGGATGCAGTTGTGGCGCGCGACAGCGAAGGCAGCCACCGATTCCTGCCCGGCTATGTGGCAGGCACGTCGGAACGTTTCGCCGGAGGCACGATGTCGGGCTATCTGGTCCAGTTCGACTTCTCCAGGGGCGGAGCGGCAATGATGGGCCGCAACTATTACCTGGCAGGTCGTGATTCGTCGGTGTGGATCTTACAGTTCACCGGCGAGCGCGCGAGCCTTGCGCCGATACGGAACGAAACTGATCGGATTGCGCGGACATTCCAGGAGAAGTAGGAGAACAGATCGACACGGACAGGATCCAGATCTGGATTCTGAACGGTGGTGCTGCCAGTCGTCACACGACCTCGAGATTGCGGCGCACGATTGGATGCTGGAAATACCGTCGCGCCCGGTCCGCATCGCGGGCGATCTGCGAGCGCAGCGCGTCGAGCGATGCGAATTCGAGCTCCGAGCGTAGACGGTGCAGAAACCGGACGCGAATCCGTTTGCCGTAGAGCATCTTTTCCACGTCGAGCAGGTGGGTCTCGACCGTGACACCCCCGTCATCGGAGACGGTCGGACGCACGCCGATGTTCGTAGCGCTTCGGTACCAGACCTCGTCCGCGAGGGTGGCGGTGACATAAACACCCCTGGCAGGAAGCACGCGGTTCACCGGCTCGATGTTCGCAGTGGGAAACCGGAGCACCGGTCCTCCAAGTCGCCGTCCTTCAACTACGGTACCTTCGAGTCCGTACGGACGTCCGAGCATCCGGCGGGCGTGGTTGACCCTCCCGAGCTGCAGCGTCCGGCGGATCGCCGTCGAGCTCATTCGAGTACCGCGCAACTCGACCTCTCCCACTTCGTCGGCGTCGAATCCGAATCGTGAGGTCATCCCCCGCAGGACGTCTATGTTCCCGCTTCGTCTTCGCCCGAAGGCGAAGCCGCGGCCGAGGTAGATTGCCCTGGCGTCGAGAGTTTCGACGAGGTAGCGCTCGACGAACTCGCCGGCGGACATGGACGCGATCTCGAGAGTGAAGGGGATCACGAGCACCTGCCGTATTCCCAGAAACGCCATGCCCTCGATGCGCTGCTCGAACGTCTGAAGGAGCGGCGGAGCCGACTCGGGATAGAGGATCGAACGGGGATGCGGATCGAACGTCACGACCGTCGGCACAGTCGAATTCAGACCGGCCCTCTCCACAACGGTCCGCATGATGAACTGATGACCCAGATGGAGCCCGTCGAAAACGCCGATCGTCACGGTCGAAGGCCGCGTTATCGCAGGGTCCTGGATGGAACGCACCACGATCATCCGTCAATCTCCAGCACCAATCCGTCATAGGCGAGCTCGACGCCGTCCGGAAGCTCGGCGTTCACTGTCCGATGGTGAACTTCATGGTTCATGTGCGTGAGGAAAGCTCGCTTCGGCCGGATGCGCTCGATGTAGGCGAGCGCCTTAGGGATAGTCATGTGCGTGCCGTGGGCCGCGAAACGCAGGCCATCGAGGACGAGCACGTCGAGGCCACGCAGGCCGTCGACCGTATCGTCAGGAATCTCGTTACAATCGGTAACGTACGCACCCTGGCCGAACCGGAATGCTGCCACAGGCATTCGTCCGTGAACGACCTCGAGCGGTACGAATTTCCGCCCGAACACCTCGAATGGGCCGTCGATCACGTGCGGTTCGATGTTCGGGACGCCGCCGTAGGCGGTTGGGCTGAATGCATAGTCGAACACACGCCGCAAACCATTCCAGGTGCGCTCGTCAGCAAAGACGGGAGTCGGACGGCGAGTCTTGAAATTGAATGGCCTGATGTCGTCGAGTCCAAAGATGTGATCCGCGTGCGCGTGCGTGATGAGCACTGCATCGAGCCTCATGAGGCGAACGCGCAGCGCCTGCTGCCGAAAGTCGGTGCCCGTGTCGATGACGACGTTCCTGCCGTCGTATTGAAGCAGGATCGAGGCGCGCAACCTTACGTCCCGAGGGTCGTCCGATCGGCAAACGTCACAGGCGCACCCTACTGCCGGAACGCCCGTGGAAGTGCCGGTCCCGAGAAATGTCAGCGTGACCGGGCCAGAGTCGCTCATTGCCGCGGCGGCGACGACATCGAAACGTACTTCATCCTCAAGTCCGTGAGGATGCGCTCGAGGATCACGCTTTCGTCCGGCGTAAGATTGCCCTTCGTCTTATCCTTGAGCATGGCGATTATGTCGATCATCTGGCGCGCCGCGCGAAGGTCCGCAGGGTACTGGGGGCCGAGTGGGTCGGTCACCATCCCCAGATACATCGCAGCCTGGGTTGCCAGCTGAACCACCAGATCGCTGAACACGCTCGCGTCACGGGGACGTCCGTGACCGTCGTGCTGGGGACCAGAGGGCTCCTCGTCCGTCGCCCCCTCGGCTGGCCCGGCTGCCGTCTCGTCTGGAGCGACTGCTGCGGAAGGGGTCTCGGGCGTGGCGGCCACGGGCGACGGCGCAGCCTGCGGTTCTGCGACACGCGGAGCATCGTCGGAGTCGTCACGATCGGGTGTTCGCGGAGACCCGTCTGGATTGAACTTTCTCCGGTCTCGAACTCGAACGACTGGCTCTTGGTCTTCGCTCATGATTTGAAGTGTCCGATCCGTCTCGTGAGAATGTCGCTGAAAAGCCCCAGAGTATACAGTTCGCATTTCGGCGTCGCCAGTCGAGTCCCCGAAGGCCATGTTCGGCCCGAATGGTACAATCGCGCCGGAGGCGGTCCTTTGTGAACCTCGATTCCTCGACCCACCGCCGCCACCGTCGGTTGCGGCAGATCGCCGTCGTATCGGTGGCCCTGATCGTGCTAGTGCTGGCCTGGTTCGTCCGTGGCGAGTTTTCCGTACGGTCGCTGCTCAGGCTCGAAGCGCCCCAGGATTCGATCCTCCTTATCGCCCTCTCCACGGTCAATCTGATTGCACTGCTGACCCTTGCGTTGGTGCTGGCGCGCTACCTCGTGAAGCTCTATCGCGAGCGGCGGGAGGGGCGCCTCGGCTCCAGGTTCACGACGCGGATGGTGGTTGGATCGATCGCGCTCACCCTGCTGCCGACGGTGATGCTGTTCGTCTTCTCGTTCTGGCTGATCGATACGACACTGCGCGTCTTCCTGCAGCCCACGGAGCGGGTAATCGACAGTGCGCGTGCCGTGCTCCGAGAATACGTCGAGCACGACATGCGAGACCTGAAAGCTACGGCGCGCCGGATTGGCCGTACCGAGGGACTCGCCAGCGGCCAGGCATTCGACGAGGCAATGGTGGCGGACCACCTGCGGCGCGAGGCGCGCGGCCTGCGACTTTCGACTGTCGAGCTCAGGGAAGGAGGGCGTGCCCTGGTGCGCGTTGACGGACCTGACGGCGAGCTGGAGAAGATCTTCGCCGCCGAGCTCGAAGGGGCGCGCTCGGCCGTCGATGCCGGCAGGTTCTATCAGGGACAGTCGAAGACGACGACCGACCAGACCGTGATCTTCATGATCGTCGGCGTTCCCGTCGGCGCGAAAAGCGCAGTCCCACGCGGTCTGATCGTCGTTCGGCGGTTTCCGCCCGAGCTTGCTGCTCAGTTTGCGACGATCGACGACCAGCTCGCGCAATCCGAAGCCCTGGTGGCGGATCAGTACAGCATTCGGAGGCGATATGTCGCAGCGCTCTCGCTCGTGACGGCGCTCCTGTTGTTCGCGACAGTATGGATTGCAATCAACGTATCCCGCAGCGTAACGGCACCCATTCAGGCACTCGTCCAGGCCACACACGAGGTCGCTGGTGGAAACCTCACCCATCGAATCGAGTTCACGGCGGAAGGCGAGCTTGCGACGCTCGTCGATTCATTCAACTCGATGTCGGCGCAGCTTGCCGAAAGCCGCCGCCGGCTGATCGAAGCGGCCGTAGAGCTCGAATCGTCGAACGCTTCACTCGACGAGCGGCGCGAGTATATCGAAACCGTGCTGGCCGGACTCTCAACGGGAGTCGTTTCTCTCGATGCGACGGGCAACGTCACGATGATCAATGCTGCGGCCATGCGGATGCTCAGACTCGGCCCTGGCCCGTACCGTGTCGAACAGCTTGGCCGCGCGATCGGTTCGGCCCGCGACGATGTCGAAGCGTTGATCCGCCGGGCGAGACGGTCTGGGAAGGCATCGGGCGAAGCCACGATCCGGCTCCCGGACGGATCCGAGCTTCCCGCCGCGATAAGCGTTTCGTCGCTAAGCGGCGCGGACGGAAGTTACGGGGGCGCGGTGATCACGGTCGAGGATCTTACGGAGCTCATCCGGGCCGAGCGCGCCGCCGCGTGGAGCGAGGTTGCGCGAAGGATGGCGCACGAGATCAAGAATCCTCTTACGCCGATCCAGCTCTCCGCCGAGCGCATTCAAAGGGGCTACCGTCGCGATGAGGACGTCGGGTCGGAGCGTATGCGACGCATAGTCGAGGAGGGGACCGAAACGATCGTCCGTGAGGTCGGTGCACTGCAGCATCTGGTCGGGGAGTTTTCACGTTATGCGCGGATGCCGAGCCCTCGCTTGGTCACAGTCAATCTCAACGAGATCGTTAACGCCGCTCTTGCGCTATACGAGGAACGTCTCGAGGACATCGGGTTGTCGAAGGAACTCGCTCCCGGCCTGCCAGGGCTCAGTCTCGACGCCGAGCAGGTTCGCCGCGTCATTGTGAATCTGGTCGACAACGCCATCGAAGCGCTCGATGGTTGTCCGGTCAGGCAATTGACTGTTCGAACCCGCTTCGACGATCGGCGCGATGTAGTTCAGGTATCGGTCGAAGACAGCGGCCACGGCGTCGAAGCGGCCGATCGAGACAGTCTGTTCCTCCCATATTTTTCGACGCGACGTCGCGGTACCGGGCTTGGCCTGGCCATCGTGAGCCACATCGTGTCAGACCACAGAGGCCGTGTCTGGGTCGAGTCGAACGAGCCGTCCGGCTCGCGGTTCGTCGTCGAGTTTCCGGTCGTCGTAGAAATCAGCGGTTCGGCCGCCGTTGAAACTTCGATGGAGCGCTGAAGGGGGCCGGGCGCGATGCGATCTACTTGGTATCATCATCGCTCATGACCGCATCAGTTCTCATAGTCGACGACGAGCGTGGAATTCGCGAGTCACTGACTGGCCTCCTCGAAGACGAGGGCTTCTGTGTCGAGTCCGCGTCAACCGGCGAAGACTGCCTCCTCTGTCTCGAGCAGCGCCCGTTCGATTGCGTGCTGCTCGACGTGTGTCTTGGTGACGGCATCAACGGGCTCGAGACATTGGCTCGCGTGAAAGTCACATGGCCCCACACGCCGGTCCTGATGATTTCGGGGCACGGCACCATCGAAACGGCGGTGAAGGCCACCAAGCTCGGAGCGCTCGACTTCATCGAGAAGCCGCTTGGGGCCGACAGGACGCTCATTGCCATTCGAAATGCGATCAGACACGGCGAGCTGGAACGCGCGAACGAGCGGATGCGAGAAGAGCTTGCCGCCGGCGACGAAATGGTCGGCGTCAGCGCGCCCGTCCGTGCACTTCGGCAACAGATCGCGTTTGCCGCCCCCACGACGGGCCGTGTCCTCGTCTATGGCGAGTCGGGGACGGGCAAGGAGTTGGTCGCGCGCCTCATTCATCGCAGTTCTCGCCGTGCCGCCGGTCCGTTCGTCGAGGTGAACTGTGCTGCCATTCCGGAGGAGCTCATTGAGTCGGAGCTTTTCGGCCACGTTCGCGGCGCTTTTACGGGCGCATCGTTGCCGAAGGAAGGGAAGTTCGGACTGGCCGACGGGGGCACCCTTTTTCTCGACGAGATCGGCGATATGAGCCCGCGAATGCAGTCGAAGGTGTTGCGGGCACTCGAGGAGCAACGATTCGAGCCCGTTGGAGGGCGGCAGTCGCTTTCCGTTGACGTCCGCGTCGTCGCCGCAACGAACAAGCGGCTCGTCGACGAGATCGAGGCGGGCCGATTTCGCGAGGATCTGTTCTACCGGTTGAACGTGATTCCTTTCGAACTGCCGCCACTTCGCGAGCGGGTGGAAGACATTCCGCTGCTCGTCGCTCATTTCAACGAGCGATTTTCATCCGAGTATGCTCGGCCTCCGAAGCGGTTTGCCGAGGATGTCATCGGTCGCTTCGTCGAATACAGATGGCCCGGGAACATCCGCGAACTTCGAAATACGATCGAGCGCGTGATCATCATGCATCGTGGTATCGACGTGGAGCACCACGACCTGCCACCGCTCAACGCCGAGGCCGACACAACGGGGTCTCCTTCGCTGCTCGCCTTCTCGAACCTTCGCGACGGCAAGGACGCCTTCGAACGCGAGTACATCCTCCGCAAACTCGACGAGCTCGACAACAACGTCACCCGGACGGCCCGCGAAATGGGCATCGACCGCAGCCACCTCTACCGCCGAATGAAGGCGCTTGGCATTCCGGGACGCTGAACGTCCATTGGCTTGAAATCGCGTTATTTCCCTGCAAATTTATCGTGACCAATCACCCTGCACCCCGCACCGTGACCGGCCTGCTCGAGGCCGGCGACCGTGGACTCGGTTACCTTCGGGATCTGGGCACGAACGTGCGCGTTCGGCCATCGGACCCTATCGTACCGGCAGCGCTCATGCGCGAAGCCGGACTGACTGAAGGCCTGGTGATCGAAGGGGGCGTCGAAGAATCGACTGGCGGCGAACGGCGCGCGCCGCGCGCTCCGCAACTGGCGACCGTCGAACGGATCAACGGCGTGCAGACTCCGGTCTGGAGGCCGGACACTGCGTTTGCGGATCTCGTCAGCGTAGATCCTGACAGGGTTCTCGAGCTTGCGCGCGGAGCCGGCGACGTCTCCATGCGTGTCGTCGAGCTGATATCGCCAATAGGCCGCGGACAGCGCGGCCTGATCGTCGCGCCACCGAAGTCCGGCAAGACCACGCTTATCGAGCAACTCGCGGCGGGTA
This sequence comes from Blastocatellia bacterium, assembly GCA_021463145.1. GTDB lineage: Bacteria > Acidobacteriota > Blastocatellia > UBA7656 > JADIYM01 > JADIYM01. The sequence goes on along the minus strand of JAJTWZ010000013.1, from coordinate 2,936 downwards.
TCTCCGAAAATCAGAGCGACGTGGAATTGATCGTCGTGCTCATCGACGAGCGTCCCGAGGAAGTCACGCATATCAGGCGCTCGATCCGCGGTGAAGTCGTCGCGTCGAGTTCGGATGAGGACACCGGGGACCAGCTCCGCCTTGCACGCCTGATGCTCGAGCGGGCGAAGCGGCTCGTGGAGTCGGGCCGCGACGTCGTCCTGCTGCTCGATTCGATTACACGATTCGGACGGGCGTCGAACCGGGGCCAGAGCGGGCGCGGACGCACGATGTCGGGTGGGATCGACACTCGAGCCCTGGAGTTTCCCCGCAAGTTTTTTGGCGCGGCGAGAAATACCGAGAACGGGGGCAGCCTGACGATCCTGGCGACCGCAATCGTCGGCAGCGGCAGTCAGATGGATGAGGTCATATTCCAGGAGTTCAAGGGCACGGGAAACATGGAACTCGTTCTGGACAGGCGAATTGCCGAGCGGCGCCTGTTTCCGGCCATCGACGTCGCCCAGTCCGGCACGCGCAAGGAAGAGAAGCTTTTCAGCGAATGGGAACTGCCTCGCGTGCGGTCGCTCAGACGGGCACTTTCGACGCTTAAGCCGGTCGAGGCCACGGAAGCCCTGCTGAAGGCCGTTCGCGATTCGTCGTCCAATCGGGAACTGCTCGATCGAGTACCCGTGGACTGAGCCTTCGCAGAGCCTCGTCGCCGCGTTGTAGCGGTGTTCGAGGCCGGGTGCCGGCTTGAAAGTACCTGCCGCCGGAGTACTATTTCCCGCTCATCCCACGAAAAAGGTGGCCCTATGACTCCATCCGACGATTCCAGCGCTCGCATCAGCCTTGGCGACGAGCCGGCGGTTCGAAAAGTTCTCGCCGAATCGCTCCTTGGCCTCTGGGACGTGGTCAACAACCTTACCCGGCTGGAGCCGACGACCCACGAACGGTACCGGGTCTCGATATTCGGCTCGGCGCGAGCCGCTCCTGGTACTCTCGCCTACGAGGAGACGAAGCGTGTCGCGGCGGCGCTCGCCACCATGGGGTGCGAGATCGTTACTGGGGGCGGGCCGGGGCTCATGCAGGCCGCAAACGAGGGAGCGGCCTCGGCAGGAGTATCAGGGGGGTCGGTCGGCATTCGCATCGAGTTGCCGTTCGAGCAGGATGTCAATCCCTATGTTGACAGTGCATTCGAACACCGGACGTTCTTTACGAGGCTCCACCACTTCGTCCTTGCATCGGATGCGTTCGTCGTTGCACCTGGGGGCATCGGGACCGTGCTCGAGACAATGACGATCTGGCAATTGTTGCAAGTGAGGCATCTCGTGGACACGCCGCTGATACTCGTCGGAAAAATGTGGCCGGGCCTGGTCGAATGGGCGCGCGAAGAGATGCTCGGCGCCGAGTCGCCGCTTGCAAGTCCCGGTGATTTCACCATTCCAAGGTGTGTGCCTGATGGGGATGGCGCGATCGAGATCCTTCGCGAGCATCGTGAGCGATGGAAGATGTCGCACGGAGCGGATTGAAATAGGAAGGCGGGAGGCCGTCCGCGAATAGCTCGTGGAGAATACAGCCGGCGATGAGTGGTCAAGCGTTTCTGGCTCTGGACCCGGGGCCGATATGTTGGCCGAAGCCGGCAGAGCCACGTCTGGCGCGGCGGGGACTACTCCACTGCGTAGCTGGCAAACGGCACCTGCTCGGCGATGCCGGTCCGGATGTCGTCCGCTTCTTCATGCGGTCCAGACGGGGCGCGAACTCGACGCCCGCAAGGTGGTGCCTGGCCTCCTGTCACCGCAGGTACTTCTCGAAGAACTCCAGCGTTCGGGACCACGCGAGCTTCGCTGCCGCTTCGTCGTATCGCGGAGTCGAGTCGTTATGGAAGCCGTGCTGTTTCCCCTCGTACATATGGAGTGTGTAGACCTTGTGGTTCGCCTTCAATGCCGTTTCGAAGGCCGCGATACCCGCGTTCAGGCCCTCGTCATTCCCGGCGTATTGAAGCAACAGTGGCGCGGAGATCTTCGGCACGTCCTCGGCGGCGGCCGGCCTGCCGTAGAACGCGACGCCGGCACTGAGGTCGCTGCCCAGTCGCACAGCCAACTGGTTGACCATGCCGCCGCCGTAACAGAATCCTACCGCGCCAAGCTTCCCGGACGAGTCGCGGCGCGCCTTCAGCCACTTCGCGGATGCAACGAAGTCTTCCGTCAGTCTGGCCCTGTCGAGTGTGCGGAACGCAGCGGCGGCCTTCTCGTCGTCGCCGGGATATCCGCCAGCCGAAGTCAGTCCGTCGGGGGCGAACGCGATGAATCGAGAGAGAGCCAGGCGCCGCGCAACGTCCTCGATGTACGGGTTGAGACCCCGGTTCTCGTGAATGACGAGCACGGCAGGCGACCTCTTCGCACCTGCTGGACGCGCGAGGTATCCCTTGATCGATCCGTGGCCCGCAGGCGAGGGGATCGTCTCGTAGCCAACGTGGATTCGCTTGTCGGCCGGTGCAACCTGCTGCGCGAGAGCGTAGTTCGGCCTGAGTCCCTCGAAGATGGCAGCTACGGTCAGCCCACCAACGGCGAACTTGCCGGCGCGACGCAGAAAGCTGCGACGGTCGATGTCGCCGTGCTGGTATTCGTGAAACAGATTCAGCAGTTCTTGAGGATAGTCGGCAGCAGACTTTCGTTCCATATGGTCCTCCCGTGGCCGTCGCGTGGAGCAATCATAGTAGTTCCCCACGCGCTTGCGGCGCACCCCCTCGGACGAGACGAGCAGCGTTTCGGGTCCACGGGCCATTCTGAAGCGCCGGAGCAACGGTGTTTCCTGTCAACGTGGAAATGCTTCGAGTTTGGCCATTCGAGAGGCAAAGAGGTCCGCGACCGCGGAGCGGTCGATATAATAGTTCCCCACACGCCTGCGGCGCACCCCCTGGAATGAAACGGGCAGAGTGCAGGCGTCAGCGCACGGCC
>JAJTWZ010000129.1 GCA_021463145.1 Blastocatellia bacterium | reverse complement strand
ACCCCGTTTCGACCGACTTGTCCAGACCCAATTCGTTCAAGCACCCCGCACCGGTACGCCAGGCCGCACCCCGTCACGCACTCTTGCCGTCAGGTCACGCATCTCGACCGGGCGAGCCGGCGCGAGACGCCTACCTGCCCTCCTGCACGTTGATCTCGTGACTGGAGACGTCGAATGCGGCCCTCACTACTTCCGCCCCCTCCGGAGGCTCGGAGCACGCGCGCACCGTCATAGTGCGGCGACGTCCGTCGAACCAGACGAAGGTGTGGGTCGAGTCGTTGCGCAGGTAGCAGTTGAGATTGAAATAGAGAGTGTCGCCTGTGGCGACGTCGCGGGCTTCGGCAAGCATGCGGTCTCCTCGCACGGGAATCTTTGGACGGCAGTTTGTACTTCGCTCCGTTCGAGTCGTGCAAGGGCAGGCTACATCCTGCTTCGGCAACAGCGGTTGAATGTGTTACCTTTTCCGGGTTCCATGTCGACGCATCAGGAGTCTTCGCACGCGTGCTCGTTCGCCTGTTCACAGCTCTGGTTTTCTGTCTTATTGTTCCTGCCGTCGCCTCTGCTCAGTCCGGGGCCGATGATCCCGGCGAGACGCCCACGATGTTCGAGCATCGCGAGCCGACCGTCGAACCGACGCCGGACGTCGCCACACCTGGCGGAGGAGTCAGGCTGGCTCCACTTTCGCTGGATGGCACCGGCCTGGCCGACGGCGTTCCTGCTGCCGGCTATGCACAGGTGATTCCCCAGGCACCGTCGATCGTGGCTAAGACTACGAACCTCCCGCTGGGCCGCGCTTACGGATATTCGGCCCAACTGGTCTCGACCAGGCGGCTCCCGATCAACAGTCACTTCGGGTGGCGGCGGGATCCGATGAGCGGATCCGGCCGGATGCACACTGGAGTTGACCTCGCGTGCCGTTACGGACAGACCGTCGGCGTCTCGATGGGTGGCACCGTCTATTGGGCTGCGAGGCGCGGAGGATACGGCAATCTGGTCGTGGTCGATCACGGACGCGGAATCACGACGTTCTACGCGCATCTGTCCGCGATACACGTGACTCCCGGGCAGCGTGTCGTCGCTGGCCAGGCCGTCGGGCTGGTTGGATCGAGCGGGCGGTCTACCGGACCGCATCTGCATTACGAAGTGCGCGCCAGGGGCTGTCCCGTGAATCCATCATCCACGCTCGCGATAGACGGCAACCGGATCTATGCCGATGGCCGACTGGTCGATGGACCGGCAATCGAGGGTGGAGACGAGGTCGTTGCAACCCGGTCGCGCAAGGACAACAGGCCGGCCGTTGCCGAACCGCCGCTGTTTGCCAACGGCGATACTCTTTCGAACGCTCCGTACTAGCGTAGCGGAGCAGCAAGGGTAGGTGGCCGCGGCGTGGCAAAGTGGCGTGGGGGATGCGCCGGGGCGGAGCCCTCGCCCAGGACCCGCTCGCTGTCGCTCGCGGTACTGATCCCGTTGCGGTGAGGATCGACGCGCGTGACCCTGCCGCCGCCAGGACCCGCTCGCTCTCGCTCGCGGTACTGATCCGGTAGCCTTGAGGGTCGACGCGCGTGACCCTGCTCCCGCCCATGACCCGCTCGCTGTCGCTCGCGGTACTGATCCCCTACCGGTGAGGGTCCTGGCGCGGGACCCTGCTCCCGCCCATGACCCGCTCGCTGTCGCTCGTGGTACTGATCCCGTTGCGGTGAGCGTCGACGCGCGGGACCCTGCCGCCGCCCAGGACCCGGTCGCTGCCGCTCGCGGTACTGATCTCGGGTCGGAGAGGACTGACGGAGTCGGCTCGCTCGCCGCTGCCCGGAGTGCCAGTCCGTCCAGCCGAGGAACCGCGACGCCCGGCGAACGAAGCTCCCAGCGTCCAACGGAGGCTCAGTTGATGGTATAGGGCTCCGACATCGTGAACGGCGCGATCACCGCGTCGAACTTCCGCCCGTCCGGCCGAACCATCCCGTACGTCCCGCACATCGTTCCACTCTCGGTTCGCAACGGACAGAAACTCGTGTACGTGAAGGCCTCACCCGGTTCCAGAAACGGGGTCTCCCCGACGACGCCGTCACCGACGACTTCCTCGACCGACCCGTCGCCGTCCGTGATGATCCAGTGCCGCGTAAGCAATTGCGCCGGCTCGTCAGACTCGTTCGCGATCGTGACCTCGTAGGCGAAGAACCAGTAACTCGACCCGGGATTCGATCTCTCCGGAACGTACGAGGTTCGGACAGTAATTCGAATTCCTTCAGTGACGGCTTCGGACACGGCGTCTCCCTTGTATTGGCGAAATGAGCGCGCCGCATCATACTACAGCGCTCGAACGGACCAGTGGATCGATCCCAAGGTATGAAAGTGAACCCTCGCGACGTCTGGCTCTGGTACAGGATGGAGATCCGGTCCGCGCTTCGTGAGCGCAACATAGTTCTCAACAGCCTGCTGCTCCCCTTGCTCCTCTACCCGGCGATGCTGTGGCTGGTCCTCTCCGGCTTCACCTTCGTTCAGGGGCAGACCCAGGGACTTACCTCGCGCGTCATGGTCACCGGCGACGCGACTGCGGCGGAGGCCCTCACTGCGCGGCTCCGCGAAAATCCCAAGGTAGAGACCGTCTCGTTCGACGGCGGCGAGCAGGCCCTCGACGCCAGGATTCGCGCCGGAGATCTGGATGCGGTCGTCGCCGTCCGTACCGATGCCGGGCCGGGTGCTCGTGCGGAACTCGTGCTGCCTTCGGCGCTGGGCAGCGCGCAGTACGTCGCGCGATACGACGCTTCGAAGGACAGGAGCCGCCTCGCGTCCGACCGCGTTCGAAAGACGATCGACGACATCCGCCGCGACGTGCTGGCCGGCGAGGCCGCCGCCCGCGGCATTGGCCTCGATTCGTGGCAGGCGTTTCACGTGGGAACCGTCGACACGGCGTCACGGGAAGACATCGGGGCTCTGGTGCTCAAGTTGCTCGTGCCGACGATACTTATGGTGATGGTCGCGCTCGGATGCTTCTATCCCGCCATCGACACGACGGCCGGCGAGCGGGAGCGCAACACGTGGGAGACTGCACTTTCGGTGTCAGCCTCGCCTGGCTCCATCGTCACCGCGAAATACCTCTATGTCGCGACCTTCGGCGCCGCAGCAGGCCTGCTCAACATCGCTACGATGGTCGTATCCCTCGGTCCGATCCTTGAACAGTTCGCCAGGGGCGCGGGGGACAAGGCAAGTTTCGCGTTTCCGATTTCGGCTGTGCCCGTAACGGCGCTGGGCACCGTCCTCGTGGCGCTGTTCGTCGCGGCTGGATTGATGATCCTTGCGGCCTTCGCGCGGACTTTCAAGGAAGGTCAGTCGATGGCGAGCCCGTTCTATCTGGCAACGATACTTCCGATCATGTTGCTGCAGTCTCCCGATCTGGAATTCACACCCGGGCTTGCGCTGATCCCGGTCGCGAACGTCGCTATGGTCATTCGCGAAGCCATCGCCGGAACATTCAATCTTCCGCTGATCGGACTCACCGCGCTGGTCGGCGTGATCGTGGTCGGCGTCTGCCTCTGGATTGCGACTCGTGTGCTTGCGTCCGAGGACGTTCTGGCCGGCGGGTTCAATGGCAGCTTTTTCAAGTTTGCAGCCGCCCGGCTGCGGCCGGGCGCTTCGAGGGACAAGGGAAAACACGAATGAGCGATGCATCGGTCGACGTCCGCGAGTTGACGAAGGTGTATGCCGACGATGCGCGCGGCGACGTGCGAGCCGTGGACGGCATCAGTTTTACATGCCGTCCGGGTGAGGTGTTCGGACTGCTCGGCGCTAACGGTGCAGGTAAGACGACGACCTTGAGAATGCTCTCTACGGTCCTCGCCCCATCGTCGGGCACGGCGACCGTCGCGGGATTCGACATTGTGACCGGCGCGGCCGACGTGCGTCGCTCGATCGGGTTCTATTCGTCGTCGACGGCACTGTATCCCAGGCTGACCGCTCGCGAGACGCTGGAGTTCTTTGCGCGAATCAACCACTATCCCGAGGCCAAGGTCCGCGGCCGCGTGGATGAGATCGTCGCGAGATTCGGCATGGAGCCATTCGCCGGAGCGCGAGTCGACAAACTCTCCAGCGGCCAGAAGCAGAAGGTGTCTATCGCCAGGACGATTGCCCACGATCCGCCGGTGCTAATCTTCGACGAACCGACCGTCGCGCTGGACGTGCTCGCCGCTCTCGACATGCGATCGGTCATTGGAGAGTTGCGAGACGCGGGGAAGACCGTGCTCTTCTCGACGCACGTGATGAGCGAGGCGGAGAAGCTGTGTGACCGCATCGCGATCATCCACGAAGGACGCATCCATACGACCGGAACGCTCGAATCGCTGCGCGCCGCAACTGGACTGCACTACCTCGAGGACATCTTCGTGCACCACGTACGAGCGGCGCGCGACGGCGAGGCCGCCGGAGCATGAACTGGACTACGATCCGGGCGCTCGTGCTGCTCGAGATGCGTTCGCTTCTCCGCGACCGGCGGACGGTCATCATGTCGATCGTCCTTCCCGTGCTGGCCATGCCGATTTTTCTCTTCGCATCCAGTGCGATAGAAAAACGCAGGCAGCAGCAGATCGAGCTGGAGACGATGCGCGTCGCCGTCGAGCCATCGGCGCCGCAGTGGATCGCCGGCATCTTCGATGCCGCGCTGGAGGGTCAGCAGGGCGTTCCGGCCGATGCCGGCGCGGCGACGCCCGCGGCGCCGTCGGTCGCGCTCCAGGCCGCTGCTACCTCCGACCCGGCGTCCGATCTGCGCAATGGATCCATTGGCGCATACGTTGGTCTTGCGGACCCTGAACACGCTGACGGGATTGCCATTGGCGATTCGGACGCCGTGCCGCAACCCCCGCTTGCCGAGGGCGAGAAACGTGTCCGGCAGGACGAGGCGCCTGCCGTGGCCGTCTACTTTCGATCCAACGACACGAGGTCGCGACTGGCCGCCAAGTCGTTGGAGGAGGCTCTGCGCGTCGAGCGCGACCGCTCGCGCGAGGCCGCGATCTCCAGCAAGGGGCCGGCGATTCGGCTTCGCGACGTGGCTCCGGCTGAAGCCGTCAGTGTCGCGGAAGGCTCGGCCGCGGCGGGTTCGAACGTCGGGAGGTTCATCACTGCGCTCGTGATCTTCATGATGCTTGCCGGCGGCGGCGCCGTCGCAAGCGACACGATTGCCGGCGAGAAGGAGAGGGGCACCCTGGAGACATTGCTCACGACATCCGCGGCGCGAACCGACATCGTCGCCGCGAAGGTGTCGTCGGTGGTGATCGTTACGGCTTTCATCGTCGTGGTTCAACTGGCCAGCATCGTCGTGTATGCCAGCCTTCGGATTCTCGATCTGCCGCCCGAAATCGCGACGCTTGCGACGGCGGGAACGGTCTTTTCGCTCGTCTTGCTCTACATCCCGGTTGCCGCGCTCGCGTCGGCGATGTTGCTGCTGGTTTCGGGAAAGGCTCGCTCGTACAAGGAGTCGCAGCAGTATTACTTCCCACTGATGCTCGTCGGCGCGGGACTCGGACTCGCTGCCGTGCTGCCGGGACTGACCGCGCGTTCCGCTATCTCGCTCGTTCCCGTTGCCGGAATTGCAGTGTCGGTGCGCGACGTGCTCTCCGGCCGTCCGGACTGGTTGATGATCGGGGTCGCAATGCTGTCGACGCTCGCGGCCGCGGCACTCGCGTTGCGGCGTGTAGTGGCATTGCTGTCGAGCGAAGGAGCCGTTTCGTCGGCGACGGACGAAAGCACCACTGCACGGACCGGACGAGCGCTCTTCGAGCGTCGTGTGTGGCGATGGTTTGCCGTCATGTGGGCGGTGCTTCTTGTGGTTTCGTCATACTTCGGAACGGCGGAAGTGCGCGTGCAGGTCGCGATCAACCTGATCGGCATCTTTCTGACGTCGACGCTGCTGATGTTGAAGCTATACGGCCTGGACCCGCGAGAGGCACTGTCGCTCCGCGCGCCGCATCCGCTGGCGTGGCTGGCCGTGCTCATCGGCGCGCCATCCGGGCTCCTCGTCGCCGTCGGCGTGTCGAAGCTCGCGAGTTATGTGTTGCCGGTTCCCGCCGAGTTGATCGAGAACTTCGGGAAGAACCTGTTTCCGCAGGAAGTTCCCATCTGGCAGATGCTCGTCTTCGTAGCCATCCTGCCCGGGATCTGCGAGGAACTGGCGTTTCGTGGCGCGCTGCTCTACGGATTGCGCCGCCGGATGGGGACGCTGAAGCTGTGTCTGACTGTTGGCGTCGCCTTCGGACTGTTCCACTTTGCGCTTTTCCGCCTTGCATCGACCGCATTTCTCGGTGCGGTGTTGTCGGCGGTCACGGTTTTCTCGGGCTCAATTTTCCCTGCTATGGTCTGGCACGGGCTCAACAACGGGTTGGCGGTCGTCGCTGCCTACGGCGGGAGCGAATCGGGTGGCGAGCCGCCGCAGTGGATTTCGGCTGTCGCGGTCGTTCCGCTCACATTGTCGCTCTGGATTCTCTACCGGTGGCGTGCCTCACGGCCGGGCACCGCTTGACCCGCGCGCGGCATCGATTTTTCAATCCAGTCCTGATTCTACCTTTAGGGGGCAATTCAAGAATGCGGATCGCAAATCGAGTACTGACCGGCCTGCTCGGTCTCGCCATAGTGACGGCCGGCGCGGCCGGCTCGCCTGCGACAGCCGCCCAGGCCGCTGACGTCCGTGCCGAGGCGCAGAGGTTCCTGGATGCCTATTCGGCGAAGTCCAGGGAGCTGTCTTATGCGTATCAGCTCGCCGACTGGCAGTCGAACACGCACATCGTAGAGGGTGACGAGACCAACGCCAAGGCCACGACGGCGGCGCTCGAAGCCCTTACGGCATTCACTGGCAGCCGCGCGAATATCGAGGCGGCAACCGGATTCCTGAAGCAGCGGAAAGCCCTTACTCCACTCCAGGTCCTCCAGCTCGAAGCCGTGATGTACACAGCCGCGAATGCTCCAGAGACCGCCGCCGAACTGGTGAAGCAGCGCATCGCGGCCGAAACGGCAGCGACGGAGAAACTTTACGGTTTCGAGTTCAAGATCGACGGCGCGCCGGTCAGTCCGAATCGCATCGACGAACTGATGAGGACGTCGACATCGCTCGCCGAACGGCGAAAGGTGTGGGAGTCGTCGAAGGAAGTCGGCGGCGTGTTGCGAAGTACGCTCGCGAATCTCCGCGACCTGCGCAACGGCACGGTCCGGCCTCTCGGCTATCCGTCCTATTTCGGTTACCAGGTCTCGGAGTACCGGATGAGCGAAGCCGAGATGCTGGCGCTCGTGGATCAGATCAACCGTGAGCTTCGACCGCTGTTCCGCGAGCTGCACACCTGGGCCCGGTACGAGCTTGCCAGGAAGTACAACGTTCCCGTTCCCGACGAGCTGCCGGCCGATTGGCTTCCGAATCGCTGGGGTCAGGACTGGAGTTCGCTCGTGACGGTACAGGGTGTCGACGTCGACTCGGCGCTCGAGGGCAAATCACCGGAGTGGATCGTGCGGCAGGGGGAGGACTTCTACAAGAGTCTCGGGTTCCCGCCGTTGCCGGCTAGCTTCTGGGAGAGATCGTCGCTGTATCCGGTTGCGCCCGATTCGAAGTTCAAGAAGAACACACACGCCAGCGCTTGGCACCTCGACACCAATACCGACGTCCGATCGTTGATGAGCGTGGAATCGAACGCCGACTGGTACGAGACCGCTCATCACGAACTGGGGCACGTGTACTACTTCATGGAATATTCGAATCCCGAAGTGCCGTTCCTGCTTCGCGAGGGGGCGAACAGGGCCTACCACGAAGCGATGGGCAGCTTGATGGGTCTTGCGTCGATGCAGAGGCCGTTTCTCGAGGCCCGAGGACTGGCGCCGAAGGGCGCGAAAGTGGATCCGACACAGGTCCTGATGCGCGAAGCGCTTCAGTATGTGCCCTTTATCCCGTGGTCTACCGGAACGATGACGAGATTCGAGCACGACCTGTACTCGAACAACCTGCCGGAGTCCGAGTTCAATACGCGTTGGTGGCAGTACGCCAGGAAGTACCAGGGAATCGCTCCGCCAATTCCGCGCGGTCCGGAAGGTTGCGATGCGTGCACGAAGACTCACGTAATCGACGACGCGGCGCAGTATTACGACTACGCGTTGTCTTACGTGCTGCTGTTCCAGTTGCACGACCACATTTCCCGAAAGATCCTCCATCAGGATCCTCACGCGACCAATTACTATGGAAACAAGGCCGCGGGCGAGTTTCTTCGGCAGATCATGCGGCCGGGGGCGTCGGCGGACTGGCGCAAGCTGTTGAAGGAGAAGACTGGCGAGGACCTCAGCGCAAAGGCGATGGTGCGCTACTTCCAGCCCCTGATGGCGCACCTGAAGAAGGTAAACAAGGGACGGACGTATACATTGCCTGAGCTTTAGGATTCCGGAATTGACGATATGGACTCCGGACCTTCTGACTGTGGTGTTCATCCTTTTCGGGTGAGTTGTCGCATTCCTGTCGAGGCGAAGTGTCGCCGGTTCAATTTCGATGGAGGCTCGGGGCCGCCTTTGGAACGGCGTTAGATGGAGCCGTTCCAAAGCGCGGCAGAACAGATACGCCTGCCGTCTGACTCTTCCGGGTTGCAGGGGTTAAACCGCAGGCGTGCGGGGTCCTGTTGTGTCGGCCGCTCCGCGGTCGATGGCACGTCTGCACGCGACCCACGGCTATTGCGTCGGCCGCTCCGCGGTCGGCGTGACCGCGAAGCGGTCACTCAGCAGATAGCCGGGGGTGACGGCGGTGAGCGAAGCGATCCGCCGTCACCCCCGGTTCGCACCCAAGGAAGGGTTTCGACCGCGGAGCGGTCGCATTGAGTCTTAAAGGATGCGACTAAAGACGTGATTGTCGCGATGGCGACAGTGCGACCGCTCCGCGGTCGGCGCG
>JAJTWZ010000128.1 GCA_021463145.1 Blastocatellia bacterium | reverse complement strand
TGGGAGAGACGGCGGGACGCGGCCGCCAGGACCGGGCCCGCCTGCAGGCCGAACCGGTCAAGACCTGCCTGGTCCGCCCGCTCGCCGGCGACTTCCGCCATCACCTTGGAGCGCCAGCCGCGTGAAGCTCGATCGCGAGACGACATGCTCGGGGGACAGGCTTTCTTCGCGACAAGCCTCTACACATCAGGGATTTACCGGCGTGCGCCTCGACGAGAGTCCGGTGCGAGCCCGGCCCGCGGTGTCCAGTTTTCTCTTCACTCACCACGCAACTTTTCCCGCGCCTTCTCGCTCATTGGGCGTGCCTAGAACATCCAGAAATCGCAATTGGGCTCAGCGTCTGCCCGCCAATCGTCTCCATCACGTGACGAATCGCGGCGTCGGCCGCTTGATCATATTCAAGCTGCCCAATGACCATTTCGTCTTCCTGGCGATCCTCGCGTGCGTGCGTCTCGGCTGAGTTGAAGGCGGTCGACTGCGTCACTCTAGACATCCGGAATGGGGAGCACTCGGGCTATTGGGCGAGTCCGGATGCGGCAAGTCGACGCAAGTCGACGACTGGCCGGGCGATTCTCCAGCTCGTGCGGCCAACGTCGGGCAGCGTGCGATGCGCCGGCACCGACCACGCGACATTGACCGAGCGCGAAATGAGGTCGCACCGCCTGCGGCTGCAGATGATTTTTCAGAATCCTTATGCTTGGTTGAATCCGAGGATGACTGTCGGTTCGATTGTTGCGGACCCGATGCGGAACTTCCGGCTCGGCTTCGACGACCGGCAGGTGTCGGTTCGCACGCAGGAACCGACGAACGTGGTCGGGCTCGACCCGCGTATGTGAAGCGCTATCCGCACGGGTTCTCGGGCGGACAGCGCCAGCGCATCGGCATCGCTCGCGCTCTCGCGGCCGAACCCCAGTTCATCGTGGCGGACGAGCCTATCTGGGCGTTCGACGTGTCGATACAGGCGCAGAGCATGAACCTGTTCGACGATCTGCAGGAACGGCTCGGGCTGACCTGCCTGTTCATCTCGCACGACCTGCGTGCGGTCCGCCACGTGAGCGATCGCATCGCAGTGATGTATCTCGGCAGGATCGTCGAACTGGCCGACGCGACGGGCATTATCTCGAGACAGGTTCATCCGTACACGAGGGCCCTGATTTCGGCGGTGCCAGTCGCGGATCCGAAGCTCGAAAAGCAGCGGAAGCGAGTCTTGTTGCAAGGCGATGGGCCGTCGCCAATCAATCCGCCCAAGGGATGCCAGTTCCACACAAGGTGTCCTTACGCGATCGCGGCGTGTTCGCGCGCGGTGCCGGCGCTGACCGAGATCCAGCCACGGCAACTCGCGTCACGCATCCGGGTATCGCGGGAGGACCCGGACGTCGAGGCCGTCGCCGCGATGCCTGGCGACGTTCGCTTCGCATTGGACGATCAGGGCCGGTAGCGGCAGCAACCCAATCGTCGTTCGATTCGGCCGGGCTACACGCGCTGAGCAAATGGTCCGCCGGTCTTTGTCATTGCCCGATTCAATCTCGCCTCGGACGCTGACGATCCATTCTGCGGGTTTACGAGGTCGACAGGCCGACGGCTCATCGTGGGACTAAAGTCACACCGGCGTCCGAAGCGCGGCTTGTATGCTGACCGTCCGTCGTTCGGAGAGTTGCAGGAGCGATGCGCTCGAGTTATCGAGTTTCCCAGGAATCGGGCCGCGGGCGATGCGCGGGGATCAATGACTGCGGCTCCCGCTTTGGCAACGAGAGGACGTCGGAGGCGGCGGCCCCGACTACCCGTAGGCAGGACAGGATCAGGTATCCAAGAGTATCCAACTGCACCGTTGCGGCCACTGCTCGCCCGCGACGGCCACTTTCAGGGCTTTCAGTTAAGTCTTTCGGGAGATGCTGCCGATAGCAGGAACCAGGGTTACCAACCGATGCCCGCGCACCAGACATCGTCCTTGACAAGTAGCCGAATTCGGATCCGCGCTCAAGTCGCATTGCTGGTCTTACTTGCGGCGCTGGCGTCGGCGAAAGTCTCGGGGGGGCCATCTCCGAAACTCCATCCGCCTCCGGACCCGAAGCGTGATATGGCGCCTTTCGACATTGCCTCGATAGGCCGTCCGAGCCTGCAGACGTTCACCAGCAAGGACGGCCTGCCGCAAAACGCCATCACGTCGATCGTGACCAGCAGCGACGGTCTGCTATGGATTGGTACCAAGGATGGCCTTGCGAGCTACAACGGCCGCACCTGGCAGGTGCTGAACATCCCTGCCGAGTTCGGCGACAACCGTATCACCCACATCGTTCCCAGAACAAACGGTGATATGTGGGTCCTCCTGACTGGAGGAAGCGTCGTGTGCCGCCTGGCGGACGGCACCTGGAAAAACTATCCGCACCCGACTGGGCGGGGCTACTCCATGCCGGTTTACCTTTGTGAGGTCGACGAACCGGACCGGCCAGATACCATCGCCCTGGTGGCCCAGCACTCTTTCCACCTGTTCGTCGACGGCGAATGGGTCTCGGATCCAACGTTCCCGGACAGTGAGGGTGGCACTGCCGGCGCTGTTAGCGCAGTGGTCGGCGAAGATGGCGTTCAGGAAATCTGGACGGGTCTTCCCGGAGGAAGAACTGCGCGCAGGAGATTGGGCGAGTGGACGGTGTTCCAACCGTCTCCAGTGCGGCCCGATGAAAACTACTTCTGCTTCATCAGGACGACCGCCATCGACGGGCGGTCGAGAGTCGTGGCCGGGCGGCACAGCGGCCTCTGGGAGTTCGATGGCTCGACCTGGCGCCCGGTCCCCGGGGCCACGGAAGAGACCTCTCGGCTGGATATCATCTCGATGTGCGAGTCACGAACACCGGAAGGCGCCACAATCCTCTGGTGCGGAAGCCTCGATGGCTGGACTTACCGCTACAGCAACGGGAAGCTCAGACGGTTTGCCTCGTCCGCGCGCCGGAAGGATGGCGGGGTGTGGAGTCTGCTTGCAAGTGGAAACGAGTGGGGCACGCACGCACTCTGGATCGGGACGGCCGGTCTCGGGCTGATAAAGGCGCAGTTTGGCGACTGGGTGACAATCGACCGGAACTCCGGGCTGATAAACGATTCCGTTTACAGCGTTCTCGTAACCAGGGACAGGCACGGGGGAGATGTTGCCTGGGTCGGCACCTTGAACGCTGGCGTGGTTCGGATCGAGCGTGGCGTTCCGAAGCAGGTCGATCTCGAGATCGGCAACAAAATGGCTTGGGCCCTGTGCCTTCTGGATACGTCCGATGAGTCCACGGAGCGGGTGCTTGCGGGATACGGCGGGGGACTCGTGGTCATCGAGAACGGCCGGGCCGTGAAGCAATTCGACCAGAACGACGGATTGCGCGGGCACGACGTTCCGGCATTGCTGAAGTCGGTTGATCAGGATGGACGTGACTTCGTCTGGGTCGGTACGAGCGGTGGTATATCAATCTTTCGTGACGGGCGGATCGTCGCGCCGCCACCCGCTCTGGAGGCACTGAGAGTCCGCATAACAGCACTCGCCGAGTCGCGGTCGACTGGTGGCGGTCGCAACCTCTGGATCGGCACCGATCACGGGCTGTTCCTGTTCGACGGCGAAGGTCTTCAGAAATACGGGATGGACCAGGGGCTTCCGACCGACCTCGTGATGAGCCTGAAAGAGGTCACGCTGCCCGGGGCCCAGTCCGAGCTCTGGGTCGGAACCCGCGCCGGCCTCGCGCGACTGTCGCTGGCCGATTCCACGAGGCCAGTTCGAATCCTGTCGACTTCTTCCGTGCCGGCGCTCCCGAACAATACGGTTTACCGAGTGGAACAGGACGGCGCTGGGCGGCTATATCTGCCCACGAACCGAGGTGTGGCGCGGTTGACACCCCGCCCCTCCACGGCCGAGGACTCATCGGAATTCGAGCTGACAGTGTTCACCACGCAGGACGGTCTGCCGAATGACGAGTGCAATACGGGCGCATCGACGATCGACCCACGTGGGCGGATCTGGGTCGGGACGCTGTCTGGCGCGGCGATCTTCGACCCGAAGGCGGAACTGGTAGCGGCACCGAGTCGACTCGTGATCGAGCGGCGGTCGGTTGTCGATGACGCAGGCCGACAACTGGCTGAGAATGACGAACTCGCACACGATCAAAACCATCTCGTCTTCGAGTATGCGCTGTTGAGTTACGTCCGTCAGACGGCAACGAGGTACCGAACTCAGCTAGAGGGCTACGAGTCCAGGCCATCCGACTGGACGCCCGATTTTCGGCGCGAGTTCAACAGCCTTCCGGCCGGGCATTACACCTTCCGGGTCTGGGGGCGTGACGCCTCGGGGAACGTGACAGGTCCGGTGGAGATATCGTTCCGGGTGCTGCCGCCGCTCTGGTGGACCTGGTGGGCGATTGCCTCCTATTTCGTCGCCGCGCTCGCGCTGGGAATGATCCTCGGAAGGTGGAGGCTCAGGTCCATTTCGAAGCGGAACCTGTTTCTCGAGGCTGCAATCGCCGAGCGAACCGCCGAACTCGGCCGAACGGTCGACGAGCTCAGGGTTTCGCAGCAGGAGGCGCTGGCCGCGAACCGCGCAAAGAGTGTTTTCCTGGCAAACATGAGCCACGAGCTTCGCACTCCGCTCAACGCCGTGCTTGGCTTTGCGCAGTTGCTCGACCGCGTCGGACGCCTGGGCTCGACAGAGCGCCAGCAAGTCTCGATCATCCGCAAAAGCGGCGAGCACCTGCTCGGGCTCATAAACGAGGTGCTCTCCCTGGCCAAGATCGAGGCTGGCAAGCTCGAACTCACCCAGCATCCTTTCTCGCCGGTCGAGTTGCTGGCGACCGTCGAGTCAATGACGCGAGTGAGAGCTGAAGCAAAGGACCTGCGACTCGAGGTCCGCATCGGCAGCGGGTTTCCGGACATCGTCGTGGGTGACGAGGGCAAGTTGAGGCAGGTCCTGTTGAACCTCCTTGGAAATGCAGTGAAGTTCTCGGCCACCGGTACCGTCAGACTGGCGGCGGACTGGAGGGATGGTCGAGCTTACTTCGACGTCAGCGACGACGGCGAAGGCATTGCCAGGGAGGACATCGAGAGGCTCTTCGAGGCGTTCGCGCAGACTCAAGTGGGTCGAACGGCCACCGAGGGCACCGGCCTCGGACTCGCTATCAGCCGTCAGATCGTCGTTCTGATGGGTGGCGACATCAGCGTGCGGAGCGAGTCGGGCCAAGGCAGCTCGTTCAGTTTCGACGTTCCCCTGCCGGCGTCGGCCGGGACGGCGGCGACGCAAGGGGAGCTCCGGGTCCGGCGGATCGCCGACCTGGACCAATGTGGGTCGGTGCTCGTAGTGGACGACAGCGAAGAAAATCGGCTGATGCTGTCGGCGCTGTTGTCGTCTGTAGGCCTCGTAGTTCACGAAGCGAGCGACGGGCGCGAAGCGATTGAGGTTTTCAGGGAGTTGAGGCCTCGAGTGATCTTCATGGATCGGAGAATGCCGGTAGTGGACGGAGTGGAGGCGACGCGCGAGATCCGGCGCCTCGAGTCGCTCGACGGCGATGCGGGCAGGCGGGCGGTCATCATCGCTACGACTGCGAGCGTATTCGAAGAGGATCGCGAGGAGATCCTCGCGAACGGCTGTGACGACCTGGTCATCAAGCCTTTTCAGGAGTCTGAGATCTTCGAACAGCTTCGACGTCACGCTGGCATCGAGTTCGAGTATGAGGACGAGGCCGAAGCAGACTGCGAGGATGACGATGGATCGAATGACGGGCTTGGCAGCCTTGGGGCTCTCGACGGGAAGTTGCTGGAGCGGCTGTACGCGGCGCTCAGTGTCGGAGATGCCACGGCCGCGGCCGAAATAGCGGATGAGATTCGAGCGACTGACAGGAAGCTCGGTTCCGAGATCTCCAGCCGGATTCAGGAGTTCCGCCTGGACTCTCTGCTAGATGAACTCGAGCGTATCGTGGAGTAGCACCACCGGTGTCACGCGGCGTCCCAAACTCCCTGCATTGAGCACGTAAAGTTCCCTGCTTTTCGAGACGGAGAGGAGTGGGGCGATGGACACGCGAGACGAGAAGGTGGTTGATTCCCCGATGGCAACGGACGTCGAAGGCGTGACCGTGATTATGGAGACCGGCTGGCGTGCGGCTCGCGCGCCGCATGCGTTGGGACTCGCGAAGGCTGAGATCGGGAGGTAGCTCGGCTATGGCGTGAAGTCGATTAGGACGCGTCTGCCTTTCAGTTGGCGACGGAAATGACGGTGCAGGAGGCGACGCTACTTCCCTGCTCTCCCGCTGCGGCACTCTCCGCTCGCGGTGGAGGCGATTCCCTTACCCGGGCTCAGGAAGCTGCCCGGGAGGTTCGAGTTGTGAGCGATGGTTCACTTCAGTTGCGAAGAGACGCAGGCTGGCCGAGGCGGGGGATCGTTGTGAGAGATTTGTTCCATTTCAAAAGGTTCGATTGTTTCACGGTCGGTGCAGGATTTTCGTGGTGAGCGCATGGGTTGCGCGATTTCCCGGTGGCCGAGGAGGGGAGGCCTTCTAAAGTGCTGATGAATAACGGGTTGAGGGAAGCGTTACCGTACGTCTCGCGGCCTCTGGATCCTTGAGCCGCTTACCCGAGGAATCGTGTGGAACCACCGCGAGGTCGCGCTTCGGCCTCGGCTCGATCTCTACTTTCTACTCGATAAATCGGTCTTTGGCGGCCCGGCTCTCGAACTACGCGCTGGATTCGCAGGGGACCTGTAGAGGCGCCGTGTGGAACCGCTTCCCTTCCCAAAGTCGGGCGAATTCAAGGGGTACACGGTCCGAACTTCTGAGCTACCTGCAGTAAATGCGGAAATGCGGAATAACCGTATATCCGTACTAGGTTTATTGGATGCTGATATGCAGAAATACGGGTATGCGGTATAGCAGCAAAACGGGAATAGGGGAATACGGGAATGCGGAAAACCCGCATTGCCGGGGTTCTCGTGCGACTGTAGGTTCCCGTGCCGCTTCGGGGATGCCTCGGCGGCCGCACCAGGGGGGGGCGCCTCCTCACCCCATGCAGAAATGCCGTATTGCAGAATTCCCGTATTGCTGTATTCCAGCATTTCAGCGTAGAGTCCACGCGATTCGCAATGCACGCCGTGACCTGAGGAGCGCCTGTGAAGATTCTCGCCATCGCCAATCAGAAGGGTGGGTCTGGAAAGACCACCACTGCCGTGAGCCTCGCCGCGGCGCTCGCCGAGCGCGGGCGGCGTGTCCTGCTCGTCGATCTCGACCAGCAGGGAAACGCGTCCACCTGGTTCGGTCACGCCGACGGTGGGGAGGAATTGCTGAACGTCTTCCTCGGGATGAAGCCGCTTGCCGACACGATTCGCGGCACCGAGTTCGAGAACCTATCCCTCGTGCCCACGTCGCGTATTTTCGCGAAGGCAGACCTTGCACTTGTCACCGACCCCGACGCGCTCTTCGTCCTGCGTCGCGAGATCGCGCGGCTCGACGCGACGGCGTACGACTTCATGATCCTCGACTGTCCGCCGACGCTCGGCATCGTTACGACGAACGCGCTCGTCGCGGCCGACGCCGTCGTCGTGCCAACCGAACCTACGAGCCTGTCGACGACTGGCGTCGCAAACCTATTCGAGACCATCACCCGGCTCAGAGAGACCCACAACCCCGCGCTCGAGATTCTCGGGATTCTGCTGTGCCGATACGATGGCCGCACCCGGCTTACGCGCGACATCGAGGACAAGCTCCTGACGGCCTATTCGGATCTCATCCTGCCGCGCTCGATCCGGCAGAACGTCCGCATCGCCGAAGCGCACGCGTTTCGCCAGCCGATAACGATCTACGATCCGTCGAGCGCGGCGAGCTCGGACTACCGCGCCGTCGCCGAGCTCGTCGAAGCCCGGGCGGGAAGGGAGGCGTAATCCATGCCGAAGCGGCCACCGTTCGACACTCACCTGAATTTTCCGCCGCCGCCGCCGCGGGCGCTCGTGAGCACGCCGCTCGACGGCATCATCGGCGCGCCAGCGCCGACTCAGGCGCCGCCGCCCGAGCCGGCGCCTCTCCCTGTCGAAAGCTTGCAGCCCGACTCCACGCAAGGTGGCGCACCGATGGCGGGCCGGCCGGAATCGGGGACGCCCGGTTTGCTCACGGCGCCGCCAATATCGACGCGTGCGCTCGCACCCATCCGCGGGCTGTCGGAAACGCCAGAACCCGGCGCGGTAACGCCTGAGTCCGGCGACGACGGCAAGGTGACCGTGAAGCTGCCGCCGGAGCTCAAGAACCGGCTCTACAACGCGATCTACCACGAGCGCGGCACGGTCGGGGACTACCTGACGCGCGCCGTCGACGACCTGATGGATAGCCTCGAGCGCGAGCGGGGAGGTCCATTTCCGCAGAGGCCGCCGTCCGATGCGAAGTTCCGCGCGGGCCGGAGGGCGAATTAGGGCGTGGCGCGCGACTGGCGTCCGCTGTGCGACATTCCCACTCGAGATCGCGCTCGCAATTGATCCCTCCAGGTCTTCGCCGCTGGAACGCGGAGCGGTCGCATTGAGTCTTGGAGGACGCGAGTTGCTCCGTGTTTGTCGCGATGGTGACTATGCGACCGCTCTGCGGTCGGCGCGGCTGGGCCTGCCGCTCCGTGGGTCGCGCGCGGCGAGTGCAGCGAGCAAGCGCGCGACCCGCGGAACCGCCCGCCGCGTCGTACCGACCGCGGAGCGGTCGCATCGTCCGTCCCCATGCGCGTCGGTGGTGACGCAATCGACGTTGTGTCCCGGCAAAGAGGCATCTTTGTTTTGGCCGAAGACCGAGATTCGTACGGTTCGAACTTCGAACCCAATGCGACCGCTCCGCGGTCGGCGCGGTTGGGTTCCGTGATCCGCGGGTCGCGCGCTTGCTCGCTGCGCTCGCCCACGCGCGACCCACGGCTATTGTATCGACCGCTCCGCGGTCGCAGACCAGCCTGCCTCTCAATAGGCCAAAGCGGTTAGGCACCGTTGCTCCGGCGCTCGAGAATGGCGGGA
>JAJTWZ010000127.1 GCA_021463145.1 Blastocatellia bacterium | reverse complement strand
TGGCGGAATTCGGTCAAGCCCCGGAGGGGCGAAAGAAGAACGCGAATGCGCGACGGCCGTGGCCCTCTTTCGCCCCTTGCGGGGCTTCGATCGATTTCTCCCTGCTGACCCACGGCTTGCGCCGTGGGCTACCGTGCTTTCGCGCCTACGGCCCTTGAAGAATGCGATGTCGACTCGTTCGTGCGGCATTGCGACTCGAGTGCGACCGGCCGGGCGATGTTCGGCGCGGGCGTCCCGATGACGACTCGTTCACGCGGCATTGCGACTCGAGGAAGACGGAGAGGTTTCGTAACTGCCACGGGTCGCGCGCAGGCGAGTCCGCGAACGCGGAGCGATCAACGTGTCACATGCATCGTCAACAACCTTGGTGCGCGCTCAGTCCGGTTCGGTGCCCCGCGTCATTCGGCTCGACACAATTCCATTTGCTGAAGGGACCCGAATTACGGGTGAATCGGTCCCGTCGCCGGCCGGTTGGCCGGTCCTGACGCGGTCTGGCGCGATGTATTGTTCACGTCTGGTGATCGTGGTAACCTGCGCGCGACTCAGACCCCTGAATCGAATCCGCAACCAAACGAGATCCCGGAGGCCGCTGCGTGGCGCAAACCGTCTGGTCGAATGACACGAGTTCGGGGCACCACATCGAGATTACGTGGAGTGGTGCGCAGACGGCGACTCCTACCGGTGCACTCGACGGCTCTACGACGAAGCGAACCAGGTACTTTTTCGATGTCATGGTCGACGAGATGTTTTATTTCGGAAACCGCTTCCTCACGTCGACCGACGCGGAGGGAGTGACCGACCTGCGCGGCACGCCCATTCTGGCGAGAGTAGATCTGTTGCTCAGGATGTGCGCGGACCGGATCGCTAGCGCGCTCGAGGCGGGAAGCATCGACTCACTCCCGAACGACCTTGGCTTCATCGACCTCGACGAGCTCCTTGCGTCGGATCTGGACGAAGAAACGGACGCCTGATCCAGATCTGGACCAGGCGTCCGGCTCGTGTCCGATCCCGACACGAGCTTTACTCGACGACGATCTGTCGCGGCTTCGCCTCTTCTGCCTTGGGTAGGACGACGCGAAGCACGCCATCCTTGTAGGTGGCCTTCATTCCTTCCCTGCCGATGTTCGTCGGGACAGTGAAGCTGCGGGCAAACTGCCCGTAGGTCCGCTCCACGCGGTGGTATCCCTCGCGCTTGTCCTCGAACTCGAGTTTGCGTTCGCCACGGATCGTGAGAGTCCGTTCATCGAGACTCACCTGTACGTCCTCCCGGTTGACCTCGGGAAGCTCAACCTTGATGACGATTTCGGTGTCGTTCTCGAAGATGTCGACTGAAGGCTGCCACGCAGCGGTCGTAGACTCGCCACGTCCGAAATATCCGCCACCAAATAGCCGATCGAGCGAGCGCTGCAGGTCCATCACTTCCGGAAACGGGGAGATTCCGCAACGCTGCTTGTCGGCAAGTGCTTTCGAGTACCCAGTCATTTCAACATCCTCCTGCTCAACTTTGCCGCAATATTGCGACGTCAGTCTTTATATTTCCTGAGTTGAGTGCTGTCAAGTTATTTTTCGTGCCAGCCTCATTTCTGTGGAAAAGGAAGGGGTTCCACGGTGACGGATGCATGACGGGCGGCCCTGGGAACCAGCCGGCGCAGGACGGACTGGACAGCCGGTCAACGCGCGTCGCATCATCTACCCCTGATGTCGACAAGTACCAGTCATCGTTTCATCGCGCTTGGCATCGTGCTGGTTGCTGCCCTGTCTGCTGCAGTGCCTGGCGCATTCGCTGGCGGCCACACGCCCACAAACGTCTCGAACGCATCCGGCCGATCGTCTTCACCGGCCGCAATCGTCGACTCTTCCGGCGCAATCCATGTCATATGGGCGGACAATCCGGGATCCGACGATACGACCAGACAGCAGGTGTTCTACAGCGTCTCCTCCGATGGTGGCGCTTCGTTCTCTGCCGCCTCGCGACTGTCGACGGGAGTCGACGACGACGTGCAACCGCGTGAATTGCGGCTGGCGTCGTCGGGGGATGTCGTGGTCGCGGCCTGGTGGGCGGTGATCGACGAGGGAGCCGATCGCGAGTTCCTGACGGCGTTCATTGCGCGCTCGGAGGATGGAGGCGCGTCCTTCGCAGCGGCCATCCCCACGTCGCTCCGATTCCGCAATCGGATCACCGCGCCCAAGGAGGGCTACTCGAACACCACCAGCCTTGCGATCGCAATCGGAGAGGCCGGCGAGGTGTTCATGCTCGCGACTGTCCAGGATTACTTTCACGGGTTCAACGTGTACTTTGCCAGGTCGCCGGACGGAATCACCTTCTCGGTACCGGAGCGAGTGTCCGACTACTCGCTTACGATTCCGCGCGCCGGCTCGTGCGCCATCTCGGTTCTTCCGGCCGGTGACGTCGTCGCATTCTGGTCGGAAGCACTTGGCGACTTCGTCGACGAGGTAAAGACGATCTATCGCGTCGTGTCGAAGGACGGGGGCCGAACCTTCTCCGATCCGACTCGAGTTGCGAAGGCGCGGGGCGTCGTCGCGGGCGTCTTCCCTCTCGGAAACGAACTGGCCCTTCTGGCTCAAACCCAGCGAGGACCTCGAACAAATGGCGTCATCAAGCTCTTCCGCTCGACCGATGCCGGCGAGACTTTTCCGCGTCGCGCGAAAGCCGGTTCATCGCCGGCATACGTCCACGCTCACCAGTCGAGCGTAGCGGCGAATAGGAGTGGAACCGTTGCAATCGCCTGGACGGAGAATTCGTCGCGTCCCGGGCCGATCGAAGGACTTTACGTGACGATCTCGAGAGACGGCGGACGGACCTTTGGCGAAGCTCAGCGAACCGTCGACGGGCTTTTCATCGATCCGCCATCCGTCACGGTGGGTGAAGACGGCTCGGTAGGACTCGTTTACGCCACTTCTTCGTCGAGTCTTTCGTCGCAGGAAATCTACTTTCGTCGCGTGGACTGAGAACCCGACCTGAAACGCGCGAAAACGGCCGAAAAACCCTGAATTTTCCGTTGGCTCCCGTGGGGACGTGTGGTAGAGTCGCGCGCGCTCGAACAATGATATCCGGTGTCAGTGGGCACCAAGGAGGAGTGAAGAACGTGGCACAGGTGAAAACCGAGAAGGCGATGACCAAGTCCCAGATTGCGGCTCACTTCGCAGAGAAGTTCAGCATCTCGCGCCGTCAGGCCGTGGAGCTGTTCGACGAGATTGCGAACCTCGCATACGCGGAGACCAAGAAGAAGGGTGAGTTTACGGTCCCTGGGATCGGCAAGCTCGTAAAGCAGGCTCGCAACGCGCGCATGGGCCGCAACCCGGCTACCGGCGAAGCAATCAAGATCCCGGCCAAGACCGTGATCAAGTTCCGCGTGGCGAAAGCCGCGAAGGATTCGATCCTTCCTGCCAAGAAGAAGTAGGCACGCGTCGGATCACGATTTCAGGCGGGTGAGGCGATCCATCGATCGTTTCACCCGCCTTCCTTTTTGCACGCCAGAACGGCAGCGGACTCGACGATGTAAACGAGCTCGTCGAGCTCGAACGGCTTCGTCAGCGTGAAGTCGCCGATCTGATCCAGCGAGACTTCGCCGAGTGCCGAGACGTCGGCGCCGGTCATCAGGACGATGCGCGTTGAAGGCCAGCGCTCTCGAATGACGCCGGCAAGCGCAATCCCATTCATGTCCGGCATTGCAAGATCGGTTACCAACACGCTCGCCCGGTGTGCTTCTATCAAGCCGAGCACCTCACCGCTGTCGCTCGCACTGTGAACACAGTGGCCGCGCTCCCGCAGAGCGTCACTGACCATGGCGGCAACGCCCTCGTCGTCATCGACGACGACGATGTCGGCAAGCGTCGGCGGAGGGCCCATCGCCTGACTAGCGCAGACCAGATCGTCGGAGACCACGCGACTAGAGATAGCCGGAAGAGCGATCGAGATCGTCGTCCCGCGTCCGAGTTCAGAGTCGAACTCGATGCGGCCCTCGTGCCGCGACACGATTCCGTAGCTGACCGGCAGGCCGAGGCCAGTGCCCTTCGCTCCCTTCGTGGTGAAGAAAGGCTCGAACACTCGCCGCTGTACTTCATCCGATACACCGCAACCCGTATCCGTAACATTCACGAGAACGAAGACGCCTTCCCGCTGCATCTTTATCGTCAACTCGCCGCCGGCCGGCATGGCGTCGAGCGCGTTGAAGATCACGTTTACGAAGACTTCCCTCAGTTCCGAGTCGTTGCCCCGAATCACGTAGTCCGCGTCCGGGGCATCGACTCGCACCCGGTATCGCACGCCAAGAGCGCTCGCTTCGCTTCGCCAGCGCGTCGACGTCATCTCCACGGTGTCGGACACGAGCATCCTGAGGTCTATCTGATCGAAAGACTCGTGCAGTCTCCGCCGCGCAAAGTTCTGAATGCGCCGAACCGTGTTCGCTGCCTCGTGCGATACCTGCTCGATGATATCCAGGTCGCGGACGAGATCGTCCTTCGAGACCTTACGTCTGAGTAGCTGGGTGCGCCCGAGGATTACCGAAAGGGCGTTGTTGAAATTGTGGGCGACACCAGACGAGAGCTGGCCGAGGGCCCGTAGTTTGTCCGCCTCCGCCGTGCGCTCCGCCGCCCGCCGATGACTGGTGATGTCGCGGCCGATGACCAGCACACCGGACAGCGACGCCTCGTCGAACACGGGG
The DNA here is from genome assembly GCA_021463145.1 of Blastocatellia bacterium. GTDB lineage: Bacteria > Acidobacteriota > Blastocatellia > UBA7656 > JADIYM01 > JADIYM01. The sequence continues at coordinate 4,578 of JAJTWZ010000127.1, read as the reverse complement.
GTCAGTGTGACCAGCATCCAGGAATCGCTGCCATCGGCCGCGGTAACCGCCGTCTCGAAGAACCTCGGTTCGCCGGCCAGAGCACGTTCCAGTTCGCCTTCGGCGGCAATCCGCATTTCCGGTGAAAGAATGTCGACGAATCGGGGGGCGCCGCCCTCGATATCGCTGAGTCCTGCGGCGTCTACAAGCGCCTGGTTCAGCCACACGATCGTCCCGTCGCCGTCGATCATTGCTATCTGGTCGGTGGCGCTCGAAACGAGCTGCGAAAGGATTACGGACTGACGGCGCGCGTCCGCTTCCGCGCGCCGTATCTCGGACACGTCGCGAAGCACCGCGACCGCTCCACGCCCATCCCCGATAGGATCGACGGTGATCTGCGTCAGGCGGCCGATTCGCGCGGGCACGACCTGCTGGTGCAGACGCTTTGCATCACGGATCGACGCCTGAATCGGACAATCGGCGCCGCCGGCCGGCGTGACCAGGTCGCAGCAATCCAGCCCGATCAGGTCCTCACGGCGCACCCGCAGCATGTCGGCCGCCGCTGCATTGGCGCCGTAGACTTTCTGATTGGTGTCGACCAGGAGCACCCCGTCCGACATAGCGTCGAACGTCATCTCCCATTCCTGCTTCGCTCGAGACACCCGCTCGAACAGATCCACCTGGACGAATGCCGTGCTCATCTGGTCCGCGACGGTTCCTATGAACGCTAGTTCGTCGTCCGTCCAGAGGCGCACCTTCTCGCTGCACACCAGCAGAACCGCGTGCCAGTCGCCGTGCAACGCGACAGGTTGATAAACGAGCGCCCGCGTGTTGAATCGCTCGTACGTGTTCCAGGCGGCTTCGAGGATTGGTTCCTCCATGACGTCGGAAGCTGCGACCGCCTCTCCCCTCCAGAGCCGCTCCGAGAGCTCGGGCATCGCCGCGAGTGGAAACGAGCCGGTGAACACAGGCGACTCGTCGACCGAGTAGGAGTGCAGAAACCGCGCAACCCTCTCGTTCCAGTCGATGATGGCGACATACGAACGCTCGACGTGAAGCGCCTTCGCCAGTCCCTCACCCGGAATCTCCAGAATGTCGTCAAGCGCCGACGCACGATGCATTGCGCCGATGATTCCGCTCACCAGCGCTTCCCTGCTCGCCTGATCGCGCATCTTCTCGTGAAGCTGCGCGCTCTTGACCGCAATGGCGGCCTGTTCCGCGAAACTGGTGAGTATCCGCTCGTCCGAAGCCGAAAAAGTTCCGGTTTCCGGACTTTCGATGTTGATGACTCCGATGACTTCGCCGTCGATCAACAGCGGAACGGCCAGTTCCGCCCTGGTAGACGTGATGGCGGCGTAGTAGTCCGGATCGTCCGAAACGTCGCCAGCGTTCACCAGCCGGCCCGTGCGGCAGACGCGAGCGACAATGCCAGGGCCGCCCACGTGATCGACCTGGCTCGCCTTGGACTGATCGAACCCGCGCCAGGCGCGAAGCTCGAGAATGTCCGACTCAGGCACACGCAAGTGAACCGTCGAGATGGGGTGGCCGAAATGCTCGTCGATCGCATCCAGGATCTTCTCCAGCAACCGGTCGAGGTCGGTGGAATCGACGAGCAGCATCATCGCCTTGTAGAGCGTCTCGGCTTCGCGCGCGGTTGTGCGCAGCCGCGCCTGGAGTCGGTTGCTCGAAATCGCGGAAGCAGCCTGGTCGGCAAGTACTTCGAGCTGTTCGATGTCGAACAGGGTTGGGCGATTCCCATTGGCCGGGTCATCCACGACAAGCGCGCCGAGTCGCTGGCCCCCGGCTTCGACTGGCACGACAAGCGAGTCGGCCTCGTGCCACTCCTGCTCGGCGCGCTCTCCGAGGTCAAGCCGCAGGAAGTAAGGCCGTTCGGACAATCCGCCCTCGACGCGGTGGTCGAAGAAGTAGGAGCGGCTGATCCGAAACCGTTCGTCGCGCCAGTCCTCGCGCCGGTCGACGCGATCAGCGATCTCGAAAACCGATGCGAACTCTTCGGTCGACAGTCCGGCCGCCGCGATCGGCCGAACTCGTCTATCGTCTTCGTCAGCGATGAGATTCAGGATGACGCGGCGCCACCCGAGCAGGTTGTGCGCAATCGAGCAGATGCGGTCAAGTATCGTCTGCAGGTCGGACTCGGCTCGCACCTCCTGGGTCGCACGCAATAGCGATATGAGCCGGTCCGACAAGTCTCGCCCTTGCAGGCCGGTGTCACGTCTGCCACGTGGCGACGTCTGGACGGACGGATGCGATCCCCTCTCGGAATTCGCTCGATCAGCGAAATCAGACATTCTTTACAGGAAAACGTGGCGACGGAAATACGAGACGAGGTACCCGCAAACATAAAGTTGGGGGACTTCGAAAGTATATGCCCAATGCCGGGCTCTGTAAACGGGGCAAAAGTACCCAATTATGAGGCCGTCGGCTCGTCTTCGTCGTCGTAGGCCTTCGAGCGGCCGAGGGTGCGGGGCGAATCCGCTTGCATGGGATCCGAGTCGTCGGCCGCCGGGTTCGGAGCTGGACCGAGTGTATGAGGGGCAGCAAGGTCGGCAATGACCGGATCCTGATCGGGTCGAGCGGCAGCAGCGGGCGGCGGCGGGCTCGTTCTGGAAACCGGCTGCGGCTCTGAATCTCCGTCCAGTTGCGCGCGATACTGCGCGAGCAGGTCATCAACGGCGGCCCGCTTCTGATGCTCGAGCATTTGGGCGTCCGCTTCGCGCGCGTGAAGCTCGGCTTCGCTAGCGGCAGGTATCTTGGATCTCATCCGATCCATCACGTGCGCCGGGTCGTCCTCGCTGAAAGCCATCCCGAGGCCTGCAATCGATTCGGCCATCGACGCAAGCCTGTCCATGTCCCGCAAGCGATCCACGTCGCGCCGCGTCGGCTTGACAGGCGGTGAATTCCGCGTTGCCGCGGGGGTGACAACCGGCGGCGCGGGACTCGCGGAGGCAGGCTTCGAGACGGTCGCGGGTGGCGACTGCCTCCCGGCAGTGGCGGACGGAACTGGATCGGCGATCGCGGGAGCCGACTCGGCGCCGACAGCGGGAAGTGCCGCGACGATCAGGAAGGAATTCCCGTCGGGATCCTGGCAGCCGAGGGTCGCCAATCCTTCGCGCTTCGATTCCGAGAGCAGGACGGCGCCGGCCTCGAGCGCTGCAGCGCGAACCCGCGATGGGTCCGAGCCTTCCGGGACGCAGAACCCGAAAACTGTCGTCGCATCCTCTTCGGACACTCCTGGACCAGGCTTGATTGCCAGTGTGAGACCTGGACCGGAAAGAACCACGCCTTCTCCGGCAACGCGACTCAACCCGGCAAGGCGCCCGTAGAACGCTGCAAGCCGTTCAGGAGCCTCGCTGCGCAACTCGATGTATACGCCAGTTGTGGTGATCATGCGCGGAACTCCCTCGTGATCAGGAGGCTAGCGGCTTTTCCCGGTTCCTACAAGCCGGCCTTACTTGCCGCTTCCAGGGGCCGGTGCTATAGATGTCGCTCATTCTCCAGTACAAGGAGCGTCATGTCGGACCTGATTGGCCGAATAATGAAGGATGTCGACGTCGATCGCGACACCGCGGAGCAGGGTGCGGGCGCGATTTTCAGTGTAATCAAGGAACGCGTAGGCCTGCGCACCTTCCAGATGCTCCGCGTTCCTTTCCCGGACGCAGACGTCTGGATCGATCGGCACAGCGGCATTGAAGGTTACGGTGCCGGCGACTATTTCGTGAAAGGTGCTGCGATTTCCGGACCGGCCGTCGACATGATCGAACGAGCTACATCGTCCGGAGTGCCTCTCGAGGCTTCGAAGCGTATGTTCACGATCATCTACGACGCGATTCAGCGCGAGGCCATCGAGACTGTCGCGGCCAGAGTAGCCGAGAAGGTACCGAGCCCGGAGGGGCTCACCGCGCCTGTCAAGAAGAACGTCGCACCGTTCTGGTACAAGTAACCGATTCGGAGGTCATTCGTGACGCAGGGCAATCAGAGAAAGGGCGGGACGCCGAGTTTCGCCGCGGGCGATGACATCGCTTACGCGATGGGCAAGGGGATGCGCTACGGCAGCGTGATCCGGGTGATCGGAACTGGCGACCAGGCGGCGGTCGAAATCCAGTTCGAGGACGGCGGAAAAGAGATCCATCGCGTGAAGGATCGCGCGCTCAGCCTGCTTCGCCGTGCATCGGGATTGAGCGAACGCGACGAGGAACTCGGCGACCGGAAAAAGGCCCAGGACTTCGGAATCAAGGAAGTCATGAAAAGCGATATCCGGCGCGGACATCGATAGCGAAGACCGCACGACTGCCAGGGTCTCACGGGCAGTTCCCTGGCAGCTCCCCACGCGCCTGCGGCGAACCCCCTCGGACGAAACGAGCAGCGTTTCGGGTCCGCTGGCCATTCTGAAGCGCCGGAGCAACGGTGTTTCCTGTCGTCGTGGAAATGCCTCGAGTTAGGCCTTCCTAGAGGCAATCGGGTCCGCGACCGCGGAGCGGTCGATGTAATAGTTCCCCACACGCCTGCGGCGCACCCCCTGGAATGAAACGGGCAGAGTGCAGGCGCGAGCGCTCGGCCGTGTTTCATAGCAGCCGTGGG
>JAJTWZ010000126.1 GCA_021463145.1 Blastocatellia bacterium | reverse complement strand
TGAAGGATGAAAACGTCTATGAAGCTCGAATCACGCCTTCCTGAACAGCCATCAAGCAATCTTGTTAATCCTGAAAAATCCTGTAATCCTGTCAACTCTCCCTCAGAACGGTTTCGCCGTCGCTTTCCCGACCTGAACGAGTTTGCGCACGACGAGCCGGCCGAACCACTCGAACGGCGAGCCCGGGCCGCGCTCCTTTTTCGTCACGACATCGGGCGCCGCCGCAACCGCATACTCGGGAGCGCCGATGTCCGTGTCTCCGTACTTCTGCCGTAACCACCGCTCGAACAACTTCTCGACATCTTTGCGCAGTGCCTGATCCGTCTTCGGCGCCAGCGCATCCAGCAGATCCTCCGGCCGCGCGATCCGCCCGGCGAACGCCTCCGCGAATCGCCGCATTCCCTCGACGAACCGCTCGTGCCCGAGCCGCTCGCGAACGGCGAGCATCAACAGCCCGCCCTTCGTTTCCACTATCGCCGTGTAGGCGAACCAGTTCGGGAAGTCGTTCGCTCGACGATGCGCCGTCTCGTCCTGGCCGCCGAACATCCGGTACACGCGGTACGGCGCGCGCAACCGCTGCTCGATCGCCAGCGCCGCCGCGTCCTTGCCTCGCAGGGCTTCGAGTGCCATTACGGCGCTCACCGTCGCGGGACCGTCCTCGACGTAAGCCGACCTCTGCGGATCGCAACCGACAAGCTCTCCCCACCACTGCTTCGAAGCCTCGTGCATCGCCGCGAACTCGATCTCGCCTTCCATCAACTCGGGAGTGTCACGGATGTAGCCAGGCAGATCCTTGCCCTCCGGACCGCGAATGTCGGTCGCATATGCCGACGCCACCGCAACGAGGCCCGAAAACGACGCGCTCGAGGTGCCCGGAGCCAGCGGAGCCTCGACCAGAGTCAGTTCTCGAAACGGCGCCGGGCCGAACGTCTCGGCGTAGTACTCGACGGCGCCCCGCATCGCCTCGAGCGCGCGTCTGCCTGCGGGCGCGTGAACTGGCGCGCAAACACCGGCGAGTCGCGCTCCGGCGGCCTCCACAAGCGCGGTCTCGTACCCTCGCGAAACGAATACCGCGACCGTTCGCAATCCTTCCCCCTCGAACACGGTGAGTTGCGGGCCGGGCGAGGCCGACCGGTTCCCAGATGCAACCACGTCGATACCCTTCGGCGACGCGACTCGGATCCGCCAGGTCGCGGCGTCGGCCATGACGACGTCTCCAGCCCGCCGCTGGCCGCCTCCGACGCGTCCACCCCGCGCCGCAAGCATGGGAAAAGGATTGCCGAGCAGCATCGCATCGGCGGAAACCGTCGTCGTGCGTCCCGGCATCACGCGCATGCGCTCGGTCGAGTTCAGGATCATCGATACCTGATCGTTGACGTGAGCCGAGAGGTCAGAGTCCTCGGGTTGAAGCCGGACGGCGCGTCCGTGGAACTCGAGAGCGACCTCGACATCCGAGTCCGGTGCGATGGGAGTTCGCGGCCTCAGCCGCAACTCCCCGCCTCGTATCGTCACATCGACGGCTCCGCCGTTGAGCGACGCCGCCGAGATGTCCAGCAATCGTTCGCTGAGCCGCGAAGCTCCGGCATTGGGGTACAGATTGAAGACGACCTCGCGCGCGGGCCTTCGCGACTTCTGAACGTAACGGACGATCTGACGCCCACGCCACGTTCCGGCGTCGAGGTCTACGGACACATCCACGTCGTACGAAAGAGAGGACCGCGGAGTCGCGTGACCCGACCCCTCATTCTGACCGGCCGCCACGCCGGCGCACCCGGCGGCAAGCAGAACCGCCAGCGATACCGCGCACGCCGTCCGTAAGTGGTTCGCCCGCAGCCGCATCCTTCGTCCTAACCTCCGCTGTTCTCGACGATCGTGACCTTCAGGATCCTGTCACCGCGCATCAGCCGGTCGATGACGTCCATTCCACCCGTAACGCGGCCGAACACGGTATACCCGCCGTCCAGGTGCGGCTGAGGCGAATGCGTGAAGAAAAACTGGCTTCCGCCCGTGTCCTTTCCGGAAAGCGCCATTCCGACCACGCCGCGGTCGTAGGGGACTTCATTGATTTCACACCGGATCTGGTAGCCGGGGCCGCCGTTGCCGTCGCCGCGCGGGTCGCCACCCTGAACCACGAAATTCGGCACGACGCGGTGATAGACGATTCCATTGAAATAACCCTTCATCGCGAGCTCGATGAAGTTCGCTGCGTTCAGCGGCGCATCGCGCATAAGCAGCTCGACGCGCACATCGCCCTTGTCGGTCGTGAGGATGGCCGTCGGATTCGGCTTCCGCATTCTCGCCTCGAGCCGTTCGTAGAACAGGCGCGGCCGAACCGGCGTCGTCGCCGCCTTGACCTGCGAGAGGAAATGACCCGCGCCACGAGACTCGAGCAGTTCGGCGGCCTTCCGGCGGACGAGGTAATCCGCATCGTTCATCGACGCAATGAGCAGATCTGTTGCCCGCAGCGAGGGATACTTGCCGATCGCGTCGAGGATCGCCAACCGCGCATCGGTCTCCACGTCCTTCGCAGCCGCCTTCAATGCGGTGTCCAGCGCATTCAGGGTCTTCTCTGACGCTGGCGCGAAATTTTCCGCAAGAAGGCCGGCCGCCGTCGCCCGGACGTAGAAATCGGCCGAGCTCGCGAGCTGCTGGATGAGTACGTCTTCGAGCCCGTCGGGCTTGGCCGCTCCCAGCGCCGTGAGCGTCTCGGTCATCGCGCGCGCGTCGAGCACGCCGAAGCGCTTCCCCGAGACCATGTCGAGCAGTTCCTGTTTCGCGCGCCCGGTTTTCAGAGCGCCGAGCCCCTGCGCGTACGACGCCTGCCGCCGCCAGTCCGCGGTGCCGGCCGGGATCGAGGCACTCTCCGGAATGTCGAAAAACGCCTCGTCGCCAAACAGAGCAACCGCAATCTCCGGCTCCGGATTTGCGCCGGCCTTGCCATCCAGCGTTCGGATTCGCTGAAGCAAGGGTAATGACGCCGGCTGATGGAGGAGACCGAGCGCTTCGGCGTCGAGCATGAGCAATCCGTGCGCGACCGGGATTCCGGGCAGGCGCTCGCCGATGTCGGCGCGGTAATCGCCGAGCAGCCGATCGCCGAGATCCTGGAGCGGTCCGGCCGCGCGGACGTCGCCCAGCGTACCAAGCACGCGGATCGTGCTCGCGACGACCCTCGAGTCCGTGTCCGAGAGCAGTGGAAGGAGCGCTCCAACCGATCCCGTGGCTCTGATCGCGCCAAGTCCGCGAGCTGCATTCGCTCGTTCGATCGGATCCTTCGAGGCGAGCATTGCCGCAAGCGGCGCCGCCGCCGAACCGGCCGCAGCCGCGTCGGGCCTCATCCGCGCAAGTGTGTTCGCGGCGGTTGCCCGCATCGCGCCGGTCTTCGCGGAAAGCTGCGCGAGCACGGCCGGAAGCGACGACGGTACCCTCATCCGAAGAAGCGCCGTGAGCGCAAGCGTTCCGAGCAGCAGGTCGTCACCCTTCAGATCGCGCGACGGCGCCGGAAGCGCCGCCGCGACGACGACGCCAATCTCGGCAACCCGCGGAGTTCCTATCGACGACACGACCCCGGCATTTCCGCAGATCTTTCCGAGCGCTTCGACGGCACGGGCCCGGACGATCGCCGGTTGCCCGGCATCGCGAAGTACGGCCACCAGCGGATCGATCGCGCGCGCCGCCTCGAGCTCGCCGATCGCGAACACGACATCGGCTCTGGCGGCTAAGTTGGTCTCGGCGGAGAGTCTCTCGAGCAGCGGATCGAGCCCGGCCGGATTGCCGATCCGGCCGATGGCGATCGCGGCGCGCCGGCGCACGCCGAGGTGCGGCCAGCCGACCATGTCCGCGAGCGTCGGCTTGGTACGCGGCTTCTTGTCGACGGCCGGTGGAACGTACTGCCGCGTATCCTCGGCCTCGAGAATTATCTGGTACAGGATTCGAGAGGCCGTGTCCTTCTTGAGGAACGGGCGGACCGGCGGCGCCGGATCGATGCCGCGCAGCGTCCCCTGTCCGGAGATGGCGAGCGACAGTACGACGACGAGGGCCTTGAAATGAATCATGAAACGAGCTCCTCCGATTCCTGCATCAATTCCGTTGCGCTCACGACTTCGACTTCCACGAGATTGTCGTAAAACGTCGCGCCGTCTCCGAGGTCCGTAAGCGCCTGCGACGTCGTCTGGTTGACGTTCACTCGGCCCGGGCTCTTCTTGTTCCACCACACGGATGGCGCGACGACGACTCCCTCACGAACATCCTCGCTCACGACGGCCTCGAGCCTGCATCCGCCGCGGCCGTTGTAGACGGCAACGATGGCGCCAGTCGAGATCCCGCGCGGCCCTGCGTCCACCGGGTGGATGAGCAGGAACGGCCGCTTCTCCGCCCGCACGGAGCGATCCATGTTCGCGAAGGTAGAATTCAGGAAGCTGTGAGCGGGCGGGGTCACGAACTGGAGCGGATATCGGGAAGCGAGTTCGGGTGCCGTCGCGGGCCACTCGATTGGCGGCACGAAGCAGGGCAGCGGATCGAAGCCCATTTCAGCAAGCCGCTCCGAGTACAACTCGCACTTGCCCGACGGCGTCGGGAATCCGCCCTCGGCGAACGGCGCATAATCCAGCGGCAGGTTCAATCGCGCCCAACCGTCCCGTTTGAGCCGTTCGAGCGTGATGCCCTCGAAGACCGGGTGGCCGCTCGAGATGGCTTGTGCGGCAATCTGCTCGTCGGTATCGGAGAAGCAGGGCTCGGTGAACCCCATCTTCGACGCGAGCAGGCGGAAGATCTCGGAGTTAGGCCTGGTCTCGCCGACCGGGTCGATCGACGGGTTGTTGCACATCAGCGCGTAGTGGCCGTACGGCTTCACGATATCGAAGTGCTCGAGTTGCGTCGTTGCGGGCAGCAGGATGTCTGCATAGTCGGCCGTGTCGGTCTGAAAATGCTCGAGCACGACGGTGAAGAGGTCGTCGCGGCCCAGGCCGGCGAGGACCTTGCCCTGGTCAGGCGCAACCGCAGCGGGATTCGAGTTGTAGACGACCAGCGCGCGAACGGGCGGCGTTGCCGACGTGAGCGCTTCGCCGAGCCGTGTCATGTTGATCGTCCTTGGCGTTCCTGAAATCAGGTCTGGCCGTTCCAGCGCCGCGCGATCGAGAGGGAATCGGCCCGAAGCCGAAAGCAGCGCCCCGCCTCCGACATCGCGCCAGGCGCCGGTGACAGCCGGCAAGGCGGCGATCGCGCGCACGGCGTTACCGCCGCCGTGATGCCGCTGTACTCCGTAATTGAGCCGGATCGCGGCGGGACGGACGGTGCCATATAGCTCGCCGAGCCATTCGACGTCGCCGGCGGCAAGGCCGGTGATCTCGGCCACTCGCGAGGGCGGATACTCGGCGCATCTGGCCTCGAAGACTTCGGCTCCCACGGTGTAGCGCCCGAGGTAGTCCCGGTCCGCATATCCGTCGCGGAACGCGATGTGAGCAAGTCCAAGCGCCAGGGCGGCGTCCGATCCTGGCCGCACGCCGAGCCAGCGGCTGGCCTGTGCGGCCGTGCGGTTCCGGTACGGATCTATCGAGACGATCTCGGCGCCGGCCTTCCGCGCTTCCAGTATCTGCGGCCAGAGATGGACGTTGGAGGTGAGTGTGTTCGTGCCCCACAGCAGGATGAGCCGGGCCCGGTGAAACGTCTCGGCATCGGTTCCGATCGAAGCGCCGACGGTGTGGGCCCATCCCGTCGTGCCGGCTGTCGCGCAGATCGTGCGTGCCAGCAACGAAGCTCCAAGACGGTGGAAGAACCGGCGGTCCATGCTCTCGCCCTGGACGAGGCCCATCGTGCCGCCGTAGCTGTAGGGCAGGATTGCTTCGGGCCCGTCGGGCGATTCGGCGATGTCGCGAAAGCGGGAGGCGATTTCGTCGATCGCGGCGTCCCACGAGATCGGCTCGAAGCGGCCTTCGCCCTTTTGGCCGACGCGACGCATCGGCCGGGTCAGCCGCTCCGGAGAGTGGGTGCGTTCGTGATAGCGCGAGACCTTCGTGCAGAGGAAGCCGTTCGTGAACGGGTGGCCGGGATTGCCCTTGACGGCGACGGCCCGCCCGTCGGTGACGGTGACGAGCAATGCGCAAGTGTCCGGGCAGTCGTGTGGACAAGCGGCTTTGACGATTTGCGTGGCCATGTTCGGGTGAAGCACGAATCATAGCGGAGAGTGGGATGGAGAGTGGACAGGATTCAGGGAGATCGGCTGGACACGGATCGCTGGCGATCCGGGGACACGCCACAGTCGCCAGGTTCCGGTGCGCCCAGCGCAATGCCGGAATTGCCTCGGAGCCGTGGGGAGGGTTCGCGCGCGATTCTGCTCGCGCCGCCGCTTCCCGTTGCGCGTCGCGCTTCGAGATCGAATTGCATTGTTCACGCGAAAAGCGATAACTCTGGAGCCGCACGTGCTGCACGACCCAATCACTTTCGCCGGAGAATCCTTATGAAGCGCTTCGCCGTCCTCCTGGTCCTCGGGCTGCTAACGCCCGGTTTCGTCCACGCCCAGACGCGCGGCGCGAGGTCCGCGAAGGCGGTTCGATACGGTAGCAATCCGGCCGCCGGCCGGACCTTCGTGCACGATGGCGTTCGCCTCTACTACGAGGTCTACGGATCGGGAGAGCCGCTGCTCGTCATCCACGGCAACGGCGGCAGCATCGCCGACATGTCGGCGCAGATCTCGCACTTCCGGAAGCGCTACAAGGTAATTGCCATGGACAGCCGCAGTCAGGGCAAGTCCGGCGACAGCCCGGGAAAAATCACCTACGAGGCCATGACCGACGATCTGGCGGCGTTGCTCGATCATCTGAAGGCCGGGCCCGCGTACGTGCTCGGCTGGAGCGACGGTGGCATCGAAGCGCTACTGCTCGGTATCCGTCATCCTGCGAAGGTGAAGAAGCTCGCCGCGATGGCCGCGAACCTCAACCCGAGCGACGAAGCGCTGCACCCGGAGATCATCGAAGTCATCAAGTCGATGCTCGCCGCGGTTCCCGAAGCCGAGCGGTCCAAGCCCGAAGTACGCCGCGAGCTCGCCGTGACAGGGATGCTGCTGGAGGAACCGAACATCGACCTGAAGGCGCTCGAGGCGATAAAGGCGCCGACGCTCGTGCTGGCCGGCGATCACGACCTGATTCGCGACGAACACACGGTCGCCATCTTCCACCACATTCCAAATGGACAACTGGCCATCCTCCCGAACTCGACCCACATGGTCGTTTACGACGACCCGGTGCTGTTCAACTCGACGGTGGAGCGCTTCTTCCGTACGCCGTTCGTGAAGAAAGACCGGATCGCGAACACGCTCGAGTCGCTGCAGAAAATGAGGATCGGAACGCCCTGGCCCGCGCACTGACGGCCGTTATCGTCAGAGCGGCCGGCGCAGGATCGTGACGACTTCGTTTCCGCCGAATCCAGTCTGTGCAACCGTCACGCCGACGTATCGAAATCCTCGCTCGCCGGCTTCCGCCAGCTCTTTCTGCATCGTGCCCGTTTTGCGTGTTGCGAGCAGCAGGTACTCGTACTTCACGACGGCCGCGTCGCGGTTCCGTTCCAGAATGATGACGAACGTCGAGCTGAATATCGACTGACCGCAGTAGGCGAACCCCGCGTCGGCGGCCTCCTGCAGTTCCTTCTGCATCGTCGACGTCTTGCTGGTCGCGAGCAGCAGGTACTGGTAGGCGGCCGGCGCCGCCACCGTCGGGTCCTTCGTCATTACGACGACGACCTCGGAACCGACCATGGTCTCGCCCCCCATCACGCCGGCGAACCGGAAGCCGGCGGCGGCCGCTTCGTTGAGTTCCTTCTGCATCGTGGAGGTCTGCCTGGTCGCCAGCAGCCGGTATTCGATCCGATCGGGAAAGCGGGAAAGCACCGCCGGCGCCGGCGCCGCGACCGGTTCCTGCCATGCAGTCGAATTCGAAGCGACGGGAAACGACAGCAACATCAGGGTGAGAATGGAGGGAATGGAGATCATGACCGGGAGTCCTTGAATCTGATTTCGAGGCCAGGCCTCGTCGCGTCACTGAAGTGGATTTATCGCCGATGGAGATGTCGGGCCGGGCCGTCCGTGTTGTCCGGGCGGCTCGACGGTCACGGCCGAAGCGTTTACGGCAGAAACTTTCGGCCACACGAGCTTCCCGGAACGATCGACGTATCCGGTTGCGCCGGCGCCGCCGGGCCTGGCAGGCACAAGGTGCACGCGCGCGAGTCCTCGCTCGAATGCCTGCCCGCGCTCGATTCCGGGACCGAGCTCGATCGCGAGTTGTCCCTTTGAATCCAGGTATCCCTTTCGCCCGTCCGCGTACTCCACGTAGGCGAGGTTCTCCCTGAACGACTCGATGCGCGACACGACTCCGCGGCCCGGCGCCGTGGTGACCTCGAACGCCGTCTTTCCCGTCCTGTCGATGAATCGCACCCTTCCGATGAGAGACTCACGCCCGGATCGGTTGCGAGAGGGCTGCCAGGTCGTACCCTCGACTACGAGAGCAAGTCCGCACGAGAACGGTTCGGTCGACGAGAACTTCGGTTCGATAACCATTTTGCCGTTCCTGTCGATGAATCCGGAGCCAACGATCGGGACGTCGAACCGATCCATTGTCTCGTTGAGCAGCGTGACGGCAGCCAGACCCTCGGAGAACGGTTCGGCGCGGGCGTACACCTGCGGGATGACCATTCGGCCCTGCCTGTCGATGAATCCCCAACGGTAGTCCTTCTCGACCGGCGCAACACCGTCGCTGAAATGTCCGGCCCAGCCGAATTTCGCCGCGGGAATCGTCCTTCCCTTCGAATCGACGAATTCCGATACATCGTTGCGAAGCACGAATGCGGCGCCCTCGTGAAAGCTGCTTGCCGCCCAGTACCGCGGCCTTACGACAAGGCGGCCCGTCAGGTCGATGAACCCCCACTGTTGACGGTCCATGTAGCCCTTGTCCGGCAACTGGACGGCGGCGAAGCCTTCGCGGAACGCCTCGCCATAGACATAAACCGGCGGAACGACGACGCGTCCGGTCCAGTCCATGTACCCGACACGGCTTCCATCGGAGAAGCAGAAGACGCCGTCCGCGTAGCCCCAGGCAGCTGCTACCTTCGGTTCGAGCACGACGCGGCCTTCGGCGTCGATCAGAACTTGTACGTTCCCGCGATCCGCAATGAAGTACTCGGCCGGGGGAGGCGCGATCGAAACCATGCACAGGAGAAGAATGGGGAGCATCGTTGTGAGTTGAACCGAAACCATTTCCGCCGGTGAGCAGAGCCGGCGGATGTGGGTGTGATGCGGGATCGCGTCAGTGGTGAGCCTCTCGCACTCGAGAAACTTCGTGCAACCGGCCTGCGGCGGCGAATCGGCCTGCTGTCAAAGAGCGTTGCCCGTCGAGCGAACCGCGAGGACGAAGCGGCGCGATGGTGCGACCGCTCCGCGGTCGGCGCATTGGGGTTGGCGACTTCGCGGGTCGCGCCGCGGCTCGTTTCACTCGCCGCGCGCGACC
>JAJTWZ010000125.1 GCA_021463145.1 Blastocatellia bacterium | reverse complement strand
GTAATAGTTCCCCACACGCCTGCGGCGTACCCCCTGCGATGAAACGGGCGGGGTGCAGGCGTCAGCGCACGGCCGTGTTTCATAGCAGCCTTGGGTCGCGCGCGGCGAGTGCAACGAACCGCGGCGCGACCCGCGGAATCGCCCGCCCCAACGCGCCGACCGCGGAGCGGTCGCACCGTCGCTCCGGTCAAGCACACTAGGAGCGTTTCGATCTGCCTGCAATGCGCTCGCTTTTCGCCGTTGGGTGCGACCCCTCCGCGGTCGAGGCGATTTGGGTGGGCGGACCGGGGGGCACGGCGGATCGCTTCGCTCACCGCCGTGACCCCCGGCTATCGTCTGTGACCGCTTCGCGGTCAACTCGTCACTTCCATCCTCAGCGGCTCGGCCATCGTCCGCGACCGCGGAACGCGCTGAGTCCGGTTCGGTCGCCCGCGTCATTCGCGGTCCACACGTCGCGGGCATCAGCTGCGACAGCAGAGTTCGTCGAATTGCTTCGCACTAACAGGGCAGGCTGAAACCTGGAAGAGCCTGTAGTTGGAATCTACAAATTACAGGGGAGTTTCTTGAGAGTTCGTCGAATTGCTTCGCACTAACAGGGCAAGCTGAAACCTGGAAGAGCCTGTAGTTGGAATCTACAACTTACAGGGGAGCTTCTTGAGAGCTCATCGAATTGCTTCGCACTGACAGGGCAGGCTGAAACCTGGAAGAGCCTGTACTTGGAATCCGACAACTTACAGGGGAGCTTCTTGAGAGCTCATCGAGTTGCTTCGCACTGACAGGGCAGTCAGAAACTTGGAATCCGTCGAACCTGGAATCAGGAATTTACGGAGGAGTCTCTTGAGAGGTTCATCCGCGCGACTTCTTGGCGTAGGCCTCCGCTGCGCGCTTCGCTTCGGGAGTTCCGATGAGCGACAGCGCGTCTGCCGCGTAACCCCGAACCTCCTCGCTCCGGTCCTCGAGCGCCCTGATGAGCGGAGCCACCGCTGGCGCGGCCACGGCGCCCATCGACCCAAGCGACTGTGCCGCGACGCCGCGCACCACGTCGTCTGAATCCGAAAGTCCCGCGACCATCACGTCAACCGTTGCCCGGCTCCTTCCGTCCACCGCTGCCAGTGTCCGCAGTGCCGGCCCTCGAACGGAGGCATCCGCGTCCGTCGCCAGCGCCTTCAGGACCGGCGCCGCCGATTTCGCCGTCGGGCCGAGCGACTGTAACGCCTGCAACGCCGAAGATCGAACGGCCGCGCTCGAATCTCCCGTGGCTGCCGCCAGCGCGCTTACCGCTTCGGGGATTGGAGGCCGGATATCGCCGAGTGAAATCGCGACCGTGCGTCGCACGCGCTCGTCAGGGTCCGACAATGCCGCGACGAGCGATCCCGACGCGGAGACTGCCGAGTCTCCAAGCCGTCCGATTGCCGACGCCGATGCTACCCGAACGTCGGCGTCCGAGTCCGTGAGCCGGTCTACGAGCGACTGGAGGGCGGCGCTTGCCGGGGGTCCAAGATTGCCAAGCGCCGTGACCGCCGCCCGGCGCAGCTTCGGATCGGCGTCGCCGGATAGCCTGACCAGCGCATTGATAACGGCGAGTGACGCGGCGTCCAGCATTCCCAGCGCGTTTGCGGCCTGGAAACGCACCTCCGGGCTCGAGTCCTGGAGCGCCACGATCAGATCGGGAACGGCGGCCGCTGCCTGCGGACCGATGAGCGAGAGGCCAAGCGCCGCGTTGGCGCGAACCTGGCCGTCCTTGTCGGTCAACGCGGCCGTCAATGGGCCGACGGCCTCTATGGAGGGCGGATAAACGAGTCCAAGCCTCTCCGCGGCCCGGCGGCGCGCCTCGACAGAACTACTCCCAAGGTCTCCGATCAGCGCCGGAACCTCCTTAGGATCGACCGTCGGCATCGGTTCGCCGCCGAGCTTTCCCGTATCCGGTGCACCGTTCGTCGCTGACGGTCCGTCCGCGAGCCGGTTGGTTCCCGGAGGCGGCGGCTCGGTACACGAATAGCCTGCAAGCAAGCTCGCGAGTAATGCCGCCGCAATGCTGTATCTCGAATTGCTCACGGTACTCCGGCATCGGCCGATTCGCCGTCACCACGGTTCTGCACCACCAGTAGATGAGATCTCGCGCCCCTCGAGACCTTGTCCGAGACCGACCCGAAGATGATCTTTCCAAGCGTCGGCCGTCCGTGAGGAGCAAGGACAATCAGGTCGATTCCGAAAATTTCTTCCATCCTGAGAATCTCTTCGGCGGCATCGCCGTCCGAGACGAGCACGTGGGGCGTCACGTCTGGCGCGGCCTCGGCGACCAGCGCAGCCAGCCGGTCGCGAAGGGCCTCCTTTCCGGCCTCGGCCCGAGCGTTGTCGAGCGAACCTCCGCCGGCAGGCACCGGGCCTTCGGCCACGTATAGAAGGTAGAGCTCGGCCCCGTAAGCCGCGACAGCCGAAAGCGCGGCCTCGAGCGCCCGTCCGCTCACGGGACTGAAGTCGATCGGGCAAAGAACCTTGGCGACCGAGAACACGGTTTGCGGTCAGGACTCGAGGGCTTCCCGATGTTTGAGCGCCTCGATGAGGAAGTTCTCGAAGATGACACGTCCGTCGCGAGATTCCACGTGGTGGTCCCAGAACGACTTCGGCCGGTCCCAGTCCTCGAAGGATTTCTCGATGTGGAATTGAACCGTGTAGATGAGCTGGCGGTCTGTCCGCTTCACCATCATCTGGATCGGGCACAGATACCCGGATGCGAGTTGCTCGAAGCCTGCCGGCAACTCATCTACCATCAGGCCGTGGTTCTGCCAGACCCGCAAGATGTCGGTCCGCGAGTGCCGGTTCGAGCGGAGCGACTCCGACGAATCGTCTATCCGGTCGAAGATCGGGTCTTCCTTGAGGATCTTCACATAGCGGTACTGATACTCGACGAGCCGGTTGTTTCGCCGTTCGGATGGCAGCAACTTGTCGAGCGTGATGATTCGAGCCCCGAAGGACTGTCCGACCAACTGGTGACCACCGCAGATGCCAAGCACCGGCACCTCGGTTTTCGTAACGAAGTCGGCGAACCGGCCGATCATGTCGGGTCGATAGAAATCGAAGTCGCGGAGGGTACCGCTGAGAACGATGGCATCGGCGTCGAAATCGGCGACAACTTCGGGCGTTACCTGCGAAAGATGGAGAGTCAGGATCTCGGGCCGGATGGCGAGGTTCTTGACGTTCTTCTCGATGTTCGGCAGCGCGAGCCCGGAGATATAGCGCTCCTGCTTGATCCAGGCGCGTTCGTCGAACGCGGGATCCTCGCGGGCAACGTCCGAGAGATCCTCGGCCTCGTGGAGCAGATTGTTGACGATGACCACTCGAATGGCGTCGATTCGCCGATTGAACGACGGCGCAACGGATATCGTCGATGCAATTACGCCGCTGGGGGCGGCCGACTCGTCCTGTACGACATTACTCACAGGGCAGACTCCCTTGGTTCCCGGGTAGATACGTCCACGATCGAATCAGTCGAGGGGAGACCGGATGATAACCTCGCGATCCGGGGGCGACAAGAAAAGACTTGATCCGGCCCTTCACGAGCCCCCCCGCCGCCAGGTCCAGGATCTGTTGACCAGTCCGCCGATCCGTTCGCCGAGCACTTCGACCCCCGTACCTGGCGACTCCGGGAGCGCCATTCGTCCTTCGCCGTCCACGGTGGGCCTGGGCTCGACGATGTCTTCGGACCAGTACCGGCGGCTGTCCGAAACGTCACCGGGAAGCGAGAACGGCGCGAGGCTCGACATCGCGGCGTTGTGCATCCGGCCGATACCGGACTCGAGCATTCCACCGCACCAGACCGGAATGCCTGCATCGGCGCATCTCAGGGCGATCCGGCGGGCGGCGGTATGGCCCCCAACGCGGCCGAGCTTGATGTTCACGATTCGGCAAGCGCCCGACTCGATCGCCTGCCGGCACGTGAAGTCGTCGACGATCGACTCGTCGAGGCAGATCGCCGTCGAGATTCTGGCCTGCAACTCGGCGTGATCCAGAATGTCGCCCGGCCGCAAAGGCTGCTCGATCATCAGGAGGTCGAACTGGTCCAGTTTCTTCAGGATCTCGAAATCGTTCAGCTCATAAGCCGAATTCGCGTCAACGGAGAGCAGTATGCCGGGAAAGCGCTTTCGAACCGCGGCGACGATATCAATGTCGCGACCAGGCGCGATTTTCAACTTGATACGGCGGTAGCCGGCCGCGACTTCGCGTTCGACGCACTCGATCAGGCCGCCGATCGTCGGCTGAAGGCCAATCGAGACCCCGCAGTCGATTGCAGGCCGCTCGCCACCGAGCATTCTCCAAAGGGGTAACCCGCTCGCACGGGCGACGAGATCCCAGATCGCCGTCTCGACGGCCGCTCTGGCCATCCTGTTGCCGCGAATTGGCCGAAGCGCCGCTTCGACGGCGTCCAGGTCTGCGATGTCGATGCCCGTCAGGCGCGGAACGGCGAACTGCCGAAGCAGCTCCCACGCTCCGTCGGTGAATTCCTCGTTGAAGTAGGGGCCCTCGGGCGCGGTGCATTCGCCCCAGCCAGATACGTCTCCGGCACTGACTTCGACGAGGACGATGCGCCGGGTCGTGGTCCTGCCGAAACTGGTTTCGAAGGGCGCGACGAGGTCGAGCTCGATCTCGCGTAGCGTGACGCTATCGAAGTGCATCCGAAGCGGCCTCCGCGCTCGCGAAGCGATACCTGCTGCGCCCGGACTCCCGGTCTCGATCCAGTCCCACGGCGACGAGACCGCGGCTGAGCCGGCTCTGGAAGGCCTCGCGCGTTTGCAAGCGCCAGAGCAACGCGCCCTGGTGATCGTCCCGTTTCACGGCGCCGAATTCACTGGGGATCTCCAGCGTCTCGAGGCTCGTGTCCGGCATTGGCGGTCCGCCTTCGAGAGCGCGGGCGACGCGGCGCGACCCCACCCACCATTCGGCAAAGACGCGATCCGATCCGATACCGGCGTCGAAGACTGACGCGTGTTTCTCGCCATAGAAGTTAACGACGTACCCGCGAACGACCGCGCCGAGCTTGTTCAGGTTGAAGTGCGCGTTTCGCGATTGCAGCGGATCGAACGTCCACACGACCAGCGGAATCCCCTGGGCGAGCGCCTGCTCGCGCTGCGCGAGCTTGAGCCGGTAGCCGATTCCGGAATCGCGAAGCGACTCGTCGACGGCGAGCATATGGGAGTAGTAAGCGGGTGTCCCCTCGTGCTGGGCCAGAAGCGTGTGCACGAATCCGAGCAGCCGTCCGTGTTCGTCGAACGCTCCGATGGGCGTAGTTCCGGCCCACCTCGCGACAATGAACAGCCGGGCCGGCGTGATGTCGACGTCCGGCATTCCCCAGGTGTTGCGCTGAAGGACCACGCACTGGTCGATGTCGTGCTGGCTGTGTATCGGTCGTAACTCGAAGGCGGTCACTCTCGGGCTCCTGAATGCTGATGTCGGAACGGGCCTCCGTGAAATTCTTATCGAAAATTGAGCCGGACACGCAACCTGGAGCGGCCTCGACTCGATCATGGGGGTCACAAGCGGTCGTAGCCGGTCGACGGACGTCTCGAAGATGTTGTGGCGTCGTGCAGGCGGCTGTGTGTAGAATCGGGGTTGCCTCATCGTCGGCGGCGAACCCCGGCTGATTCCGTTGATACAGGGAAAGAGGAACTCCATGGCAGACGACAGGAAGGAGCGCGCGCGCGCAGTCGATCAGGCGATCGCACAGATCGAGAAACAGTTCGGCAAGGGGTCGATAATGCGACTCGGCGAGCAGAAGGTCGTCGACATCGGCGCCATTTCAACGGGCTCGATCGGGCTGGATGCGGCCGTAGGCATCGGCGGTCTGCCGCGTGGACGAATCGTCGAGATTTACGGACCGGAATCGGCGGGCAAGTCGACGCTGGCATTGCACGTCGTCGCCGAGGCGCAGGCGGCGGGTGGCGTTGCGGCCTACGTCGACGCGGAGCACGCGCTCGACGCGGTGTATGCCGGTAACCTTGGCGTCAACATCAACGACATGCTCATCAGCCAGCCGGACTCTGGCGAACAGGCGCTCGAGATCGTAGAGGCGCTGGTACGGTCGGGCGGCATCGACATTGTCGTGGTTGACTCGGTGGCGGCCCTGGTGCCTCGTGCGGAACTTGACGGCGAAATGGGCGACAGTTTGCCGGGCCTGCAGGCCAGGCTGATGTCGCAGGCGCTTCGCAAGCTCACCGCGGTCGTGAGCCGTACGAACACTACTCTGATCTTCATCAACCAGATCCGGGAGAAGATCGGCGTGATGTTCGGAAGCCCGGAGACGACCACTGGCGGCCGGGCGCTCAAGTTCTACAGTTCGGTGCGCCTCGACATCAGGCGAACCGGACAGATCAAGGACGGGGACGTCGTGATGGGCAGCCGGACCAAGGTGAAGGTCGTGAAGAACAAGGTGGCGCCCCCGTTTCGCGAGGTGGAGTTCGACATCATGTATGGACTCGGCATCTCCCGCGAGGGCGAGGTGCTGGACCTGGGGGTCGAGCACAAGGTGGTCGACAAGTCCGGGGCGTGGTTCAGCTATAGCGGGGAGCGTCTCGGCCAGGGTCGCGAGAACGTCAAGAATATGCTGCGAGACAATCCGGCGCTCAGCGAGAGGATACGCTCGGATGTCCGTCGCGCGATGGGAATTGGCGGTGCGTCAATAGCTGCTGCAGCGTCCGCAAGCGACGACAAGGCCTGAGGAGAAGAGAGAACGCGCGGGCCGCATCGATCCCGGAGCCAAGGAAGGCGACGGGACGAACGCCGGTCCGCGCACTGCTCGCCGATTCCGTACTGTACGCGGGGACCGACGCCAGCTCCGGAACTGCGGCCAATTGACCCCCAAAAGCATACCAGCCGAGCTTCGCAGAATCGGGGGGCGACTCTACTCAGGCCCGGCTGATAAGGGTGGGTGACTATGCGATTGCGAGACCACGATTCCAATTCCTGAGTACGGGGATGCGACCAGGAGGATGTAGCCGTTTTCTCTGCCGCGGATTCTAGCCAAAAAACCGGGGCTGTCAACTCTATTTTTTTCAAGCACTTGTGCGCTTCATCACAAGAAGCCGATCGAGTGCGGTTGAATGACGCGCGAGACTGACACGCAATTCGTCGAAAATGAGCCATTGACAGGCATAATCGGCGGTATTCGGGATTGCGATTCGATGGGCGGTGAATGCCGGGCCGGTCGTACGGGTTCGGCCTTGAAAGACCGCCAGGATGTGAGGTGGACTGTCGTGGGCCGCAATGCCGGACCGTCGCTGGCACTGCGGGTACGATTGGCCGAAGTCAACAGTGCACCGCGATGTTGTTGCCGTCTCGACACTCTATGACGAAGGCGCTGCCCGAGACAGACGGCCGAGCGGTGGCGCACCCGTAGTGCACGCGACGGGCCGGCCTTGCGCAACGACTCGTCACGGTGCGACGCGCATCGCTTCAGGACTATCGTCGTCCAGACTGAAGGCCGCATCCGGGGTTCCCCGGGTCCGGATTCGACCATGGAACCGCACTAGACAACGGGCAAGTTAAGTCCGGCTCAGAACAGAGTCTGCACCTGCCCGGCCCACTCTGGTTGTTGCGAGAATAGACTGTCCTCGGCAATCGGAGACCATCGTACTTTGCCTGCTACACGTGTGTCTCGCCGGGAAGCGGGTGCGGTTCGTGTGTGAGGTGCCTGGCTTCGTCACACGCAGCGACCCACGATCCGCGGAGCCCGTCGTAGACCACATATATGGAAGGATTCGCCAGCGTTGGACCGCGCAATTCCACAAAGTCGTCTCCGAATGTGTAACGGCGACTCGTGCCCCCGGCCGGTGGGCTGGCCTGCTCGCGCCTATCGCGTCTTAGTGCGGCTATCGTGACGCCTCGAACGTAATCGAATTCCTGACGTCGATCAGGATCCACCTCGAGGTCCCGGTGGCCGGAGCCGGACCGGAGCATCTCACGCATCACTTCCCGCCAGACACTGACAAGACCGCGGGACGGACGTTCCAAGGCAAGGGCCACGCCGCGCGCGTTCAACCTGTGCATTACCGCCTCTACGACTGGACTGGATCGCTGCTCGGAGACCGCGCGAAGTGCCGCCGTGCGGGACGGGAACAAGTGGTGCTGCGCCGCGAAGACGCTGGCCACAAGTTGGGCTCGGTCGCCCGCGTCGAGACGCCGTAAACAGCCCAGCCGCTCGACCCTTCGGACCGCGGCCTCGGGTTGCATTCCGTGAATCGCGCGCTCGAGTGTCGAGCGTCTGGCCGCGCATTCACTACTCCAGCGCGTGAACTCGTCAGCAAGATCGCCGACCCGATCAATGACATCAGCCCGCTCGTACTCGACCGCCGAACCGTCGATCAGGAATCTCTCGACGAAGGAACTTAGAATCTGTTTCGATCGACGCCCATCCGCCGCCTGGGCGCCAAGACGTGCTCTGAGCGTCCAGAGTGACGCCAGGCGCTCGAACCACGTCGCAGCGTGGGGACTGTCGGCGACCGCCGAGTAGCATAGAGCGGCGGTGATGTCGCGCGAGTTGCAATGGAAAAAGAATGGCAACGAGAGGGTTGAAGTCTCCCAGTCGGTGAGATCCAGGAGGTGTTCGCTACCAGCGGCGCAGATCGTTGACCAGAAGTGATATGCCGGTAGTTGCATTCCGATTCAGGTCTTCGCGGCGCGCTTGAAGAGTGACCGCCGATGCGCGCAGGTGGACGAGTGTTCACGCCCGGCGGCGGAAGATCCAGATGAGACACAAAATGCTCGCGAGGCCCAGTCCGCAAAGCATGTTGCCAACAAACGGGATCAGGAACCGCACGTCAGTTGTCGAATCCCACAGAGGCACCGCATCTCGCCAGGGAGCGTCATAGGACCAGGGGAAACCGCTCCAACCCTGCCAGGCACCCACGCTTGGCAGCACGTTGAGCACGATACCGGCAAGTAACCCGCCGGCAAGTGCGATTCCCAATATCCGTCCGCGACGGGCTGTCAGACCACGTCTTTCGGCCGCGGATCTACGCATCGTCAGAAGCAGCCATACTGTCATCGCCAAAGCGCCGAGCGTCAGAAAGGCGAGCACGAGGACCGGCACCTCTCCCCAGGCCGGCCGAATCGGCAGGGCATCGGCTATCAAATAGTCACAGATGTGCTGGCTGCCCACGGCGGCATTCTACCCCCAACGCTGATCGCCCGCGTCGCTATCGCCGTACACTCGGCCATCCTCTGCGACCGCGGAGCGCTTGATGTAGTAGCTCCCCACGCGCCTGCGGCGCACCCCCTGGGATGAAGCGGGCAGCGTTTCGGGTCCGCGGGCCATTCTGAAGCGCCGGAGCAACGGTGTTCCCTGTCAACGCGGCAATGGCTCGAGTTTGGCCCTCCGAGGGGCAAACGGGTCCGCGACCGCGGAGCGGTCGATATAATAGTTCACCACACGCCTGCGGCGTACCCCCTGGGATGAAACGAGCGGAGTGCAGGCGTCAGCGCACGGCCGTGTTTCATAGCAGCGGGCAGCGTTTCGGGTCCGCGGGCCATTCTGAAGCGCCGGAGCAACGGTGTTCC
>JAJTWZ010000124.1 GCA_021463145.1 Blastocatellia bacterium | reverse complement strand
CGCGACCGCGGAGCGGTCGATATAATAGCCGTGGGTCGCGCGCGCCGAGCGCAGCGAGCGAGCGCGCGACCCGCGGATCCTGGAGCTCAGATGCACCGACCGCGGAGCGGTCGCATTGGGTTCGCAGTTCGAACCGTACGAATCTCGATCTTCGGCCAAAAGAGAGATGCCTCTTTGCGGGGACACAACGTCGATTGCGTCGCCACCGACGCGCATTGGGACGGTCGATGCGACCGCTCCGCGGTCGCGGACCCGTTTGCCTCTCGGAGGGCCAAACTCGAGGCATTTTTCAGCTTGACAGGAAACACCGTTGCTCAGGCGCTTTCGGCCGCTCCGCGGACGCGGAGTTTCACAGCCTGCTTCTTCGAGGCCGGGCGCGGGCCTTCCGATCGTGAGTCCTGGTGCCTTCGCGGCGCTATCGAATGCTTTGCGGTCGCGGAGCTTCACGGCCTGGTTCTTCGAGGCCGAGTGCGGGCCTTCCGATCGTGGGCCCTGGTGCTTGCACGCCGGCGCTCCACGGAAGGCCTCGCACGAACACTTCCAAGTCCCTCAAGTCAGATCTGAGCCTTCTACATCGTCGCCTCGCATCAGCGACAGGAACGCGGATTCATCGAGCACCTTGACTGCAAGCGCTTCGGCTTTCTCGAGCTTCGACCCGGCATCCGAGCCCGCGACGACGTAATCGGTCTTCCTGCTCACGCTCCCCGAAGTCTTTCCTCCCCGGGCAACGATCATCTCGGCCGCCTCGTCCCGGGTCATTCCCTCGAGCTTACCCGTGAGCACGAACGTCTTGCCTGCGATACCGGCCGCCGCCTCGACTGCCACCTCAGGAGCGTCCATCGACACTCCTACAGCCTTCAACCGGCCGATCAGTTCGCGATTGCCGTCATCGCCGAACCACTCCGCGACCGAAGCCGCCACGATCGGACCAATCTCGCCGACGGCCGCCAGTTCCTCCGCGGTCGCGGCGCCAAGCGCCTCCGCAGATCCGAACGCGGTAGCCAACACCTGCGCGATGCGCGTTCCAACGTGCCTGATTCCAAGCGCGTAGAGCAGCCGAGCCAGTCCCGCTGACTTGCTGGCTTCGATCTGCGCCATCAGATTGAACGCCGACTTGTCGCCCATCCGCTCGAGGCCGGTCACCTGCGAGGCAGTCAACACGTACAGGTCGGCAGGGTCCCGTACCAGCTTCGTCTCGAGCAGCTTGCCGGCGAGCGCCTCGCCCAGCTTCTCGATGTTCATCGCCTTGCGCTCCTTGAACCGGAGCAACGACTTTAGCTTCTTGGCCGGACAGCCGGGATTCGGGCAACGCCGGACGACTTCACCCTCGAGGCGAACCGACTCTGCTCCGCACGACGGACAAACCGTCGGAAACACGAACGGCACGAGGCCGTCGGGACGACGGTCGAGCACGACCTTCACAACGCGGGGGATGACGTCGCCACTCTTCTCGACGAGCAGCACGTCGCCGACCCTCGCGTCGAGCCGCCGAATCTCGTCTTCGTTGTGCAGGCTTGCCCGCGAGACCGTCGAGCCGGAAAGCAGTACCGGTTCGAGTTCCGCGACCGGTGTCAGCGCGCCCGTCAGGCCAACCTGGATCGTGATGTCGTTAAGCGTCGTCGTCGCCTGTCGTGCCGGAAACTTGTAGGCGACGGCCCACCGCGGCGCCTTCGACGTATAGCCAAGCTTCTCCTGCTGATCGACCGAATCCACCTTCACGACGACGCCATCGATCTCGTACCCGAGCTCGTCCCGCCTTTCACCGGCGCTCTCGATGAACGCCACCACCTCGCCGATCGACCCGCACACGAGGGTGGCTTCGTTGACAGGAACCTTCGCGCTCCGCAGCCACGCAAGCGATTCGGATTGCGACTGAAATGGCTTCCCGCCGGCGACGAAGAGTTCATAGGCAAACAGCGCGAGCCGCCTCGAAGCCGTCACGGCGGGATCCTTCTGCCGGAGCGAACCGGCGGCAGCGTTCCTTGGGTTCGCGAACGTCCGCTCGCCTTCCTCGAGGTTTTCGGCATTGATGCGGCGGAACTCGGCGGTCGAGAGATAGACTTCGCCTCGTACCTCGATCTCACCCTTCGCGGGAAGCGCCGACGTCGCGGCCCCAGGCAGGCGTTTCGGAAGACCGGGAATCGTTTCGACGTTGGCGGTCACGATCTCGCCCGTAACGCCGTCGCCGCGTGTCACACCGCGGACGAGCGCGCCCCGCCCGTCGAAACCGATCGCAATGCTGAGCCCGTCGATTTTCAGTTCGGCGACGTACCGGTAAGGCTCGTCACCCAGCCCCTTCCGCACACGCGCGTCCCAGGCGCGAAGCTCGTCGATAGAATAAGTGTTGTCGAGCGACAGCATCGGCCGCACGTGCGGATACTTCGCAAAAGTCTCGGCGGCGCGTCCGGACACCCGCCTCGTCGGAGAATCGGGGTCGTCGAGCTCGGGATGCTCGGCTTCGAGCTCCTGCAGCTCTCTGACGAGCGCGTCGTACTCGGCGTCCGAAACGATCGGGTCGTCGTCGATGTAGTAGCGCTCGTTGTGTTGCCGGATCTCGTCGCGAAGTCTGCCGATTCGCTCGGCGGTGGATTCAGGGGTCGAACCGCTCATCGGCCAGTGTCTCCGTCATGGTGAAATGTCGCCGGGAAATGAAACCGGAGCGGGATCGCCAAATGGGCAATCCCGCTCCGGATTGTACTTCACGAACGGCGCGACGAACGCGCCGAGGCGATCGGTCAGGCTCTCGAGTTGCGGTAGCGGCGCTTTCGGGCGTCACGACGGCGGGCCAGCGCGGACTTGATGCGCTTCTTTTCGGTCGGTGAAAGGTAAAAAGCGCGCTTCTTGACGTCCGTGATGATGCCCTCGACCTGAACGCGGCGCTTGAAGCGTCGCAGGGCATTCTCGAGGTTTTCGTTCGGATGAACTTCTACTATGGCCAAACCGTGTCACCTCCTTTCGGCCGGAAATATTCGCGGGGACTGGCCGCCACGAAAGAGGGCACTCTAGCGGCAGCAGGCGCGAATGGTCAAGGCGGAAGCGCCTCTGGCTCAACTGCGATTCGTCTCACTCAGGCAACGAAGCCACCCATTCGGCAATTGCCCGCCGCTCTTCCTCCTCCAGCTTTTCGAACGACGGCATCCCTTCTCCGAGACCGAACGCGCCGGGCGAAACGAGCAGTTTCGCAATGTCATCCACGGTCCTCGACGGCCTGGCCGATATCCCGCGCAGTGACGGGCCAATCTGCCCCTCGCCGGTTGCACTGTGGCACCCGGCACAGTTCGCGGTAAACGCCGCGGGCGGCGGTCCGATCACGATTGCGCCACCAGACTTCCTGCCGATTTCGTCAGGCTCGAAGGGTTCGTCCAGGTACGCCCGCGCTTCCGCGTGTTGCGCCTGGATCTTCGGATCCCGCGAATCCGCAATCAGACCGGCCGCCGTCAGCGTGACGACTACGGCGGCGAGGAGTCCGAACGCGCCTATGGGCACGAGCCGCTTACGAAACCTGCGATCCGGCCCCCGGTCGAGCCAGGGAAGCATGGCAAGGCCCAGGACGATCGCCCCGGGTAACACGACAGCACCCCAGAACGCTGGCACGACCTTCAGGATTTCGAAGATCCAGAGGAAGTACCACTCCGGCCGCGGAACGAACTCGGCCCCGGGGTCGGCCTTTGGACCGAGCACCGCCGGGCTGTACGCCGAGAGCGCTACAAGTACGGCGACGACGAGGATCGAAGCAAACACGTCGCGTGTGAACTGCGCCGGAAAATAGGGTCGCCGCTTCAGCCTTTCACTCTTCTCGACCGCAGCCCCCGCAGCGCCAACGCGCCTGAAAAACCGGATGTGCAACGCCAGTACGAATGCGGTAACCAATGGCAGAACGAAGACGTGAAGCGCGAAGAAGCGTGACAGGGTTGCCTGACCTACTTCTTTGCCGCCGAGCAGCAACTGCATCTGGGTTGTGCCGGCGAACGGCACGCTGGCCGCGATGCCGCCTGCCACCTGGGTACCGAAGTAGGCCTTCTGATCCCAGGGCAACAGATAACCCGTGAACCCGAACCCCATGACGAGCACGAGCAGCGTTATCCCGGCGAGCCAGAGCGCTTCTCGCCGCTCCCGGTACGCGCCCCAAAGGACGGTCCGGGCCAGATGCAGCAGGAGGATGACGATTACCGCGCTCGCCCCGTAATGGTGAACTCCCCTGACGAGCCAGCCGAGTGCGACTTCCTTCTGAATGTAAGCGACCGTCGTATGGGCGTGGTCGACCGATGGCACGTAGTAGAAGCCGAGCAGGATGCCGCTTACGGTCTGCAGCAGGAGGGTCGCGGCCAGAGCCGAGCCGAATACGTAAACCCACCGGGACCCGCCAGGTATGGTGTGGCTGACCGAGTGCCGAAGCGCGGCGGCGATTCCCGTCCGCTCCTCTGCAGCTTCGGCGATGCGCGCGATTCGTCCCGAGCCGGCGCCTGCCACGGTCAGCCCACCTCTACACGCTCGGCTGTATCGAGCGCGAACATTGCGTACTTGACCTCCACGTCACCCGAGGCCGTAAGCCGTGCTTCCAGCGGATCGAGGCCGCGTTTTGCGGGCCCGAGCGCGAGTGAGCCGTCGCGCGTCCAGGTGCTCGAATGGCAGACGCAGAAAAACTCCTTCACTTCCGAGCGCCAGTCGACGAGGCATCCCTGATGCGGGCACCTGGCCGAGTACGCGGCCACGGTGCCGTCGGGCCTGCGCTCGATGAAGACGGCCTGGCGAGTAGTTGTCTTCGACCATCCCGACTGGCTGACGACATCAATCGTGGCGCGACCGGGCCCGTCTCCAGCGGTCGCCGCAATCTCGCGAACGAGCGTCCATCCAGCTGCCTCGCCGCCGCCTTTCAGGGCTGGCACGGCGAGGTAGACGGAGGCGGCGCCTCCTCCCGCAGCCGCGACGAGGGACCCGGCCGCAAGCGCGGCCGCTCCCAGAAAGCCCCGCCGGTTCAACGGGCGATCGCCTGCGTCCGGCGTGTCAAGCTCAGAGTCCGACATCGGCGCCTCCCGGCGAGAAAATCGTCGCGCGGGAACGCGGGACCGAGCGACTGATCGCCCCCGCGTTCCCGATGGTGTTTCGCGACACTTCAGCTACGCTTCAGACGCGGCCGGTGGATTGCCGGACGATCAGACTATTCCATTCCACGGACGTCCAACCGGCCCGCGCAAGGCCATCTTGGACCCCGTGTCGAAAAGATTCCGCATATCCGGCAACGGAGCCTGAAAGTTCGTGTAAATCCCCGACGCATCCTTCTGAAGAGTCCAGAGCAGGCTCTGCGGATACAACGGCCTGTCGTGCTGGGGCAATCCGCCCTGGCGTCCGGCCGTGTCGATGAAGTCCGGCGAGACGTACAGCACGCCGATCGCGTTGTTCGGCATTCCGCCGAGTGCCCTTGTGTAGTCGGAGTTCTGCATCAACCCTTGCTCGGTCTGAAACGCAGTGATGATCTCTTCCACGCTCTTTCTCGATCCCAGCGCGACCCAACTACCCACGATCGCGAACGAGAATGACGAGGCGTTCCACACTTCCACCTCGCGAAAGACATCCTTGCTCGTCGTCGCTCCCTCACCTTCCACGACGAAACTGCGATCTATGAACTGGCGGATCGCCGCGGGATTGCGAAGTTCGACGAGCAGGAACGCGTCGTCGATGCTGGGGGCTGGATCGGCAGGAGGTGCGCCGTTATCCTGCACCAGGGCCATCGAGTCGGGCCGCACAGGGGGCTTGACCTTCATTCCGAGCGCTATCTCGCTGCCGAAGCCGGCGAGAAAGTCGTCCCGAAAACGCAGCTCGTACTTCTTCTCGAATTCCGCCACGAAATCGGGTGGCGGCGGTATTCCAAGCTTTTTCGACAGGTCGGGGGTAAGCGTCTGGAGGATGAGGTCGTAAAAGCGGACGCTATCGTGGCTGACGATAAGGGCGCCGTCGGTATCGGGCGGCATGAGCGCGGTTGCTCGTCCATCAATGATCGGGGGGTCGGTCAGGATGTTGACGAGGCCGTTGCGCGTGCGGTCGAACTCGAGTGCGGCCTGCAACGTTACGTTGCCGCTTTCAGCCAGCGCCGTCACGCTGCCGCCGACTAGAGCGTCCATTCCAATGAACCGCTTCAGTGCGGCTGCTTCGACTCCCGGCTCTTGTGGCGGGGCCTTCGCTCCCTTGGCAGGAGCGGGCGGCCTGCTGGAGTAGGATTTGTCGATTCCCGCATTGAATGCTGTCGAGACCGTTGCGCCATTGACGAACGCGAAAAACTGGCGTCGCCCTGGAACGCGCGAATTCGCGCCCTGAAACGCCGGAACGTCGGCCAGGCTTCCACCGGTGGCCGGCGAAGCCGTTTCGAGCACCAGTTTCACCCCGGCCGGAACTCCGAATGCGAAATTGTCGCCTACTTGCGAATAGGCGAACGCGCTCCTTCCTTTTCCATAGGTCGATACCTTACTTCCACGAATGAGGGATGAGGCAGGGGGACTCACAGGCCGGGACTGTCCGCGCCCGATCTCCTTCATCACCGAAAGGACGAGTGACGCGACCTCTGGAGATGCCGATTGCACGAGCCCAGCGACCGTTGGATCGACAGACGACAGATTCGCAAACTCGGCCTCTGGCGGCAACAGTGCGCCAATTGCGAGCGTTGAGCCGAGAACGCTGCGGAACTGCTGCTCCGTCAATGGAAAAGAAGTGGACTTGTTCGTCGGCGTGCCGCGGAAGCTCTCACGCGTCAGGCGATAGAGCAGATCGACGCCGCCCATCTGGTCGACGAGCGACGCCGTATCGGTCAGCTCGGCATAAAACATCGTGTTGGAGGGAAACGACCTGGCTGGCGACCCGGCGAGCGAAACGGGCGCCGCTGGAGTGCGTGCCGGCGCGCGACCACGGCGCTGACCAAGAGCGGGCGACGCAACGGCAAGTGCCGTAGCGAGACTCACGACAAGAACGACGGATCGTCTGTTCATCGGAACTCCGTGAAGTAATTGGCGAATTGAGCCAGCGGAACGAGCGCTACTTTCCGTCGGCGACGGTCCAGATGCGGATGGTCTTGTCGGCGCTGCCTGTAACGACGGTCTTTCCGTCGCTGCTGAAGGCAATCCCGCGAATCGCGCCCTTGTGAGCGGCGACCTTGGAAAGCTCGGCACCGTCGGCAACCGACCAGAGCTGTATGGTTCCGTCGGCCGCTCCGGTGACGAGCAACGACCCGTCAGGAGAGAACCGGACGCGGCGCACGGCGCTCGATCCGGTACGAACCTCCCGGACCAGTGCCCCGGTCTTCGCGTTCCACAGCCGGGTCACGCCATCGCCGCTACCGATGGCAAGCAATGTGCCGTCATTCGAAAACACCCCGCAACTGACGTCGAAAGAATGATTCGTGAGCGACGAGACCTTGCTGTCGTTCGCCGTGGACCAGACGTTCACTCCCTTTTCCTTCGTGAAGTAGGCAATCCACTTCAGATCCGGGCTCAGAGTGACAATGAGGTCGTCGGCGGACGGTGCCGAGACCGACGACACGAATGTAAGGTCCGACGAATTCCAGAGCTTGATTTCCTTGTCGCTACCGGCGGAGGCCAGTTCGGTGCCGTCGGGACTGAACTCGACGGCAAAGACGTAGCCCTGATGGGCTTCGGTCGAGGCCAGTTCGGTTCCATCGCTCGTCTTCCAGATCCGGACCGTTCCGTCGTCCGAGCCAGCCGCGATTCGCGATCCGTCGGGGCTGATAGCGAGTCCCTTCGCCGGCTGCCCGTGTCCCTCGAGGAGTCGAACCTGGCTGCCGCCGCTCGATTGCCAGATTCGCACACACTTTTCTTCCCCCGACGACACCACGAACTTGCCATCCGGCGTCGTCGCCGTCTCGAGCAGAACGGACGGAGTCGAGATGGAACTGGCGGCGACGAGTGTCTTGCCCTTCGCCGAAACCGGCGCACCTGAATTCGAGTTTGCGGTGTTCGAGTTGACGTTCGTCGTCGTGGCTGGAAACAGTATCGGCCAGGCAAGCATTCCGCCGGCGACGAAGATCGCCACGAGGAGCACGCCGATGACTGCCAGTCCGAACCACAGCTTCCCGGTACCGCCCGATTTTGCCGCGGGTACCGGCGACGCCATCGCGCCCTGGATCTGCGGCTGAGTCGGCGGGACGGACACGGGCACTCCGTATCCCGGATGCGGTTGCGCCGCTGGCGGCTGGGACGGATAGGCTGGTGCCGGTGGATTGGAGGGAAATCCGGGAGCGGGAGGGTTAGACGGATACCCCTGGGGGTTGGACGGCGTCCCCAATGGCGGAACCGCATTGTGGCTGTGTCCAACAGTAGGAACCTGGGCCCACGGATTTGCGGCCGGAGGAGGAGGAGGCGGCGGCGGCGGTTCGACGAGCGTGCCCCCGAGCGGCGCCCCGATCGGTGCAACCTGAGGCAATCCGCCTCCCGCCGCCAGGGCGCCCGACAACGCAGCCCGCATCTCGCGCGCGGAAACGAAACGATTGTCACGCTTCTGAGCAAGCGCCCTCTGCAGCACGTACGAAACCTGAGAAGGCACCATCGGAAGCATCGCCGGAAGATTGGCCAGGGGATCGGGCTCGCCGTTCAACGCGCATTCGGCTCTGGTCAGTGCATCCGGCGGCAGCGTCGCCGTCAGAAGGTGGAAGATCGTAGCAGCGAGCGAATAGAGGTCGCTTCGAGGATCCGTTCCGGTGCCCCGCACCTGCTCGAATGGCGCGTAATGCGGCGTGTAACCGAACAGGCTCTTGTTGGACACGAGCGTCATCTGGTCGACGGCGCCCTTGGCCAGTCCGAAATCGAGGAGGATGACGTCGCCACGCTGCGTGAGCTTCAGGTTCTCGGGCTTGATGTCGCGGTGAACGATCGGGGGTTCGTGCGAATGCAGGTAATCCAGGGCGTCGAGGAGTTGATCCGCCCATTTGAGGACGTATGCAGGATCGAATCCCCGGCCGGCCTTCTTCATGTGTTGACCGAGGTCCTCGCCAGGTATGAACTGCATGACGAGGAACTGGCCTTCGGACTCGAAGAAATAGTCGAAAACGTGCGGCAAGGCCGCGTGGTGCAGGCTGTTGAGAAGCCGGGCTTCACGCTCGAAGGCCTTTCGGAGGAGCTCGTCGGCAATCAGCGTCTCCTTGAGAGCGACGGTGCTGCCGAAGGTCTGGTCCGTCGCGAGGTAGACGGCACCCATGCCTCCCTGACCGAGCTGCCGAATAATCAGGTATCGATTGTGGAGGAGAGTGTTCGCAGCGAGCATTCGAGATCCTGGTTCGAGTTCGAGTCGTCAGGTCGCCGGCGCCGCCGGGCGAACCCGCCTGATTGTCGTGGGATTGAGGCATTCCGTCAATAATGTCCCTCGATTCGTCGCGATCCGGCTCCGGGCCGCGCACGCGACGCATTCTTCAGCGCCGCCACGGCCGCAGTGAAAAAGCGTCATATCGCCCGGCCGTAAACCACGTACCGTCCACACCCGATTGACCGAAACCACGTACCGTCCGCACGCGCTTGACCGAAACCACGTACCGTCCGCGCGCGCTTGATCGAAGCCACGAGCCGTCCGCACGCGCTTGATCGAAGCCACGAGCCGTCCGCACGCGCTTGACCGTAAACCACGAACCGTCGACGCGCGCTTGATCGAAACCACGTACCGTACGCACGCGCTTGACCGCGAAGCGGTCACAGACGATAGCCGGGGGTCACGGCGCGAGCGCAGCGACGCGCCG
>JAJTWZ010000123.1 GCA_021463145.1 Blastocatellia bacterium | reverse complement strand
TCGTTGCACTCGCCGCGCGCGACCCACGGCTACTATATCGACCGCTCCGCGGTCGCGGACCCGCTTGCCTCTTGGAAGGCCAGACTCGAAGCATTTCCACGTTGACAGGAAACACCGTTGTTACGCGCCTCAGAATAGCCGCGGACCCGAGACGCTCCGGCGCTTCGAAATGGCCAGCGGACCCGAAACGCTGCTCGTTTCGTCCAAGAGTATGCGCCGCAGGCGCGTGGGGAACTGCTATGATTTCCGCCCCGTGACGAAGAAACCCCAGATCCTGATAATCGGCGTTGACGGCGCCACCTTCGACCTCATCGATCCATGGATCGCCGAGGGCCGGCTCCCGAATATCGCGGCGATGATCCGTCGCGGCGCACGCGGTCCGCTCGAGTCGACCGTGATTCCGAACAGCTTCCCCGGCTGGACGTCGTGCACGACCGGCGTGAACCCCGCGAAGCACGGAATCTTCAATGCCCTGATCCGGAAAGACCTCGGCGAGTATCGGATGTCGGTCGTCAATTCGCGAGACATCCGGTACGAGCGAATCTGGCAGATTCTCAGCCGCGACGGATACCGCGTCGGCGCGATGAACGTGCCGTGCTCGTATCCTCCGGTCGAGGTGAATGGATTCCTGATCGGCGGAATGCTCTCGCCGAGCCTCGAGAGCGACTTCACGCATCCGCCCGGGCTCATAAAGGACGTGATGGCCGCGACTGGCGATTACATCATCGACCTCCGTTCGAAACACATTCCTCGCGAACAGATGCGCGACGAGCTACTGCGTTCGACAGAATTGCGCGGCGCGGCAATGCGCCACCTGCTCGAGACGCACGACCTCGATTTCGCGATGATGGTCTTCACGGAGACCGATCGCGCCCAGCATTACTTCTGGGCCGACATGGACGCGACGCACCCGGCGTGGAATCCGGAACGGGGGGGCCGATTCGGCGATGTGATACGCCGTGTCTACGAAGCCGTCGACGTCGAAATCGGTCGCCTGATCGAGACGACCGGTCCCGACACCCAGGTCTACATCGTGTCCGATCACGGCTTCGGTCCTCAGAACACCTACGTCTACATCAACCGTTACCTGGCCGAGACGGGCCATCTGACGTCGCTGGTATCGGAAACCGTCGGACAGAAGGCGCGTTACGCCACGCGCGACCTGCTCGATTCCGTCGGCCTGCTGGACGCGGCCCGAACGGTCCGGAACACGCTTTTCGGCGCGCCGGAGACCGCGCTCGATACCGATATGAAGTCGGGCCAGATGTCGTCGAAGCGATCTAACATCGACAGGATCATCGAGAACGTGGACTGGTCCAGGACCGTCGCCTATGCCCTGGTTCCGCGCGGCGTCCGAATAAACCTGAAGGGTCGCGAACCGAACGGTATCGTGGATCCGTCCGACTACGACAATGTAAGAGACCGGGTCATTGCGGATCTCAGAACACTGACGTACCCGAGCGGCGAGCGGGTTTTCGACCGGGTGTTCCGCCGGGAAGAGGTCATGGAAGGTCCGTACCTCGAGTTCGCGCCCGATATCGTGACGTGCATGCCGATCGGCGTACCGTCGTGCCACCTCGAGCCGAAGGAGATTTTCGCCGTCTGCAACGGCGCCACAGGATCTCACACGGACTACGGGGTGATCATTGCCGCCGGACCGGGAGTCGCGGCTGGCGCCGAGGTGAAGGGCGCGAGGTTGATGGACGTCGCGCCAACGGCACTCTACGCAATGGGAGTGCCGCTCAACGACGACATGGACGGGCGGCCGGTCGCGGGACTCTTCACGGAAGAGTTCTCGGCATCGCACGAGTTGTCGTTCCGGCCCAACGCCGCCGCGGCTTCGACCGACCGGGTCGATCCGTTCAGCGTTGCCGAGGAGGACGACATCATGGATCAGTTGAAGGGGCTCGGCTACATCAACTAGCGCCGGGCGTACCCGGAGCACGAGCGACGTGGCGGTCCGCGCAAGTCGCACAGCGCGTCAGTCACGGGCGTCGCCATTGCTCACAGCCACGTCATCGCCCAGGCCACTTCCAGCGCAGAACGCGGATCGCGCGATCCGCTGTTCACGACAACGGGGCTCGAAAGATAGAGTGCTCGCGTGCTCGCGCGAATCGCAGGAAAGATCGAGCGGAACGTCGCGTATCGGCGGCTGATGGCCGACGCCGCGCGTCTTCCGTCGCCGCCATTCGACCCCGGCCGCGTCGGAAAGATCCTCGTCCCCCTCTACGCCGGCATTGGCAACATCGTCCTCTATGGACCGGCTATTCGCGCGATCCGGCGGCGCTACGCCGACGCCGAGATCGTTGCGGCAGTTGGAACCAACCGCCGGAACGAAGAGGTTCTCGGCCCCGACATCATCGATCGGGTCATCCACATTCCCCTCGAGGCTACAACCGCGCAGCGGAAGGAAGACCACGTCCGTCTACGTGACGAGCGCTTCGACCTCTGCGTCAACTCGTTCCACGTCGCTCAACCGGAACACGCGGCGTTCACCGTAGCCGCCGGAATTGCCTGGCGCTGTGGCCACGTGTCGAGCCCCGGCTGGCGGAGCCCGTACGACGCGATCTACAACCTGCCGGCCCGAATGCAGCGGGACGAGCACGAGGTCGACCGCTACCTCCACCTTGCGCGCGCGGTTGGCGCGCGCGACGAGGACATAGATCCCGAGCCGTTCTTCGTCGTGAGCGCGGCTGCGAACGACGAAGCAGCCGCGCTGCTCGCATCGAAGGGCTGCGGCACCAACCTTGTCGCGGTCCACGCCGGAACCTCGGTGGTGATGCGGTGGAAACAGTGGGGGATCGATCGATTCGCCTCCGTCGTGCAGCGTCTCGCCGCTGGCGATCTCTCGCTGACATTCGTGATGGTTGGCGCCCCGGACGAGCGGGAAGAGCAGCAGGCGACCCTCGACATCCTGTCGCGCGATCTGGGCGCGCGATTCGTCGACCTGGTGGGCGCGACCGGCGTCCAGCAACTTGCCGCCGTCCTAGCACGCTCCAGATGCCTCGTCGGAAACGACAGCGGGCCGATGCAGATCGCCGCGGCGCTTGGCGTACCGGTGATAGTGCCGTGGGGTCCCAGCGACCTGCCGCGCAATCGCCCCCGCGACCCGCGTCACACGGTGCTCTTCCAGAACCTGCCGTGCAGCCCGTGCTATCGTATGCCCGGCGACAGCTCGGTGCACCTTTGCAACGACCACGTATGTCTCTCGACGATCGGCGTGGACGACGTGACGAAAGCGGTCCGCGCTACGCTCGATCGATCCCGCTCCGCGACTGCCGAATGACGCCGAACATCCTTCTGATCTCGCTCGACACGCTTCGGTTCGATTGCCTCGGGGCCATCGGAGAGCGCCGTTTTCTTGGCGCCGAAGCCGAACTCGTCGCGTCGCCGAACCTCGACAGGCTCGCCGCTGACGGCGCGCTGTTCACTTCGGCCGTGTCGGCGGCTCCCTTCACGACGCCGTCGCACGCCTCGCTCTTCACGGGACTCTGGTTGTCGCAGCACGGCGCGCATCATCAGTACCGCACGCCGATCGCGGCAGAAGCGCGAACGTTGGCCGAGCGATGCGCCGCGGCCGGGTATCGCACTGCTCAGAGCGCCGGCCGGGCCGACGGCGAAGGCGTGATGTTCGCGAACGCGGCGACCGGACTCGGCCGCGGCTGCCAGTCGTCGATGTTCGCCGGCCGCGTCGACCGCGCAACGGCCAAGTGGCTGAAGAAGTCGCGCGGCGCGCCGTGGTTCCTCTTCTTCCACACATTCGCCGCGCATTGGCCCTACGGAACGACGGGAAAGGCCTGCGAACGGCTCTTCGCGGACGCGTGGGAGTCGGGCGACTGGAGCGCGGTTCGCGAGCTCTACGTCCGGAATGCGCGCACCGCGGACGCGATGGTCGGCGAACTGCTCGACGTGCTCGCGGATCTCGGAGAACTCGACCGGACGATCGTAGTCGCAATGTCGGATCACGGCGAAGGACTGCACCGTCTTGCGCCGCTCCACGGACCGATTCACGGCGGACGCGAGGAAGTCATTCGGGTGCCGCTCGTCCTGCGCGCCCCCTGGGCCGTGCCTGCTGGCAAGCGAGTCGAAGCGCAGGTGCGGACGGTCGACGTGTTGCCGACCCTCATCGAGCTCGCCGGCATTCCGGGCGCTCCCGAAGCTCTGCCGTTGGCTGGTGCGTCGACGATGCCCCTCGTTCGCGGCGCCGAGGGATCGAGCGACTCGCGACCGGCATATTTCGCCGGTCATCTGAACGACGACCCGCGCGGTGAGCCGCTGCTTTCCGGTGTCCGGACCAACCGTTGGAAGTTCATTCGTGACGACTGCACGGACGCGAAGCTGCGCGATTTCGAGGACCGGCTTGCACGAAACCCTGGCGCGGCTCTCAAGGCGGATTTGCGCGGCCGGCTCCTGCGAGAGATGCATTCCGCCGCCGAACCGATAAAGCTCTACGACCTGGAGGCGGATCCGCTCGAAACGACGAACGTCGCCACCGCGCATCCGGACGTCACAGCCGAACTGGCGGCTGCGGTTCGCGCAAACGTGGGAGCGGGAGCGGGGGTGTCGGCCGAAACGGGCGAAGACGCCGAACTCGAGGAACAGCTGCGGGCTCTGGGCTATCTGACATGATGGCCTTTGCTTCCCTTTGCGACTTTGCGAGAGATTGATCCGCGCAAGAGCGCCATGCCGCGAAGGATGAGCTGAGACCATTGGGCCTGTACTCCAAGATCCGCGACACGGTTACCGAGGCCGCAATATTCGGCGTCGCTCCTATCGCCACGAGCGTCACCGGCTTCCTCCTGACGTTCGTCTACGCGAAGTATTTCGCGCCCGCCGATCTCGGCCAACTCGCGCTCCTGCTGGGAACGGAAGCCTTCGCCTCGCAGATTCTCGGCCTCGGCATGACCCAGGCCTTCTTCCGGTCCTACTTCGACGACGACACCGTCGAACGCCGCCGCGTCATCACCGCCACGACGCTCTGGTTCCTCGTCGGCGTGAACCTGCTCTTCTCGGTTGCGTCGTTTCCAGCGGCGGCGTGGTACGCCGGACTGCTCGACGTGCCGGATGTCCGCCTCGTCCAGCTCACGATAGTTCTTACGGCTCTCGACACGGTCAACAACGTCCCGTTCCTCATCCTCAAGGCGACTCGGCAGTCGAAGAAGTACGTCGCCGTGAAGTGGATCGCCGGCCTCGCGCAGTTCGCGATCATCGTGCTGCTCGTCGCGGTCTTCAAGATCGGACTGCTCGGCGCGATGCTCGGGTGGGTTGCCGGGACGGCGCTCCAGACCGTCATCTACTTCTGGATGCTGCGCGGACAGTTCGACGCGCGGTTCTCGTTCGCCGAGCTGCGGCCGATGCTGCAACTCGGACTGCCGATGGTCGCGAACGCCCTGGCGACCAAGGCGCTCATCACGGCGGATCGCTTCTTCATCAACTATTACTTCAGCGCGAAGGAGGTCGGCCTGTACGAACTGGCCAACAAGTTCGCGTCGATCCTGCCGATCCTGGTGACGAATCCGTTCAGCCTCATCTGGCCGGCTATGCGCTTCGAGGTGATGAAGGACGAAGACGCGGGCGAGTACTACAGCCTCGTCCTGACGTACCTCGTATGGCTGTCGCTCCTCTTCGGCCTTGGCGTCTCGGTGCTGGTGCCCGAGCTCATCCACGCGACGCTTCGCGAGGAGTACTGGGGGGCGATTCCGATCGTGCCGATGTTCGTTCTGTACTACCTGCTCGTGGCGAGCGGCAAGGGCGTCAACGTCGGACTGATGACGGAAAAGAAGGCGTACTGGAATCCGATCATCGTCGTGTCGGCGGCGGTCGTGAACATCGCGTTGAACTTCGTGCTGATTCCGGGCTACGGAATGATGGGCGCGGCCGTTGCGACGCTCGTCGCCTACGCGTTCATGGTGTGGTTCAGGTGGTACATGTCGACGAAGTTCCATCCTGTCGATTACGAATGGGGGCGGATATCGCTCATGCTCGGCGTGGCCGGCGCGATGTACGCCGGAATCGTGTTCATTCCGATCCCGAATCCTTACCTCGCGTTCGTCGTGCGTGGCGCACTCGCGGCGACCTTTCCGCTCGTGCTGTTCGCCTTCGGTTTCTACACCGAACGCGAGCGGAAACGGATTGGCGATCTCATAAGAGGAGTTCCAGGAAGAAGCAAGGATTGAACGGATGGCACGGATCCGAACTCCGAAGTTCGGATCCGCGTCATTCGCCCTGTCCAACCATTCCGAGTTGCTCCCCCTATCGCTACGGCACCACGAGGCTGACGGGCGCCGACTCGCCGGCGTCCGGGTTACGAACGACGAGCGAGACCGTCCGGCCGGGCCGCAACAGGGAACCGAGTGTGGCCGTACCGCTGATGCTGCGGTCGATGTCCTGCACGTACAGGATTCGCGACCGCCGGTCGAGCCGAACACGGAACTCCTCGCGGCCGTCGACGACGACGATTGCGCCCTCCTCGGAAATCGCCGAGCCATCGGCGGCCATCGTCAGTTCCGCATTCTCGAACCGCGGATCCACGATTGCCGGTAGCCGCACGACGACAGGCGACGACGGGCGGCTGCGCTGACCGTCGTCGAATCTCGAGACGATCGTGTACATCGACACGGCCGGCCCGAACGTCGAGAGCACGTCGGATGCCACGCCATCCTCCGACGGCACGGTCGCGATGAGATTTTCGGGATTGCCCGCAACCTCGTCGGCCGTCGGCAGCTCTCCGTCTCCGTACGACTGCACCCGGTAGACGTCGTAAGCCACGAGCGACGCGCCCTTCGCCGGCGACCGGCCCGGATCGACCGTGTCGATCGCATTCGGATCCCAGATGTCCGGCGCCGTGTCCTCGTCCGGAGCGACTCGCCTGATCCTGTAACCGAGCCGAGTCGGCGGGGTGATCTGGCCGCCTGGCATCGGATCGATGCCGATGTCGACACGCAGCAGCGGTGAGAGCGGACGAACGGAAATAAGATCGCTGACTGCCTCCTCGACGTTTCCGTCAAGGTCTCGGGCCGTCACCTTCACTCGAGCTCTGGAAGTCTGGAGCGCCTCCGGAACGTTCCAGATGATTGCGCGAACGTCGCCGCCCGCCTCGCCGATCCGGTACGGGTAGGTCAGGCCGCCGTCGAGCGAATACGTCACCTCGAACCCGTCGAGTCCGCGCTCAGAAAATGCGCTGAAGCGCACCGTGGCGGCATCGCCCGAAGTCAGCACTTCGCCCGTGGCGGGGCCCTCGATCGCAACGAATGGCCGGCCCGATGGCGGCTGCACCACCCTCACCGAGCCCGTGAGAGGAACGAGCGCGTCGCCACCCTCGCTTCGAACTTCGATCGAGCCCGTGTACTCAATCCCCCCGCTCGATCCCGGAGCGAAGCCCACCGAGATCGTGCGGCTTCCCCGGGGCTCGACGGTCAGGTCTCTCGAGCCCTCGATGAAGAAAGTGCCTTCGCCCGACCGCAGACGCACGCGCGCGCGAAGCGGCGCATCGCCGTCGTTCGCAACAACGAGGTCGCGCATCGCCTCGTCGTTCGGTTCGACCTCGCCGAAATCGATCGATCGCGGCTCGAGTACGAGGAACGGTTCGGCCCGGCGGTCCGCCTGGAGGTATGTGGTTACAACGCCGCCAGACGTTTCGACCCGCAGACGGCCGTAAACGACGCCATCGCCGAAGCCCGAAGGGGCGAAGCCCACGAGAAGAGTCGCCGTCTCCCACGGGCCGAGATCCATTCGACTCGGGCGCGTCGCGATGTAGAAGCCCGCCGAAGAGCCGCTGTCGATGCGGGCGTCGAGAATCCGCAGTCTTCCGAGGCCGGTATTGCGGATCGTCACCGGCCAGGTGGCGCGATCTCCCTGACGGACCGCGCCGAAGTCGACCGCGGTCGTCAACAGCGACGGAACTGCCGGCAGCACCCCGAGCGCTTCGGCGCGCAGTGCAATCGACCGGTCCCCGGCGTTGCTTCGGACGACGAGAGTTCCATTGAACCGGCCCACCCGCCATCTGGCGCGGAACTCGAGCGCGAACGTGGCCGTCTCGCCTGCGGCGAGCCGAGCGCGGGTTGGCCGCTCGACGAGGACGAATCCTTCGCCGGCTCCGAGCGTGTCGACGTCGAAAGCCAGCACGCCTCGTCCCGAATTGCGAACCGTCACCGTGCGACGCGTCGCCTGGCCGATCCGGACCTGGCCGAAATCGAGCGACGACTCACGAACGTCGAGGACCGCGCCGCTGGTGAGATCGTCGACTATCGTTACGACCGTCGACGACGGATTTCCAAGCAGCGCGCCGCTGCGCGGGTTTCGAAGCAGCAACTCGAAGTCGCGGTAGGCAGGTCCGATGCGTCCTTCGAGAATCTCGACTGGGATGACCTTGCGCCTCTCGCCGGCTGCGAAAGAGAGCCGGCCCGCGCGGAGCCGATAGTCACGGCCGGCGACTGCCCCGCGATCGCGGGCGAGGTACTCGACTGAGACCGCCACGCTCGCGTCTCCTTCCCTGGTCACGGCGACGTCGATCCTGCGGTCGCTGGCACGTACCGACGCCGTTCGCGCCGCAAACTGCAGCCGCGCGTCCGGCGGGCGTTGAATCGTGAAGCCGGGGGCGCCGTCGGCGCGTCCACCTGCGGTCACGACAGAGACCCGGCCTGTTGTCGCGCCGAATGGAACCGTCGCGCGGATGCGAGTATCCGACAGGACGGAGAACCGCGCGTTCACGCCGTTAAATTCGACGCGCCGCACGTCGACGAAGCCGGTGCCGACGATGGTCACGAGGTCGCCGATACGACCGCGATCCGGGTTCAGCCGGCCGATCGCCGGGGGCACGGCCTTCGGAACGACGGTGAAGTCGCCGGAAGACGTGCCGCGACCTGACCTCGCGATGACCACGACCGGGCCGGTCC
This sequence comes from Blastocatellia bacterium, assembly GCA_021463145.1. GTDB lineage: Bacteria > Acidobacteriota > Blastocatellia > UBA7656 > JADIYM01 > JADIYM01. The sequence goes on along the minus strand of JAJTWZ010000123.1, from coordinate 1,359 downwards.
TGGCGTTGAGGGGCAACGTCATCCGGATGCGGGTCTCGGAGATGACCTGATGCGCCGCGGCAATTCCGCCCACTTCCACCCGCTGCACGTCCACGAAACCACTTCCATCGATTCGCACCACATCGCCCGGCGCCCCGCGTGACGGAGTGACGCCAGCGATGACAGGCGCCGGGATCGGCACACGAACCGTAAACGCCTCGCGGCTGCGAGCCTGGCCCGCGCCGGTTTCAACGCGGATCGGCCCCGTTGTGGCGCCCTGCGGCACGAAGGCTCGAATCGCCGTCAGGGAGCGTACGGTAAACCGCGCATCGACACCGTTGAACTGCACCTTGCGGACGTCGGCGAAACCCGTGCCCGTCACGTCGATCCGGTCGCCGACGGAACCCGCCGTGGGGTTGACGCTGCCAATCGTCGGAGCGCCGGCCGAGGGAGGCGCCGTTACCTTAAGCAGAGCCCGGCCCGACGCCCGGCCTGAGCGTGTGACCACGGTGACGGCGCCCGAAGTAGCGCCGGCAGGCACCGTGGCGCGGATCTCTGCCTCAGAAAGCACGCGGAAGCGCGCTGCCTGGCGTCCGTTGAACTCTACTCCGGTGACGTCCTTGAAATTGCGGCCGCTGATGACGATTTGCTCACCGGGGGCAGCCGAGGCCGGGTCGAAGCCAAGGACCACCGGGCCGGTAGGACTCGGCTCGGGGTTCGGTCCGGATGTCGGCCGTTCTCTGATCGTCACGTCGGGGCTGGTTGCGCGTCCGCCTTTGGTCACGACGGTAATGGGGCCCGTTCGCGCGCCCACGGGCACGGTCACGCGAATCCGAGTCGGGTTTTCGGCGAAGAACCTGGCGCGAGAGCCACCGGTGAATTGCACGGACGTCACGTCAACCAGATTCGTGCCCCGAATTCTGATCTCGTCGCCGATTGCTGCGTTGTCCGGGTTTACCCTGGTGATGGAGGGTGCGAGTGGCGCCTGTGCGGCAACGGAGCTCGACGAAACCAGAACGATGACAAGTGCACGTGCGAAGCGTCGAATCGCATCGGTCATGAAGATACCTCGTAGGTTGACTGAATCCGGTCGCGGGGCGGGTCGAAGACCTGCATTGGTCCGTGGGATTCTAGAGCGTGATGTGGACCTTCCGCCACCTGCCGGAGTTGGCTCGTTGCGTAGCTTTCCGCATGCCTGCGGGGTAGCGCACGGGATTAAGCGGGCAGCGTGTTTCATAGCGATTCACCACGCGTCCGGGGCGGACCCCCAGGATTTAACGGGCCACGTTTCGAAACCGCGGGGGTGCAATCCGGTCCAGGGCCGCGAACCGGCCGAGGGCCGCGAACCGGCCGAGGGCCGCGAACCGGCCGAGGGCTGCG
>JAJTWZ010000122.1 GCA_021463145.1 Blastocatellia bacterium | reverse complement strand
GCTTGACCGAGCTCCGCCACAATACCCACGGCTTGCGCCGTGGGCTACGGTGCTTTCGCGCCTACGGCGCTTAAGAATGGCCCGCGGACCCGAAACGCTACGGCGCCTCAGAATGGCCCGCGGACCCGAAAGGCTGCTCGTTTCGTCCGAGGGGGTGCGCCGCAGGCGCGCGGGGAACTGTTACGAAGGTGCCTCGCCTTCCGAAAAGTTACCGCTTCTTCGGCCGCCGGATGAAGATCTGCGCAAAGTAGACCGTCCGGTCCGGTCCCACCCACGCCCCGAGCCCCGTCTCCACGAATCTCGCGTCGAGGATGTTGTCGCGATGGCCCTCGCTTTTCATCCATTCGCGCACAGCCACACCAGCGGGATCGTCGAAGCCGCGGTTTCGCGCGATGTTCTCCGCGATGTTCGTCCAATCCGACACGCCGCCGCGCGCCGCGCGGTCGTAGACCATCTTTCCGTCCGGATCGAGATGCGCGAAGAATCGCCGCTCGGCCATGTCGCGGCAGTACTCGCGCGCGATCCGGCTCAGTTCCGGCGACACGATGAGGTCGCTGACGCCAATAGCGCGTCTCTCTCCATTAACGTGATCGATCGCCAGGTGCTCGAGCTCGTCAAGTCTGGGATCGCCACTGGAAGAACCGGTGGCCGATGCTTTTACCGGCTTCGGCACCGCCCCACTCTGCATTGCAGACGCCGTGCCGGCACCGAACGGGCCGAAAGCCAGGACAGCCAGCAATGCACACAGTGACGCGCGGCGCGAAACGCCGTTGCGCGTAACCGAGTGCCTGGCTGGCTGTCGCATCGAGTCTGTTCTCCCGACAGCGGCCCTCCGCCGTCGTCGAGTTACTTCAACTTCCCGCGAAGGCGATCCTGTTCGGCTTTCTCGTTCGAAAGCTTGAGCGCGGCTTCCCAGTACTGCTTTGCCTTCGCCTTGTCGTTGAGCTTCTCGTAGAGGTCGCCGAGATGCTCGCGAATCGTCGCGCTCTGGTGTTCGTAAATGGCGGCCTGCTCGAGGTACTTCTTGGCCTCGGGCAGCTTGCCCATCTGAAAATAAAGCCAACCGAGCGAGTCGAGAAAGCTCCCGTTGGTCGGATCGATGTTTACCGCCCGCTGAATGAATCCCAGTGCGTCATCGAGGCGCTCCTTCCTCTCGGTAAGGAAGTAACCAAGGTTGTTGAGAGCCGTCGAGTTGTCCGGATCGAGCTCGAGCACCTGCCTCAACGTCTTCTCCGACTCGACGTATTGCCCTGCCCGATCCTGTATCGAGCTCAGCGTGATGAGCAACCCCGTGTCGTTCGGCTCGCTCTGCAGGGCCTTGCGTATCGACTTCTCCGCACCGGTTGCGTCCCCGCCGTCGAGTTGGATGACCGAGAGGAACGCATAAACGTCGGTGTCGTCGGGCTTGCCGGACAACTGACCTTCGACGACCTTCACCGCTTCGGCGGCACTGCCCTTCTTCGAAAGAGCCTGCGCCTCGAGAAACGCAAATGTCCGCTTGTCGTCACCCTTTGCAGTGGCGGCGGCCTTGCGCGCCCGCATCAGAGCGTCATCGTATCGGGTCGTCTCGATGGCCTCCTGCACCTGAAGGATGTCTGCCATCGAATCATCCGGTCCGAGCACCTTCCGCATCCGGTCGTATGACTCGGCCACCTTGTCGGGACGCCCGGCCAACCGGTGCGCAGTCGCGATCCTTCGCAGGATCACGCCGGCATTGTTGCGATCGCCAGCAGCCACGGTACCGTCCGGGTTCAACAGAACGACAAGGGCTTCCTCGTAGGTTTCGATCGCGCGGTCGTACTGCTCGAGCTCTTCGAAGGTCTCGGCAAGCGCGAACACGAGCTCGAGCGACTCGTTGACGTCCTGACCGACGAGCGCGGCTTCGAGCGTCTTGACGGCCTGTTCACGCTTGCCCGACCGGCGCTCGGCGTCGGTAAGAACGCGGATTGCCCGCACGTTGCGCGGTTCGCTCGACAGTACGGTCCTGGTCGCCTCGATTGCCTCGTTGTATTTGCCGGCCTGCATCAGTGCATCCGCAAACTCGATAGTCAGAGCATTTTTCGCGGCGGCGGGTGCCGACTCGGTCGCCGCTCGCAACTGCCTGAACGCTTCGACGGCCTCGGCGGCGCGGCCGGTGCGAAGCAGCGACTGGCCGAGGATGAGGAGCGCATCTACGTTCCTGGCATCGATTTTCCTCGCCTGCTCGGCCGCGCGCGCGGCTTCGCGGAACTTCCTCTGATCGAAATAGAGTCTGGCGAGAGTGAGCATCGACTCGGTAGTCACGCCGTCCAGGCGCGAGAGTCGCTCGAATGCCTCGATGGCCTTCTTGTCCTCGTCTATCGAGCTATAGAGCTGGCCGAGCATCGCAAGCGCCTTCACCGAATTGCGGCCGATCTGAATGTCCGCCTTTTCGTCGATCTTGACGATTGCCTCGAACTCGCCGATCGCGACGCGCGCCTTGGCCTGGTCGACGCCTCCGCCCGTGAAGGCTTCCATGACGTAGATCTCGGCAAGAACCGCACGTGCCGCCACCGAGTCCTGTTTGTACTTGAGGGCTTCCTGCGCGGCCGATCGCGCGGCGTCCGTGTTGCGGTTCGACAGATAGAGCCTCGCAAGCGCGACACGGGGCTGATCGTCCTCCGGCACGAGTTCGACCGTCTTCTTGTATGCCTCGACGGCCCGGATGTAATCGCCGGCCCGCTCGTATTGAGCGGCCTCGAGGTAGAGCTTGTAAGCCGCCTGCTTGCGAGCGGCTGGGTCGGCCGGAACCTCCTGCACGCTCGTTCTGGTGCCAGAATCGAGAGCCGGCCTGTCCTGAGTGGCCGCCATCGCGACCGAAGACGCTGCAACTATTCCCGCCATCGCAAGCGATGCGATCCGGGCCGATCGGGTCAATCCCATGTTGTTTCTATCCTTTGTCACTACAGTCCCTGTCCGAAGCCTCCGCCGGCGGTTCCACTCCGGGCTCGTTGAGTTATCTCGGTACTCAGATCGCGCCACTGACGCGCCCGAGGAAAATTGCTCAGCACCGCCAGGAGCGCGATGCCACACAGAACGTATGCGTAATACATATCGGCCGAAACGATGCCGAGAATGAGCCCAAGGATGCCGACGGCCTCGCCAAGGGCCGAACTGACGATGGTGACGCGGAGCAGCAGATCCGCAAGTCCTGGCTCTCCTCCAGCAGCGTGCGCGGCAAGCAGTCTCGCCGGCTGGTAACTGATGCGCCGGATGATCACCGAGGCCACCAGCGTGAGCAGAGCGGCCGCCACCAATGGGTATAGAAGAGCATCGGCGGCCGTGTTCGGCGAATCCGGACGTATAGCAGTTCCAACGACGGCGAAGAGAACCACGCTCATCGCCATCGCAAGCACGACCACCGACGCCGTTCGAATCCGGGCGTCGAGCACCGGTGTCGCGGACGATGAGGACGCCGCGCTCATCGAGTTTCTCCGGCCGCGGGCCCGCGCATGACGATGTCGTCCGAGGTGTCTGGTTTGCCATCGGGCCCGGCCGACTCTACCTCGAATCCCGCTGACGTGCGGCGATAGTCGTAGGACGAGTTCCAGGGATCCTCCCGAATCACCGACGGAAGGAACGAAGGCGAGAGGTGGTCGACGAGAGCGCGCCCGCCTTCGACATCGGGGTAGAAGCCTCGCGCGCGCCTGAATGCCTCGATGCCGGCCGCAAGCGCGCCGAGATCCGACTGCGCCCGCTTGGCCTTCTCCGCGTCGAGCGCGCGCCGAAGTAGGCCGATGTCCTCCCAGTGCCTGTCGTTGACTCTCACCGACTTGACGATCCAGGCGTCCTTCTCGCGGTGCATCTGGAACGTCACTCCGAGTTCAGCCTCTACCGTTGCGTCGCCTCCAACCAGTCCCGGAGAAACCGATTTGATCCGAACTTCGCTCGTCGGCCGGCCCAGTAGCGACGCTATGGACTCGCGGGCTTCTCGAGGCGTCAGGGCGTTGCCCGCAAGAGCAGCGCCCGCAAAAAGTGACAACCCAACGGCCGTAGAGATTCCCACCGTTGCTCGCGCTCTCATGCCTTCGCTCCTGGCCCAGAAAATCTGTAGCTCGAACGCCACTTGCGGCGTCCGGTTTCCCGAATAGTAACAGAGGCCGGCGGCTCCAATGGCCGGTCAACGCAAGTGGAACGCCGCGCGGGCCGAACCATTGCGCGCTTGCGCTTCGGCGCCGGCAATCCTAGTCTGCGCCCATGCTAGACACGGCCAACCTCAGAATCCTGATCCCGGCAAACGAAATTTCGGACCGCGTTCTGGCGCTCGGAGCCCGGATCACGGCCGACTATCACGCCGATGGACGAGTGCCGCACCTGATCTGCGTGCTCAAGGGTGGCTGCATGTTCCTCTCGGACCTGATGCGCGCCGTCAACCTTCCGGTGACGATCGACTTCATCGCGGTCTCGAGTTACGGATCCGAGACGACGTCGTCGGGCGAAGTCCGGCTGACGAAAGATCTCGACCAGTCGCTCGATGGCCGCGACGTGCTGTTCGTGGAAGACATCGTCGATACGGGACTTACACTTTCGTACCTGACGGACACTTTCAGACGCCGGGGCGCGCGGTCCGTAAAGATCGCGGCGCTGTTGAGCAAACCCGCGCGACGCCAGATCGAGGTGCCGATAGATTACGTCGGCTTCGAAATCCCGGACGAGTTTGTAGTCGGGTACGGGCTCGACCACGCCGAAAGGTACAGAAATCTGCCGTTCATCGGTGTTGTCGAGAATCCCACGGCGGTTTGAGAAGAGCATTCGCTCTCGATTTCGGTCTGCGACGCCACGGAAGTTCAGGGGACGTTCTGCTACTATCCCGGCCCATGCTCGTGCAGATAGGACCCCGACTCCCCGATTGGCTCCGGAAACCCTGGCGCGACGCCGCGTCGGACCACCAGGTCAAGCGCCTCATGCGATCGCGCGAGCTTCATACGGTCTGCGAGTCGGCACGGTGTCCCAACCGGAACGAATGCTTCTCGCGAGGCACGGCCACTTTCATGATCGGCGGCAACATCTGCACTCGCCACTGCGCCTTCTGCTCGGTGCCTGCGGGAAAGCCGGACGCCTATGACACGATCGCCGGCGAGCCCGGTCAGGTCGCCGATGCCGCGGCAGAGCTGGAACTCGACTACGTCGTGGTCACTGCGGTCGCGCGCGATGACCTTGCCGACGGGGGCGCCGGGCACTTCGCGCGCACCATCGTCGCGATCCGGGACCGGCTTCCGGAAGCTCGAATCGAGGTACTGACACCCGATTTTGGCGGCAGCGAGGAGTGCATCAGGATCGTGCTGGATGCAGCGCCACACGTCTTCAATCACAACGTCGAAACCGTGCGCCGCCTCTCGCCCAAAGTCCGGTCGCGATCCGATCACGATCGATCGCTCGACGTCCTGAAGATGGCGGGCCGGATCCGCCCCGATACGCTCGTGAAATCCGGGCTGATGGTAGGCCTTGGCGAGTCGCGCGACGAAGTCCACGTTCTGCTCCAGGAAATGGCGGAGCACGGCGTTCGGGCCGTGACCATCGGGCAATACCTGCAACCGACGCGCCGCAATCTCCCCGTGGCCGAGTTCGTCCACCCGGACGTCTTCGACGCGTACCGCGAGTTCGGCGAATCGCTCGGCTTCGATGCCGTATTCAGCGGTCCATTCGTTCGTAGCTCATACATGGCCGAATCGGTCTTCGAGAACCGGTCGTAATCGGCGCGTGATCACTCAGGAAGATCTGGCCGGCGCGCGCGTTCTGCGACTCCAGGCCGGAATGATTCCGATCCGGCACCTCTCTCTGGCCCTCCTGACAGGAGCACTGCTCACGCTTTCGTTTCCCGGCTGGGAAATCTCGATCCTTGCGTGGGTAGCACTGGCGCCACTCATTCTTGCGGCGGCACGCGAGCGAACCGGTCCACGGGCGTTCGGGCTCGGTGTGGTCGCGGGACTGCTCTTCTTTTATGCATCGTGTTGGTGGCTCACCTATTCGCCCATCAACTACGGCGATCTGCCGGCGCCGCTCGCTTACCTGCTTCTGCTCCTGCCGACTACGATCTGCAGCCTGTTCGTCGGCCTGTTCGCGACGATCGTCAACGTTTCGGTTCGGCGTTCAGGAGCCTGGGCGGTCCTGGTATCGCCACTGGTCTGGATCGGGCTCGAGTGGCTGCGGCTGCGGACGCTCGGCATCGGATGGAACTTCCTCGGCTATTCACAGTCCTTCCAGCCGGCACTCGCGCAATCGGCGTCGATCGGGGGCGTCTACGCCGTGAGCCTTCTGCTGGCGCTGGCCAGTGCGGCGCTCGCCTACTCTGCCGTCACCACGTCGCGGCGAAAGGCGCTGCGGGTGCTCACCCTGACGATGGCCGTGTTCGTCGTGAACCTTACGCTCGGCCTTGTCGTCACGCTCCGGGAGCCGGCGGAAAGTTCGGGCGGGATTCCGGTCGTGGCCCTGCAGCCGAACATTCCACCGTCGATAATCTCCGGTACTCGCGAGCAGGTCTTCGTAGGTTCCTACATTCATCTTGCAAGGATGGGACGGGCCGAGTTCGACCAGCTCAACGCGCCCGAAATTCCCGTTCCGGCGCTCATCGTCTGGCCCGAGATGCCGGCGAACTTTGCATACGACGAGGATCCCGAGGCGCGAAAGGTGCTTTCCGTCGTCGCCAGGCAGCGGGGCGATTACGTCCTCGCCAATGCGCTAGGCGTGATCGGGCAGGGCCACTCGAACAGCGCGGTGCTGATCGGGCCTGACGGCGCTCTCGCCGGTCAGTACGACAAGGTGAGGCTGCTGCCGTTCGGCGAGTACGTCCCGATGCGTGGAGTGTTACCACTCGTGGACCGGATTCCGTCGCTCATGTACGACTTCACTCCCGGAACGCGGGTTAAACTCGTGGAGGTCGAAGGAGTTCGCATCGGGGCGTCGATCTGCTTCGAGTCGTCGTTTCCCGAATTGGCGCGAGAGGCGCGGCGCTCGGGAGCCACGGCGTTCGTGAACCTAACGAACGATGCGTGGTTCGGCCCGACTCCGATGCCTCGCCAGCACCTGGCGCACTCGGTGATGCGCTCGATCGAGAACGGGGTCGACCAGATCCGGGTGACGAACGCGGGTTACAGCGCCCGGATTTCGCCAACGGGCCAGATGCTCGACGTGACGGATCTCTTCGTCGAGACGTCGCGGCGATGGGAGCTTCCCCGGCAGGCGCCCCCCGCTACGTTGTATACCCGATTCGGCGACTGGCTGCCGCTCCTTGGAGTCGCGGCTACGATTGCACTGCTCGCGGCTCCATTGTTCCGCAGTCGCCGTCCCGATACCGACATGCAATGAGGTACACTCGCTCGTTCAAATGACGAGAGGAGTTGGCCATGCTTGACGACGTACGATCGCATTTCGAGACCCTGAAGACACGTGCCGATGAACTTCGGAGGTTTCTTTGACCCCGCCGGCAAGCAGCGCGACCTCGAAGAGCTCGAAGACCGGATTGCGGATCCGAATCTGTGGGACGACCAGGAGAAGGCGCAGAAGCTCCTGAAGCAGCGCAGCCGCGTGCAGAAGGCCATCGACGAAGCCGAATGGCTGGGCCGCGCCATCGACGATGCCGGCGTACTGTTCGAGTTTGCCGTCGACGATCCCGAGTCAGAGGCGGACGTTCGTGTCGCGGTCGACGAAATCGCCACTCGTATCGCGAACGCCGAGACCGAGATGCTGCTGTCCGGTCCGAACGACCAGCGCGATGCAATCGTGTCGATCAACGCAGGCGCGGGCGGCACCGACGCCGAGGACTGGGCGGAGATGCTGCGGCGAATGTATCTTCGCTGGTGCGAGAAGAAAGGATTCGCGACCGACGTGATCGAGGAGTCGCCCGGCAAGGAAGCAGGCATCAAGTCGAGCACTTTCACCGTAGAGGGTCCGTACGCGTATGGACTGCTCGTCACGGAGATCGGAGTCCATCGGCTGGTGCGAATGTCGCCGTTCAATGCGGGACAGAGCCGCGAGACGAGCTTCGCGTCGGTCGACGTCCATCCGCAGATCGATGACGAGATCGAGATCGAAGTGTTGGACAAGGACCTGCGCATCGATACGTATCGCTCGTCGGGTGCGGGCGGTCAGCACATCAACGTGACGGACTCGGCCGTGCGAATCACGCACCTCCCGACGGGCATTGTCGTGTCGTGTCAGAACCAGCGGTCGCAGCACCAGAATCGCGACGTGGCGATGCGGGTGCTGAAGTCGAGGCTCTACGAACTGGAGCTCGAGAAGAGGCGTGCTGAGTCGGCCGAGCACGAAGCGGGCAAGATGTCGGTGAGTTTCGGGTCGCAGATCAGGAACTACGTGCTTCACCCGTATCAGTTGGTGAAAGACACGCGCACGAAACAGGAGACGAGCGACGTCGACGCCGTGCTTGGCGGCGAAATCGATCCGTTCATCAAGGCGTTCCTCGTCGCGAAGCGTAACGGGTTCGACACCGGCGGCGAGTAACGCACGGCCGGGTCTCAGTCACGGAGAGGCCCAGGCTCGGCTTACCGGATGAATCGAAGGAGGGCGGAAAGGTGAAGGATTTATCGCAGACAATCACTGAGGGACTGGCCGTCTGTTACCGGGACTTCGGCGTGCGGGTGAACGAGCTTTCCGAGGGACTCTCGGAAGAGCGGTTCTGGCAGCGGCCGTATCCGTACGGGAACAGCGTCGGCAATCTGGTGCTCCATCTGACAGGAAATCTGAATTACTACATCGGGACGCAGATCGCCGGGACCGGCTACACACGGGAACGGGATCGGGAGTTTTCCTGGGATCAGTCGAAGAGCAAGGCCGAAGCGTTGCGGGGCCTCGACGATGCAATTGCAGTCGTCGTCAGCTCGCTCGAGGCCGAGACCCAGGAGTCGTGGAAAGAGCCTTACGAAGCTGCACTGATCAGCGACGTCAGGAGCCGTTTTCATCTCTACCTCCGATGTGCGTCTCATTTCCATCACCACATCGGCCAGATGACATATCTGATCAAGGAACTCGCTCGAAACTCCTGATCCACGAATTGGAGCCCTGCATGAAAGCGCCATTGTTCCAGGTCGACGCATTCACCACTCGACTCTTCGCCGGCAATCCTGCTGCGGTGATTCTGCTTGACGAGTATCCGGCGGATGAACTCTTGCGTGAGATTGCCGCCGAGAACAACCTTGCCGAAACCGCATTTCTCGTTCGAAGCGACGGTGATTATCGGCTTCGTTGGTTCACGCCTACCACCGAGGTGCCTCTTTGCGGGCACGCGACGCTCGCAAGCGCTGCTGTCGTGATGGAAAGGCTCGACCGCTCGCGCGAAAGTGTCGTCTTCCATTCCGCAAGCGGGCCGTTGACGGTAAACCGGGTTGGACGGTCCTATGTGATGAACTTCCCGGTACGGATGTCTGAACGTATCGACACACCGCCTGGTTTCGGCGAGGCGCTTGGCGTGGATCCGGTGGAGGTATTCGCCAACGAGTTCAATTACCTCGCCGTGCTCGAGAGCGAGGAGGTCGTGCGTGGTCTGGAACCGGATTTCGCGGCGATCGCCCGTCAGGAAAGGAGCGGCGTCATCGTGACTGCGGAAGGCACTGGCGGTTACGACTTCGTGAGCCGCTATTTTGCGCCCGCCAAGGGTATTCCCGAGGATCCGGTTACCGGGGCCGCTCATACGATGCTCGCGCCATACTGGTCCGGGCGGCTTGGGAAAAACTCCTTTCGCGCGTACCAGGCCTCGCGGCGCGGCGGCGAGGTCGTTTGCCGGCTGGTTGGCGATCGCACGGAGTTGGAAGGATGTTGCGTGTTTTACCTTGAAGGCATGGTAGAGATCTGAGGTTTCGGACGGTCGGTCGCTCACGCTCGGGGTACTGCTGCAAGGTGAAGAAAGGGCGGCTCGAGGGTGCGAATTTCGCATCGTCACCGGCCACCTGATGTTGGCGGCACGATCCCGAGTAGGCCTCCAGTGCGATTCGGCCGGCCGGATCTTCCGCGTCGGCGCGACCGTGAAGCGGTCCAACACGATAGTTACCAACGCGCCTGCGGCGTACCCCCTGGAATGAAACGAGCGGCGTGCAGGCGTCAGCGCTCGGCCGTGTTTCATAGCAGTTCCCCACGCGCCTGCGGCGCACCCCCTCGGACGAAACCAGCAGCGTTTCGGGCCCGCGGGCGTTTCTGTAGCGCCGGCGCGTCTCGGGTCCGCGGGCCATTCTTAAGCGCCGGCGCGTTTCGGGTCCGCGGCCTTTCTGAAGCGCCGGCGCGTTTCGGATCCGCGGGCCATTCTGCAGCGCCGGCGCAACGGTGTTTCCTGTCAACGTGGAAATGCGTCGAGTTTGGCCTTCCGATTGGCAACCGGGTCCGCGGCCGCGGAGCGGTCGAAATAATAGCCGTGGGTCGCGCACGGCGAGCGCAGCGAGCAAGGGCGCGACCCGCGGAACCGCCCGCCGCGTCGT
>JAJTWZ010000121.1 GCA_021463145.1 Blastocatellia bacterium | reverse complement strand
TTCGAACGCGATCCGTTCACCGGCTATCTGTTCGTCTTCCGCAATCGGTTGCGGACCGCGATCAAGACGCTGTCCTATGACTAATGGTGAGAGTCCAGTAATGTGGAGTTGAGGCTCGATGCCGCTAAGGGCGGAGGACTTCGTGGGCGGCGACTCCACATTACTGTTTCGTAAGAGCGCTTCGAGCCACTCGAGGATCGAGGCATCGCTTCGCCAAATGGCGGCTGGCGACTCGACGCCTACCGGCTGGATCTTGGCGATCGCCTCGCGCTTCATCTCCAGATCGACGCTTGCGTAGCGGTTCGTCGTCTCGATGCTCGCATGCCCCAGCCAGTGGCTGATCGTGACCAGGTCGACCCCGGACTTGAGCAGATGGACCGCCGTCGAGTGCCGTATGCTGTGGGGGTGGAGCCGCTTGCCGGCCAGCGTCGGCGTCGAAGTGCGGGCGCGCTCGCAGTACTTGGCCAGGATGTACCGAACCCCAAATCGCGTGAGCGCTTCTCCTCGGTGGTTGCGAAAGAGCGGCTCGCACGACACGGGGTCTTGCCCGCGTTCGGCAAGGAGTTGTCGCAACAGGTCCGCTGTCTGCGCCCAGAGGGGGCACAGACGTTCTTTGCGCCCGTTGCCGAAGAGTCGGATGTGGAAGGGCCGAATCAGCTGAAGATCACACGCTCGTAGGCTGACGATCTCCTGCACCCGTGCCCCGGTGTTGAAGAGTGTGGCGAGCAAGGCGTAGTCGCGCCGGCCGTCGACCGCTCCGCGATCGACCGCGGCGAGCACGGCTTGGATCTCGTCGTACTCGAGGTACTCGACCGGACGCGAGCGGGCACGCTTGAAAGGGACCGCGAGGACCCGTTGGCAGTGCTCGAGGCGGTCCGGGTACTGGCCCGCCACGTAGCGGAAGAAGGCGTGAATGGCGGCAAGCCGGACGTTTCGTGTGCTCGCCGTGTTGCCACGCTTCGTCTCCAAGTGCTCGAGAAAGGCCGTCACCTGTTCGGTGTCGAGGTCGTCGATGTCGAGACTGTCGGCAAGCCGCTTGCGCCGTTCGGCGACGAACCGCAGCAGCAAGGCGAGGCTATCGCGGTAACTGTGTACCGTGTGCGGGCTCAGTCCATGCAGGCGTGGGAGCCGGTCTGCGAAGAAGTCGCGCAGCGCGCGGGCCAGGGCGTTGGGGTGCGGTCGAGATTCCCGAGCCTTCATGACCTCGCCTCCGAAACCGGCGAGGCCGTCAGGAGGTCGCCGTACCGCTGTTCGAACCGTCGGGCGGCTTCGCCCGTGAGCGGGTCGAGGAACCGGAGGTAGTACTGAAGTAGTCGGGGACAGCCTTACTATCCTCCAAGGACTGCTAACTGAGAGATTTACGGACGCCGCTCTCAGCCTGCCGCCGGTTTACGACTCCGCGACATCTCCGGTAGTGCTTGTCGTCGCAAGCGCCAGAGACCACCCGCTGGCGAATTTTCTCATCCAAAGCCGTGAATACGGGGAGGAAAGGTAGCCGAGGAAAGGAGGGGGGCACCAAGCTTGCTCTGCCTCGCTATTGGCTCACGGGCACGCGATCGCGTGCGGTTCATTGAAGGTGAATGAACCGCACCCGCTCGCTGACGCTCGCGGTTCTGATCGACTACCGGCTGTAGCGCGTCAGCAGCGGATCCCCGCTGGTGAACGAACACGCCATGATCGTCGTCAACGTGCCTTCCGACTCGACCTTCTTCAGCTCGACGAGATTCACCCGTGTGATCGGCACGAGCCCGGGCGTCGTCTCCGCGGAGAGCTGGATGGCGCCCTCGTTCGCGACTTCTTCCGGATCGCTCGAGAAGAAGAAGACGATCGAGCCGTAGCCGTTTCCGTCGTCCCACGCCTTCAATCGAGCAACTTCCTCGTCGTTGACCCAGAGCGCATAGTCCGCGTTCGGTTCGACGCTGCACGACGACACATTGAAATTCTGATAGCCGGCGTCAGGCTCGAACGCCAGCCACGCTCTTCCGAACGGGCGATAGTACGGGTCCGGATTCCCGACGGCCGAGAGCCCGACTCCGGCCCAGACAGAGACAAAGCCGCTCGTCGCATCGGCGGTCCCTACGCATACGAGATCGCTAGATCCGGAAATCGCAAACGCGACGCTTCCAAGCTCGCTGAACGGAATTGGAAGCAACGGCGTCGGATCGTCCGGAAGCGCGTCACGCGCCGCGACGAACTTCAGATTTCCGTACTGGTCGGCTCTGATCGGTCCTGACGTGTTGACCTTCACGGCGCCCTCGTCGTTGTGCAATGGCGCCACGTAAAAGTCGTACGATCCGTAAGACTGCAGTCCCCAGACGCAAGCCGTAAGTCTCTGCGCCTGTCCGATCGTACGCATCAACATGTAGCCGCCGGCGGAAGAGGTCTGGTTCGCCGAATAAAGTGGGGCCGTCGACCAGACATCGAGCGCCCCGGAGTCGCGCAACAGGCTCCCAACCGACTCGAAGAAATTAACCTGATTCCCGGTCACTCCCTCGACGCTTGGTCCGAAGCTGATAATGCGGTCCTTTACTTCGTCCGGATTCAGCACTACCGATGCCGACAGGAGCGTCGAGCACGCAGCGGAAACCAGGCCCGTCGAGAACGACGTTCCACTCCACATCGCATACCTCGGCATACCGTCCGAACCCCGCCCTGGAATCGCGCTGACGAGGTCCACTCCAGGAGCCCAGACGTCAACGGCCTTCTCGGCGTAATTGCTGAACGGAGCCTTTTTCTTGAACGCGTCGGTGGCCCCGACGGAGATCACGCGGCTGCGATCGGATGCAGGATAAGCTATCCGGGAACTCGACCCATTGCCGACGGCTGCCACGAGCACGACCCCCAGTTCGCGCGCCGAATTGATCGCCTCACGCAGAGCCTTGGGCTGGACCCCGTTGTTGGCGCCAAAGCTCATGCTTATGACGCGGGCGCCGTTCTTCGCGGCGAAATTGACAGCGGCCGCCGCGTCGAATGCCGACCCGACTCCGTCAGTGCCGAGCACCCGAAGAGGCATGATTCTCGCGCTGGGCGACGTGAGCAGGATGAGGCCCGAAATGAACGTCCCGTGTCCCGACACGGGACCGGCGAGGCCGGATTCGTCGGGGGAAGCCGAATCGCGGATGAAGTCCCATCCATTGACATTGTCGACGTAGCCGTCGCGATCGTCGTCGATCTGATTGCCGGCAATCTCGTACGGATTGCACCAGAGCCGTCCGGATATTTCCGGATGCGATGCGTCGATCCCGGTGTCGAGGACCGCGACTATTACTTCTTCGGCGCTGGCCGCAAGGGCGCTGGCCGAATCCACCTGAAGAGCCTCGAGCTGGCCGGTCTCCGATAGCTGGTTCGCGAACATCAGGGCGGGGCTGGATGCGGTCGGGATCGCATTCGGTTCGTCGTTCGGGAAGCCAACGGTCTGTTGACGTTGCACGATGGTGTCCCGGTTCGCGCGCCTTACTCCCGCTTCCTGCTTCATGCCCGCAAGCGCTCGTCGGGCCTTGCGCGCCCGCAGGCGGTACGTCGTTGTGCCCGGGATGCTTTCGACCACCTCCGCGCCGTGCTGCGCCGCGATCTCCTCTGCCGAAGTACCGGGCTCGAGTGTCACGACCAGATCGCCGGGTGCGTCGCGATCCTGCGACGACGCAGGAACCGCCGGGAACGCGGAGAGCATCAGAAGGCAGCTGAAAACGATGGCGGAGAGTCTTTTCGTGTTCATGGTCTTTTCACAACGCACTTCAGACGGCGCGTCCGAGCAACGTGAACGGTGCCCAGTAGTAAGGATGGGCGTGCGTTTCGATGGCCGCGCACTGGGCCGTCCGAAGCGCTTCGCGCTTCGTCGATCCGTCGAGCAGTTCGGAGTAGAACGTCCTCATCAGAGATGCCGTCGATGCGTCGTCGGCGGCCCACATACTGATCAGCAACGATGGAGCGCCGGCGTATAGAAATCCCCGCATCAGTCCGTGCAGTTCGTCGCCGGCCCCGACTGCGACCGTACCAGTGTTGCAGCCTGAGAGGACGACAAGGTCGGCCGACAGCCGAAGATTGAAAACATCGTAAAACGTCAGATCCCCGTCCGCGAGTCGAAGACTCGAGAGCATGGGATTGTCGGACCGGAACACTGCGTGGGAGGCAATGTGCAGGATACCGCAGTTCTCGGCTTCCCGCGCAACCGTAGCACGGGTGACGTCGTCTCCCGTCAGCACACGTGCGTCCGGAAAAAGACGCCCGAGCGTTTCGATCTCGCGCTCGATCTCAGGCGCGCTCGCGTCCGAAACCCCGCAGAGCAGCGGTGCGGCTTCACGCCGTCGATGTCCGGGAGTACAAAGAGCGAAGACGGTAGCACTTGGCGCGTAGCTGACGCCTCGTTTCTGGATCACATAAGTTGGTCCGTCGAGCAGCGCGTGCATGGGGACGTAATGAAGCTGGCCGTATGGAACGACGACGAGGTGGCGGCCATCGGTCGCTCTCTCGATTGGCGCCATCAGCAGTTCATAAAGCCTGGCGAGATAGAGGTCGGCGCCGCGCCGCAGATGCACCAGTTCGCGATCGGCGAACTCGCGGCCATATACGAACTTGTCCAACTGGAAGCGCAGTCCGTCGAGCAACCGGTTGACTTCGGCAACCGGCGCCAGGTGCCGAACGGCGGTCAATCCGCTTCGCGTTACGACAATGGCCGAATATTGGTTGTCGGTCTCCAGGTACTCGACGATTGCCTCGTCATCGGCGACTAGAGATTGCAGTTCGTCGATGTCGACGACGTGAGGGGCCTGCAGTTCGGCGAAGGCCGAGTCTTCAACCTGCAGCCGCTGGAACGCGACCATTACCTGCTGCTCGCGCAACTCGACCTCTCGTGTTCGGCGACGAAGTTCGCGGCGGGCGCCTTCGCCGCTTGGCGGTTCCCGGTCGGACCGGTCAAGCTTCGATTTGAACCACGCGAGATCGTCCACCATCGCCTTGAATCGCTGTCGGGCCTCTCGTCCGGATTCGCTGCCAGGTATGAACTCGCGGAGGTAGGACGAAAGCAGGTCGGAAAGCGAGCGCGACTTGGCCAGTTCGAGCGTTCTGAGCGCCTCGGCGGTGCGCTCGGCGGTCGCCTCTTCGAGGCACATCTCGACAGCGCTTTCGTAGAGCCCGACCTTGTCTTCTAGAAATCGCGTTTTCAGGTCGTCTACAACGATACGGCTGCGCAATCGTTCGACCGCAGCGATCGCTTCCCTATAGGACGACAGCGCGGCCGTACGGCGACCTCGGGCGCGTTCGGCGCCACCGAGAATGCAGTGACATTGATAGGCGATCCACTCGTCACCGGCGGAAGCCGCTGAACGGAGAGTCGCACGGGCAATTCGACTGGCGCGCGCCGTGTCACCCGCGCCCAACAGGGCCTTTGCCTCGATAACGCGAGCGAGCCGCCTTTTCGGGGCCAGGGAGGCCCGGTCAAGGATGGACGACGCCAACCGCGCGTTTTCGGCCGCCGCCGGGAAGTCGCCCTCGTGAAGCGAGACGGCTGCCAGTTCCAGCCTGGTCAGGGCCAGTTGGACATGGTGAGCTCCGTCGTCGAACTGGGCTATCACTTCGCCGAAGGCCGCTGCGGCCGTATCGCGGTCACCCATACGGGCCGCGGCGACGGCGCGAAGCCGTCTGGCGCTTCCGAGTTCTCTGGCCATACCCAGCGCTTCGAAGGCGGCGCCGGCTCGATCCGCAGAGTCCGCAGCGTCGTCAAGCGCGTTCATGCGCAATGAAACGGTCGCCAGGTCCAGATCCGTCAGGGCCACATCGGCCGGGTTCAGCAATCCAGCGCCGGCTTCCTGGGCTGTGTGGAATCCGCGAAGCGCTTCATTGTAGTTTCCCTTCAGGTACGCAATGTAGGCGACTGCGAGGTCGACTTCGAGCGCGAGCGTTCGCATTCCGCGCCGCGCGTAGACCTCACGCGCGCTGGCGTAGAGTTTCAGTGCCTCGTCGGCACGATCCAGGTCGACGAGTACGCTTGCCGAGTTCTGATCCATGTAAGCGAGAGCGATCTCGTCGCCAAGCGACTCGAAGCAAGAGCGGGCCCGGTCGTAGCAGGCAAGCGCCCGCCGATAGTGGTCGCGCCGATAATGAAGGTTGCCAACGTTGGTCTCGTGCTCGGCGAGAAGCCGGGGTTCACCCATCCGCCTGAGGAGCTTACGCGCCACACGCGAATGCTCGAGCGCCTCTTCGAACCGTCCCAGGTAGATGAGGGTCAGGATCTGCTGCTTGGCGAGAACGGCGGCGTCTAGCGGGCGGCCAGCGCCGCGTAGCGAATCCAATGCCGCGTCGTAAAGTCGCGCCGCGTCGGCGTAGCGGGCTTCAGCATAGAGGAGGCGTGCTCGCGATGCCGTGGCGTAAGCGAAACTGGCGTCGTCGCCCAGACGATCCGCGGCCCAATCGGCTGCATCTACGAGCCGGGCGGCGGCGTCTCGATCCGCGTAGACGAGCCGGTCAATCTCGGCCTTGAGTTGGGGAAGCAGGCTGGTGGAGACGGCGGGACTCGAGCGGTCCAGCAGCGAACGAACGTCAGGCGCGTCGCCAATCATCGCGACGAGATCTCGAACACTCGTTGCGTCGGCCGAGTCCGGCATCACAGAGCCTCGTATTGAGACCGATCAGTCGTGGTCTGCAGTCAAACGCTCGACGAGGATACGGTCTTCGTCAGCTTCCACGTTGAGTGAGTAGTCGCCGACGGGCACGAGGCCGAAGTCGAACTCTCCAAGTTCGCTCGTCGAGCACTGGGAGATAGCGCGACCATCGCTCACAAGTTCCATTTCGACACCGGATACGGCTTCGATCGGCCGGTCGGATCCGGGAAGGATCTGTCCTGACACCTCGACCTGACCCTTTTCCCGATCGGCAATTCGTACGTCGATGTCGTAGTCGAGCGCCCGGAAGAGAAGCTGCCGTGAAGACGCCGCCGCAGCCCGTGCGCCGGCCTGGAGCGGCGACCGAGCCGTGTCGAATACCAGGGTCGCGACACGTCCAAGCACGGAAGCTGACCTGCGCTGACTCAGATCGGCCGGAATCCGGGCCGCCCGTTCGAAAGTCCAGTGCTGCGGCGCCTCGAGGACTGCCGGCGCGGCCAGGGCGCGCAGGTCGCCGATCTCTCGGATCGTAACCGCGCACGAGGGGCAGTCCGTCAGAAGGTGCGTCGCAACGGACTGACGCTCGGGGGCATCGAGATCGCCAGCGGCGAACCCGATGAGCGTTTCGTGGGTTGGACAGGACATTGTGCCGAGCCTCCTTGCGCCGCACATTTCTGCGTCGTCATCCGCGAAGAGTGCCGATTCGACCCACTTTGATACACGATCGAGGCCGATCGGGTATCAGTTGATCATGTCGTCCGATCCGGCGTCGAAGCTCGCGGGCACCGTCGGCTGCTGCTGCGCTACGACTACCGGAAGTAACGTCTCCGCGAAGAGGGTCGAGTCGATCAGCGTCTGCACTACGTAGTGCCCTGGTTCCGGGAACGTGACGTTCGTGAATACCGTCACGTTGTCGGCCCCTCCGTCTTCCGGAACTTCGATAGACGATGCCTGGGACACCACGATCGAACGCGAGCGGTCGGGCGTAAGGATCTGAACCTGAGTCCGGTACCTTCCGCTGCCACGCCAGTGATTGACGATGGCGATCTTGAACAGCGTGACGGGAGTCTGCGGCACGTGAAGAAGGTGCAGGACGCCCATCAGGCTCAGGTTGCGAGTGATCTCGATGCGTACGTCTTCGCAGACGATCGTGTGCCGGAGGTTCAGGTTGGTGCTCATTTGTGGAATGGGACCGGACAATGACTATTCGGCCGAAGGCGCCTGGAGCGTCGCACGGAAGAAGTCCGTTACGCGCTTCCAGGCGTCGGCGGCCGCTTCGGCGTCGTAGACTTCAGGCCGCGTGTCGTTGAAGAAAGCGTGATCCGCGCCCTCGTAGACCTTTACTTCGCCGGTCTTTCCGAGGCGCTCGAGAGAAGCACTCAGTCCATCCATCTTCTCGGTCGTGATCCACTTGTCCTTCGACGCACCCACGAAAAGCACTGGCGCGGTCATTTTCGCCAGGTCTTCGTCGGAGGGGATGTCGCCATAGAACGGCGCCGCAGCCCTGATGGCGCGGTTTCTGCAGGCGAGCAACAGCGAAAAGCTTCCGCCCATGCAGTAGCCGGTGACGCCGATTCGCGTTGCGTCGACGCCCGGTTCAGCACGGAGTCGCTCCACGGCAGTGTCCAGAATCGCGATTCCGGCTTCCGGCGACAGGGCGTGCATGAGTCGTGACGCTTCAGCCGGGTCGGCGGTGACGGTGCCACCGTAAAGGTCCGGTGCAATTGCGACGAAGCCGGCATCCGCCCAGCGGCCCGCGATGTCGCGAGTGTGGTCGTTGAGGCCCCACCATTCGTGCACCACGATGACGGCGGCGCTGGCGCCGCCCTCTGGAACGGCAAGACACGCCTGGATGGTCCCTCCTGGACCGTCGAATGTGATTGTTTGGGTGTGGTGCATACGGCCGAATTCTCCTCGATCGCTGATGCCGACCTCGCACGCCCGACTCTACCGGAAGCCTGCGCGCGGCCGGAAGTGCTCGTCAGACAGTCGTCATCGGATCGAAGGGAACCGGCGGACCTCCGCGCTCGGCGCGACAGTCGTCACAGGGGCAGATTTCGGCAAGGTACTCCCACGTGAAGATGCTCCGATGGCTGTCTTTCCAATTACATCCGAGTGCGTATCTCCCGACATGCTCGAGTCCTTCGATCTCGAATCTGGTCGAGAGTCCGAGCACGTTCAGGGAGCGCTTCTTTGGCGAGTTGGGCTGATCGGCGCGATCCAGCCGACTCTTTCGGCACGTCGCGCACGGACAGAAGTCGCGAAGTACGTCGATCGGAAACTCGGAGCGGTGCCCGTCGTCCCACCCGACGGCGAGCCAGCGCCCGTCGACGAGGGCGATGTCGAGGGGATGACGAGACGGCAAAGGCTTTATCCTCCTTGTGTTGCGCTCAATTGTTGGACGGGCTGATCTCGATGGCTATAATACCCCACCGCGTGACCGTCAGCTTCGTGTGCCGAATATCCGGCTTCCTCCAGGCCCGGAGAAGGTGCGGTGCGGACCGACGCCGGACGAAAGCGCGCCGGGAAGTAGAGAACGCACGCGGTCGGCCCGACGGACGGGTCGGCCGTTCTTTGTGAGAGGACGGCGATGAAGAACATAGTGGTGGTTGGTACCCAGTGGGGCGACGAAGGCAAGGGCAAGGTTGTGGATCTGCTGGCTCCGGCGTTCGACATCGTCGCGCGGTATCAGGGGGGCCATAATGCCGGCCACACGGTGATTGTCGGGGACAGGAAGTTCATCCTCAGACTCATTCCGTCGGGAATCCTCCGCGATACAGGCACGTGCGTGCTTGGCAACGGCGTCGTGGTCGATGCGCAGGCGTTTCTCGACGAGGTCGACGGCCTCGAGGCGCTTGGGATCGAGGTCCAAGGCCGGTTGCTCGTCAGCAACCGTGCGCACCTGATTCTTCCGCATTATCGCTCGGTCGAACGCGTAAGCGAGGAACGGCGCGGCGACGATCGTGTGGGAACGACTATGCGGGGAATTGGACCGGCATACGAACAGAAGACAGGGCGGCGTGGCATTCGGGTGGGAGACGCGCTGAATCCGGAGCGACTGCGAGCGACGCTGAAGTCATCCAGGGATGAAGCGGCGACCTGGCTGGAGGGTTCCGAGCCGGAATTGTCGGATGCGGCTCTAGATGCGTTTCTGGAGGCGGCAGTCAAGCTTGCGCCGTTCGTTGTGGACACGGGGCGGTTCCTCAACGACGCGGTCGACGATGGAAAGCGAGTTCTTCTGGAGGGAGCTCAGGGAACGATGCTCGACGTGGATCACGGCTCGTACCCGTTCGTTACCTCGTCCAGTTCTACTGCTGGCGGCGCCTGCACAGGGACCGGCCTTCCACCGACTCGAGTTT
Source organism: Blastocatellia bacterium (assembly GCA_021463145.1). GTDB lineage: Bacteria > Acidobacteriota > Blastocatellia > UBA7656 > JADIYM01 > JADIYM01. Next base: position 993 of record JAJTWZ010000121.1, on the reverse strand, counting down.
CGGGGGCGCTGGGCATCGCGAAGGCCTACACGACGCGTGTGGGCGCAGGGCCGTTTCCGACGGAACTGCTCGACGACCGTGGACGTCATCTCCAGGACCGGGGGCAGGAATTTGGTTCGGTGACGGGACGCCCGCGGCGCACTGGCTGGTTCGACGTGCCGGTGGCGCGCTATTCCGCTCGCATCAACGGATTGACGTCGCTCGCGCTCACCAAGCTGGACGTTCTGGACGAGCTCGACTCGGTCTCGGTATGCGTTGAATATCGGACAGCAGACGGACCGTGCGATTCGATTCCAAGCTCGATCAAGGATTACGAACGCGTCGAGCCAATCCTCGAGCACATGGATGGGTGGAGGACTTCGACGCGCGGAATCTCGAAACTGGAGGACCTGCCAGCGGCGGCCAGGGCGTACGTGGATGCGCTGTCCAGTTTGGTGGGCGTGGAGATTGGATTGATTTCGACAGGACCGGAACGCGACGAAACCATCGTGGTTCCGGGCGGACGCGTCGCAGCCTGGGCCGAGAATTGACACGGCCAGATAGGTGCCAGCGTGTGACCGTGGGACCTGTAATTGCCCGAAAGGCCTCGAGGCGCTGGGTTTCCGGGCGTTTTCGGCCCTGAGAACTTTTCGCTTGCCAATCTTGCTTTCTGTGCTATAGTGCGTCCCCTTGCGCCGGACGACGGCAGCGCCGAAAGGCGGCTTCGATCCAAGCGGAAGCACTCCAGATCCTTGGAGTTGTACGTTCTGACTGAAGGCCGGGCTGGTTTCGAGTTTAGGGAGGGGACTCCCGGGCCGAAATCTTTTCGGTTGACAAGTCAGGCTCGAAATGTAGAATGCCCTTTTGCCCGAAGGCGACCAGTCGTTCGGGCCGGGCAGGGTGATGACCCTGAAGCCGTGGGCAGGTTCGATGTTTGAAAACCAGATAGAAGCGTGTCCTTGTCAAGAGACCTGAGAGGGGTAGTTCCCTGGCGGAAGCGGAGTCGGTGAAGGC
>JAJTWZ010000120.1 GCA_021463145.1 Blastocatellia bacterium | reverse complement strand
GCCGCGCGGCGAAGGCTCCCGACTCTGCGCTGCCCGCAGAGCGGCTCCGAGACGGGAACCCGTCTCCCATCTGGTCGGCGCGTTCGGGGTCCGGGTCGGAGCCTGATGGCCGGCTGGACGCCGTTCCGTGCCACGTGCGTCCCGAATTTCCGCCGCCTCGGAGCACAGGTATAGGAGCAACGAAACGAGTGGGGCAAGGACGTGCTGCCCGCGCTCGCCGACACCATCCGGTAGTGGGCTGGATCGAGTCGACCAGCGACGACGCTGGTACTTGGCCTCGAACACCATGCGGTCGATTGCCTCCGCAAGATCTCCGCCCAGGTGCAGCGGGTACGGAATGAGCCCATCGCGCTCGAGGTCGAGCACGAGGCGAAGCTCTTCGCGCCCGTCACCCTGGTCAACCTCCAGGTGTGCATAGAAGCCGTGCAGCGGGTCGCCCTCGAGGACGACACCCGGCGTTTCGACGTAGACGCACCACTCCGGTAGCCGGTGCAGCAGATCGCATGGCAGCGCGCCGACGACCGGGGTGGCGAGCAATGCGGACAGGAGTGTCGCATCGAACCGGTAGATGCCCTGGCTCTGCCTCCACGCTCCAAGCGCGGCCACGCGCCCGATGTCGATTACCTCGGCCGGGTCGAGCCGATTGTCGAGGCCACGGCTCACGACGGCGTACGCGCCAGCGATCGGCACATAGACCCACTCCGGCCAGTCCGGGAGTCCCGCTGCTCCACGCGAGGCGTGGAACCTGGCGAGTTGGGCCCATGCCATCGGATGGCGCCGCGCGATGGCGGCTAGATGGCCGGTCTGGCGCACTACCGCCCGCTCCTGGTCTGCGGGAGAACTGCGACCAGCTGCGGTAGTTCTCCGTGCTCGTGCGGGGCAGCGGAGACCAGCAGCTGGAGCCGCAGCGGCCGTGGCCCGCGATAGCGGAGCAGCCCGGCATCGGTGCGGCCGGGCACGGCCTCGCGATCCGGCGCCGTGACGACTCGCGCAAGTGCGATGAGTTCGCGTTCCGCAATCGCGAACGACTCGCCGGTCTCGCGGCGGCCGAGGATCGCCAGGTAATCCTCGACCGCCTTTCGGGTGATGTACCAGGGCCCGTCCGTCATTGCTCCTCCGCGCTCTCGTGCAGCATCGGGATACCGCAATCCGACGCAAAGTCTGCCAGCGGTCGACCGGCCTGATAGGCATCTGCCGCCCGGCGGATCATGCGCAAGAATGTCGGCCGCGCGATCGTCGAGCGCCATGCGAAGTGGTCGATGATGGAGTTGTAATCGTCGACGAACGCCCGGGCCATCTCCCGGGTGGGGAACGTGCCGCACCGCTCCCAGTTGCCGTTGCTGGTCGACAGCCGGAGAAACCTCGTACCGGCTGTGTGTGGGCGGAGCGAAAACTCGCCCCGGACACGATAATCACGCATGTCTGTCTCGCCTCCTTCAGTCGATGATACCGGTATGGCCGCCGCCCGCGACGGCCATCTCGTGACCAAGGCTCGGCGAAATCCGGGCCGGGGCCCAGCCGCCTGCGTCCCTTCGACGCCGGTGGGTCTGGCCGAATGGATCGAACGACGGATCAGTTCCTGAACGCGAAGACGGCCAGGACTAAGAGTGCAATTGCGCCGAAGACGAGTGCGGGTACAAGCCAAGGGCTTCGTCTGACCTGGATGGTCGTCGTTCCCGAGGCAGTCTCGATGGTCGACGTCAAGGAGAACTCGGATCCGCGCGCCGCCGCCTGGGTCTTATGGACAGTGTTCACGAAATTGTTGATCTCGTGTTCGGCCGTACCCGATCGAATCTCGGCGCGCTTGGCCTCTGCCGACAGTCGGAGCGCCTCCTCGGCCGCCTTTTCCGCAATTCGTCCACGCTGCGCCTCGGTGAGGCTGCCGAGGGCCGAGTCAATCATGTCCCTGGTGTTCGGAGCGAAGAGCGATTGATCTCCGCGTGCGGGCTTGTCCGATGAACTCATCTTGCGTCGTCCTTTGATCTCGAGCGTTATCGCGACGCAGGGGAGCGTGATCACGTGCGTGATACGCACCGGGCCGTCGATGTCCGATATCATCTTACCGAGCACTCGCATTTCGCGCTCCACGAAAGCCGCCGCCGCCGCCGATTCCGCGGCCTCCACTTCCGCAAGCAGTCTAGTGGCAAGCTGACCGTCGTCACTCGAAAGCCACGTCAGGCGGCGTGCGACTGCTGCGGGCAGCTGATAAGTGAACGGCCGGCCGATCGCGGCTTCAAGATGCGGAATCACCGTGGCCTGCCAAGCGGACGGGTCGACCGATAGACAGACCGTGTCGCGCTTCCGTGTGCGCTCACGAATCCGTTGCAAAAGCCAGCACTTCGTCTTGAAGTCAATAACGGCCGGAAGAATAGCGATGAGCCTCGAGACCGTTTGGCCGCTACACTTAACCTGGCCGGACTTCCACTTCGAATACGCTGCACGTGCATACGACGCTGCTGAATCGCCGAATTGCCCTCTGTAATGCCGAAACAACTCGGCACGCCGATTGTCGTCGAGCTCGAAGAAGACCTGGAGAACGTCGAGGTCAGTCCCACCAAGCTCTCGAGAGAGCTCAGCCCGTGCCCTGATATGTTCGGCCGCCCGCTCCGCGCCAATGCGGCGGGCCCTGCGCCTTGGCCCGTATGATCGATTGCGCCTCGACATCTTGAACAGTGCCTTTATCGCGACCTGGTGGCCGCCATCTTCCGGGCCAAACCTTACCACTGAAGACGACAAGGCAGCGCGCCCACTAACGCGACAGGACACTCGATGCGAGTGAAGCGAAGTACACGCTTCAGCGAACGCGCCCGAAGACGGACAGCGTGCGCTCGGCAGCGGACAGGGCCGGATCGGCGGCCGGCGCAAACCCCACCGGCTCGACGCTGAAGCAGGCGCGTCGTCCGCCGGCACCGACCACGACGAGCAGATCGCCGACGCTCGTCGACCGCGCGCCGTTGCGTGCGACCCCGACGGCCTCGACGCCTTCGTTCTCCTGCCACGGCCGACTAATGTGGTTCGTCAGTTCGAATGCGTGTTCGAGACTGCACGTATCGACGGTGGCCACCGGGCGGCCGTTGTGAAAAACCTCAATCATGTCAGAGTCCTCCGTACTGAAAAGTGAACCCAAGGTCTGCCTGCAGCGCACTGGCCTCAAACCCACCCCGTCCCGCAAGCAGGGCGACCGGGCCTGGCCGCCCCTCGGGCCGCACGACGCCTGAGCCTTCACGGCGCTGCGGCCGTGCCGTCGGCCGATCAGGGCTGCTGCCGCATCAGCGCATCGCGATCCGCGCTTAAAGCGCGACCCCCACGCAGCGCGTCGTTCAGTTCGTGGTACCACGCTACGGCACGCAGACCCCGCTCGCCCTCGACCTCCAGGGCGCTCGAGAGATAAGTGTGGCCCGTCTCGCAGGCGACAAACTGCGTCAGTTGCCTGTAGTCCCACACGACGTGAACCGGCGCATAGACGGGACACGTCCAGTGGTCGAACGTGGTCACGCACTGGTCCTCCACTGAGAACCGCAACCGTCCGAACTCGATGATGCAGGTATACGGGTCGAGATCGTCCGCGGAGTGATGCGCGGCGCGCGTACGGATCGGCTGACCGTCGATCTCGCGCATTCGGGACTCGACAAGTTCGACGCGCGTAAGTCTTTCGAAGTGCATATGGGCTCCTTGCGGTGGGTTTCGACGGAGCCCAGCGTGGGGCCGAACGGCTGCAGGAACACGCGGCTCCCGTCCCGACGCGACGGTGCGCGGCCAGCCGGATGCTTGTCGGCGTACCGAGGCTGGTGCTAGGTTAGAAATCCGGTGTCGGAGTTTCATTGCGAAGGGAGGACGGGGCCGTGAAAGCTGCGCGCTGTCTGTCGATATTGCTGGTCGTGATGTGGGCTCCGGGCGCCTTCGCCCAGGAGAAGACGTGGGTCGGGCCGTACACGCGCTCGGACGGGACAGCTGTCAGGGGCTACTTTCGCGGAGGGGCCCCGGCGGCGTCGGGTTCGTCCGGTCTTTCGGGCAAGGTGGCCGGTCCGGGCAGTACTTTAGACCGGGCGCCCACGCAGTACATCGGCGGTTACATTCGCAAGGACGGGACTGTCGTCCAGGCCCACACCCGTACCGTTGCCGACGGCATACTGGAGAACAACCTGTCCTACGACGCAGATGCGGGCATTTCGATCAGGCAGTCGTTCGAGCGCGCCGGGTTTGCCGAGGCGGACATAGTTGCGATTCCCGGACTTCCGCTCGACAGGAAGATCTCGCTCGGCTATCTGGCAACGTTTGCGACCCTTGTGGAGCCGGCGAGCCTCGATGAGCAGGTGGCCAGGATCCAGCTCGCTGCCGAGATGTCGGCAGCAGGAACCCCGCTCGACTGGAGGCGTCACAGCCTCGAGGAGCTCGTAACGTTCCAGAAGCGGGCGCGCAAGGCCGAGGCCGTCCGCAGACTCGGCATCGAGGTGGACTGGCGGCAGGTGACCTATGCCAGGTTGCTCGATCTCGAATGTATCGGAATCGGAGTTCGCGACGTAAAAGCCGCTGGTCTCGATCTGGACCCGACTGCGGTGACGTGCCAGCAGGTGCAGGTGCTCGCGAACCGGGCGGCGATTGCGGCACGGATCAAGGCGATGGGCAGGGAGGTCGACTGGGTGAAGATGTCGGTCGACGATCTCGTCGAGCTCGAGGAGAAGCTGGAAAAGGAACGGAATTGAACGGCCTTTCGATCATCGATCTCCCGGAAGCCGGCCGTCTTGCCAGGTTTCTCGGCAAGGATTCGTTCGAGGCTGCGATCGTCGAACTCAACAACACGCTTGCGGCCGTTCCCCTCGACCAGCTGGATTCGGCATCTCTGCTCGAGCGGGTCCGGGCGACGGGCGTTACCCCTAACGTGCTGTGCGCCCGGCTACTGTCGATCTACGGCCGCTCGCTGCGAAGCCTGATTGCAGACGGCAGGATCGACGAGGCGGACGAAGCGACGCTTGCCGGACTCCGTCGCCTGCTTGGGCTCTCGGACGGCGACGTCGTCCACCTCCACGAGGAGTTCATCTATTCCGTGTACTCTCGGGCCTGTGCGGCGGCAATGCGGGACGGCCGCCTGAACGACAGCGAACGCGAAAGACTGGAGGCGCTCGCCGGGCAGCTGCGGATTCCCGAGCCGGTCCGCAAGCGGATATTCGTGTCGCACGCGGAGGCCGTAATCCAGTCCGCGGTCAACAACGCGCTGGCAGACGGAAGGCTGTCTCCCGAGGAGGAGGCCGAGTTCGAGATTCTGGCGCAGGAACTCGACTCGACAATCCGAATGGACGCGCGGTCCAGGGCCGCGCTCGAGAGGTGCCGCATGCTGTGGCGGGTATCTACGGGCGAGGTCGAGCCGGTCGACGTCCCGATCAACCTGCGGCGCGGGGAGTTTGCCGCAGCACGCGTCCCGGCGCGCCAATGCGAGATACGTACGGTCACGGTTGGCCGGTCAAGTTCGGGATTTACCTACACGTCGAAGGCGGTACTCGGCGTCCGCTTCCGCGCCGGAAACGTGCGGACGCACGCCATAAAGGAAGACCAGCTCGTCACCATCGACACGGGCACGCTCTACTTCACGTCGACCAGGCTGCTCTTCGACGGTGAACGCAAGACGACGCAGATTCCGCTCGCGAAGATCATTGGCGCGAGTTTCCTGTCCGACGGCATACAGGTCGAAAAGGAAACGGGCCGGGACGTGCTGTTCCACCTGCACGGAGACATAGACTTTCTCAGGGCCGTATTCGACGGCCTGATGCTCCGAAGCCGGCTGTAGTCTCCGACGGTGATCAACATCCCAATCGACCCCGCGCGGCTCGCTTCCTACTGTCGGGGGCGCCACATCACAAGGCTGTCCCTATTCGGTTCGGTCTTGCGCGAGGACTTCGACACCTCGAGCGACGTCGACGTGCTGGTGAGGTTCGCCGAGGACACGCCCGTCTCGTTATTTGACTTCGTGACCGTCGCCGACGAGCTCTCGGAGTTGTTAGGGCGTGAGGTCGATCTCGCAGACGAAAGCGGCCTGGTCGAAAGCGAAGCCCCCCTCGTTCGCGAGTCGATCCTGGGCACCGCGGTTCCTGTCTATATCTCTGCCTGAACTGCCTGGTGTGCTTTCCTGCAGAGCGAGCGTGACGCGCGACGGGCCGCAGGCGTGGCGCCCTCTGTTGCTCGAGTTCGTCCAAGCGGCCCGCAATGCGGGAGGCGAACGGCCCATGATGCTTGTCGAGATCGATGCTGGCTTCGACCTCGATCTGGCGGCAGAAGCCTCGCTTTCAACGCACTTCTATCGCGGCGTTGTGGATCGCCTCGATTGCGCCGTGGCAGCCTCCGAGTCGGCGCGTGACCGGGGCCTTGATCCACTGCGACACGAACTCACGGTTGCGCTGGCCGCCGAGATCGCACTGTTTGACCACGAACTCGCGTCCGATCTTGGGAACCTGAGACTCGACGAGCTTGCCAACTCCGCGGCACTGGCCGGGTTTCTGTCAGAAAGACCATCCTGTGTCGAGCCGGCTGCCTGGCACAACGGTACGGCGGACGACGTTGGCGGCCGACCTGAACGTTCTGCCGTTTGGCTTTCGAGGAATGGCTGCCACGAGGAGATTAAGCGTCGAATCTGGCGGGCTCAGCTCGGTGTCATCTTGCCGCTCGTCGAACGCGATCGCCTCGAGATCGCCCGCCGGTTCTCGCGCTCGATATCGCTTCCTTTCGTTCGCGGCGACGGCACCGAGGTCGAAAGGCTCGAGGACTTTGAGATCGGGGACCTCAAGAGGGCGATCGACCGTATCGGACGGGCCGCTCCTCCGTCGATCAGTCCTTATGTGAAGACACTCTATGACTGTCGCAATTTTCTAGCGCATCAGGAGTGCGTTCCGACAGAGAAACTTACTGCGCTTGTCGAAGGATGGCGCGCGTCAAGGTCCGCGCCTTGAGGCCGTTGCGCCGCCGCCTGGAAGGACTCGTGCGAGCAGTCGCGGTCCTCGAGGGCATATGTCCGGCGCAGCGTTTTCGGCCCCGAGCGGCGAGACGTCAGGTCGCGATGACGGAGAGCTGAAGGCGGCGGTGCCGTTCTCGAAGAACTGACGTTGCCAGCGGTAGAAGAGCGTCGGCTGGATCTGGTGCTGGTCGCAGATGTCCGAGACCGGGACGTGATCGAGCAGATGGTGGCGAAGGATGGCGACCTTGTCGGTCGCGGAGTAGGATCGACGTGCTTTTCGCGGCATAGCGTCCTCCGTTGGAGTGAACTATGCCAGACCCCCCTCTTGTTCGTTTCCAGCTGAAGCAGAACGCGGCGAGCCCACCGTAGGCAAAGTTCGAACACAAGCATGCACAAGTCGTTGCGCGCATGCCACAATCGACTGTCTACCCGAATCGGCACCCAGCCCGACCTGAGACTGAACACTTCAGCTCCACGAAAGCTTTACTCTAAGGAGTCGAAGACGCGCTCTCGAAGCTATTTACAATCCGGATCTTCGGTCAGTGGCAACTCGAGCGGTTCCTCGTTGAGCGCGAAGAGTTCGGGCTGTACCGGAGGATCGGCCAGCGGGGAAGGAACTGCGGGTTGGTTCCGTTCATCCGCTCCGGGGCGACCGTAAACGAACCTAGGCGGTAGACGTTGCCGGAGCATGGCGTTTGATGTTTCGGATCGTCGACGGTAACGCGTGTGGCGTTCATTTCGAGCAGTATCACTGAGTGAACTGGAATCTGGGTGTCCGCTCTGTAGGGCGGGTACCCCACCCTGTACATCGTTGGTTTGGAATGTGTTTTGAGAATGCTGAATAACAGAGACCGAAGACCCACTCATCCGGGCGAGATCATCCGCGAGGACGTTCTCCCGGGGCTCGGCGTCAGTCAGGGTGACTTCGCGGAGATGCTCGGGGTGTCGAGACGAACCGTGGTGGAGATCGTCGCTGAGCGGCGCTCGATTTCTTCCGACATGGCCCTTCGCCTGGCGCACGTGCTCGGGACGACTCCGGAGAGCTGGCTGCATATGCAGATTGCCGTCGACCTGTGGGACGATCTGCGCAAACACCGACAGGAATACGCGTCGCTTCGACCGGCCGCGAAGTCCGCCGCGTAAGACTGCAGTTGCAAAGCTGAGAGGAACTGTTCTAGAGCGCGGAGGCGGATTCAGAGGGACGCAGGTCGTATAACCGCAAGCCACAGCGCTCCGGAGATTACGTCTCGACGTGTGCCGTGCAGGACAAGCCGGCACTCGTTTTTTCCGTCCGCCTGGCTGCCCAGAACACCACGGTGACGAGCACCACGATTGGCAGCATCACGACAAACAGGCTCCCACTGGCAGTGAGCATGTCCGCCTCGTGGAGCCATGCCGCAGCGATGTAGCACGACGGAAAGACAGCCGGCAATGCGACGAGACTCGTCGGAGCAACGAGCCACCAGCTGAGGCGTCTCGGATATCGCGTCCCGCGTCGCCTCGCCAGCAATCCCAGTCCCACCACAGCCGCGGTGGCGACCAAGGTCGTGACGGTGCTTGGCCAAGCCCGTCTTGACGGGGCGTCCGATAACGGTTATTACGCTTCCATGGTTGCGCTTGTCGCGCTCTTGTCCTCAGATAACCGACGCTGGATGGTCCACCGAGAAGGTCACGGTGACGCATTCGACTTCCACGTGAGACGTCGATGCAGTGCAGAAGTGGAGGCTCGGCAGCCCTACGCCGAACGGCCGAGTGCGTTCTCGAGCGTTCGGATCGGAATAAAGAGACGCATTGGCTGGTCGACGAACTCTAGGAAGCCGTACTTTCGGTAGAACGTCTTGGCGCTCTCGTCTTTGGCATCTACGACGAGCGCGTAGACGGCAACCTGGCGACTCGCGGCGATGACACGCTTGGCACAGTCGACGAGAAGGTACTCGCCGAGACGCTGTCCTTGAACGAGCCTGTGGACGGCCAGGCGTCCCATGATCGAGGCGGGGACAGGGTAACGCGGGAGTTGCTTGGTCTCTCTCGTCGCCGGAAGCCCCTCCTTGCTGAAGCTCGTCGCACTCACTGTGTAGTAGCCGACGACCTCGGTCCCGCCCAGTTCACAGGCTACGAACACGTTCGCTACACGCTTGCGCGCATCCTGACTCGCGTATTTGCGGATGTAGGCGTCGAGGGCGTCCGAGCCGCACGAAAAAGCGTCGGTCAGGTGACGGCCGCTCTCGTACGGTTCGACGACCCATTCCCTAACGGCCACGGTTCGAGGTGCCGCGGTGCCTGCCGAACGCCGTCTTCAGCGCCTCGTTCGGTGGCGGCGGATCAATGAGTGCTCGATAGAAGAGATCCCAGTCAGGCTCCGACAGCCGCGAACGGTCGTGTTCGGCGATCACGGCGCGTGCGCGCGCGACCGCCGTCTCGACGACAAACTCACTGACACTCTTGTGGGCGTAGACAGCAGCACGCTCGATCGTGCTCTTCGAGCCTTCGTCCACCCGAAGCTGCAGGCGCTCCGCCTTGCGATTCCGGGCACGTGACATTGCCTTCGCCTCCTTTCGTCAATCTACAGTCTGACGCCCGCGACAGGCGATCGGTACTCCAATCCGGAGTACATACGTAACCGTACTCCGATTCGGAGTACAGTCAAGCGCGATGATCGTGATTTTCTTCAGGAAACGGTCACGATCGTCAAGGATGTCCGTGCCGAGTTGTTCGGTTACGACAAGTACGAGGAGGTTACCGGCGAGTTTGCGATTCGCGGAACCTGGTGCGACCTGGCAATCAAGATCGACGGCCAGCCGGCCGCCGCCCGTTAGCTGTATCGTAACCACAACGATTTCCTCTCCCGGCTGCCGGCCGCCGGGCCGCGTAAACCTAAATGGACGTAATCGCTCCGAGCAGTATAGCGCCCGCTCTGCGCGGGCCAAGCGGCCGAGTTCGGCCGACGAGCGGGCCGCGCCAGGCCGCCGCCCCGGAGCGGTCGGGCGGCACTAGCCGTCGGCCGACAGTTCTGAAAGCCGTGGCGCGACGGCCGTATCGAGAATGTGCTTGATCGCGTCGATCGTGTTGGCGCGATCAGCATCGCTGTTGTCGTGCCAGTGTGATACGGCCAGGGAGGCGGTGTACATTGCCTGGCCAAGCGAGTGCATCAGTGCCGTCCATATCGCACCCTCCGCGGGCAGTCCGTCGTCGGAAAGCGTCGTGCCGTCCGGCGCTGTGGCGTAGCCGAAGACAGGCACCGGCTCTACCGTCACGTGCGCCTCGGCCCGCAACGCTCGAAACACGGGTGGCGGCACGAACTTGTCGTCGAAGTAGTCGACGAGTTCCCGGACCAGCGTACCAGCCTCGCGCGGCCCCTCGGCCTCGACTTTCACGGTGACCACTGCGTTGCAGTCCAAATAATAAGTGTTGCCCATGGTGTCTCCTGAAGTGTAACTACCACGCGAGTATCGGCCCGGCATGAACTCCGCCCACACCGGGCCTGTCCCGGCACGCACCCCGGATCACGGCGGCCCGGTCCTCGTCCCGGCAATGCCGCAGGCAGTCGGACGCCGTACCGAGCGCGCCCGTGCTCCTCGATCGGTTACCGGTTCCCGTACAGGCAGAGGATCGCGGCCCAGCCACTCGGAAGCGACGACTCGGCCCGCTCCATCTCCGTCGCCGATCTGACCATCATCTCGATGAAGTACATCGCGTGCCAGTAGGCCTCGACGATAGGTCGGGTGTGAAGCGACCAGGCGTCGTTGTGCGCGAAGTCGAACTCCCACCCTGTGCCTTCGGCCACGATCTGCTCGAACCGCCGGCAAAGCGGCCGGTCGATCTCCCGGCCGAAGGCCCGCAGCAGATCGACGGCCTCCGACGTGAGCGGCTGTAGGTAGTACACCTTCAAGCTCTGGTAGTAGAACCGGTAAAGCCGGTCCGCCTGGCTCCGGCGCATGTCTGAGAGCATTCGCTCGAGCGTCGGGAGTTCGCGCTTGAGCGCATCGAGCAGTTTCTGGTCGATTGCCAGCCGCTCCTCGAGAGGGACGAAGGGCCGCAACCCGGGCGGCTCCCGATCGGCGTGGATTTCGGCGCGGGCCGTCTGGGCGATTTCGTCGAGCCGCGTGACGACCTCGTCGCGGGAAAGTTCAGCCGAGCGCAGTTCACCGGCGAGTGTAGCCACTTCGTCACAGATCTTCTTCAGGACGGGTTCCACCGGGACAACCTCCGAGTCCGCCGGGTCAGGCCACCGCTGGCGTGCCGGGCGCCTTGCCTTCTATGTGTCACTGGCCATAAATTCCCGCGCAGGGGACCGCCTGCTTTAGCTGGCGGGGGAATGCGCGGCCTTTTGATACGCACTAACTATGTGCAATCGTTCTAATTCTGTGG
>JAJTWZ010000012.1 GCA_021463145.1 Blastocatellia bacterium | reverse complement strand
AGGATGGTCCGCGACCGCTTCGCGGTCATGCCGATCCGGCGCTCGTAAAATGGTGCGAGCGAGAGCGATTGGTGCGCAAGCTCGCAGCACTTGGTGTCATGGTGACAATCGAGGAAAAGTCAGAATTCCCGGACGCCGCCTGACACGCAAGACCGTGTTTCGTAACAGTCCCGCCACAAATATTGACCACGACCGTGGCGGCAGTCGACCGCCGCCGCCAGACATCGGCCCGGACCGGCTTGCGGCCCCGGTCTCGCTTGCGCCGGCCGATGCGACTGGGCGATGCTCGAAGGCACTGGACGGTCCAGTTCCGATGCGCGACCACACGTTTCTCCATTTTCAGTCTGGGCCGGAAACTTACGGGCTGCCGGCAACCAGCGTCGTGCAGATCATCCGGATGGTGGCGTGTACACCAGTGCCGAACTCGGCGCCCGAATTGCTCGGACTCGTCAATATGCGCGGCCGCGTGTTGCCGGTTTTCGACCTGAATCGCGCATTGCACGGTGAAGAACGTCCGATATCGCTGCGGATGTACGTGGTCGTCACGGAAGTCGACGGAGAACCGCTCGGTGTCGTCGTCGACGACGTGCTCGACGTCGTGTCCGTTCCAGAGGATCAGTTCCAGAGCTCTCGAGCGCTGTCGGCTGACGCTCCGTTCTCCGACGGAGTGGCAAGAATCGGATCGCAGATATTCACCGTGCTCAACCTCTCGCCACTTATCGACGGGCGGCCCCGACTGGGATTGCCGGCGCCGTCGTGAAGGCGGCCTTCACCTGGACCGGCGAAGCTCTCGCTTCAGTCGCTGACCTCTGTGTGCGCCGGTGGGGAATCCGGTTCCGCGAGGGCGACTCGCCGCGCCTGCGACTCCTGTCGGAATCCGCATACCTTGGCTCGGCCGACGAAAGTTTTCCGGGCTTCGTCGCGCGCCTTTCGTCGTTGGACGACGACGATCCCGAGATGCAGGCGTTCATCGCTCAACTGGTGGTTGGCGAAACCTCCTTTTTCCGGGACCAGCCGCAGTTCAATGCCTTGCGAGAGTCGGTTCTTCCCGCAATCGCCGCCGATCGGCGGCGTGAGGGACGTCTCCAGCTCAGGGTCTGGAGCGCTGGATGCGCCTCGGGAGAGGAGCCATACTCGGTCGCAATGCTGATCGCGGAGACGATCCCGGACTGGCGCGACTGGGACATTCGAATCCTCGGCACCGATATCAATCCGTTCGCCCTTCGTCGGGCAAGACTGGCGAGATTCGGTGACTGGTCATTCCGCGGTGTCGAGGACGAGTCGATCCGCGGGTATTTCCTGCCGGTTGGAGCGAGGACCCGGTACCTTCAGCACCCGTGCCGGGAACTGGTCAAGTTCGACCGTCACAACCTTGCAACGGATTCACTTCCGGATCCCGAACGCGGCCTGGCAGGGCTGGACGTGATTCTCTGTCGAAACGTAACGATCTATTTCGACCTCGCACTCACTAGAAGGCTCGCCGATGGATTCCTGGAGGCGCTCGGACCCGGCGGGTGGCTGTTCGTCGGGCACGCCGAGCCCGATCCACAGGTCTTCGGCCGCTTCGAGCCCGTCGAGTTCAAGGAGGCACTCGTCTATCGTGCCCCGGGTAACACGGTAAAGCACCCTGCGCCGTCCCGCGACGTTCGCAGTGCCGGGTCTGGAAGGCAATCTCCCACACCATCGGTCCCGCGCCGTCATTCGGCCAAGGACCAATCGCCAATGAGCCGCGCAGTCGAGGATCACGCAGAAATCCGGCTTCCGACACTCGCCGAGGCCAGGGTCGCATATGACGCCCACGATCACGCCGGGGCATCCGCGCTCCTGGTGGCGATTGCCAACGGCGGCGGCAGCGACCCAACCGCGGCTCATCTTCTGGCGCAGCTCTCGGCCGACGAAAAGCATTACGACGAAGCGCTCTACTGGGCGTTCCGGGCTCTGCTGCTCGACCGGTTCCATTCGCCGACGATGATGTTGATGGGGTTGATCTGGCTCGAACGCGGATACCTGCCGCGTGCCCGCGAGCAACTGCAACACGCGATCTTCAACAACCCGCGCGCTCCCGAGGCCCACTTCTACCTGTCGATGGTTCATCGCGCCCTCGAGAATCCGGATCAGTCCGAGCGGTCCCGAGAGCGGGCCCTCCGTCTGGCACGCGCGCACGGCGGGAACCTGCTCGAAAGCGATCTGCTTCCCGTCGAGCGCCCGAGAATCGGTCTTGCGAAAGAGGCGTTGGCGAAGTCGCCGCCCTTGGAATGACCGGGCCGATCGAGGAGACCGATGTGAGCTCCCTCGCTACCGCTTCGGGTTCCGGATGTGGTGAAATGGGCGAACCGTATGGACCGCACGCATCGATTTCCGATCGCACCCGATGACGAACTGCAGTTGAGCGCCGCGCAGGTGGAAGTGATTCTTGCGGAGCGCGCCGCGCGACTCGCCGTTACGTACGTGCCGAGCACGGACGCCGACATCGAGCACGTTCACCTGATTGCGTTCAGCCGTGGCGAGCACCGTTACGGGATCGAGCTTGCATACCTCTCGGAAATTCGCCCGGTCACGCGCTGTACCCCTGTCCCGGGCGTGCCTCCGTTTTACGTCGGGGTGATTCACGTCCGCGGCGACATCATCGCCGTGCTCGACATCGCCGTCCTGTTCGGTCGCGAGCCGGGTATCGCCGCGGACGAGCAGTTCGCGATCGTCGTTTCGGCGGGCGACGTGACGGCTGGCCTCCTGGCCGACTCCGTCGACGACGTGCACGACCTGCAGCCGGGCCGCATCCACCCTCCACTCACGACCTTCACGGACCGCCGCGAGCGCTACATCAGCGGCCTCAGCCAGGACGGCGTATCGATTCTCGACGTCGACAAGCTGCTGCACGACGAGCGCCTCTGGGTCCGGCAGGAAACCTCCGAGGAACGACGATGAGCAAGTCCTCGAACGACGCCAGGGCCGCCGAAATCCTCGGTATCGACGAAGCCGAGATCGCGACCCGCCGGTCGCTGCTGCAGATCGGCAACGAAGACGAGTCGGTCATGTCGAGTCTCGACGCCGTGTCTCGCGAGCGCCTGCCAGAATGGCTCGACGAGATCGAGGCCCATTTCCGGATATTTCCCGAAGCCGCGGCCGCGCTCGACGAAGCGGGCGCTATCGAGGCGATGAAGGCGGCCCAGGAACACTACTTCGGGGGGCTGACGTCCGGTCAATACGACGAAGCCTTCGCCTTGTCCAGGCTCTCGCAGGATCGGGCCGGAACTTCGAGCGCCGGCCTCGGTCCGCAGTTCTATCTCGCGGCCTACAGCCTTTTCGTACGCGGACTGCTGCACGAGATCTTCAAACGCTACGGGCACGATGCGATGAAACTCGGATCTGCGATCGAGGCCATCGTGAAGACGATGTTCCTCGACTTCAGTTTCGCGCTCGACGCGTACGTGGCATCCGGCAAGGGGCAGGAAGAACAACTAAAGCGCTCATTCATTCACCAGCTGACGAGCGCCGCCGAGCAGCTGAACCAGGCGTCTCTGAACATCCTCATGGCCACGTCGGCGCAGTCGACGTCCGCAAGCCAGCAGGCGGCCGCGATAAACGAGATCACTTCGACGATCAACGAGGTGAAGCAGACGTCGCAGCAGGCCCTCGAGAAGGCGCACGGGGTCATCGACGTCGCCGAGCGTTCGGTCGAAGCGTCGAAGGTCGGCGGCCGGGCGGTCGAGCAGTCGATCGAGGGAATGCACCAGATCAAGGAACAGGTCGAGTCGATCGCCGAGAAGATCCTCGCTCTCTCTGAGCAGACGCAGATGATCGGAGAGATCATCGCGACCGTGAACGACATCGCCGAACAGTCGAAGCTCCTTGCACTCAATGCGTCGATCGAAGCCGCGAAGGCGGGCGAGCACGGCAAGGGCTTCGCCGTCGTTTCGATGGAGATCCGGAACCTCGCCGAACAGTCGAAACAGGCCACCATCCAGGTGAAGAAGATCCTCGGCGAAATCCAGAAGGCGACGAACTCGGCCGTCATCGTGACGGAAGAGGGTTCGAAGCGCGTCGAGACCGGAGTCGAACTGGCCAACAGCGCCGGCATCAATATCCATCAGCTCACCGAGGCGATCGAGGAGTCGGCGCGCATGGCAAAACAGATCGCCGCGTCGGCCAAACAGCAGTCGATCGGCATGGAACAGGTGTCGATCGCTATGGGCAGCATCAACAAGGCATCGACGGAGAACGTGAAGTCGATCAAACAGACCGAGCAGGTCTCGCGAAGCCTTGGCGCTCTCACTGGCCAGATCAACAAGCTGATCGAAGAGTTTTCGAAGTAGGTGCCATCGCCGATGTCGATCTCGGACGAGGATATCCGCGCCGCGATCTCCGAGACGTTCCGCGTCGAGGCGGACGAGCACATCCAGTTGCTCAATCGGCTGCTGCTGCGGCTCGAGCAGGGAGTCGTCGACGACCTTGGCGCCTGTCTCGACGAGATCGCGCGCGAGGCTCACACGCTCAAAGGTGCATCCTCGATTCTCGGGCTGACGGTCATACAGGAGACCGCGCACGCGATGGAGGAGGCATTCGAGACGTTCCGCGATGCGGGGCGCCCGGCGCCTGCCGAGTTTTACGACCTCCTGTACGACGCGCTGGACCGGCTCGGCGTCTGGTGCCAGCGCGTCGAGGACCCGGATGGCGAGGACGCGGCGGCACTCGTCGCGCTTCAGGAGGCGTGCCGGCGGTATGCCGTGGCGGCGGCTCCGATCGATGCCGCGCCGGTTCCCGTCGCCATCGCGCCCACTCCTCCGGTTCCGTCTGCTTCTGTGAAGTTTGCCGCGCCGCCACGGCCCCGCGAACCCGTGGAGGCCTCGCGTGACGGCGACGGCTCGACAGAGGAGACAATCCGGGTTCCGATCCGAAAGCTGGATTCGCTAATGGCGCAGATCGGCGAGTTGCTCATCGCCCGAATCCGGAACGACGAGCGTATGACGGGTATCCGCGATCTGCAGCGCGAGCTGGAAGACGCGGCCAAGGACTGGACGAAGCTCAAGGACGTATCACGCCTGCTCGTTCACGCTTCCGGACGCACCGAGCGCACGCTTACAGCCAAGCGGCAGGAGCTTCTCGACCGTGTCGAGACGCACCTGAAGACCATCGGGCAGCGAACTTCGGCCTTGAACCAGGACTTCTCGCGCGACGCGATGCACGTGTCGATACTCACCGACAATCTGCAGGAAGACATCAAGCGGGCGCGCATGCTGCCGGTCGCCACGATTCTCGACGGATTCCACCGTCTGGTCCGCGATGTCGCGAGGCGCGAAGAAAAGCAGGCCGTGCTCGAACTCGTTGGAACGGACACCGAAGTCGACAAGCGAGTTCTCGAGCTGATCAAGGACCCGCTGATGCACATCCTTCGAAACGCCGTGAGCCACGGTATCGAGACCGTTGCGGACCGCATCGCGACGGGAAAGCCGCCCGCGGGGAGAATCGTCGTGCGGACCGGCCAGGTGGGCGGACAGATTCGAATAGACGTGACGGACGACGGCCGCGGAATCGACGCCGAGCGCGTCCTCGACCGCGCTATCGAGTTGGGCCTCGTCGATGCGGCTCACGGGCGAAACCTGCCGGGGCGCGAGGTGCTCAACTTCATTTTCCACTCGGGATTGTCGACAAAGTCGAAGGTGACGGACGTCTCGGGCAGAGGCATCGGGATGGACGTCGTCAGGGAGAACATCCAACGGGTGCAGGGCCAGATCACGCTCGAGACCGAGCCGGGACGGGGCTCGACAGTTACGATCACGCTCCCGCTGACTCTTTCCACCACGAAGAGCCTGCTTGTCGGCGTCAATGGCGAGACGTACGCGTTGCCGATCACGGCTGTCGAGAGGATCCTGCGGATCGTGCCTGCCGATATCGAATCCATCGAGGACACGCCGGCGCTCGTGCTCGGCGGCGCGCCGGTGGCCGTCGCGCGTCTGTCGGAGTTGCTCGGCCTCGAGGCCGGCGACGCTCCGGCGCCGGACACGAGACTGCCGGTGGTGATCCTGAGTGTCGAGAAGCGAAGGCTCGGGCTGGTCGTCGACTCGCTCGTCGACGAACAGGAGATGGTCGTAAAGTCGCTCGGGAAGCAGCTCTTGAGAGTACGGAACGTCGCCGGCGGAACCGTAGTCGGAAGCGGCGCTGTCATTCTCGTGCTCAACCCGCTCGACCTGATCGCATCGGCCGTGCCTCGCGCCTCTATGCCGGGCAGCCTCGCGCGCGCGACGGAGCACGAGGCCGCAACGGAGCGCTTGCGCGTGATGATCGTCGAAGACTCGATCACGACGCGAACGCTCGAGAAGAACATCCTGGAAACGGCCGGCTATGACGTAGTGGCCTGTAAGGACGGCGCCGAGGCGATGGCATACCTGCGCGAGGGCACTTGCGACGCCATTGTCTCGGACATCGACATGCCGAACGTGAACGGGTTCGAGCTCGTCGAGCGAATCCGGCAGATCGAGCGGCTGCAGAACCTGCCGATACTGCTGGTCACCTCGCTCGGCAGCGAGGAAGACCGGCGCAGAGGAATGAAGGCGG
Source organism: Blastocatellia bacterium (assembly GCA_021463145.1). Classification (GTDB taxonomy): domain Bacteria; phylum Acidobacteriota; class Blastocatellia; order UBA7656; family JADIYM01; genus JADIYM01. The sequence continues at coordinate 73,625 of JAJTWZ010000012.1, read as the reverse complement.
GCGCGAATGGCTACATCGTCAAGAGCGATTTCGAACAGGGCCGATTCCTCGAGATGCTCGAGGCGTTGCTCTAGAAAGTCTATGGGAATCAGCGCGTGATTCGAATTCTCGTCGTAGACCCGATCGACCGCAGCCGGCGGCGAGTGCTTGCAGCGCTCGCGCGGCAGCCGTCTCTTGGTGTCGTCGGCATCGCGGCGACGCTCGAGGATGCGATAGAGACTTGTCACAGCGTTCGGCCGCAGGTGGTGGCCCTCACCGTACACGAGGCCGGCGAGATCGACGTGGAGATCGTGAACGCAATCATGCGCGAGCGTCCCACGCCGATCGTGCTCGTCTGCGCAGGCTCGCGGGCTCGCGCCAGCGAGGTTGCGTTCGACGCATTGAAGGCCGGCGCGCTCGATGTCGTCGAAATGCCCGACACGACCTCCCTTCCCTCGGCCGATCCGTTCTCGACTCGCCTGACGGCGACGCTGCAACTCATGGCCGACGTTCGCGTCGTTCGCCAGATCGCCGACAGAACGGGCGAGTTCACGTCGCCGGTGGCCGGTCCGTCGAGCGCGGCGGTCGCGGCGGTTGCGGCGGTTGGCATATGCTCTTCGACCGGCGGTCCGGCCGCGCTCGATTTCATCCTGCGGAGATTGCCGCACGACTTTCCGGCTCCGATTCTTGTGGTTCAACACATCAGCCGGGGATTTCTGGATGGGCTGGTGGAGTGGTTGAGCGGTACCTCGAGGCTCGAGGTTCGGATTGCGAAGAACGGCGAGCTGCCGAAGGCGGGTGCCGTCTACTTCGCACCCGAGGGAAATCACTTGTGTGTCGGCGAGTCGGGGACCATCGCGTTCGGCACGGAGATTCCGGTGCGTGGCCACTGTCCGGCCGGCGAGGTGCTGTTCGAATCGCTAGCCGAGCGGTATGGCCGGCGAGCCATCGGCTTGATGCTCACGGGAATGGGCGACGACGGCGCCGACGGACTCGAACGGCTCGCCTCCGAAGGCGGCATCGTGCTTGCGCAGGACGAGCGGACATCCGTCGTCAACGGCATGCCTGGCGCGGTCGTGGAGCGCGGGATAGCTACCGAGGTGCTTTCTCTCGAGCACATCGCCGAGCGTTTGACCTACTGGGCCGCCAACGGTGCCGAGGCGAAGAAGCGTAGATGAAGTACTTCGACGAACACGGCCAGCCGTACAGGAAGGACGCCGCGGCCGGAGGACTCGTGGCGAATATTGACGGTTCCGGAATCCTCCGCGTGGTCCTCATCCGGTCCCGGCGGCGAAGAGCAACCGTCTGGGCGCTTCCCAAGGGCCATTTCGAGAATGGCGAGACGGCCGAGCAGACCGCGATCCGCGAAGTCAACGAGGAGACGGGACTCCTTGCACGAATCCTCGCGCCGCTCGGAACCATCGACTACTGGTTCGTCGAGAAGGGCAAGCGATACCACAAGTTCGTCGATTATTTCGTCATGCGCGCAGTTGGTGGCAGCCTCGAGGATCACGACGACGAGGTGGAGGAAGCCCGTTGGATGAGCTGGGAGCGCGCCATCGGGCGGATGTCGTATCCGAACGAACGCGCGCTGGTCGAGGCGCGGCGGGATGCGGTGCTCGCCGCTTTGCGCGAGGACGGGTCGCGAGGCTGACCGCTCGGGATTACCCGTTGTCGGACTCTGCCGCGGCGTTCCGCGACGTCATTTCGCGCACCTGGACGACGCGATCCCGTCCGTCGTTCTTTGCCCGGTAGAGCGCTTCGTCGGCGAGGCGGAAGAGATCCTCCTTCGAACCGGAGTCTTCAGGGTAGAGAGCGACGCCGATACTTGCCGTGATGTGCCCGACTCGGGGAACGTCGCGTTTACGAAGGGCCTCGAGCAGACTTCGCGCCACCGCAAACGCCGAATCGGCGCGGCCCTCGACGAGGATCACCGCGAACTCCTCCCCGCCTATTCGCGCGGCAAAGTCGTGACGGCGAATCCTGCTGGAGAGCACGTCGGCGACCGTGCAAATGGCCGCGTCACCGATGGGGTGGCCGAACGTATCGTTGATCTTCTTCAGGAAATCGATGTCCACCAGCATCAGCGCGAACGGGCGGTCGAACCGCTTGGCGCGCTCGATCTCTTCATCGAACCGCGTGTTGAACGCACGACGGTTGAAGAGTCCGGTGAGCGGATCCGTTTCGGCCTGCTGCTGGACCTTCTCGAGCAGGGCGGAGTGCTGAATCGCGGCGGCTGCGAGGTCAGCCAGTCCCTCGAGAAAGCGGAGGTCCTTGTCACGGAAAGTCAGTTCGGCTCCGCAGACCTCCTCGAGGGGAAAGTTGTGGAGCGCCATCGCGCCGAGCAAATCGGAGTTCTGGCTGAATATCGGCAGAACGAGCATGGATTTCACGCCGAATCGCTTCGTGAACGCCTTGTCGGTATTCGGATCGGTCGCGGCGTCGGCGCACAGGTACGGGCGCCGCGTTTCCATGAGAATCTGCGTGATCCCGTGCTCGACGCGCGGACTGTCCAGGTCTACCCACGACGCACCGGTGGAACGCCAGTACCAGCGAAGCGTAAGGGCGCCTTCGTCGACGAGCCCGACGAACCCGCTCTCCGCTCCGACGTTTGCGGTGCCGCTCTCGATGACGTGCTGAAGGAGCGGATCTATATCGAACTCCGAATTGTTCACGCGCGCCACGCTCAGAAGCGCGTCAAGCTCTCGTTCGAGACGGTTCAAGCGCAGCCGCAGCGCGTCGAGCTCCTCGCCGAGCATCTGCACCTGCTTCTGGAAGCCGGCCATCTCGGTGACGTCGCGCGAGACGCCCGAGATGGCGATTGGCAATCCGTCCTCGTCGCGAACGAGCTCGAGATGCGTCTCGAGCAGCCGGATTTCGCCTTCGGCAGCGCGGTGCACCGTGATTTCTTCGAAAGCCGCCCCATCGTTGAGTGGCTCGAGCACGGCCTGCATTCCGTCGACTCCACCCAGGACGCGGTCGTAACCGGGCGCAAGCGTCTGGTGCCAGGGCCGTCCGACGAGCAGAGCTATGTCACGGCCGAAGAATCGCTCGCCGGCGGCGTTGATCGTCGTGAAGCGGCCGCCAAGGTCGAGCTCGTAAATGATGTCGGTCGCGTGCTCGACGATGTCGCGATAGTGTTTCTGCGACAGCTCGAGCAGGTACTCCCGCTGTTCTATCTCGACGCCGCGAAGCTGGACGCTCTCTTCGAGCCGTTCCGACAGCCGCAGCAGTTCGGCGTACGCCGCCTCTCGTTCGGCAAGCCGCTGGGCGACGAGCCCCGCGGCTTCGCGAAGCGACGATCGTTCACGCTCGATCCAACCGGTCAGAGACCGGGCATCCGACACGTCCAGAAAAACGTTCCGTTCGCCGACCGTCCCGTTCCCGCGAAGCGCGTCGTCAATTACCGAGACCGTTCGGCGGCCGAGAAGGACGGACCCGAAGACGACAGCCAGCGAAACCGCAGCCGCGACGCCAATCGAGACCGCGTATGACGCCGGCCCGGCCATTGCGGCGGCGGCAAGAAGTGGCGCAAGCGCCGCGACGGCAAGCGCCGGCCCGAAGTGACTCGAGAACCCCCGTGGACTTACCGGTTGCGTTCGCCGGCCGCCGATTGCCGGAATCGCCGTCAGCGCATCGGCGCCGACGCCGGCTACAAGAGCCGAGACGATCGCGCCGAAGGCCCGGGCCTGCCAGTCGTCTCCGAACTGAATTGCGTGAAGGACGATCCCAATTGTCGACCAGAAGACCGTTACTACCGGCGTGACGAACGAGCCACGCCGCACCAGTTCGCCCGTGACCGCGGAAGCGACGACGATCCCTGCCGCCAGAGCCGGCTGCCGCCAGAAGACTGCCGCCGCAATTGCTCCCGAAAGTGCCCCCCAGCGCCACCCGAACAGCGAGGCCGACAGCAGAACGAAAGCGCCCCCGAAGCCGAGTACCGCCGAACCGCCAGGGATCGGCAATGGGACGAGATTCAGGACCAGACCAGCCAGCCCGCAGAGAACTGCCGCAATCGGCGGATTCGAACTCGAGGACCGTACCGTGGGGGGATCAGCGGATTCGATCGGTCGTTCCTCCATTCGTCACTCGTCCCGAAAAGCGCTGTCTCCGGCCGCGGCGGCTTCGGCGTTTCGAGACGGCTCAGGGTCGGGTGCCCCATTGCAGGAGTCTTCCGTCACGTCGTCGTCAACATCAGGGACTCTCCGATTCACGATCCAGCCGGCGCCGAATGCGAGCACGAAAGATCCCGCGGCCGAGAGATTCGGCGGCAAGGCAAGCGGGACGTGCAGAACGATCAGCATCACGAAAAGAACTGCCACGAACGTCACGACGGCTTGTGGGCTCGGCAAAGCGGCAACTCCTTGATTTGGAAAGGGAGAATCCAGTCTCAGCCGTCAGGACGACGAGGTCAAGGGCCATTCGGACAGCCTGGACGCCGTAGTGCCGACCGAACGGCAAGCCTAGGTTGGCAGATTCTGCTGTGAATGACGTCTTGACAGGCTCTTTCAACTAACGTAATCTCTTTTTATGGAATTAACGGCTTACAATCCCCCGTCCGGCGCGACTCTGGCGCTTGACGGCATCGATCGGCGGATACTTTCCATCCTGCAGCGAAACGGGCGAATGACGAATGCGGCGCTTGCGGATGCAGTGGGCCTGACGGCGACGCCGATGCTCCAGCGGATCAAGAAGCTCGAACAACGCGGCGTGATCACGAAGTACGTCGCACTGGTCGACCCGTCGGCACTTGGCAGGAGCACGACTGCATTCGTTCTGGTGAAGCTGGCGGCGCACAAGCTCGCGACTCACGAGATCTTTCTATCCACGGTACGCGAGATGCCCGAGGTTCTCGAGTGTCATCACGTTGCGGGAGAGGACGATTTCCTTCTGAAGGTCGTCGTTCGAGACATCCGCGAGTACGAGTACTTCCTGTTGCACAGGATCAGCCGAATCCCGGACATCGATCGGGTTAAGACCACTTTCGTTCTGTCGACCGCGAAGAACGAGACGGCAATACCCATCGAGGACGAGCCGGAGGGGCCGCCGTCATGATCAGCGCACTGACATTTGGAGTCCTCAGTTTCTCGTCGTTGTTGACCATCATCGATCCGATAGCAGCGGCGCCGATCTTCGTCGCGCTTACCGATGGGTCCGACGCCGAAAGGCGGCGGCGCACCGCGATTAAGGCGTGCGCGGTTTCGTTGGGGCTGCTCGTCGTGTTCGCCGTCTGCGGCGCGCTGATCTTCCGGCTCTTCGGAATCACGATCGACGCATTCCGCATCGCCGGTGGAATCCTCTTCTTCGTCATGGCGATGCCGATGCTGACGGGCGCCGAGCGCCAGGCGCCGGAGGACGGCGACGCTCCACGAATCGGCGATCCTTCGATCGTCCCACTCGGCATGCCGATCATTGCAGGGCCGGGCGCGATCAGCACCGTGATGGTCCTGATGGGTCAGTCGGCGACTACACTGGAAGCCGTCTTCCTGATAGTGGCCATCGTAGGCGTCATCGCCGTGACGGCGGCCTTCCTCATCGTCTCGCCTGGCATCGTTCGCCTTATCGGCAAAAGCGGTATCCACGTCGTAACGCAGGTCATGGGTCTCATCATGTGCGTCATCGGAATCCAGTTCATCATCAATGGACTGAAGCCCGTGGTAGTCGACATTCTTTCGTCGGTTCGGTGATATCCGAAAATTCGGATCGGGACATCAGGAGGCCGGTTTCTGAAAATGCCCGCTAACTCATTTACATGCAATGAGATGAAATATGAGTTGACAGATTCGGCATCGAGGTTGCATAGTTACGGCGTGAGTCTCATCTTCTCCTCCAACCGCAGTTGGAGTTTCGCCGCCCTCGGATCCGCCCAGATCCGAGGGCGGTCTTTCGTTGAGGCTCGGCGCGGCCGCGTGGTTCGCTACCTGTAGTTTTAGTCGCTGGATCAGTATTGCGGGACGCTTGGATCGATGTCGCGCGACCAGGCGAGGATTCCACCGCGCAGACTGCGGACGTTGCTGAGTCCTGCGGCTCGAAGCGTGTCGAATGCCTTCGCGGACCGGACGCCCGACCGGCAATAGGTGACGATCGGCGCATCGCCGGGGATCTCGCCGATCCGATCGGCGAGGGTTCCAACGGGCACGGTTGCGCTCGTGCCGGGAATCGAGCAGATCTCGACTTCGTGGGGCTCACGCACGTCGAGCAGAAACAGCGGATGACCTCCGTCGAGCTCGGCCTTGAGCTCGAGGGGTGAAAGTTCCCACCCGCGTCCGCGTCGGGCCTGGACGTCTGCGATTTCGTCGGCCGTCGGCCCTGGAGCAATGCCGCAGAAGGCGTCGTAGTCGACGAGCTCGGTCACGGTCGGATTGGGTCCGCAAAGATTACACGCCGGGTTCTTGCGAAGTTTCAGCTCGCGGAAGCGCATGTCGAGGGCGTCGAAGAGCAGCAATCGTCCAACAAGCGAGGATCCCTGGCCAAGGACGAGCTTGATCGTTTCGATTGCCTGCATCGATCCTACGATTCCCGGAAGTACGCCAAGCACGCCGCCTTCCGCACAACTCGGAACAAGACCCGGTGGCGGCGGTTCCGGGTATAGACACCGGTAGCACGGTCCCGTCCGGGCGTCGAAAACGCTGGCTTGCCCTTCGAACCGGAAGATCGAGCCGTAGACGTTCGGAATTCCGAGCATCACGCAGGCGTCGTTGACGAGGTAACGCGACTGAAAATTGTCGGTGCCGTCGGCGACGACGTCGTAGCCCCGCAGGATATCGAGCGCGTTGGATGCCGTAAGCGCTGCCTCGTATCCTTCGACCTCCACGAACGGATTGATGTCGCGCACTCGATCCCGCGCGGACTCGAGCTTGGGGCGCCCTACGTCCTTGGTCCCGTGCAGCAACTGGCGCTGCAGGTTCGAGTGGTCGACCACGTCGAAGTCGATGATGCCCAGATGTCCAACGCCGGCCGCGGCGAGGTACATCGCCAGCGGCGAGCCGAGGCCTCCGGCGCCAACTAGCAGGACACGGGCCGCCTTGAGCTTGCGCTGTCCCGCAATTCCCACCTCCGGCAGCAGAAGGTGGCGGCTGTAGCGTTGAATCTCATCGACGGAGAGCTCGACAGGTTCGACGGCGGCCGATCCCCCGGCAATCGACGGGACGATATGGACCTCGTCGTTCTCCGTGAGAGGCGTCGATAGTCCGGCGGCGTGCCGGATGTCTTCATCGTTGACGAAGACGTTCACGAACGACCGCAGCGCGCCTTCGCCGGTGTAAAGGTGAGTTCGCAGGTTCGGATACTCGTCGACAAGCGCGGAAAGCGCCTCGCCAACCGTCGACGCCGCAGTGGTGATTGCAGCGCTCTCGCCGGTGAACCGGCGAAGCGCGGACGGGATACGGATGATAATGGACATGGTCGGATCCTTCTTTGGGCGACGATTGCCACTTAAAGCCGCCGATGTAGGTTATTCGTGCTCGACGGGCTCGCCGACAAAGGCGGAGCGGTCATCGGCAAGCGTCCAACTGCGGAGGTCGACTGCAACTCCGTCGCGAACCGACACTATCGGATACGAGACCCCCGGCCAGGTCGCGTGCTCGAGGTCGTAGCCGCTTGGCACTGCCGGTGCATTCGGGTGCGAATGGTAATAGCCGACGACGTCAAGTCCGATCTCGATTGCGCGGCGCTCGCCCGCAAGCATCGAGCGGGCGCTGACGGCGTATCGGTTCGTCTGCGAATCCGTTCTTTCGTTTATGAGCTCGAATAGCTCCACAACTCTGCGGTCGTCGCCGGGCCCGGCCCGGCCGAGCAGGAGGCCGCAGATTTCGTGGGGAAAACCGCGTTCGCCGTGCCGGGCGATCTCGCCAGCGAGTTCGATACTCAATCGCAGTGTCATCGCGGCACCTCGTCGCCGACGAACCAGAACCTCTCGCTCAGATATCTCAGCCCGCCATCGGCAAGCACCGTGACGATCACGCCTTTCCCGACGCGTTCGGCGAGGTCGAGACACGCAACGACCGCCGCGGCCGAGCTCACGCCGACGAACAGACCTTCATCACGCGCGAGCCGTCTTGCCATCACGTAGGCGCGCTCCGTGGATACGCCGATACGCTCGTCGGCAAGTTTTGGATCGAAGATGCCGGGGACAATCGCGGACTCGAGATGCTTCATTCCCTCGAGTCCGTGAAAGGGGCCATCAGGTTCGACGCTCACGAGGCGAATCCGCGGATTGAGTTCGCGCAGCCGCCGGCCAGCGCCAGTGAATGTTCCCGTCGTCCCAAGTGCGGCGACAAAGTGCGTGATTTCACCGCCGGTCTGCGACCAGATCTCGGGGCCGGTCGTTTCGTAATGCGCCATCCAGTTGTTCGGATTGTTGTACTGGTCCGGATAGAAGTAGCGTTCCGGATCCTGTTCATAGATCGCCCGTGCCGCGAGGATCGCTCCGTCCGACCCTTCCGCCGGATCGGTCAACACAAGTTCGGCGCCATAGATCGCGAGAATTCGCTTTCGTTCCTCGTTTGCATTCGACGGCAGGCACAGGCGGACGCGATACCCACGAGACGCACCGAGCATCGCGTAGGCGATGCCGGTATTTCCCGAGGTCGCATCGAGCAATGTCTTCTGACGCGTCAGAAGCCCGTTCCGCTCCCCGTCGCGAATCATTGCCAGTGCGGCGCGATCCTTCACGCTGCCGCCAGGATTGAGCCATTCGGCCTTCCCGTAAAGGGCCACACCCGGTACTGCTGCGTCGAGACGAGCCAGCCGAATGAGCGGGGTGTTGCCGATCAGCCCGTCGATCGTCGACTTAACCGCCCCGGAGTGATCTGCCACCACCGTCGCCATCGGTTCATTGCCATCCTCGCAAGTTCAGCACGAGACGATAGGCCGATCTATACCTAAGTGGCAAGCTCAAGTTTTGGCGGGTCTGCCGAGCGGGGTCTAGGCGGTGGCTCGCGAGCGCCTCGCGCTCGATTTTTTGGACTCAATCTGGAGTGGAACAAGGTCAGGGGAGCACAACTGTTCCAGTGTCGTCCGATAGAGGACTTCGGCGATCGTCTCAGTGAGGTAGGACCAGACGTTCCTCATCGAGCAACCCGAATGCTGCGAGCAACGGTGCTCGACGGCAGCGGGAGCGGTCGAGGCGCACTCGAGCATCTGTATGGGGCCCTCCAGGATCTCGAGCACTTCACCCATGCTGATCTCGGTGGGCGGTCGGGTAAGCCGGTATCCACCTCGTGGTCCCCGTACACTCTCGACGACGCCCGCCTTTCGGAGATCCACCATGATCAGCGAAAGATAGTCCTTCGGAACGTCCTGACGTTCGGCAATGTCTTTGACTTGAACCGGATCGGTCGAAGAGTAGTTGCGCGCCAGGTCGATCGCCGCGCGCAATCCGTAGTCACCCTTTGTCGAGATCATCAGCACGCCGACAATACTGGACGCAGGCAGTCGAAGCGTCAATGCAACTGGACGGGCGGCTTCTCTTCGTCGGGCTTTCTGTCCCTGGTCGCTTCGGCCGGCTTCTCAGCCGGGGGCGGTGGGGGAGGTTCTGCCTGTTCCACCTTCGATGGCACCGGAACGACCCGCTTCACTATTCGCTGCGCCCCTCTCTTGGTGCCCAATTCCTCGAAGACGATCTGGGCGTCGTCGGCGAAGCCGCCGGTGCGTTTCTCGATCGAAACGAGCCGTCCATTGAAGAGCTTTGCCCCGTTCGTCGCGAAGAATGTGTTGCCGGTTGGAGTTGCGTGCAGGAATACGCCAAACCCGGAGTCAGTTTCGAAGAGTCCCGTGACGATCACTTCGCTCACGAGGTACTGCTCCAGCGGGTCCGGCCCGGCCGCGCCGGTGGCGTTCGCCGCTTCTTTGCGTCGAATCCAGTCGGCGCGCCGCGTCTCGAAACTAGACACCGATGGCTTCGCGGCCTTCGACGATTTGCCTGACGGCCTCGCCTTTCCCCGCGACTTCGAGACCTTGGCGGACCCGGTCTGCGCGCTTGCCGGCGCCCAGGCAGCGACCGGAACGAGCAGGACAACGAATGCGAGGCATAGCTTGCGGATCACGAGTCGCAGTGTCTCCTTCCTGGCGAAGACTATCGGCGAGGCGACTACCGCGCAAGAGGTTCAGCCCGGGAGAATTGACAAGATGGTTGCGCACGTGCGATTCATAGTGCCTCACCTGATCGAAACATCTTGGAGACAGCCGAATGGTCATCGCGTGCCCGAACTGCAAGCGGAACTACCAGATCGACACGACGAGGATTCCTGTTGGAGGGACTTCGTTCACGTGCTGGAGTTGCCGCGCGACCGTTCGGGTGGATCCGCTCGGCAACACCGATGCGATGGCGCAGCCATCGTCGATGCCGACGCGACCGGCCGTTCCGGACGCCGATCCGAACGTGCCGCCGTCGGCAATGCGCTTCTTCGAGTCGCTCGCTGCGGAAGCGACTCTGACGCGTCAGATGGCTTCCGAGAGCGGCGTGGCGCCTGCGATCGCTTCCGAGCCTCCGAAGCGTGTGACCGGCAGCATCCCGCGGGACGCGCTCGAGAGACTTCAAGGTGACGACGTACTCGATCTTCCTCCGATCGAGCCGGTCGAGGGAGCTCGACTGCCGGTCGATGACGTGATCGACATCGGGTTTCCTGCAACGGCGGAAACCACTTCATCAATCACGGACTTCGCCGCCACGACACCCGATCCGGGGCCGGGCGCTTCCAAGACTGTCGCGTTTGGCTCCCTGAGCGCTGACAGCGCTGAGATCGCTCAGACTGCGTCGACTTCAGGCGGGCAGTCAACTTTCAGGCCTGTGCCGCCGCCGATCTCGCTTCCTCAGTCGATCTCCGTCACCCAGCCCATGTCGGCACTCGACTTTCCAGCGCTCGAAACTGAAGCTTCCGTGGCTCGGCGTCAGGAGCCGCTCGACGAGCAGGAGTTGCTGCCGACCGCGCCTTTCGAGCGTCCGGCTGGCCTCGAGCGGGATGAACAGACCGCCGCGCCCGATCCAGTTGAACCACCCACACTACGAGGCAGTGAGAACCGGATGACGCCAAGCGAGATGGCGGTCGACCAACAGCGGGCCTGGGTGGCGCCCGAGGTGCAGGAACCTGAGGCCCGCTCGAGGTTCGGCCTGCTCGCGATCGTGGCTGTCCTGGTGGTTGCCGTGTGCCTGGGTCTGGCTTGGCAGTTCGTATTGAAGGACCTGATCGTGGGCCGGATGTCGACCCAGCCTGCAGCGCCCGCTTCGCAGGCGGCGCCGGTTGCAAGCGCGCCCGGGGATTCGGCGCCTTCCGCGCCTGCCAGTCCGGCGACAGCACCATCGACGGCGCCAACGGCAACGCCGGGCGCGTCGACTGAGGGGCCTGCAGCCAACGACCCGATGCCACCGGTTTCATCGAAGCCGGCGGCGGATACCGGGGGATTTACGATCCAGGTTCGCAGCAGTCCGAACGAAGCGGATGCGAAGCAGTTCGCGGACTCGCTCAAGTCAGCCGGGTTCGACGCTTACGTGATGAGGGCTGACCTCGGCGGGAAAGGAGTCTGGTTTCGGGTGCGCGTCGGCCGCTTCCAGTCACGCGAGGAAGCACAGCGCGAGATGGGCAAGCTGAGATCACACGCTGGAACGGCGATTATCCAACCGTTTACCGAAAGCTGACCGGCGCCGTCCGCGCGCTTCAATCTCAACGCTCGATCGCGCACGTGTGGGGGTCGGTCATTGCCGTGGCCGCGACAGGTGGCTGCTGCAGGCTCGTTCCGTAATGGACGTTGATGGCGTCGACCGCCGCCGCGGCAACCAGGGCCTGACCGGTATTCGACAGATGGAATCCGTCGAGACCGTAGAGTCCGCCAAGGTATCCGGTGTTGAAAACTCCCACGCCGTCGATCCTGACGCCGCGGCGCCGGTATCGATCGAAGAGCGCGTGAAGGTCGACGTGCGCCCACCCGATGAGCCTGGCGCGCCGCTCGATGGCTTCGTTCCACGCGGCTACGGCATCGCCCAGTCTGCGCAACTCCTGTTTGTCCAGAATCTGTGACGTGTCGAGCGGACCGGCCGCCTGACCTCGGACGATTGCGTCGATCGTTGGAAGCGATGTGACGAGCACCGACGACGATTTTTCGACTCCAAGTCTGTTTCGAAGCTGCTTGTTCGAGAGACCGGTTCGCCGCTTGAGTTCCTTCGCCGACACGACCAGCGCCGTCGAAGTCACTTCGGGGATGTTGAGCACGACGCCTTCGGCGCCGGCCGCAGACAACCTGGCTAGCACCTCGACGAGTCGCTGCTCGAACGCTGGCCCGGTTGGAAGCGTTCCCGCCTCGACCTCACCGGCGAGCGCCGGCAGCAAGAGGTCCATCGGGCCGAGCCACACGGCAACGAACGTCGGATTCAAGGAGACGGCGGTCTCGACCTGTGACCGTGGCGGCGATCCAAGCGACGCGGCAGGAATCCCGAGAATGTAATCCTCGAACGTGTCCGGATCGTTTGGATTGCCAGGTTCGATGTTCCATCGCCGGTCGAGTGCGTCGCCTATCCGGTGATACGGGACTGCCAGGTTTGCGGGCGCGCGTTCCGGGTCGAGACGGCCAGGGCTTACACCGGTCGCAGTGTCGAACTCGCCGTACTCACAGGTTCCCGGACGCTGAAGGAGGAGTCCGAGTCCAGTGATCGAACTCGGTGCCGGCAGTCCGGGATCTCCGATGAGCGGCAACTCGAAATCAGCTTCGGCTGACTCTGCCAACAGCTTGACCCAGGAACGCGACTGGCTCGCTTCGCGAAGCGCTCCATCCTGAAATCCCGCAGTCTGGCCGTCACCAAGCGCCACGAGCCGATCGAAGCTCACGTTTCCCTGTCCCCGGACAATCGTCAACTGACCGGCGACGATCAGAGCGATCGCCACCAGGATCGAGAACCGGCCGCAGCCAGTCGGGCGAAAGTGTGCGCAGGCTGAGCCCATAGATCCGGTGGGGGCTTCAAGGATAGCACCATGCGCGCCGCTGGCGGCGACTTCGCGTCTCACATGCGGATTTGGCCGAGTCCGGCGCGTCGACAGATTGTGAGAGAACTTTTCAACTCGAGGCGGCGACTTGAATCGCTGCGAGGGTGCTATCATCGCCGACGCATGAGCGATGCAAACGCCGAAGCCGATTCGCCGATGACCGGGAGTGCCGGACTAGCCCGTCTCATCGAGGTCGTCGAACGCCTCCACCGTGAACATACGGTGGCGTTCATTGCCGCAGGCGACGAGAAGATCTATTCGTACGGTGGCGGCGGTTACGTGGCAATCCTGTCTGACGAGGTTTTCGATGGTGCCGTCGACATCGAAACGCCAACCGGGGCGTTCCGAATCGAACCTGGGGAAGACGGCCGGCCAGCGGCTGCCCCCACGGCTGACGGCGAGTTGCTCGATGACGCGGAGCTCGATGCCGCTGCTGCCGGATTCGAGCGCTACTACGCGAGGCGGGTCGGGCAGGTCTGACGCTGCGGTTGTTCTAGGACGCTCACCTCAAGAATCGCCGATTTCCGCTCCGCTATCCTTGCTGGTTATCAACTGCGCTGGCTATCAACTGCGCGGCGGCTGCGCGGCCGGCCGCGATATCGGACGATTCGGCTGCCCGCGCCAACTGAGCCGAAGCCGCGCTCACTTCGTCGAGTCTCCTTTCGATGTCGGCGGCAATACGGGTCTGCTGTTCGCCGCGAGGCGCCAGTTCGCGTGCCCGGTCGCGAAGCGTCTCACACGAGAGCTGGCGCTCGGCCCAGATCGGTCCCTGAGCAGCAAGCAAGGCCGTGAACTCGCGATCGTCGAAAGCCTCGACGAGTATTGCCGCATCGGTGCGCGCACCGCGCAGGAGCGTCGTTACGTCCGCGTCGACCGCCCGGGACTCCTCTCCGAATCGCGAGGCGGAATCCAGGCGCCACTTCAGGCCGATCCCCATCACCACGAGCGCTCCGATCGAGAGCGCGATAGCGATGCCGAACATCCGGCGCCGCGACCGCATCCGGTTCACTAACCTCTCCGAAGCCTCGCCGCGGTCGAATGCCTCGAGGACCCGCTCGCAGCGCCGGCACCGCTTTGCGCCGGTGACATTGACGAGTCCGCACTTGGGACATCTTCGCGTAGGGCGAAAGACCGTCATGGACGGAGTCGAATCGGGCGGCAATTCGGCGGTCACTCCCGGACGGTAGCGGACCCTCTCGAGTCCGGTCAACGCCGGCCACGGCCAGCAATACGGACGGTTGAAACGATATTCGACTTTGTTCCCGGCGCGAGGGCCGCCGTCGTCGTGTACACTGACGGCAAGTTTCTCGACCGCTGGGAGGTGCCGTGCCGTTACGACGACTTCTCGTCTTTGGAATGCTGGCAACGTTTGCCCTGTCGCCGGCGACTGTTCGATCTCAGACGCCTGTCCCAAGGCAGAAGAACGACGGCGCAAAGCGAGGTACTCCGGCATCGGCACTGGCGCCTGGCGCAAAGCCGGCCGGGGTTCCGCTCGAGCGTCCGGCGCCTTCCGCTGGCGCGCCACGAACAGCGGCCCCTGTTGCGCCAACTGCGCGGCCCGCTGGCGCTCCGGCACCAGTTGCGGGACCGGTCGGAGCCTACGCGGTCGACCGCATCAACGTCGCCGCAGCAACTTCGGCTGCCTTGGTGCCGACGGCTCCGCGCTGGGTGCCGGTGACGATAGTGAATCGCTCTGGCGGCCGCGTCCCGAACGTTGCGCTCGCTGACGTCGGCATTATCGAGAACGGAGTTCGTCAACGAGCTACGGCAATCGAACGGTGGCCTCTCTGGCTGGTGATCGTGCTCGACGTTGGCCGCCAGATTGGTCCGGCCAAGCAGCTTTCCGTTCATCGGCAGCTCGTTTACGACCTGCTCTATGCGCTCGGCGAAGACGACCACGTGGCACTCGTGCAGTACTCGGACGGAATCGACCTCATTCAGCCGTGGACACAGGACTCGCGCGTGGCCGAGACTGCCGTCGAAGAGAAGTTTCAATCCGGACTCGACGGTCAGCTATGGGACAGCGTGGCATACGCGGTGACGGACTTGCTCGCCGGCAAACTCGGCCATCGGATGATCGTGGTGGTGACAGACGGCGTAGACGACGCGGGCCGCGACGGCACGTATGGACGCGCTTCGGAATTGCTTCGCGAATCGGGGGCGACACTCCATATCGTCAACCTGAGCCGCTACCTGGAGGAGGGCATCCGAAAGGAAGCCTTCGGAATGAACGGCGTCATCAACGTCATCCAAAGTCCCTCCTACATCGGGCGGCGCCGCGAGTTGCGGAATTATGCCGAGCAACTTGGACAGGCTCCTTCCAAGATGGTCGAAGCGACCAGAGATTCAGGCGGAAAGTTGTTCATGGTAGCGCCCGATGACGATTCTTCGCGGCTGCCTCAGCTTGTCTGGCAGCAGATTGAAGGCCAGGTGATGGTCTCGTACGTTCCGGATAGGCCCACGGACGTTCGCGCTCCAGGTCCTGTGAGGGCGTTCTCGACATTCGTCACTCGCGGCGACATTGAAGTCTATGCGCCGGCAAGACTCTTCGTGCCGATCGTTTCGCCCAGAGCAGTTCAGCCGGGTACTACTCTCAGGAAGGATTGAGATGGCCGATTCGACCAACGATCCAAATGGGGAGACGCCAGTGGGCGAGGGGCCGACTTTTCGCGGCGCTGGCGGAACGCCAGGGGGAGTGCTCGAGTTCCTGGGCGGGGTGGCGCTGTTCGCACTTGGCCTGTATCTGGTTCTATCGCGTGTAACGGTGTTCTCGTACTTCCCGCGGTGGTTCGGCGATCACACGTTCGGCATCACGATGATTCCGTTCGTGGCCGGAGTTGGAATCCTGTTCTTCAATGGCCGGTCAATCGTCGGTTGGGCGTGTACGGGACTTGGGTTACTGGCCATCCTCGGCGCCGTTGTCGCCAGCCTGACGTTCAACTTCGTGCCGACGTCACTGGTTCACACGCTGATCATCTTCGGGTGTATGGCGGGCGGTGTCGGATTGATGGCTCGCGCGTTTCGAGATCACGGTTGAGGACCTGAGCAGGTGCTCTCGCTGCGGGTGGCTCCCCGACCCGAACCCGCTGCGATGGCCTGGGACAGTCTGCATCCCGTGTGGGACGGGCACTGGTGAAATCCCCAACTTTCCCATCGCTCCCGTCTTTCCCAGTTTTCGCATCTTTGGGCCTGTGGTTTTTTGGGCCTGTGGGCCTTTGAGCCTCTGGGCTTTTGAGCCTTTGGGCCCTTGGGCCTGTGGGCCCTCAGGCTATTGGGTCTCCGGGCAAGCGTTCGGAGACGCTTCACGTTGCCACAAGCCTGACCGAGTCCGCCGCAGAGCGTTTCAACGAAGTATCCGTCCAGTGTCCCCATATCCAGTGACCTGGCGGCTCGCTGGGATTCCTCGACCGGACTGCGCCGCCTCGAAGTCTTCTTTGGCGCGACGAAGCACGCATCTTCGAACACAGAGCCGAACGCGAAGCTAGAATGTCGGCTCGAACTGTCGGCGAGGCGCAAGTACCTGGCGCGAGATCAATCGCAGTGTCTCGACGACGCCTTTCCCGTCGCTGGCGATCGCTTCGACGAACGGTTCGCCGTCACATCCAAGTAACCTCATCAGTTCGGCATGCGGAATGGCGTTGTCTTCGTCGCATTTATTGAGTTGCAGGACTGCGGGCACGTCCTCGACATCTCGCCCTGCATCTTCGATCGCGGCGGCAACCTCCGCGAGGGCCTCGATGTTCGCATCGAGCCGATGGCGACGGCTGTCTGCGACGAACACGATACCGTCGGCTTCGCGAAGCACACGGCGGCGCGCGTTCAGATAGAAACTCTGGCCGGGAACCGTGAAGAGCTCCATCCGGAGCATCGTGTCGGCATCGATTGCAAGCTGCAACGACAACAGATCGAAATAAAGAGTGCGCTGCGTCTCGGTCGCGAGTTGCAGCAGCTTGTGCAGGGAGTGCGACGGGAGCATGCGCGACAGTGCTTCCAGATTCGTCGTCTTGCCACCTTCACTTGGACCGCAATAGACGATGCGGATAGCGCGTCCGGCGGCCGGTGTCTTCGCAGTGCTCATCGGGTCACTTTCCTTCCCTCCGCCGAACGGCAACCATGCGCAACTGGTGAATTTCCTGTTTGCGCGCGTCTGGATCTGCGCCAGGCCTGCTTCCGCCAACTGTCAACAATCGAGGGACCTCGACACGTAAGTGCGTGCAACTGGCCGGCAGGCAAGTCGATTCCAGGCAGATACGTGTGACGACACAGAGGTATTCCCGGGTCTGCGTGACGATCTCGTGGGAGGTTTCATGCATTCTGATTCCACTTGCCGAGCCATACTTCAAACGGGACGGCACGCGCTGCGGCCATGTCTTTGCGAATCACGTAGCGAACGTGTTCGTCGAAGGCCTGTTCTGGCATCTTGCGGAATGTCTTTTCGTGCTTCGACGAGAGTAGTTCGCGACGTTTTGCAGCAACGAGAGCCTCGAGTTCCTCTGGCGGCGTCCCTTCGTATGAGCGAAGTCCGAGTTCGTTGAGGTAGGACTGATAGGCGTACTCGATTTCGTAGCTCGGCCGTGCCGCTTTGGGTACGGAAGCCGCGGGCTGATTGGACGAGGGCAACTCCGGTCCTTGCCTGGCGACAGTGGCGCGGCGGCTCGGTGCCTCGGGCGCTCCACGGCCAATGAGACTTACCAGGAATCCACCGGGATTGGCGAATCGCTTGCCTGCTGCAAGTTCGCCGTCCAGATATCGGATCGCCCGGTCGATGCGATCGCGCTGGTCTGCAGAGTCGTCGCTGCAAAGTCGAGCGGCGACTGGGGCGACGACTCCGCGTTCTACGAGCAGGCGTTCCAGCACTCGGATGTCAGAAGATGCATCGGGGCCAGCAGGTTCGCAAGCAGCAAGGAACGGAAGTGCGAGCTGAAGGCGCGCGCCGAAGTCTGGACGCTTGTACACGTAGAGGTTCTCACCGGAAAGCAGCCAACTCTCGAGATAGCCCTTCTCGACAAGCGTGTTCAACGCCGGTTCGAGGCGCTGCATTACCTGGGAAATGTACTTGTACTGGCGGCTGACTCCCAGGTGCTCGTGTGAGAGGTCTCGGACGTTTAGCACTAGAGAGAACTGTTTGTTGTCGAAGTAATTATCGAGATACCGGAAGAGTCGACGCTCGATTGCGGAAGTGAGCTCCTCGAAATAGAACGTCGCATCAAGATATCGCGTGAGTTCCTGATTGATCGAATCGGCTATGCGATCGGACCATAGGATGTAGCTCGACTTCTCGCCTCCTCGCGTCTCACTGTTCAGTTTCCACTCTTGTATGAAAGTAAGTCCCATGTTGACGAAGCGCTTGCGAGCCCTGTCGCCAAAGGCGTTGATGGCTTCGACACGCACTGCCGCCAGTTTCTTGAAGCTCGTCTCGAGCCGAGTGTAGTAGGTCGCGTTGATTGGCCAGCCGAGTCGCTTGAGGAGGTCATAGCGCGAGAAGAAAACGCGCTTGGATCCTCCCTGCTCGCGGGTCAGCTCGAGTAGCGCCATCATAACGTCGTCGTCGATCGGTCCCGGAAATCCCTTCTCGGGGTGCGGAAATACTTTCCACATCCGGTCGACTCGCTCGCCGTTCCAGGTGATGGTGTCGTTGAACTGGAGCGGCTCCTTGCTCGACTGGGCCTTCTTGTCGAGTACTGAGATCGGAAACGTAGCAAGGTTGAACTCGTCGAAAGCAACACGCACAAGGTCGCTGGCATTTCGATCATGACCTATTCGACCAGCGAGTCCGCCCACGGCGGATCGCTTGGAAGAGTGGCTGCGTCCGCCGGTCCCACTGCTTCGATCCGACGCAACCGAGATCGCAGACTTCGACTCGCGCGATTTAGTCATTACGACATCATCCTGGGTGAACTGTTCAACGCTCGGCACCTGCCCCGACTGGAAGTGACTTCCTCCAACCCCACAACTCTCCCACTTACGCTTTCCCTACGCTTCCTACACGCTTATCCCGCGCTTATCCCGCGCTTCTCCCTCGCTTCCTTCAGCCCTCTTCCAGTGCGCCTTCAGTCTTCTTTCGGTCTTCTTTCGGTCTTCTTTCATACTTCACTTACTCCAAGTGTCAACCGGCTCGATTACGGCCGAACCGGGAACAACCAGACAGATAGCAACCAGACAAGTGTGAACCGGAAACAGTCTCGGCTTTCCAGTCTGGGTTCGGTACAGAAGTTGCCGAATGCCTGGCTCGTCCGAGGCTGCGACCGAAAAAGAGCTTTAGCTCGTGTGTACACACCGAGAACGGACCCGAAGACTGGAAATCTGTTGTTCGACAACCGGATGGCAGAACAATCTCATGACAATCAAAACATCACTGACAACAAGAAGACATCCGGGCAGGTGCCATAAGTACTGCAAATAAAGATGTTAGGTACGCCTCCTTATTCCATCTGTCGCGACCCTTCCGTCAAGTGTCAGCAATCGGTTCCCCCAAGTGTCTGTAATCGTTCGGGGTTGTCGAGACCGTAGTTCCTCCATTGTTCATGCAGTTTTCGCCATGAGTCGCGAGTCTTTCCGCCATTGATCAGCAATCTTTACGTCAATAATCACTGGATTTACGTCAAGTATCAGCAATCTTTACGCCAAATGTCAGCAGTCTGCCGTCGCAATGGCGGCTGTTGGTTGCAGGTTCGGAGTAGTGCCACGGGCAGCCACGCTTCGGTCGGTTACGGAGGGATCAGAGTCAGACGAACTGCCCTTTCCGTGCTATCGGCTGAACGGAACCGGTCCTGCTCCTGAACAAGTCTGCGCGTGCCGGCCACTAGTGCGCTTCGGACCATCGGCGGCTGCATCGGTGGCAAAATTTGGATTGGTGACGCTGGATTCGGTGGAAGTGCGCCGTCGTATCGCCACCGTCCTGCCTGGGGCACGCGCCCAAATCCCCCCCCCAAAAAAAAACGCCAAGTTCACGCAACTCTTCTGCCCTGATTCTCGACCATGACAAGGAAGGACGTTTATGCGATAGTGCGAGTCGGAACTGTCGAGAGATGCCATAGCCTGTCACAGCTTGTCAAAGAGCACCACGAGCAACCTAAAAAGTCTCTCGGCATATATCACATTGAAAGGGTCAGCGTGGGGGTTTCCTCCAAGTATCAATAGTTCTATGCCAACTGTCTGGGATCTTTCTGCAAGTATCAGCAATTGGCAGACCTGGAGTATGAGACGTGGCACGTGTAATCGCGGTATTCAATCAGGCCGGTGGCGTCGGAAAGACGTCCCTTACCCGAGATCTTGGCTACGAGTTCGCAATCCGCGGTTCTCGGGTCCTGCTCGTGGATGCAGATCCGCAGGCTTCACTGACTGAGTTCTTCGGCGTCGAGTCGGACAGGCTCGAGTCGAGTTTGTTCGATGCACTTCTTCACGGCGCTTTGCCGAGCCTTGTAGAAATGCACGGACTGACGGTGCTCCCGTCGTCGATTGATTTGGCCGCAGCGGACTTCCTACTGGCTGCTGAAATCGGGCGAGAGTTACGGTTGCGGCAGGTGCTCGAGAAAGTCGAGGCGGATTTCGACGTAATCTTTGTCGATGCTCCGCCGTCGCTCGGTAACATCTCAATCAACGTGCTTGTCGCGGCCACCGAGATCCTGATTCCAGTCCAATGTGAGATCAAGGCTCTGCGCGGGACCCGTCACCTGTTCGAGACGATCGATCGAGTGCGCGGACTGAATCCGAAGCTGAAGATCGCTGGCGTCGTTCCGACTCTTCTGGATCGGAGGACGCGACTGAATACGGAGAGTTATGAGGTTCTAAAGAACCGACTCGGTGAAAAGCTGACGGTGTTCGAACCGATTCGTCGAGGAGTTGCATTCGCGGAGGCGAGCGCCCATGCCGTGCCGGTTCAGAAACACCAACCTGGCTACGATGGGATCGCTGACATTCGAAGGTTGGCGGATGCCCTCGGCGGATGAGGAGTTGCTGGGTAAGGACTACGTCGTCCGGCTTGCTTGCCGGCTTGATTGTCGACTTGCTTTCTTATTTGTCAGGATGGATTCTCGCGCGGTCTCGTGTTAACGGCTGATCGCGGGATGCGGAATAGACCGGCTCGCGATGGCCGACCATGGTTGAGGGACTGCCAGAGCCTGTCCAGCTTGTGAGTCAATGGTGGAGGATTTCGTGGCTAAGAAGCAAATTGGAATTGACGCGCTCTTTCAGAGCTCTGTGCCTGTAGCCGATCCGACTCGCCGTGCCGTCGAGGCTGGCGACCCTGACGTTGCTGAGCCGTCGGGATTGGAGATACAGGTAACACACTTAAGGCCCGGTAGACATCAGCCGCGTGTGACGTTTGACGCGGCGTCGCTACGAGAACTGACGGAGTCCATTCGCGTTCACGGCGTGCTTCAGCCCATCCTGGTCCGCAGATCATCGGACGGAGATGGGTTTTTCGAGATTATTGCGGGAGAAAGGCGCTGGCGCGCCGCCCAGGCGGCGGGCCTCGAAACTGTACCTGCCCGAGTGGTTGAAATCGACGACGTCAATGTCAGGACTGTAGCAATGGTCGAAAATCTGCAGCGCGAAGACCTGAACGTGCTGGAGGAGGCCGAAGGCTACTTGGATCTCTTGTCCGATAAGATCAGCCTTGATCCCGATTTGTCGATATATCGTGACGCGGAGAGGCCTCACGTCGGAGCGATTCGTTTACTGAGAGCGCTGAACAACCGCCTCGCCGGGAACTCCAAGGACGACGCCGTCCTTCGACTCGAACCGCTTGTTGCGGAAGTCTTTCATCGCGTAGGTAGGATTACGTGGCAGTCGTTCGTCTCGCACCGGCTGCCACTTCTCAGTCTACCTGACGAGCTACTCGACGCTCTTCGCGCCGGGCAGATTACTTATTCCAAGGCCCGAGCGATTGCCCGGCTGACGCCCGAACGACTGGGCGGAGACGAGCAGCGCGCCAGGTCGCTTCGTGTAGAGCTTATCGAACGCGCAAAGTCCGGCGGCCTCTCCGTGCGCGCACTCCAGTCTGAGGTTTTGAAGCTCATCGGCGATCCAGAGGCTGGTCCCGAACATGTTACAGAGCGATCTTCGACGACAGTCGAATCTGTCAGGAGTTTTCAGCGCCGAGGAACCTCAATGCTTGACGTGAGATTCAACGATCTTATCGACCGGCTGGAGACGACGAATGCCGACAATTATGGCCCGGCGCGCAGGACGGAGATAGCGGCGGCGATAGATGCGCTCCTGAGAGTGCTGTAGACGCAACCGAATCCACAGTCTATACCGCCAGGATTAATCGATCGCCCCCAAACGCTTTCGCTTCTGCGGTGCGCTCGGCACACCTGCTGCTCCACGTGGAACGATTCGTGCCCTTCATTCGACACGACGACACACGAAACCAGGAAGTAGCAGCGCCTCGAATTCAGAACCTCAGGAATGCAAGCATGGCAAGCAGGGGTGTTTACCAATGTTTCGGCCGAGCCATCCCGCTACATGCCCGCTACTTGCCCGCTACATGTTGGTTCAAGCCGGGATGGTGGCTCGCCATCCAGTCGTCCTCGTGCGGCGCGTATCAACAGAAGCCAACAAACACCGGACAGGTTAGGGTCCGTCCGGACGAAAGAACGGGCCCGTCTCTTAGACGAGCCCGCGGCGACTCCCCAGCACTGCAACTCCCGTCCGATCGGTCCTACGTCCGGATCGTGATGTGAAGGCCCCTTTGACGATCTCGATTCGCCAGAAGCGCATCTTTCTCCCGGATCAATCCTTCGCGTGTATAGGACGCCATTTCGAAATCATGCCCATGCTTGATGGCATCCTTTGGGCACGCCTCGACACAGAACCCGCACAGAATGCATCGGCCGTAGTCGATTCGATAAACAGACGCGAATCGCGCATCGACACCCACTCGATCTGGATATGCTCTAGGATCGTCCGCGCCTTCGATGTAGATCGCCTCGGCCGGGCAGATCGCCGAACAGAGAAAGCAGGCTACGCAACGCTCCCGACCCGTTTCATCCGTGTCCAAGAAGTGTTCGCCTCGAAACCGCGCCGAGAGGGGAACTGGATCCTCGGGATAGCTGATCGTGGTCTTCGGTTGGGGAATTCTGGCAATTGTATGCGCCAGACCGCCAGCGAGTGTTCGGACGGTGTCGACGACCTCTGAAAGAATTGACATCAGAATTCTCCGTTATGAGTCGGTGAGTCTCCCGGGATGATCCCAAAGCCTGGCTTCGCGCAGCAGTGGGGACCAACTCGAAGTCAGACCGTTGAGAATAGTCGCGCAAGCACCGAACCGTCAATTGCTTCCGAGTTGGCAACGTTCTCAGTTCGGGCGAACTCTTGGATCACGCGCCTCTATATACGCCAAGTCAGAACCATGAACAAGGACAGTAATACAATGAGATTCAATGAGATAGGGTAACAGGAAGCGTCTACTCAGGGTACGGAAGCCCTCGCAGACTGCCCACGGTCCAGGCGTTAGGCACGACGGGTCGACTTCGGGTAGATGATTCGACCGCGAAGGAATCTTCAGCGACCGAGGTAGTACGATTCGCGCCGGACTCGGCCGAGATCGGCCCGACGGCGAGCGACCCTATAGTCGATACAGGTTCCGGAATCTGCCCAGTCTGATGGCCTTCCGCAAATCCGGATTGAAGCAACCCGGCCTGATCCGGATCGAGCCCTACTATCACCCTGAGAGTTTCGGAAATATGCGACTTTTCCTCCTCAACGACATGCAGAATAAACTCACGCGCCGGTCCGTCATCGGTCTCGGCAGCAAGACTCCGATACACGTTGATTGTATCAAGTTCGCGGGCAACCAACCCGCGAAGCAGCAGTAAATCGGCCTCAATATCTTCCACGCCTGACCTCTAACATTAAGTGTATCAATAGATTCCAGTTGGTCGCGCTGTCGGGCACCCTTCGCTGAAGTGCACTATCCGAGCTCGAACAACCGCCAGGCCCCCAAGTATCCAACCGTGGCCGATCCGTGGCCGATCCGTGGCGGAAACGCGGCCGACTCGAAGAGCCAATCGGGACGGGCAGTATGTGACGACTGCCCGATTGGGTCAAGTCAGAGCCGACACCCAGCACATCCAATTCATCCAGTCATGTTCAGTCACGTTCAGTCATGTTCAGTCATGCTGCGAATCGTGCAGGTCCACGCGCGGCCGCTGCGCTCCTCGATCGACAATACTGGCAAAGAGCGGAAGTATGAGCACGGCCGTGTTTCGTAGCGGCAGTTTGGTTGCAAGAGGGGCGCCGCCTGCCGGACACGGGTCTCAACAACAAATTCAGGTTCAGTTGGCGTGATACCAACTTGAGCAGTACTTGAGCGGTTGTCGAGGCCTGTCCCTGGGTCTTTCTTGGGCATTGCTGGTGTCTATTCCGCCCATACCGATGGTGATACCTGCCCGTACTGTCGTTGCGACCTGTTAAACGATTCGGGGATCAACTGATCGACACGAAGCAAACCTTGATCCCCGTGACAGCACTCGCGCACGAACCAGGACCGTTGCTCGCAATAAACCTAGTCGTCCCGAGTCGTCGGAATTTAGTAACGATGGAGTTGACCAAATCCAAACAACGGCGTATTTTGAACTGCAATGTCGACGCACATCGAACTGCTCCAGTCCACACGCGCAGAAATTGTCAACCTGCTGAAGCGGCAGGGGACGATGAGCGTCGAGACACTTGCCACGGAACTCGAGATCTCCAAAGTCGCCGTCCGTCGCCATCTCGACCAACTCGAGGACCAGGGATTCATCGGCCACAGCCTGGAACGTTGCGAACGCGGCAGACCTAAGTTCATCTATTCATTGACAGATGAAGGTGACGGGCTGTTCCCTAACAGATCCGCCGACTTTGCTTGCGACCTCCTTGCGCAGATTGGAACGAGATATGGCGCTGGCGCTATCGACGCGTTGTTGATGGACCAGGCAGATGTGAACATTGCGTCGCTCAAGCACGACCTGGAGGGTCGGGATTTTGACTCCCGGGTTCAGGCCGTCGCGAAGCAGTTCAACGATCGCGGTTACGTTGCTGACATCGAGAGGCTCGACGACGGCAGTTATCGCATCGTCGAGCACAACTGTCCGATTCGCGACGTTGCTGACCTTTATCCGCAGGTATGCCGCGAAGAACTTCGGGTTTACAGCGAAGTCACTGGCGGATCGGTCGTGAAGACTTGTTGCATGATCGCTAACGATGCCCGCTCTTGCGAGTACCGCATATTGCCTTTCGAAGGGACAGTGCCAGAACCCCAGCGTGCACTCGCAGAATCGGCAGAGGCGGCCAGTCCCGTGCGGCCGGGTCCGGAGTTGGTCTCTCTGGAACTTACTCACGAGCCAGCAATCTCTTCGTCCGCCACGACCGGACCGGGCGATTCCGGCGAATCCATTCTTGAGGGGAACGGAGACTCGGCGTTTCGCAAGTCATCGCGCAAGATATGCATGTCGGTTTGCGTGAACGTACACTGTTCGATGAACGGTGCAGACGAACTTGTCGAGCATCTCGTCGCGAACTACGGTGTAGCTCCGGATGTACCGACCGAAGCAGGGCTGTCCCTGGAGCTTACGTACTGCTTCGGGGCCTGTGACTCGGGGCCGAATGTCGAGATAGACGGCCAGTTTTCGGATGGCGTGACCATCGAACGTCTCGACGAGATGCTCGCCGCGCTGAGTCTGAACGGTGACCAGGATGTGTAGTCGTCGGATGCCCGCGATGCCTTGGATTCTCCGGAAGCCCTTTCTGCCGTGATTTCCTTGGATACGTATTGGTCGAGTGATCGCGAAGTTGCCCGTTGCTGGGCCGCAGCAGGGAAGGGAAACAAATCGAGGAGGCGCGAATGAGCGCAAATCAGCAGGCTCCCAAAGAGCCGATTACCGGAATTCGCAGCATTGTCGCGGTGAGTTCCGGTAAGGGCGGTGTCGGTAAGACGACAGTCGCCGTAAACGTAGCTGCCGCACTTGCTCGAAAGGGATTGCGCGTCGGCCTGCTCGACACGGATGTTTATGGACCCAACGTGCCGCTTATGGTTGGCCTCGCTGGCCAACCGGAAGTCGACGGTCAGAAGATCATCCCGCTCGAGGCGCACGGCCTGAAGGTCATGTCGATGGGATTTCTGAACCCTGGCGACAAGCCCGTAGTCTGGCGTGGTCCAATGCTGCACACGGTAGTTCGGCAGTTCCTCTCGGACGTGCTGTGGGGCGAGCTGGATTTGCTCGTAGTCGACATGCCGCCGGGAACGGGCGACGTTCAACTCTCGCTGGCGCAGCTCGTTCCCGTCCAGGGTGCGGTCGTCGTCACGACGCCTCAGGACGTCGCGACCGCCGACGTGCGAAAGGCGATCAACATGTTCGAACAGGTCGGCGTGCCGCTCATCGGCATCGTGGAGAACATGAGCTCCTTCACTTGCAGTTCCTGCTCGACAGTTCACGACATTTTCGGAAGTGGCGGTGGGCAGGCGCTTGCCGAGCAGTTCAGCAGTGAGTTGCTCGGCCGGATTCCTTTAGCGACGTCGGTTCGCGAAAGCGGCGATGCCGGCATTCCTGTCGTCTTGCGCGATCCCGACACGCCCCAGGCGCGGGCGCTCGCATCGGTCGCGGACAAAGTGGCCGACGCTGTTTCGTCGGGTGCTTCGGCAAAGGCGCTTCCGACAATTTCCATGTAAGAAGCATGTAAGGAGTGAGTCCTCGGACGCAGGACTAAGTACGGCGAAGGACGCCGGGCGTGAAGTCAGTCAATCAACCAACCGGCAAGTGACCGAGCCACCATGATCGTCGACCAGACAAACAGCACCGTGCCAGGGCAGTCCTTTCAGGCCGCCGACGTCGAGCGAGTTCTCGAGTCGGTCCGGCCCGCGCTCGCGCGTCACGGTGGAGGCATCGAGCTCGTCTGCGTCGAAGGCTGCAACGTGCGCGTCATGCTGCGTGGAGCGTGTGTCGGATGCCCAAGCTCGCTCTTGACGCTTCGCGAGTCGGTCGAGCGACAGTTCCGGCAGGAACTCGCCGGATTTGGCGAATTGATCGCCGAAGAGCCACCTTCCGTATCCGGCCGGCTCAGCACGGCGTGGAGAAAGCTTGTGACGCGCGACTTTGCGTCGCGATAATTTAGTTGTTCGTAAAAGTCAGTTCTGTTTCAGCTAAGGAGAACGAATCAAGATGAATCTCATGATGACGGAAGCCGCGGCCCTCGAGGTCAAGAAGTTCATGTCGGAAGAGGAACTCTCGGACGAGGGCGGACTGCGCGTTCGTGTGATTCCCGGTGGCTGCTCGGGATTCCAGTACGCCATGGAGATCGAAGAGTCGCCCCGCGAGGACGACAGTGTGTCGGAGATGAACGGCGTGCGGGTATTTGTCGATATGTTCAGCGCCCAGTACCTGGACAACGTTGAGATCGACTACGTCAGCTCGGTCATGGGTTCGGGATTCACGTTCAAGAACCCGAACTCGACGGGAGGCTGCGGCTGCGGGTCGTCGTTCAGCGCATAGCCATATCGGAATTCGGCCTTGGAAACGGGCGCCCGCGCCCGGGTGCCTCGAGCGGGGCATCCCGGCCGCGGGCGGGCGCAATTACGCCATCAGGCGACGCCTTCAGGGGTGCTGTCTGCAATCGGCATACAGCTCCGCCAGATGACTTCGATGCTGCGTCCCTCGTTCGAAAGCCGCCTGCTTCGAAAGCCGAAGGAAAAGCCGAAGGAAAATCAACAAGGGGCCGACAGTAATAGTCGGCCCCGGTCAGAAAAAGCACCCAGTTACTCTTCGTGCATTGCGGCAATGGCGCATCCGCGCGCCGTGGCTGTGAGCGGATCGGACGCGATTCTTACATCCGAAACCTTGAACGGCAGGTCGGCCTGTTCGAGAGCGCTTGCGAATTTCTCCACGAATCCTTTCGGCGATGCGGTGCCGCCGCTGAGCACGATCGGAATCGGCCGGTCCATCCTCGGCAGGTTCGCGGCCCGCACGAAATCGGTCCGCAGTGCTTCTACGAGCGAAAGTATCATTTCCTCGTAGTAGATCGACAGGGCCTGCTCGATCTTCGTCTGTGGCGTCCTTCGCAGGTCCAGGCTCTCTTCCTTTGCAACTCGCACCCGAGTCGTTGCGTCGCCAACCACCGAAGCCACGCTCTGGTCGATGTAGTCGCCTGCCCGGTTCGTGCTGAACTGGAAGACCGGTACCGACATGTAGGCCAGACACACGTTGCACATACCGCCGCCGGCGCTGATGCCGATGCCCGTGAAGTTCTCGCTCTCGAGTTCCGAGAATATGACCGCCAGGCCCTCGTTGATCGCCTTGGCCCGGTAGCCGAGACCTTGAAGCAGGTTCTTGAGCATCGCTTCGTGGTACACGAGGTCCGACGTCATGTCGCGTCCCGGCCCCGGCACGCTGAAGCAGACCATCTCGTGCTTTTTGGTCTTTGGCAGCAACTTCTCGATGATCGTCTGGATGACGAGCAGTCCGTTCTCTTCGGACGGGTTCAGGACGCCTGCCTTCATCGGCCTGCGTGCATCGACGTTGAAGAACGACGCAAACTTCTCGGACTCGTTACCAAAAATGAAAATCTCCCGCCCACCGTTCAGGTAATAGCCGACCTTGTTCTGTTTGAGGATGTTCTCGGTGAACTTCGAGTAGGGGACCGAAACGAACGCGTTCAGTTGGGTTTCGGTCTTCGCGCCGTGACCCGTTCCGCGCGATAGCACGATCCGGCTGGTCCCGATGTCGAGACCGAGCGGTGCGGTATCCTGGGAACGCTGATCGCCTTGATCGCCCCCGCCTCGCTCGTCCTGGTGAGCTCTTTGATCCATGACTCCTCCGAAAAGTGTTGTTGTCGATTCAGTTCCTGATTTCGCCGGGTGGCGTACCCTGGCAGGCCGCAATCGCACCGACCGCAATCCGCTGCGTGCCGTACGAGGCTCGAGCATTCCGAGTCCCCGCATCGAGACGGACTCGCCCCTTACGAGTGCGGCACCCATGATTTCGAGCATCGCCTCGATGGCGCGGGCTACCTTCGTCGATTCCACCGAAGTCTGCAAGGCGACTTTGCGCCGCAACTGTTCGCGGTTCATCGGCACACCTTTGGGCGCCGGCCGTTGCGAACCCCGTTCCACTCTCGTCCCTGCACATCATTCTCCGTTGCCAGCCTCCACGTCGCGGGCACTGAGCCAGCTCTTGAAGGAGCGATACCGCAACTGCAAATCACGACGAAGTTCCACGTCTTTCTGTCCGGTTGCAAGGGCCGTTTCCGCAAGTCGCCTTTCCGCGAGGGGAATGCCAGGCCACATCTCACCGATCGCACGATCGAATTGTCCGTCGTGATCGAACCCGAAAAGCGCGACACCTGGATTTTCCACGGCGTACTTGTCCGACAAGCCAATGGCTGCAAATGGAAACGCGCGAGCCCAATCCATGTGAAATCCGATGAGCCTGGAAGAAGGACTGACCGACACGAGAGCGTGCGTAACGCACATCGCGTCGGAGATCCCGTACTTGCTCCGCAGCATCGCCGTCAACACCCGCCCAGCGTAGATCTGAGCCTCGTTGATCTCGTCCGGAGCGAGCTTCGTGTCGGGCCGCCATTCGGCTTCGAAACAGATGCCAATAGTCCCCCCAGACAAATCCAGATACTCGAACTCCGCATCCGCCCATACCGAATTTCCGGCGTGATCGGCAGCGTCCTCGTCACGAACGACCCGATAAACACGGCCGAAGCGGTCGATGACGTAGTTGTACAAACGCCGTCGCGACACGAACTCGAGAAGCGCTCGCGCGCTCGTCTGCAACTTGTCGTTGAACTCCTCCTTGAAAGGCGCGATGTGGCTTTGCGACGTGTGATACACGATGCCTTTCGGAGTCGCCGTGTGCTCGACTGCCGCATCCGGCGAAGTCGCACCCTTCGGGAACGCAAAGTACCGGCGCGGTGGGCCGTCGGTCTCGAACTCGGTGAGGATGCGAGCGCCGTTCGAGTACACCTCGTAGCCGTCGCCCTGCTCGACGAGCCAGATCTGCTCCGGCGCGTATTGCGGCAAGTCCGTGGCCCCTGCAACAGCCGGCGCTGCCGTGGCAACGGGCGGAACGATCGAATCGGCCGGCACGGGATACGACGCAAGCACGACCTGCACCGCAAGATAGGCGATGACGCTAACCAGTCCCACGCTGGCCACGGCCGACACGGCATAGATCGGCACCCGGAATCGATAGGCCGTCATAGCCAGCCTCACCGGCATTGGGACGGTTGACTCGGCGGGGAGTAGTGGCACGAGCTCCTCGACGACGATCTTTCGCAACCGGAAACGGTCGAAAAGCGGCCATTTCGACCCCTGGCCGACACCCTCGTCCTGGCATCTCGCCACCGCTTTGCGTATGAAGCGAAGCCGAAGCGCAGGAGATTCGAGAAGCTCGCAGTAGGCTTCGATGATCCGAGCCGACGTCTGATCCGGTGGCCGAAGCGTCTCCATCCTCGTCGCCGAAATGCCTGTGAATTGGGTAGGTTCCCGAATTTATCCGTAACCACCGGAGAATAGCCCACGCCACTCTTTCGTGTCAAAACTGACGGGCCGCGGCACCGCTCGTTAAAGCTATTTCCGTGCTTTCTGGCCCGTAAACTTCTGTAAATTTGCTGCGTCCCGCACCGGCTCACGCAGAAAGACTGTCCAATCGGATTCGTTTTGGTCTCGGCACGCAAACGAGTGATCAGGGAGTGAGCAGAATGAGCGCATCGTCGATCTATCTGCCTGTCAGGTTGATGGGCGTCAGTCTTCTTCTTTCGACAATGGTCTATTCCGGAATCGCGCAGTCGAAGCAGACGCTCGCCGCAGCGCATATCGAAGCTAATCGCGCGGGGCGGCGCGGACTGGATGCATACGAAGCAGGCAAGTTCGACGTTTTCCTGTCGGAGATGCGGAAAGCGTCAGCGATTCGAAACGACCATCCTCGTTTCATATACAAATTGGCCTGTGCACTGGCCCTGAACGGTAAATCGAACGAGGCGTTGGCCCTTCTCGAACGGCTCGCGGCGATGGGCCTGTCGATGCCAGCCGGCAAGGACCAGGACTTCCGATCGCTTGCGGGCACTGCACGATTTCGTTCCGTTTGCGATCGACTGGACGCGAACTCGATCGCGTCCGGCTCCAGCGAGACGGCGTTCACGATTCCCGGCCGTGGTCTGATTCTCGAGGGACTTGCCTTCGATCCTCAGACGAATTCCTGGTTTGCGAGCAGCATTCGAGAAAGAAAAATCCTGCGAATCGACCGGGAAGGACGGGTATTGGTCTTCGCCGATCGAACGGCGGGCCTTTGGAGCGTGTTCGGTATCGCCGTCGACTCCAGACGGCGGATTCTGTGGGCCGCAACCGCGGCCGTGCCACAAACCGCGGACGTCCTCGAGGCTGATACAGGCAAGTCGGCGCTCGTTGGCTTCGATATCGCTACGGGAAAGGTCGTCCATTCGCTCGAATCCACCGATGGCAAGTCGCACGCAATTGGCGATGTCCTGCTTGCGCCGAACGGCGACGTCTATGCAAGCGACGGAACGGGTGGAGCTCTGTTCGTCGCAAGAGCGGGTCGCGGCAGGCTCGATGTGCTGATTCCGGAGGGCCAGCTCGTTTCGCCGCAGGGCATGGCGCTTACACCAGACGGCGCGCGACTTATCGTCGCCGACTATGTGCTGGGACTTTGCTCGGTTGACCTCACGACCAGATCGGTCGAGAGGGTTCCTTCACCGGATTCGGTCTGCCTTCCGGGAATCGATGGCGTCACCGTGTCGGGAAACGACCTGATCGTCATTCAGAATGGCATCCAGCCGCACCGGGTGGCGAGGGTGCGCATGGGAAAGGGATTCCGGACCGTCGAAGGACTCGACGTGCTCGACGGAGCCAATCCGGTCTTCGACGAACCGACACTTGGCGTTGCCGTGAATGGCTGGTTCCACTTCATTGCAAACAGTCAGTGGAGCAAGATCGACGGAAAGGGCGAGATTCAATCTGCCGACGCGTTTCGCGACACCCTGGTCCGGAAGTTGAAACTCTGAATTCGCCGATCGCCCGTCGAGATCGGTCGCGGAACGATTCGGGCTGGCCGATACCCCTCCATCCCCCACGCAATCCATTTCCACGAATTCTCGAGGCTAAGTTCGCCCTTACGGCGGCGGGGGCCCGTTCCAGGGAACTGCACGAGCGCCCCGCGACACGTCGACTCTTGGACGACGTTTTCGACGCGTGATAATCTCGTGACCTCTCATCGACTCGTCATAGTTTTCAGTAACATTCAGGAGTAAAAGTCATGAAAAGACTGTTTCTGTACGTGTCCGCTGCGGCACTGGTCCTTTCTTCCATTGCGAATCCAGTAACGTTTGCACGTGGTGGCGGCGCCGACTTCTCACGATTCGTCGGCGTGGGCGATAGCCTGACGGCCGGATTCAAGGACGGGGCTCTGTTTGCCGACGGACAGGCGACGGGCTTTTACGGGCGACTTGCCACCTCGATGGGCACCCAGGTAGTCATTCCGTCGATTGCGTATCCGGGTATTCCTACTCCGAATCCGGCTACCGGCCAGGGATTGCTTCTCCAGATCCCAGGCACGTGCCGGGTTGGAGCCACGACGTTTGCTACCGGCCAGACGACCGGAAGGGTAAATCCTACGTTGCCGGCAACCGACGTCGCGATTCCGGGGCAGAACATGGGCGAAGCGATCACGACGAAGTGGTCGATCGATCTATCGAATCTCGCCACGGTCGACACGGCTGAGGATTTCGTCCTGGGCTTCCCGTATGCCTTCGCGCCCGCGCCGGCGAACACGCCGCGGACCCAGGTTGAGACGGCTGTCGGCCTGCAGCCGACGTTCCTCTCTATCTGGCTTGGGAGTAACGACGCCCTCGGCGCCGCACTCGCCGCGACAGTGGACGATACGACGCTGACTCCGACCCAGACGTTCAATACGCAGGCCGACACGGCCTTCGGCGCGCTCGCCGCAACGGGAGCCAAAGCCGTTGTATTCAACGTTCCGGACGTTACGGTCATCGCGAACCTGTTCTCGGTTGCCGAACTTTCGGCGATCACGGGTCTCGACGCGGCGCAGATCAAGTTGCTCTTCGGCGTACAGAAGGATGCCTTCGTGCCGCTTTCGGCGCTTCCCACGATCCAGGCCATCGCGGGCGGAACCCAGCAGGGCCAGCTCGCGGCACACCAGATCCTCACTCGAAAGGAAGTAAAGAAGATCCGCAAGGCGACCAAGAAGTACAACGCAAAGCTCAAGGCGCTTGCCGATGCGAACGGCTGGGCATTCGTCGACATCAACTCCGTCCTCACGGAAATCGCTCGTGACGGTCTCGCTGTCGACGGCGTCGGAACTATCACGACCGCCTATCTTGGCGGACTTTTCGGCCTGGACGGCGTTCACCCGTCGGCGACTGGCCACGCAATCATCGCGTCGCTGGCCGTCGATGCAATCAACGCGAAGTATGGAACCTCGCTTACCCATCCCGACGTGGCTGCGATCGCAGCGGCAGACCCGCAGGTATGTATGGCCAGTTCGGCGAAGTCGGCTACGCTGGACGACATCGTGAAGTACGCGCCGGCCGCGCGCTCGGCCGAATTCGTGATCCTCGGCCGCTGATGCACTACCGGCGCCGCTAAACGATGGCGCCCTGATCGTGGTTCGATCCGGGGCGTGTAGTCTTCCGCAAGAGGACTACGCGCCCCGATTCGTCGAATGACCCAACCCGACTCACGAAAGCGGCGCCCGCCAAAGAGCGTCACGATCCGGCTCGTAACTCGCGAGGTCGATGTGCCAGGCGGCGTCAGTCTACTGAGTGCGCTCGCCTCGATCGGCGGGCGCGCCATCGTCGAAGGCAACTACTGCGGCGCCGGAGAATGCGCCCACTGTGAAGTCATCGTGCTGAACCATCGTGGCCACAAGAAGTCCGTGCTCGCTTGCAAGACCCGAGTCGAACCCGGTCTGCGTGTCGTCCGGCTTTCGCGTTACCTGGAGGCGGACCTGTCCAAATGAGCATCGTGTCGCGGGCAGGCACGAGCATCGATCGTCGATCCGCGCAGGGGGAACACAAACCGTACGACACCGAACGGATCCGTTGATTTCGGCAACGATTCCGGACATCTCGGCCGACTGTCGAGAGTTGGCGCGGAAGGCGTTCCGACACTACCGCTTCATATCGAGAGCACAGGAGTGTAGGAATGGCAGAACGTCCGCACGACATGAAATTGACTCGGACCGGCCGGACGGCTAGGCTAGCACGCGCACAAATCCGATGACCGCAGCAGGACGATTCCAGACCGGAAATGACTTCGAATAAGCCAGGCGGCGACGATCCGTACATTGGGCAGGTGCTCGACGGAAAGTACCGAATCGACGCATTGCTCGGTAAAGGGGGCATGGGTTCGGTCTACCGTGCGACGCACATCCTCATGGATCACCA
The DNA here is from genome assembly GCA_021463145.1 of Blastocatellia bacterium. Taxonomy (GTDB): domain Bacteria; phylum Acidobacteriota; class Blastocatellia; order UBA7656; family JADIYM01; genus JADIYM01. The sequence continues at coordinate 39,264 of JAJTWZ010000012.1, read as the reverse complement.
GTGCGCCGTGAAAGTCCTGCATTCTGCGATGCTCTCGGACCCGGCGTCGATCCCGCGATTTCAGCGCGAGGCCAAGGCCGCCGCGCGCATCCGGCACATGAACGCCATCCTGGTGAACGACTTCGGGATCACGAGCGACAACATTGTCTATCTCGTGATGGAGTACTTCCCTGGGCGAAGCCTGCGCGAAATCATGAGAGCCGAGGGTGCTTTCTCGGTCGAGCGGACCGTACGGATCGTCGACCGCGTTTCGGCGGCGCTCGACGCGGCGCACCAGCAGGGTATCGTCCATCGTGACGTCAAGCCCGACAACGTAATGCTTCGCGAGTTGCCTAACGGTGACGACGAAGTGAAGGTGCTCGACTTCGGCATCGCGAAGATGGTCGATCAGAAGTCGAATGTCGACAACCTGACGATCACCGGCACGATCATCGGGACGCCGCATTACCTGTCACCCGAACAATGTCGAGCCGCGGCTGACCTGGACGCTCGCTCGGACCTTTATTCGCTCGCCGTGGTGGCGTACGAGATGCTCTGCGGATCGGTCCCTTTTCTGGCGGCGACGCCCATCGCCGTCGCAATGATGCACATCTCCGACGAGCCGCCGACACTACTCGACCGCGTTCCCGACCTTCCGCCGGAGGCGGAAGCCGTCATATTCAAGGCGCTCGAAAAGAAGCGCGACAATCGTTACGCATCGACGATCGACTTCGCCCAGGATCTGTACGCAGCCGTTTTCGGAGATGCCCCCGGACGAGAGTCGACTGGGACAGGCAGCCTCGGCACGTCGACGTCCGGGCTATCGGGCATTCCTCGGCGCACGCCGCCGGCGGACGGGTCGCTCCGCGCGACCTCGGTAATGCCGAAGGCGTTGAATACGCCTCCAGGAGGGACGGGGACCGGATCAGGCCTTCGAAGTGGTGAGGCGACTGTCGGCGAGACCGTCGCCATGTCGTCGAATGTTGCGATTCCCGGTGCGCGTGACCAGGCCACTCCTCCGCCTTCTTCTGTGCCGGCGTTTGGTACCGATACTCCCAGCACGCGAATCTACGTCCCCGGCGCGACGACCGAAGCTTCCCCGAAATCGAAAACAGGCCTGCACCTGGCAGTCGGCGCCGTCGTCGTCATCGTCGTCGGACTCGCCATTGCTTTTTTTGCTGGTGCATTCTCTCGCACCCCATCGCCTGCCGGCCCTCCGGTCGCCGGTCCGTCGGTCCCGGCGAACCCGTCCGAGCCGCCCCCGGGAATGGTGCTCGTTCCGGGCGGGAAGTTCGTGATGGGACGCGAGGGTGGAGACGAATACGAGGGCCCGCCGCACGAGGTCGAGGTCAAACCGTTCTTCATGGACAAGACGGAGGTGACGAACAAGCAGTACGCGGAGTTCGTCCAGGCGACCGGGTACAAGGCGCCATCGGGCTGGGCCAACAACACCTACAAGGTTGGGACGGGCGACCTTCCGGTCGACACCGTCGACTGGGCGGATGCCCGGGCCTATGCCGACTGGGCGAACAAGCGCCTCCCGACCGAGGCCGAGTGGGAGTATTCCGCTCGTGGCACGGACGGACGGCTTTATCCATGGGGAATGGACTGGATTCCCGGCCGCGCGTACACAGCGGATTCGAAGTTACTTACCCTCCAACCGGTTGGCTCGGAGCCCGACGGCGCCAGCCCGTTCGGCGTTCTCGACCTTTGCGGAAACGTAGCGGAATGGTGCAGCGACAACTTCAGCCCTTATCCCGGCTCGACAGCGGTACCGAAGGACCTGACGTTCAAGATCGTGCGTGGCGGCAACCTCGGCTCGCCAAAGGAGCGCGCAACCACATCGTTCCGCAACTGGTATCCGCCGGAAAAATCCGTCGAGGGTCTCGGGTTCCGTTGCGCGAAGTCTGTACAATAAGCTCGGTCGAACAGTCGACCGAGGAGTAAGCATGGACAGCGTCAGGAGGTCGCATCGAAAGGTGCGCATAATCGGGCCGTGCGGTGCCGTGGTCGTTATCGCAGCCTTTGCGCTGTCTGGAGTCGTTTCGGCACAGATTCGCGATATCGAACGGGGCGGTGGACTGGATCGGCCGTACTTGCGCGCACGCACGCGAATCGTCGCCAAACCCAAGCCCGTCAAGCACACACCTGGAAAGCCGAAGTCTCCCGATCCTTCGGAAGTCAACGAGGATCCCGCGACGATGGCCATCTCACCCGAGGCCACCAAGCGCTACGAGGCCGGCCGTCGTCTTTACGAGAAGGGTGACTTCGAAGGCGCGATCACCCAATACGAAGCGGCAATTCGTCTCGAAAGCCGGTTCGTCGACGCGCTTATCGATCTTGGCGACGCCTATTTCGATATTTCTGACGTGCAGAATGCCGCGGATTCCTACAAGCGCGCGCTCGTGGTCGACCGCAAGAACGTAGACGCCCGGAACCGGATCGGCCGCGCGAGCTACGCGCTCCGTGACTACGACGAAGCGTTGCGCCAGTACACCGAGGTTCTCAAGCTAAGTCCCGACGATCCCGAAGCGATCTACAACATCGCGCTAACCTATAAGGCGCTCAAGCGCTACGGCGACGCGATCCCGTACTTCGAGAAGGCGATTGCAGCACGTCAGGGCCCGTTTCCCGAGGCCCGCATCAACCTCTCCCGCTCCTATTTCGAGTCCGGCAAGCTGGCGGAGGCCGAGTCATCGGCCCGGCAGGCGATCGGCGAGATCGGCCCCGACAATCAGGGAAGCGCCAGTGCCTGGTACGCGCTTGCGACGGCCCTGAACGGCAAGCCGGATCTGCCCGGTGCCACAGAGGCGCTTCAGAAAGCCATCGACGTCTGCAAGGAATGCCCGAACGACCAGCAGTCGAAGTACTTCCTGTCGCTTGCTCAGATTCTGGAATCTCGCGGGCTACGCACCCAGGCAGCCGACGCATACGAGCGATTCATCCTCCTGGCGCCGTTCATGCCTGATCACCAGATTCAGGAGTTCCGGGCAAAGATCGCGAAGCTAAGGACCGAGCCGTCGTAGGTTCGACTCGGTCCGCCAGCGCATCCGCAGTCTCGTTTGCAATGAAAGCGAGTGTCTCGGCGACAGCGACGTAGAGCGCTTCCGGGATCTCCGCCTCAGTCGGGACAGCGTAGAGCGCCCGCGCCAGCGGTTTGTCACGGACGATGCGCACGCCGTTCCATTCGCCCTCGCGACGTATGCGCCTGGCCGCTTCTCCGGCGCCCTTCGCCACGATTCTCGGTGCGCCGTCGCACGACTCGTCCCACGCGACCGCAACCGCAAGGTGTGTCGGGTTTACGGCGACGAAGTTCGCCGTACGTGTGTTGCGCAGCATCGTCGATAGCGCCAGTTCGCGATGGATCTGCATGCGCGTGTTCTTGACGTGCGGGTCGCCCTCTTCCTCCTTGTGATCCCGCCGCACGTCGTCTTTCGTCATGCGCAGGTCCCTGTTGTGCAGCCAGCGCTGCAACAGCACGTCGATACCGCCAAGGACCACGGAAGATACGGCGACTGCACCAGCGGCGAGCAGGCATACGCGCACACCGGCGAAAATCGCATCGCCTGGGCCCGAGGCTGCCGACTGCACAAGCGTGCGCAGTCCTTCTCCGCCCGCCGCCCAGACGACTGCGACGCCGACGGCGGACAGCTTCAGCCACGTCTTGCCAAGCTCGATGAGAGTGCGATGGGCGAACAATCGCTTGATGCCGGCTACTGGATCGAACCTCTCGAGCTTGGGAGCGAACGACTCGGCAGTAATCAACGCCTTCGTCTGCAGTAACGTCAGAACCGCCCCTCCCACGAGTGCTGCCGCCACGATTGGAAGAGATACCGAGAGCATCGTCCACAACGCATCGTCCACGGTCGCCAGGGCGGCCGCGGCGTCCAGCGATTCGGTGCTGACGGCTCGTTCGATTGCCAGGCTTGCGGTGCTCGCAAGACGCCGTGCCGCGAATGGAAGCGAAGCAGCGAGAACGCCGAGGGCGCACGCGAATCCAGCTGCCGACGCCAGGTCGCGGCTGACTGCGACCTGTCCCTTTCGCCGGGCTTCGCGAAGGCGCTTCGGAGTCGGCTGCTCGGTGCGCTCCGATGTTGAAGAGCTCGCCACGCTGCTACGACTTCATATTCCGTATCGAGTTCATCATCGCGTCGTGGCGGGCCTTCATCACGTTCGACGTCGACTCGATGACGCGCGTCTCCTCAGAGATTGCGCGCTGCAACTCGAGATAGCGCACGGCATTGCTTTCGCCGTCGAACGCCAAGGCCTGCGCGGCATTCCGGTTTGCTGCATTCGCGATTGCGCCAATTGCCGGTCCGATTCCCGGCACGGCCACGGACGCGACGGCTCCGGCGGTTCGAAGGATATTGGCGAAAACCGACCTGGCCCGCGATCGGGGCCGGGTCGCGTATTCGTCCGGTCGAATCAGCGGTGCGATCTGGGTAGTGGACTGTGTTCGTGGCATTGGTTTGGACCTCCAGGAAAGTCGAGAAGACACTGGCGAGCGCACGAGGCGCCTAGAGCTCGATGATCCCGGTATCCCTACCGCGTGAGTCGTTCCAAGCGTGCGCTCGCCGTGCCCGCCCCATGATCGAGCGGCCGAGAAAAATGTTGCGTGGCGCCGGCGAGAAAAACTCGGGCAGAATCGAAGCGGCGGCTCGTACTGGCAGGGCGGGGACTTACGGGAGGCACATGAAGACGATCGGAAAGATCTTTCTGCTCTTCACGGTAGTGACCACGGTTGAACTGTTCCTGCTGCTCGAGCTTGCCAGGTACACGAGTTGGTGGGTTTCTGTCGCTACGATCGTCGTTCCGGGAATCGTAGGCGCCTGGCTGTTGAAGCGAGAGGGCGCGAAAGCACTTCGCGCGGTAACCGAAGCCGTGTCGCTACAGCGAGAACCCGCGGAGGCGATCCTCGACGGACTGCTCGTCCTCGTCGCAAGCGTGCTCCTCATTACGCCCGGCGTGCTCTCGGACCTGACCGGACTTGCGCTGCTGGTGCCGGCCATTCGCGCCATCGCGCGCGATCTGATCCGCCGTCGCGTCCGGTTGATGATCGACAGCCGCCTCTCGCAGGGGAGTTTCCACGTGTCGACCTTCAACGGATTCGGCGGCGCCCCGTTTGGCGGCGGACACGGTGGCGAAGTGATCGACGCCGAAGACATCCCGAAGCCGGGCCGCTGAGAGCCATCCCGCCGGCGAGCAACCCGCATCGGCGACTTTGCGGAAACTTTGCGCCAGACCCGTTCGTTTCAGGCCGCACATCCGGACGGAGGAGTGAATGCGCGTTAAAGAGTCCATGTCGATGGCCGGCTCTGCCATCTGGACCCACAAGTTGCGGTCGTTTCTGACGCTTCTCGGCATCATTTTCGGCGTCGCGGTCGTGATCCTGGTGGTCACGATCATCGAGGGCTTCAACAAGTACATCGACGAGAAAGTCGCCGACATGGGGTCGAACGCCTTCGTCGTCACGCGCTACGGCATCATTACCAGTGAGAAGGAGTACCGCGAGAAGGAGCGGTACAACCGCGCCATTACGGTCGCCGAATGGGAGTCGATAAACTCTCACAAGACATACGTTCGCGAGGCCGGAGCCGTGATCCGCCGCCGCGCCCCGATCAAGGTGGCCGACAAGGTGCTGCAGGACGTGCGGGTCAGCGGTGTCTCGGCGAACATGATCTCGATCGACACGAAGCGTGTCGGTCACGGCCGCTTCTTCTCCAGGGAGGAGGAGGAGTCGAGAGCGAGCGTCGCCTTCATCGGGGCGGACATCGTCAAGGAGTTCTTCCCGACAGTCGATCCTATCGACAGGGAAATCCGCATCGACGGCCGCCCGTTCCGGGTCATTGGCGTTGCCGAAGAGATGGGAAGCGTGTTTGGCCAACCCCAGGACTCGTTCGTCGACATTCCGTTCGGCACGTATCTCAAGTCGTATGGCGTTGGCAGCGGGTTCTCGATGCGCATCTCGGCCGTCAGCGGCGAGCAGATGCAGGACGCCATCGACGAGGTGCGTGTGTCGCTCCGTGGCCAGCGGCACCTGGAGCCCGGGCAGAAGGACACGTTCGACATCATCACGCCCGACGCGATCGGCAATCTGCGCGATCAGATATTCGGAACCGTCGCATTGGTCGCCATTGGCGTGACGTCGATATCTCTCGTCGTCGGCGGCATCGTGATCATGAACATCATGCTGGTCAGCGTGACGGAGCGGACGCGCGAGATCGGTATCAGAAAATCGCTTGGCGCAAAGCGAACCGACATCCTTCAACAGTTTCTGGCCGAGTCGACGCTGCTGTCGTTGATTGGAGGAATGCTCGGCATCCTTGCGGCCTGGTCGCTCTCGAAGGTCGTAACGGCGGCGCTGTCTTTTCCGACCACGCTGCCGATCGGTTGGACGATCGCGGCGCTTGGGGTCTCCAGCGGCGTCGGCCTGTTCTTCGGGATTTATCCGGCGTGGAAAGCCGCAAAACTCGATCCGATCGTGGCGCTCCGCGCCGATTGAGGAACCGGCAATGAATTTTCGACGATTCGCGGAAAGCCTGTCGATCGCGTTCGAGACCCTGCGCTCGAACAAGTTCCGGTCGTTCCTGACGATATTCGGCGTCGTGATCGGGACGCTGACCGTTATGGCCGTGTCGTCGTTCGTCTCTGGTCTGGACAAGAAGTTCGAGGACGAGATGACCGCGTTCGGCACGCGCAGCATATGGGTCTACAAGTTCGATCCGACCTTCTCGACCGGCCGGCGCTCGTTCGAGGAACGGACGCGAAAGCCGATCTCTTACGAAGACGCGGTCGCCATACGAGAGCACTGTCCTTCGATCGAGATTGTCGCGCCGATGGTGCAGCCCGACGAGCCCCGAGTGCACGCGAACGGTGAAGAGCTTTTTCTCGATAACGTGAACGGAACGACACCCGACTACGAGCGGATCGAATCCGTGCAATTGACGCAGGGCCGGTTCTTCAACGAGACAGAGAACCTCAATCGCCGCCCGGTCGCCGTAATCGGCGCTGACATCGCGACGACCTTCTGGCCGACGATGAGCCCGCTCGGCAAGAAGTTCATGATCGACAACAACGAGCTCGAGGTCGTCGGCGTCCTCGAGAAGCGGGACAATTTCTTCATCGACGAGGACGATGGCGGCAACGTCAATCGGGGGGTCTACATTCCTTACCAGACGATGCTGAAGTTCTACTCGGCAGCGAGCGAGGAGATGAAGGAGAACTTCGTCACGTGCCAGTACTTCGCCGGGAAGCGCGAAGCCGCCTACGACGAGGTCCGGCAGATCCTCCGGCAGCGGCGCGAGGTTCCGTTCAACGCGCCTGATAACTTCGCGCTCTTCTCGCCCGACTCCGTGACGCAGAAGTTCCAGGCAATGACCAGCGGCGTCTTCCTCCTGATGATCGCCCTCAGCTCGGCAGGGCTTGCGATCGGCGGAATCGGCGTGATGAACATAATGCTGGTGTCGGTCACGGAGCGAACCAAGGAGATCGGCGTGCGAAAGGCAATTGGCGCGCGTCGCGGCGACATCATCGTTCAGTTCCTCATTGAAGCCGCGGTCCTGACCGGAATGGGAGGCGTCATAGGCATCCTGCTCGGTTGGGGAGTTGCGCTTCTGATCAGCCTCATCCTTCCATCGTTCGTCCCTCTCTGGGCGCCGATTTTCGGATTCGCGGTGTCAGTCAGTATCGGCCTGGGCTTCGGCCTGTGGCCGGCGATCAGGGCTTCCAGGCTGGATCCGATCGACGCCCTGCGCTACGAGTAGGGCGCGACGGGTGGGAAGCGTTCACTGACCTGTGGCAAGCTTCGCCGCGTGAGCCTGGCCGATCTGCCATTGCGATTCGGTGACTGCACCTGGGAGGAGATCGACTGCCTCCCCCGCGCGTCGACGGTTCTACTGCTGCCGGTCGGTTCCACGGAGCCGCACGGGCCGCACCTGCCGCTCGCCACTGACGTAATCATCTCGGAGGGAATGGCGCTCCGTGCCGCTGCGGTGCTTCGCCGTGAAGGAGCCGGCGCGTTCGTTCTGCCGTCGATCGCCTATTCGGTCACCGAGTTCGCGAACGGGTTTGCGGGCGGACTCTCCATTCGTCCGGAGACCGCCGCGAACGTGCTGGTGGATGTGATCACGGCCGCGATTCGCGACGGATTCCGGCGATTTGCGATCGCCAATTCGCACCTCGAGCCCGGTCACGTCGATTCGATCGCGTCGGCGATCGCCACTATCCGCGACACGACTGGCGTCGAGGTGGCATTTCCCGACAAGCGCAGACGGCGCTGGGCGACGCTCCTGACCGAGGAGTTTCAGTCAGGAGCGTGCCACGCCGGTCAGTACGAAACGTCGCTCGTGCTCGCCGACCGCCCCGATCTCGTGCGAAACGGCATTCGCTCCCAACTGCCCCGCGTCGACATCAGCCTCACGGACGCGATCCGCAGAGGCCTCGCGACCTTTCGCGAGGCGGGCGGCGAACGGGCGTATTTCGGAGTGCCGGCATCGGCGACGGCCGGGGAAGGCGCAACTACATACGACATCCTGGCGAGAATGCTCGTAACGTCCGTTAAGGAGACCTACGCGATACCCGATGGCGATCACGACAACGATTGACGTCCAGTTCGGTGACTGCGATCCCGCGGGAATCGTCTACTACCCGACGCTGTTCCACTACTGCCACGTCGCCTTCGAACGCGCCTGGGGAGATTCGCTCGGTATGCCGTATTCCCGGCTGATCGAGCGAGAACGTCTAGGCTATCCCACCGTTCACGTCGAGACGGACTTCCTCAGCCCGGCGCGATATGGCGATTGTGTGACTTTCACGGTTTGGATCTCGAAGGTCGGCACGTCGTCGGTCGTGTTCGAGTTCGAAGCGTCGGTCGCCAATCGCATTGTCCTGCGCTCGACGCATACGAAGGTCTGCACGAATCTCGACACGCTCACGAAAGTCGAGATCCCCGAAGCCCAGCGCAGGAGAATGGCGGCCCTGACACGCTGACTCGATGGAGAATCTCTGTCACACGCTCGCTGGCGCCGTGCTTGCCCGCGCCGGCCTCGACCGGACGACGCCGCTTGCGACAGCAACGCTGCTTGTTGCGTCGAACATGCCCGACATCGACGTCTTCAGTCTCTGGTGGGGCGATCTGGCATACCTGGAGCACCATCGAGGTGTGACGCATTCGCTGGCCGGACTCCTCATCGAGGCTCCAGTCCTGGCCGGAGCAGTGCTCGCGTTCGACCGCCTGGTGCGAAGACCCCGGAAGCCTGACGCGCCGCCTGCTCGCTTCGGCCGGCTCGCCGTCGTCGCGCTGGCCGGACTCTTCGTCCATCTGCTTCTCGACTGGACGAACAACTACGGAGTCAGGCCGCTTGTCCCGTTCGACAGCGCGTGGTGGTACGGCGACCTCGTGTTCATAGTCGACCCGTGGATGTGGCTCTTGCTCGGGGGCGCGCTTTTCGTGGGGGCCCGCCGCAAATGGACGGCGAACATCGGCTGGGGACTCGTATTTGCAGCGATGTCGGCCGCGGTCGCCTTCAGCCTCGCGATGCCATCGCAAGAAAGTGGCGGACCGGGCGCCGTCGCCATTTGGTTCGCGCTGCTTTCGGCCGTTTTGACGATTCGGGCCAGGTGGCGTGAGATTCCCGCCCTGGGTGCCGCGCGCCTGGCGATCGTCGCGGTCGTGTCCTACTGGTGCGTGCTCGGCATCGCAAACGCCGCCGCCCTGAAGGCCGTGCAGGCAGGGCAGGAAGAACCCGCGGCGCTGACCGTAGCGTCGCCGACATTGATGCGTCCCGACAGGTGGCGTGTCCTTTCGGTGCGCGAATCGGAGGTTCGATCGTCGCAGGTCTACCTCGGTCGCGAAAGCATTCCTCTGACGGCCTACCGGCGGAACCTCGACGATCCTCGCGTGCGGGCCGCGTTGCGTACCTGTCCTGGGTCTGTTGCGCTCGCGTTCAACCGCGTGCTCTATGCCGAGCCCAGGATCGCGCAGGACGGCACCGAAGAGGTCGCTCTGCGCGACGCCCGCTTCTCGAGAGTTCCAGGCGGAAGCGACTTCGCGACTACAGTCGTCGCGCTCGACCCGACCGGTGCTCCGGCGACAGACGACAGGCCGTGTCGGCGGGGGATATGGCCGTGGTAGTGTCCCGGCAACGATGCTCGATTTCGATGCCATTGACGACTCGCTGATCATCGGCTCGGCGTTCCGGGCGGAGGATGTGCCACTCCTGTGCGAGTTGCGCGTCGGAGCCGTCGTGAATCTGCAGTCCGAAGCGGCCGATCCCGAAGATGCGCTTGCCGAGCACGGCATCGTCCACGCCCGGGTCGCCTGCGACGATTTTCGGGCACCGCCGCTCGGCAGGCTCGAGGAGGCGGTCAGCCGGATCGGCGCTTTTCACGGCGAAGGCCATCGCGTCTACCTGCATTGCTTTGCCGGATTGCAACGCGCCGTGACGGTCGGGGCGTGTTATCTGGTTGCAAGCGATCCCGACCGATGGAACGCGCGGTCGGCGCTCGACGAGGTCATCGCGAAGCGTCGCAACGCGTGTCCGCTGCGCGAGCAGATCGATGCGATTCTCGACTTCGATCGCTACGTGCGCGTCAATCGCGCGCGCTGATAGTCGACTCGCTAAGCGTTTTGGAGCGCTGCGTGAGGTGCCGCTTTCCAGGTGTGGGGAGAGCAGGACGTAGCAGGTTGCGCAACCTCGAGTGGTGAAAAGACGAGTTTCGAGGTCGCGCAACCAGTTCGATTCAGCAACGGCCAGAGCGGCACTTCACGCCGCAATCCAATGGGTTTCGCGCAGAGAAGCCGCTACGGCTGAATGATGAATGGTGCAGGCATGATCCCGTAAACGTCGGGGTTCTGGTTCAGCACCACGCGCACGATGGCGTTGTTCGTCGCCGGCCCTATGACGACCCACTTCTTCTTGCCCTTCGAGACGGGCACTGAAGCAATTATCGTCTGGAACGTAACTCCGCCGTCGCGAGACAACTCGAACCGGACGTCTCCAACGGTCGAAGGCGGCGCCACGAACTTGATCGCCTTCTTCGACCCGATTTTCCAGACCTGACCGATCGTCGGCTTCAGGATGATGATCGTCGGTGCAGGAGGCGGCGCTATCACCGTCACGGAGACAGAGTCGGTCGACAGGCCGCCACGGCCATCGGAAACGGTCAACAGGAAGGACAGCACGACGTCGTCGACGAGAGTTGGCGCCGTAAACGTCGGAGACACCGTCGTCGCGCCCGTCAACGTGACAGATGGCCCGGCCGTCTGTGCCCACGTGAAGGTAAGGGGATCGCTGTCGGGGTCCGAGCTCGACGCGCCCGAAAGCGTAACGAGATCGCCGGCGTCGACGGTCTGATCCGGACCGGCAGCGGCGACAGGATTCTGATTGGGCGGGGGAGGCTCCGACTTCTGGAACTCGTAGGCGCCAATGTCGAACGAAGGACCCTGAGGCCGCGACACTCCGCGGATGTCGAGGCTTGCCCCAGTAACGAATCGTCCCTCGTCGATGGCCTCGCTGCCTTCCTTCAAATCGTAGTTTCCACCGGCCAGGTTCACGAAGATATCGCCGGCCGGAAAGCTGATCGAGTTCGCCTCGAATCCCAGTCCCTGCCAGGAGGCGAGCGTAATGTTGACGCTGTCGAGGCTGATCGGGCCGAACAGGTTGTTGAAGTCGGACTGCATTCGGAACAGGCTGGCCGAGTCGGCCTCGATCGATCCAAGAGCACCGGTGTGAAGAAGAATGTTGTTGAGGATTGCATTGCCGCTCGATCCGTTCAGGACTGCGAGCGGATAGCCGTCGCCGAGCGACTGCACGATAGTGTTGTTGAAGATCTGGTTCGCGTCGTCGATCGCCGCGTTGGCCGTGTCGTTGATTTCGACGCCACGCGCTGCGTTGTCGTGGATCAGGTTATTCACGACCAGCGAGTTGCGTACGGACTCGAGCAGGATTCCGGCGCCCCCGCCCGATCCGTTTTCGAAGATCACGTTGCTGTCGATCACCGCTTGTTGGAGGGTCGTAAGCAGTGTGTTCGACGTCGCGAGACGGACGCCTCCCTGGGCGCAACCGTGAATCGAGTTCTTCGATACGAGGAGGTTGTCGCTCGGTGCAACCGCAGTGACGCCCGCCTGGCCAGCGCAGTTGGCAATCTCGTTGTTGGAGATCGTGCAGCCGAACACGGAAACGACGGCGATGCCGCCGCCGGACGTGTCGTGAATGAAGTTGTCCCGGATGGTGATCCCAAGGGCGAGTGCCGCATTTGGAAGCGGCCCGGCCACGACGATGCCGCTTCCGGACACCGTCTTGATCTCGAGGTTCTCGATTACTATGTGCTGAGCCTCGGTAACCCAGATACCGGCAAGATTGCCGTTGAGAGCACCCGGGGACGCGATGATCGCGCCGTCCTGCCCGTGCAGGGTAATCGGCAGGCCTGCAGTGCCGGATGTCGTGAACTTGGCGCCAGCATAGGTGCCCGGGGTGACGATGATGGTATCGCCGGCGATAGCCACGTTGGCTGCCTTTTGAATGGTGGCAAACGGCGCCGCCTGCGTCCCGGCGTTCGTATCGGCGCCGGCAGGCGGCGGCGCGACGTAGTACGTCGCTGCACTGGCGCTGGCGGAAGAGAAGAGTACGGCTGCAAAAAGCCACATGAGTGCGAACACGAATCGGCGCATGGAAAACCTCTCCGTCAATGAATGAAATCGGTCGCAGCATCTTAACCCGAAACGGCGACTCCGCCTACCACACCGCTTTTCCGGCGCTCGAGGAAGATTTCAGTTGGCACGAGTCCCCAACCTTCCTACAATAGGGTTGCCAGATCTTCGCCTTCCTTCTTTGCGAGGCTGCTGCGAGACTTGGTCGACATTAGATCGGGACAATATCCCGACGAGTCACACGAACCGACCGGCACTTGCGCAGCGGGCGCGAGCGGAAGGCTTCGCATCCGGCGATTTCGGATCGCGGGACAGGAGGTAGTCAACTATGCCACGCACGTCAGGCCGGCGGCCTCGAAGCGAGCGTGCAACATTCGCCGTTGCCGATTTGGGCCAATCCGCAGGTCCGGGCACGGTGGCGAAAGCACGAACCGTACTTTTGTCCGGGACGGTTCGGGTCGAGTACGACGTGACGGTGCCGGATGGCGCCGACGGGGAACGAGACCTTCATGTCCGTGTCGAGTTTCCCGATGAAGTCAGGTCAATGCTCGAATCCACAACCTGGGGGCGCGGATCCTCCATTTTCGAAGCGATCAGCGGTGTTGGCGCCCAGTACATCGAGCGCCAGGCCGCAGCGGACCTCATCTCGACGGCCCGCTCGCTTCCGACCGGCACGCAGACGCTTCGCATGCCAATTTCGTTCGTTCGCTCCCGGTTGAGGAGCCTGGTACCAGCATCGGTTTGATTCACCGGCCCCCGAGCCGTCGCGTGTGCTGGCTCGCGACGACAGGGAGGAGCTTTCATTTCGCGCCGCTCAATCGTGTCCGGTATTGCCGGCCGTGATTGAGCGGCGCTCGTTGCGTGCGGTATCATCACCAGCTTCGAAACCGAGGCTGATCCGAACCGATGACCTGGACGTCCCCAATCTCCGTGACAATGGAAACCGCGGCCTCACGATCCGATGGGTCTGACGGCTGGGCGGTTTCTACTTCCTACGGTGATGTGGGTGCGGAAGCCGAGGCTACGCGCACGGGCGCCGGAGTCGCGGATGTTTCGCACTGGGGCGCGTTTCGACTGTCTGGTGCAAATGCGGTCAAGTATCTGCAGGGACTTGTCACGAACGATGTGGCGGCACTCGAGACCGGAAAAGGATGTTACGCGGCGTTCCTGAACGTTCACGGACGGATCGAAGCCGACGTGCACATATTTCGGGTCGATGACGGCCTCATCCTCCACACATCGCCCGAGGCCGCGGGTTGGGTGGAGAAGAACCTCGGCCGGTTCAGGCTGGCCGGAGGATTCGACCTGACCCGCCTTTCGGAAGGTTTCGGAATGCTCGCCATTGCCGGCCCGGATGCTCCACGCCTGATCGAGTCCGTGCTCGGCGCCGAACCGCCAGCAAGTCTCCACGCTTCGAGAGTCCGAACCGGCGGCGAAAGTGTCTCGATTCTCGCTTTGCCGAGATGCCAGGCGCCTTCCTTCGACATCCACGGCCGCGCGGAGCAGGTCTCCAGGCTCTGGACATCGCTCGTTGACGCGGGTGCCCGCCCTATCGGGACGGATGCGCTCGAGATCGCGCGACTCGAGGCCGGCATCGCCCGGTTCTCGCGCGACTTCGACAACGACACGGTGTTGCAGGAAATGGACTCTCCCGAGATCGTCAGCTTCCACAAGGGGTGCTATCTCGGCCAGGAAATAGTTGCGCGACTGCACTTCCAGGGACAGCCGAGCAAGCTTCTTCGCCGCCTAGTCCTCGATGGCGACCGATTGCCCGAGGTTGGCGACGAGATCGTTGCCGCCAGCGATCCGGAGAAGTCCGCGGGCCGTGTCACCAGTGTCAGCGGCGCGACGAAGGGCGGCCCGACGGTCTTCGCGATCGTGAAGCGTCGCTACTACACCCCTGGTACGGCCGTCCTGATCCCCTGTGACGGCGAAACGATCGCTGCCACTGTGGCCGAACGGCGACCGGGCACGTGTAACGGGCAATCCGCATGAGTGACGACATCCCTACTCCATCACGCGTCGATCTGACGACGGCCTATAGAATCATCACGACGCTCGTCGAGACGCTCACGGCGTCGAGCGACCTCATCGCCCGGATGGCCCAGATGCTTGGCGAAGAAGCCGCACGCCCGCTGCAGCAGGATCCGTCGTGGCTCGCCTACCTGGAGGCGAAGCGAAAGCTCGAGCGGGTCCACGATGACATGCACGAGTTCGCCAGGGCCGTGACGGCCCATATCGAGCTCGAAAACGCGCGCGAAGCGCGCCGGCAGGAACGGGATGGCGACGATGGCGACAGTGGTTAGCCGTCGAATCCGAATCCCGGATCGATTCCCCCAGTTTCAAGGAGATTCATGGTGAACCGAACTTTCCTCATCGCCGCATTGACGGCCTTCGTTCTCGCTTCCGCGCCGGTGACGAACGCCCTGACCATTCAGAGCGGGGCCGCCCAGGGGTCGATCAACCTTCCGCCCGACGAACTTAAGGCTTACGGGCCAGTCCAGGCCGCCAGGACGCCCGATGAGGCCTTCACTGCGGCGGCGGCGTTCACGGCCAAGTATCCGAAAAGCGCGGCCCTCGTGCAGATTCCGTACGACATCGCCGCGACAATCGACAAGGCGCCGATGGACGCGTCTCGACTGGCAATGGTCGAGAAGTTCAAGACCACGTTTCCCGGACACGAACTGGGTCTCCAGCTGGATCGGCGGATGGCGGACTACTATCTCGCGAAGGGCGATCTCGGCACACTCATGAAAGTGTGCGATGCCTATCTCGGAAAACATCCCGACGACACCCGTACGCACTACCTCATGCTTCGCGTGGCTGTCGATGCACTGAAGAAGAGTGACAACTCCCACCTTGCCTCCGGGCGTGAGCACGGCGCAAAGGCCATCGCGGCTCTCGAGTCGCCAACGCGGCCGGTGGACTTCGAAACGGACGCCGAGTGGACCACTTTCAAGAATGAAAGCCTTGGGCCCGCGTATCAGTCATTCGGACTGATCGCACTGGTGACCGGCGACTCGGCCAGCGCCAACACCTACATCACCAAGGCAACGCTGGCGACTCCTGCGGACCCGTTCAACTTCCTGCTTCTGGCGAACGCGCGCTATTCGGGGTACGAGGCGGCCGCCAAGGCCTACAACGCAAAGATCGACAAGAAGACCGATGAGGCGAAGAAGCTGCTCACCGCCGCCGAGACCGAGCTCGACAAGGTACTCGAGGCGCTCGTGAAAGCCGTCGCGCTCAGCGAGGGCAAGCCCGAGCTCGCCGGCGTGATGACGCAGTCGAACTCAATGCTCGAAGAGCACTGGAAGCAGCGCTACGGCAAGCTCGACGGCCTTGCGGAGGCCATCAAGGCAGCGAAGCCCAAGCCGTGATTGCCGGTACGGGCAACGGATTTGGATCGATCACGCCGCGCGAACTGTCGGAACGGCTTTCGCGCGGCGATCGGTTGCAGGTCATCGACGTGCGCGAGCCGTTCGAGCTTCAGATCGCGGCGATTCCCGGGGCCTGTCACATTCCACTTCGGACCCTCCCGGGACGGCTTGGTGAAGTCGCCCGCGACCGGCCCGTAGTCGTTGTCTGTCACCACGGCGTCAGAAGCGCCTCGGCTTGCGGATGGCTCGTCCGCGAAGGCTGCCTCGACGTTCACAACCTGTCCGGCGGCATCGACGCCTGGTCGACCGACGTCGACCGCAGCGTTCCCCGATACTGACGGCCCAATCTCGCGCCGCGAATTCGCGCGCCCATACCCACACGCATGATCAGCACATCCGATTTCAAACGCGGCGCCCAGATTCTCGTCGACGGTCAGCCGTTCACGGTTCTCGAATATTCCGTGCAATCGCCATCGGCTCGTGGCGCGGCTACGCTTTACCGAACCAAGATCCGTCACATACTCACTTCGCAGGTGCTCGAGAAGACTTTCAAGGCCGGAGACAAGTTCGACGAGCCCGATGTAGAGCAGCGAGATGCACAGTACCTCTACGAAGGAGGGGGAGAGTACAACTTCCTGGATCAGGAGTCCTACGAACAGTTCGCATTCTCCGCGGAAGCCCTCGGCGACGCCGTCGGATTTCTGGCCGAGAACACGATCGTGAAGTCCACGATATACAACGGCGCGGTCGTCAGCATCGAGCTCCCACAGTTCGTGGAAGTCGAAGTCGTCGAGGTCGAGAGCGCGGCGAGGGGCGATACGGCGGCGGGAAAGGTCATGAAGGAAGCGAAGGTCGCGACGGGAGCAACCGTCAGGGTGCCGCTCTACCTCGACTCGGGCGAGCGCATCCTCGTCGATACGACCACCGGCGAGTTCGTGAAGCGTGTTCGTTAGCCGTCTGCCGGCTTCACCATCGCGCGATCGTCACGACGGATTGAGCGACGATCGCGGCTAGCGTGCCGCACGCCAGCGCCGCCTCGACCGGCGTCAGGAACGGATCGCGCCGGGCCGTTGTCTCTGGCGCCGCGTTTCCGGGCGGCGTGGCGGAGTCAGGCTCAGGCCTGTCCGGGTGCTCGTCTCTGAGCGAGTCGAGCAATCTGTCGAGCTCCTGATCCGCGTCGACAAAACGAATTGGCGGCGAGTCGGGTACGGCGAGGACATTGCCGTCGCCCAGCTGCATCGGGCCGGCGATCTGCTTGCCGTCGACGGCGAGGCGCGTGCCAGGCACCGGATAGATTCTCGTCGCACGCCCTGCCCGCCGAACGACGGCGCAGAATCGCTCTCGCGTCAGGGCGATTCTGATGGCGCACCCGTCGCCGCCGCCAAGGAGTCGTGGGAGGTCGTCGTCGATGTCCGCCAGCCGCCGGTCTTCGGATTCGAATCCCTGGGCAGCGGGGCAATCAGGCACGCCGAACCGTCGATGCGATCCAGTAGGGGGGCCCGATGCCATCGGCGCTTCGTCGACAAGCAGTAGCAGCCACCAACGGCCGACCACGAAGTTGTCGCCGTCCTCTACGTCGCGCACCGAACCGTCGGGGCGGCGGACCTGCCAGTTGCTCTCGCCTCGCCAGACGTCGCAGGACGCGATACCTGCGCCTGGAAGGCGCATGTCGCAGGTGGCGTGTTCGCCGGCTCGAACCAGTTCGCCCATCTCGCCATCGCGCCACAGCATCAAGGCCGAGGACGAGCCCCTCGGATCGACCGCTATTGCAAAGAGCATTTCATCCTCCAAGTATCGATCGGATCCATCCGTCGTGAAGCCTGAACGCCTCGGCCCACTGCCCGGCGCGTCCCGGAACCGCCAATGCCGTTACTGCCAGAGCGGCCACGAGCTTCACCGGAAGGCTCAGCGAGAAGACAGGCGCCTGTGGGCTCGAGCGGTTGACCAGGCCGAAGAATGCGTCGACGGTGACCGTTGCCGCGGCCGCCGGTCCTGCCATCGCGAGTCCCGCTCTGCAGAGCGCGCCGATGGCGTCGACCGTGAAGGTCAGAAAGGCGGCGCGGTCCGCGATTGGGCCGGCCGGCCTTGCACCAACCGGCAGAGTATCGAAGCTCGAGCTGATCGACTCGATGAGCACGGAATGAAGGCCAGCAGACCAGAACAGTGCAAGCGAAGCGGCAGCGTCGAGTGCGCCGAGCGGACTCGTCGACGCTTCCAGGTGTGGCGCGAAAAGACGGGCCGCGTTCGCACCTCGGGCGTCGTCGACGAATCGCCCGGCCGCCTCTATCGCGCCGAAAACGGCGATGCCAACTGCTGCGACCGCGAGTCCGATCGCTGCCTGCGTCACTGCGTTCACGAGCAGAGGGCCCTGGGGGCTCGCAACGGCCCGATCGGACCAGAAGACCGTTGCCAGTACGCACGCGACCGACGCCTTCACGATTGAAGGCGTCGCGCGGCCGCCGAAGACCGGATGAAGCGCGACGATCGGCGCAATGCGGGTGAAAACGAGCAGCCACGACTCGAGTGCGAGGTTCACATCGCCTCCGCGACCCGTTCGAACATCGATGTGGCCAATCGAACGAGCTCCGCAAGCATCCACGGTCCCGCGACTGCGAGCGCGGCGCTGACGGCCACCAGTTTCGGCACGTAAGAGAGCGTCTGCTCCTGGATCTGCGTTGCGGTCTGCAGGACGCTGACTACGAGTCCGACCAGGACGGCGGTAAGTGCCGCCGGCGCCGACAGGATCAGAACGGCCAGCAATGCCTGCTGGCAGGTGGTGACGACGATCGAGTCCATCGGGTTCCTCCTTCAGTGGTAGCTGAGCGCGAGCGCCTTCGCGAGCAGCGGCCACCCGTCGACGAGCACGAACAACAGGACCTTGAAGGGCAACGAGACCGTCGTAGGCGAGACCATGACCATTCCCATCGACATGAGGATGTTGGAAACCACGAGGTCCACGACCAGAAACGGTATGAAGAGAAAGAATCCGGCGACGAATGCTTCACGAAGTTCGCTGGTGACGAATGCCGGCACGAGAATCCCGAACGAGCCGGGATCGGCCGCTTCGTGACCGTCACGTGTCGACAGACTGACGAACATGCCGACTTCGTCAGGCCGCGCATTGCGCTCGAGGAACTGCCGGATTGGAGGCGCAGCCGCCGTCAGAGCCGTCACGACTCCGCCAGTTGTCGACAGGTCGGCATTGGCGGCCGCGACGCGCGACCAGGCCTCGCTTGCGACGGGAGCCATCACGAATGTGGTCAGTGACAGAGCGATTCCCGCAAGCAGCGGGTCAGAAGGAACCTGCGGCGTACCAAGCGCGCTTCTCAATAGCGACAGCACGATCGAGATTTTCACGAACGACGTGACACCCATCAGCGCGAAGGGAAGCACGGCGAGTCCCGCTAACCAGAGCATCGGCCCCAGCGGCGTCGAACCTGGAACGGGCATTTCGACCGGCGAGGCCGGAGGCACGTCGATGGCCGGCAGCGCCGGCGGATCCTTCGACTGCCTGTCAGAACGCCCGGCCGGTGCGAGGTCGGCGGACTGTCGAGGCGATTCCGACTGCGCGTAAGCCTCGGGTGCGGCCAGCACAGCACCGGACAGAAGCAGGATCGCGAGTCCTCCGCGCCCAATCCACCGCAGCATGGCTCGGGTCGTGTTCGGAGCCGCACGCGCGTCCTCTTCGATCTCTGCGATTTCGGCCGGAGCAAGCTCGTCCACGGTGGTTCGGTCGAGAAGGGTCACCGACGAGCCGCTGACTCCGACGATGAGCACCCGGTCGGCGACTCGAACCGCGTGCACCGCCACGCCCGGTCCGAGCCCGCACCCGCCCAGTCGCTCGATCGAAGCACGAACGCCGGAGGCCTGGGCACGTCGCCGGTTTCGTGAGACGGCGATCGCTCCGGCAGACAGTACCGCCAATGTCGAGAGCGCAATGGCAGAGCCTCCCCCCGATACTAGTGAAAGCACGGCGACGAGGCCTATGGCTGCAATTCCGATTGGCGGCAGAGCGAGTTTCGCGATCATCGCCGTCCTCCGGTTCCGACGACGCGAACGCCTAGTGCGCCGTCCACGTTCACCAGTTCGCCCGTGGCGAATGGCGCGCCGTCAATCATGAGCGACACCCTGGCGGTGACAGGCGATCCGAGCTCGAATACGTCGCCGGTCGAAAGGGCAAGCGCTTCGGAGAGCCTGATCCGGCGCCTGGCAACCTCGATGGCGACGTCGACCCCGATGGCATCGAGCGCGTCGGCGAATGGCCGAGCGTCGTCTTCAAGAGCTTCACGTGGTTCCGCGATCCGCATATCGTCGTTTCCTCCTTCAATGGTGCGCCCGAGCAAAGTAGCCCGGAGTTGACCACGGTCGTCGCGTTCCAATGACACGTGCGTTGCCATCGAGTCGGCGCTCGTCAGCACGAGCGATCCGTGGCTCGACCAGCCTGCGTCACCGATCCACGGCACGTCCGATGACGCGAACACGTCGCCCGGCTCCACCGCGGCGACGGTTGCGGCATCCAGACGGCCGAGCGCGATTCGTGCCGCCATCGTCACGAAGACACCGCGAAGAGCCGGGCTCGAAGCCACCTGACGTGCCGACGTGTGTGCCAGTGCGCTTGCGATGGCGGCGCTTCCGGCGGCGCTGGTGCCGATCCAGGCGGTGCCGGCCACCGGCCCCACGCCGATCACTGCCGAGACCCAGGTTTCCGTTTGAACATCGCTGGCAGCGAGTCGGAACGCAACCCTGTTGGCGAACACATCGGTGCCGATCCGCTCGGCGATCCGGGTTGTCAGCCAGTCAAGAGTTGCCTGCTCGACGTTCGTTAGCGCCGTCGGATCGAACGGCCGCTCCGCATCGTGGCGCAGAACCAGACACACGAGAGCCCGCGTGAGCAACGGGTCGCACCGAAGCTCGAGCGGCTCGCCTGAAGGTTCAATGGCGAATCGCGCTGTGAAGGCCACGTCCTTCGGCATCGGAGCGAGGGCGATGCCACCCGTCCGAACGAGCGGGAGTTGCGGAGGGTCGTTTCGCACGGCAACGTGACGGCCGTCGATCCGCAAGACGTCGCCGTGACCGATGCGAAAGGGGACGCCCGGATCCAAGGGCCACCCCTGGCAGAAGGCGACCACGTCACTTCCGACGACAAGACGTCCGCCCTCGCGGCCCCGGTGAACGATGACATCGGCGCCCAGGGCGTCCGCCAGCGCTCGTCCCGAGTCCGTCTCGTCCGCCGTGAGCCTGTACGAGCCACCGTCCCAGTCGAGATCGAGCGACGGACGCGTGTTCGACGGGGCGAGTTGGGCGATTGCGTCGTGAGCGGCTCGCGCGACTCTCGCGGCAAGCCCAGTTGGCATCGGAGTCCGCACGATCGCGCCGCCCACGGTCACGTGTCGCTGGTCCAGCGATTCGATTTCGAGCAACGTGTTCGAGGCGCTCATCGCGACGGCCTCGACTTGCTGTCGCCCTGCCGATGTTCGCCCGATGTCACCCTGAGCGACCGGGCCCGGACGCCGCGTTCCGAGAGTTTACGGCCAAGCGTTCCGGCGTGCGTGGCGAGCCGCTCGGCGTGATGCGGCGCGGCGGCCATCGCCACGATGACCTGCTCGCCGGCCGCCCGAACCTGGACGTCTACCAAGTGCCGGTCCTCTGTGACGAATGTCGTGCGAACGCCGGTAACTAGTGGCGGAACAGCCGAAGACGCTTCGGCCGCCTTCACCCGATCGATGCCGCGCGCCTGCGCCGCGCCCTTCGAGGAATCGGCGAACTCGACGGGAACAGGTCCGGCGCCACCCGAGAGCGGCGCGGACGGAGCCTGAGCAATCTCCGCGCACGACTGAAGAGAACGCAGATCCTCGAGCGTCTGCCGGAACTTCGATCTGTTCGAGCGCGCGCGGCCGGGCGATTGCTCTTCCGCCTTCGTTTGAGCAGGCACTGTTTCAACTCGCACGATCGTCCTCCTGGTCGAGGTCTCTGCGCGCGGCAGCCCAGGCCGCACACGCGTCCTCAGCCGATCGGCTCTCGCACTTCCGGCGGGCCCTGGCCCGCGAGAGAGCCATTGCGCGCTCGCGGGCCGAGCGATGAAGTTCGGCGTCCGAGACCGCGACGCGAGCCTCGCTGCGGCGGCGCTCGCATTCGGCGATCGACCGGTCGAGCGCGACCCGCGCCCCCGCCGCATCCGCGCGATGATCCCTTGCCGCCGAGATCATCGCATCGACAGTCGCGTCGATCGCCGCGCGAACTGCCAAGGCATCGGCGCGCGACTCGCGCACGGCGGCGGCTGCCCGCCCCTGCTCTCGAGCGGCGAGGTCGTCCATCTGTCTGACGCGTCGCTCGCACGCGCGGACACGCCGCGCGGCCAGGGCGACACGGCCCTGCGCCAGCTTCCGGCCGCGTTCGCTGAGCAGGGCAAGCGGTTCGAATCGATAGCAGTTCCGGTTCATTCGAGATCAAGGTCCTCGTCGTCGATGGAGTCGTCACCGAACGCCTCGTCCGGAGGTTCGAATGGCAGAGCGAAAGCTTCGACGGCCGCGACGCTTGCCGGCAGCGGCGTGAACTCGTCGGGTTGCTGCGCGAGAAACGCGTCGAGATCGTCCACCTTCGCGATTGCCTCGTCGACCAGCAGATCGGTGCCGGGTTCGTACGCGCCGAGCAGGATGAGGTCGCGCTCGCGTTCGTAGGCGCCGAGCAACGCCCTGACGTGCCTGGACGCAGCGAGGTGATCGGCCGAGGCAACGCGCGACATCACGCGGCTGGCGCTGCGGGCAATGTCGATTGCCGGAAAGTAGCCCCGCCCGGCTCTCTCGGACGAGAGCACCAGGTGCCCGTCGAGGATTGAGCGGCATTCGTCCGCCACCGGTTCGTTGTGATCGTCGCCCTCGACGAGCACGGTATAGATGGCGGTGATCGAACCGCGCGAGTCGGTTCCCGTCCGCTCGAGCAATCGGGGCAGCTCGGCAAATACGGAAGGCGGAAAGCCGGCGCGGGCCGGCGGTTCGCCGGCGGCGAGTCCAATCTCCCGCAGCGCGCGCGCGAATCGCGTAACGGAGTCCATGAGGAGCAGCACTCGAAGGCCGTCGGCCCGGTAGTGCTCCGCGATTGCCGTCGCCACGTACGCTGCGTGCATCCGCACGAGGGCAGGCTGGTCGCTCGTCGCGACGACAGCCACCGTTCGAGCCATTCCACGCGGCCCGAGGTCAACCTCGAGGAACTCCCTTACTTCGCGTCCTCTTTCCCCAACCAGTCCGACGACGACCACATCTGCGCTGGCGTTGCGGGCGATCATCCCAAGCAGGGTGCTCTTGCCAACGCCGGCGCCTGCAAAGATTCCGACGCGCTGACCCTCGGCCATCGTCAACATTCCGTCGATCGCGCGCACGCCGGTCGCGAAGGGCTCCGAGAGCGGAGTGCGCGTAAGGGGCGGTGGAGGTGCGGCGTGCACGGGCCGTTCGCTCACGACGCCGGCGATGGGCCGCCCGTCGGCGGGCCGTCCAAGTCCGTCGAGGACCCTGCCGATCAGGCCGTCGCCTGCCTGGACCGTTAGTGCGCGGTCGAGCCGGTTTACTATGCTCGAGGTGCCGACGCGATACATCGAGCCGAGTGGCATCAGAAGCGCCTCGTCGCCGCGAAACCCGACGACCTCGGCGAGCATCGGCTTCGAATCCCGATCGGCCCTGATCTCGCAGAGCTCTCCGATCCACGTCTCGGGTAGCGCGCAGCGCACGATCAATCCGACGGCGCTTCGCACGCTGCCGTGTGTCTCGAGCGGGTCGGAACCCGCGAGGCGATCGATGTACGGACGCGCCGAGAAGCCGCTCATTGCGTTGCCCCTTTGTCCTGGCCGGAACAAAGCAGCCGCTCGATCGCCGCGATTTGAACGTCGATGCGCGCGTCGACTCGAACGCCGGAGCATTCGGCAATGCAGTCGCCAGCTTCGAGCGTGTCGTCTCGCTCGAAGGTCACTTCGCGGAAGCTGGCGAGACGCTCACGAACGGCCTCGAGGCGTGACTCGTCGGACGGCGCGAAGCGAATGACAAGGGTGCCGTCGCGCCGGAGGCGGCTGGTCGACGTCGCCACGAGTTCGGCCCATGCCTCGCTCGATGAGGCGACGTGGGATCGGACTATCCTGCGCGCAACCTCGAGCGCCAGGGCCAGGGCTTCGCGTTCGAGCGTCGCGAGCGCCTCGGCGTGCGCGGATGCCAGAGCGAGAGCGGCCTGAGTCCAGCGGTCCGCACCGTCGCGGGTTCCGAGCCGCCGGGCTTCGTCCTCGACTCCTGCGGCCTCGGCTCTCGCAGCGGCGACGAGCCGCCGCGCGTCCTCCCTCGCTTCGTCTACAATGGCGTTCGCCTCGCGCCGGGCCGCGTCCTGCACGGCGGTTCGAAGTCTGACACCGGCTTCCGGCTCGAGACGACGCATCGGCGCGACCGGTCCCTTGACGACTGTGAGTCTCACCTCGCGATACCTCCAGTTGCAGAAGCCGAGTTGCCGAGGGCGAGTTGGGTTGCAACCGGAAACCAGGCTTCGTCGACCTGTGCGTCGCTGTCGCCGATGCGCGGAAGCCGCCGTCGAAGCGTTGCGACCGCGTCGGGCTCTGCGTCCGATACCAGATGTCCGGCAAGCGAACGTCCAAGAGCTCGCACCAGGGCGCCACCCGTGAATCCCCTGGGGGCAAGCGCTGCGAAGCGCCGCGCCGATTCCCTGACCCCCGGTTCGCCGAGACACGGCGCGAGCGCCGTAGCCGCGTCAAGCCGATCGCGGAGCGTCGACAGCGCTCGCGCAACGTCCGCGGCAGCCGGCCGGTCCAGCGATCTTACCAGCACGGCGGCCTCGACCAATCCGAGGTCGAGTTCCAGTCTGTCGAGGCGCGCATCGTCGAGTGCGAGCAGCGCCCGCGCCAGACGCACCGATGCAGGACGAAGGATACGGGGCTGCGCCGGAACGCCGAATCGCGCGAAGCGGTCGAGCAATCGTTCGACCGCCAGGCTTGTGCCTCGCACGCCCCCCGGCGGACGCCGCGATCGTGGTTCGCAGCGTGCGACGATCCGTTCGATTGCCCTGACGCGAATCGAGTCATCCGCCGTCGAGCACGCGAGGTCCAGGAGCCGGCACACGTTCGTTGCCTCCTCAGTCACGTGACTCACCTCCGATTCGCGCGCGGCGTGTCGCGCGAAGCCGCCAGATCGTGACGGCCTCGAGGATCGCGAGCAGCAGCACCGCGGCGAGGAATCCGAACTCGACAATTCGGTCACGCTCGTACCGAACGACAGGCGGCAAGGCGGTTGCCCGCACCACTGGCTTGGCGACGACCGACACCCGGTCGCCGGAAATGTCGGCGCCGATGCTGCTCACCACGATGTTCCGAACCTCCGACTCGGCAACAGGTGTCTCGGGTCCTGCGAACGACAGCACAACGGACGCCGATGCAGGTTCGGCCTGGGTAGAGAGTGGGCGGCGCTCCGGCAGGCTGACGAGCGCTTCGGCTGACACTACGCCGTCGACGCTTTCGAGCAATGTCTCGATCTCGCCGGAGAGGCCCTTGATGTATCGGGCGCGCTCTTCTGACGGACTTGGAATCAGCGAGCCACCCTCGGAATCGAAACCGGGCGCAGCACGCCGGGGAAGTCCGTGGTCGGCGAGAATCTGGAGCGCCGTTCTGAAGTCCGCATCGTCGCCGCCGACGGTGACCGTGGACTCGTCCCCGGCGCCCTCGACCGCCGCATCGAGCCCGGCGGCGCGAAGGGCAACCGTGCAGCGGCCGGCCTCACGTCGCGGAAGGTCTTCGAGTACCGCGCGCCGCGCGCATCCGGTGGCAAGGACCGCGACGACAAGGAGTGCGGCGGGGCGCAACGATACGTGGCAAGGGCGCATGTTCAGAACCTCGTTTGAAGGAGCGTCTTCACCGCGCTCACCGCGTGGTCCACGAGCTTCGAGACCAGTTCGACTCGTTCGGCATCCCGATAGATCTCGGCTTGAAGTGCCAGGGCGCGCGACGCATCCGTCGGTATGGCCGAGGCACGCGGCGTCTCGGGCCTGCTCCGATCCGCGGCCCGCATCGCGTCTCGAAACACCTGGGCGAACGAAGGGCTCGAGCCTCGCATCGGCGCCGATTCGCGAGAGGGCGACGCTGGCAGCGGCGTTCCGGCAATGCGCGGGCTCACGATGCCGCTCCTCTCTTGCGCATGCGAAGCACGACTTTTGCGCGCAGCTTCGCTATCGCGCGTGCGTGGATGCGAGACAGCCACGACTTCGAGAAGTTTCGCGCGCCAGCAAGCGAAACGATCGGTTTGTCGAGGAAGTAGCGATGACGGAGCACGTCGCGCTCCATCGGCGAGAGCGTATCCATCACTTCGTCCACAAGCGCAATGAGTTCCGCGATCCAGACGTGGTGGTCCGGGGAGAGGTCTCTCGAGAGGCCGTAGAGCTCCAGACGGCTGCCGCCTCCGTAGGCCGCATCGCCGCAGATGAGCTCCGGCGTGACGCTGTCCGCCTCGTCGCTCGAGAGTTGGGATGGAACGTGCGCGCCGAACTCGCGTCTCAGTCCGTCGTAGATCGCGCCCTTGATCCGGTAATGCGCGAACGAGCGGAACGGGACTCCGCGCGACTCGTCGAATCGGTCCGCGGCCTCGATGAGGCCCAGATAGCCCCAGCCGATGAGGTCGTCGAGTTCGACATAGGTCGGCACCGTCACGACTACCGAGCGGGCGACTCGTATCACGTACGGCCGAAAGCTCATTATCAAGTCGTTGCGCCGCTCGAGCTCGATGCCGTCGAGGGCGCACAGGGGCGGCGGGTCTATTGATGCTTGTTCCGCTTGGACAGCTCGCATGGCTCTACTCCGGTTCGGGATTCGGTCTTGCGACCGACACGCTGTGTGCAATGGCCGTGCCATGACGGAAACGATTGATTCGGTTCAACTTCGGAAGCGAGAGATGAAAAGGATCGTGCAAAGTGCCGGCGGATGCGGTGAAAAGTTTGACTGCTGGAGGGGATCCTTTCCGCGCAGCCGGAGCGAAAGAGTTCATCTCGCCGGGCGTTGCAGCGCTCAGGAAAGCCGGGAATTCAGTAGCGCTCGGAGAAGATCGGAAGTACGATGCGAAGTCGCATTGCCGCGAGAATTCGGAACTCTCGCGCGGGTTTCCGCGAACTTGGGCAGGGAGATCGCCAAATGAAGCGTGTCGTCACGGTCATTGCCACGGTGCTGTTCGCTTCGGCGAGCGTCTTTGCCGACTCCACTTGTCCCCCGAACCTCAAACCCACTCGGCTCTCCGTCGAACCGGTGGTGCAGGTTTCGGGCGAAGCCGCGCTGGTCGAGTCGGCGCGTCGTGTACGTGGCGTGTTCCGCGTGTTCGGCGAGGACGATGCGGCCGCCTCGAGTCCGAAATCGGGTCAGTCGCGCCGCAGGGTCCGCCGCAATTCCAGGTGTCGCAAGGCAAGCGAGCCTCAGAAGTCACGCTGCACCCGCCAGTCGAAGCCGCAACTGGAAGGCATCCTGATTCTGCTGGATGGGAGTCTGTCGGCGCTCTGATCTACCTGGCGCCTGTTCGAGGAGGCGTAAGGGTTATCGAACTTCCGAGAGAGAGAGCGTCGCGCGCGCTCTTGTGCCCGCTCCTTCAGAACTCGATACCGTCAACTCAAAGAAAACTGAAAATCGTTCGAACATCTTGACTGGTCCTTGTGACCGCGAAGCAACGGCGTCTTCCAGTCTTCCACAGATGTTCGCGTCGAGCTTGCCGGCCTCGGCCAGGCAATCGATTATCGCGACGGCCTCTTCGTGGGTGCAGGCGATAGGCCTGTAAGGACGCGACTCGCACAGCGCCTCATAGTAGTCGGCAACGCCGACGATGCGCGCGAGTATCGGAATCTGCCTTTCCTTCAGGCCGAATGGATACCCGCTCCCGTCGAAGAGCTCGTGATGACAGTTCACTGCCTCGTGAACCTCCGGCGACCGCAACTCTTCGACCATATCGGCGCCAACCTGTGGATGCTCACGAAGATAGAGCCGCTCGTCGGGGGAAAGCGGTCCGGGTTTGAAGAGCGTGGCGTGGCACATCGCCGACTTTCCGACGTCGTGCAGCAAGCCGCTGAGATACGCCATCCGGCGATGTTCGCGCGACAGTCCGAGAGCTGCCGCAAGTTGCCTGGCAGTGGCAGCGACCGCCAGGGAATGCTTCCACAGTTCGTAAGTTTCAGTCCGGCACGATCGGATCGCCTGTATCAGCTCGCCGAGCACAATGCGCTGCGGACCCGATCGCAACACGATCGGCGTCGGTCTGCCCGTCAAGATTTCCACGGTTGAAAAGCCCCCTCGAGTTCGGATGCTCAGTCCGAATCAATCCGTGTGCCATGGGACCGGCACTTTTGCCCCGAGAACTCGACTTGATACGTGAACTCGAACCGAATGTCGACAATAAACTTTTCGGAAGGCGGTCCGGTAGCGGTCATCGGGCCAACGGGCTATCATCCGGTCCGTGTGCGGCAGATTCACCCTCAGGCATCGAACAGCGGCCATCGCCGAGCGGTTTGCCGTGAATCTCTTCGAGCTCGAATCTCTCGAACCCCGCTACAACATCGCGCCAACACAGCAGATTCTCGGTGTTTCCGAAGAGGCCGGACGCGTCGCAAGACTGCTTCGCTGGGGGCTGATTCCGTTCTGGGCCAAGGACGCGAGCATCGGCAACAAATTGATAAATGCCAGGTCCGAGACCATCGCCGAGAAACCGTCCTTTCGGCACGCTCTCGCTAAACGCAGGTGCCTGATTCCCGCTGACGGGTTCTACGAATGGAAGAAGGGACCGGGTGGAAAGACGCCGATGCACATCAGGTTTCGCGATGGCCGGCTGTTCGCTTTCGCGGGATTGTGGGAGTCGTGGACCCCTCCCGGCGGGCCGGCCGTATCGACCTGCACCATCCTCACGACCGAGCCCAACAAGTTGGTGGCGCCAATTCACAACCGGATGCCGGTAATACTCGATCCCGGGGACGAGGCTGCGTGGCTCGATCCCGAAACGCCGCCGGTCGCGCGCCTCGGGTTGCTCAAATCTCTTGCACCGGAGGAGATGGAAGCCGTTCCCGTTTCGATCCGGGTCAATTCACCTGCGGTGGACGACGAGTCTCTCGTCGAGCCAGTATCGTCCGGCCGGCTCTTCGAGTTCTGACCGCGCGCCGCTTCATTCGCCATATCGATGGATCCAACCGAGCCCAGCGACCGCCTGAAGTGGATCTTCGAGGAAGCGTGCAGGATCCCTGAAACCGATCGTCCGGCTTTTCTCGACCGGGTCTGTGGCGGGAATTCCGGCCTTCGTCAGCAGGTCGTGGAGCTCCTGGAGCGGCCCGTCAGGACGCAAGTCTGGGATGACGGTGCCGGACCCGAAGGCACGATCGTGGCGGACGGGCCCGGACTTGTTCGCATGGCTCGAGATCTCACGGATCGTGCCCACGGCGTCCTCCAATCCGGTGCGGAAATCGACGGGAAGTACAGGATCGATCGCCTCATCGGTCAGGGCGGAATGGGCGTCGTCTATCGCGCGACGCAAATCTCACTGGAGCGCGCCGTGGCCCTCAAGGTGCTCACGTCGGCGCTGGTCATCGACGAAGGCGCGCGCCAACGCTTCGAGCGCGAAGCGGTTGCAATGGCCAGACTGAAACATCCGAATATCGTGTCGATCTACGATTTCGGGGTCTCTACCGACGCCGGAGCCTACTTTGTGATGGAGATGCTCGACGGACGCTCGCTCGCCGACGAACTGAGGGCACGCGGCAGGTTGTCGATAGAGCGCACCGCCCGCTTGCTCGGTCAGGCTTGCCAGGCGGTCCAGGCGGCGCACGACTCGGGAATAATCCATCGCGATCTCAAGCCAGACAATATCTTTCTGGAGATCGGTCCGCGTGGAACCGAGATCGTGAAGGTTCTCGACTTCGGAATCGCGAAGCTGCAGAGACCGGACGAGGAGGAGGCCGATCAGATCACACTAGCCGGGGCGCTGATCGGTACGCCGTCATACATGTCGCCCGAGCAGTGCCGCGGCGAACGCCTCGGCACCCGGTCGGACATCTACTCTCTCGGCTGCGTCGCCTACCAGTGCCTGACCGGTTACCCGCCGTTTTCGGGCCGGTCGTCCGTCCAACTGATCCTGCAGCACATAAGTGAAGCCCCTCGCCCGCCTTCGTCGATCGAATCCAGCCTGCCGGGGGCGATCGACGACGTCGTGCTTCGCGCACTTGCCAAGGCCCCGGCCGACAGGTTTGCGAGCGTGGGGGAACTCGAGGCGGAGTTGCGCCGGGCGAGTGGAGTCGAGCCGTCCGCCCCGACGTATGTCACGAGCGGGAGCAGCCTGCCGACGGGCGCCGAGACATCCTCCAATGTCCTTCCGCTCCACAATCTGACGGAATCCCTCACCAGTTTCGTGTCGCGGGAGGCCGAACTCGACGAGCTTGTGGATGCTATCGGCGCCGAGAGGCTGGTCACCCTCGTCGGACCTGGCGGAATCGGAAAATCGCGTCTCGCTATCGAAGCTGGAAGGCGACTGCTCGGCAGCTTCAGCGACGGCGTCTGGATGATCGACCTCAAGCCGCACACGGACGGCGTATTGCGCGCCATTGCTTCCGCGCTCGGTGTCAAGGAGGAGCAAGACCGTCCGCTCGTCGAGACTTTGGGCATCGCGCTGCGCGACCGGTCGGCGCTCGTCATCGTCGACACGTGCGAGCACCTTGTCGGTGAGGTAGCGTCAGCGGTCGATTCGCTGCTCCGGGCGGCGCCCCGGCTCAGGCTGCTTGCTGCAAGCCGCGAAGCGCTCAACGTCGGCGGCGAGTCTTTGCGGCACGTTCGGCCGCTGGATCTGCCCGACGTGGACCGGCCGAACGTTTCTACGGCGGACCTGCTTGCGTGTGGCTCCGTTCGCCTGTTCGTCGACCGCGCGCGCAGCAAGCGCCAGACTCTTGAACTGACGCCACCCACGCTCGAAGCGATCGCGCGATTGTGCGCCCGGCTCGACGGCATCCCGCTTGCCATTGAACTGGCCGCGTCGCGCGTCGGCGTCATGTCTGTCGAACAGATTCTGTCGCGGATGGACGATCGCTTTGCGCTGCTTACGTCAGGCGGACGCTCGGGACGTCAGCCGGCGCTGCGCGCAACGGTGGACTGGAGCTACGGCCTGCTGTCGGAGCCGGAGCGAGTGCTTCTCCAGCGACTGTCCGTGTTCGCCGGTGGCTGCACGCTGGAAGCTGCCGAGGCCGTTTGCGCTGGCGAGGCCATTGACACAACCGAGATTCTCGACGTCGTCGAGTCGCTGATCGACAAATCGCTGGTAATGGTGAGCGAGCGCGACGACCATTTGCGTTACCGGATGCTCGAAACGATCCGCGAGTACGCGGCCGACAAGCTCGACTCCAGCGGCCGTGAACGCGAAGTCCGCGAACGGTTCTTTTCCTGGCTGCTAACGGAAGTCGAAGAGACCCGGATCGGCATCACTACGGGCACCGGCCAGAAGAAACACCTTGCGCGGTGCGATCGCGAGTACGACAACATCCGCGCGGGGTTGCGCTGGGCGATCCGCGATGGCCGCGATGTGATCGGCGGACTGAGCCTGAGTGCGAAACTGTGCCACTTCTGGGATATGAGGTCGCGGGGTGTCGAGGGACTGGAATGGCTGCTGGCGGCGCAGGATGCAGCCGCCGGATTGCCGCCGTGTCGCGAGATTGCCGCGGTCACGTTCTCGACGGGATTTCTGTTCGGGTTCGTCGGCAACCCGGCCAGGGCCCTCGAGCAGTACGAGCGCAGCCTGGACGTCGCCACCGCAATCGACGATCCGGTGGCCGTCGCGACGGCCCTCGACGGCAAGGGCGACGCCCTCATTTTTCTCGGCCGGTTCGACGAAGCCGAGGCCTGCATTCGATCGGGCATCCAATGGCGGACCACTCGCAAGATTGGAAGACCGAACGACATCGTCACCCTCGAGTTCAATCTCGGCCTCGTGTCCATGGAGCGTGGCGACTACGAGGTCGCGCGAGAGCGCTTCGAGGCGACGCTGGTCCAGTCGCGCGATTTCGGCGACGAATGGCGCACGACTCTGATGCTTCACAATCTGGGCGAGGTCGGGTTGCGGCTCGACGATCTGCCCTACGCTCGCCGTCGATTCGAAGAGGCCGAGGCGACCGCCGAGCGCATCGGATTTCGAAAACTCGTCAACTATTCCCGTATCGGACTTGGCTTGACGCTGGCCTTGCTGGGTGATGCGGTTGGAGGCCGCGACCGCGTGGCGGAGGGACTTGTCGAGTCTCACGCCACCGGCGAGCACCGAGCCATCGCCTTTGGCCTCGAGGCAATGGCGGTCGTCGCGATGAAATCAGGGCAGCTGCGATCCGCCATCGTCATCGAGAGCTCGGTTCGGGCGATGGAGCGTCGCGGCGAGATCTCCACGGCCGAATCCGAGCGCGTTTACTACGCAGGCCTCGTCGAGCCCGCGCGCAAAGCTCTCGGAGACGACGCCCCGGTTGCGGCAGGGGAAGGGCTGGCCCTGTCTATCGATGAAGCACTTCGGCTGGCTTTGACGGTTGGCGGCACGCAACAGCCTGACTGAGCGGCGATCCGGCACTTCTGTGTGCCTGCTGTCTCACCGAAGTGTCGTCGGCTGGCCTGTAGTTTCCAGAACGCTCAGCCAGAGAGGACTCTCGAGGTCCACGCGATTGCGCTCGGAAATCGCGCGCTCGATAGGAACGTGAACCATCCTGCCGTGCCATCGGCCGACGATCATTTCCGTTCGCCCGCTCATCGCCGCGTGCACGGCATCGGCGGCGAGTTGCCAGCAGTAGACGCTGTCGGACGGACAGGCCGCGACGCTCCGGACGGTGTAACTCGGGTCGATGTACTTGAGCGTCACCTCCATGGGCTTGCCGGCGAAATAAGCCTTTATGCGTTCGGCAAGGATCGCGCCCACGTCGACGAGCTTCACATTTCCCGATGCATCGCGCACGTCTGGATCGGCAAGCCGCTCCTGGCCGGTTCCTTCGGCTATCACGACGACCGCGTGCCGCCGGTCTTCGAGGCGCGCCTTCAGCCGGTCCAGAAATGCCGGCCCGAGCGTGTCGTTGTCCAACATCTCGGGAATCAGGCAGAAGTTGACGTGGCTCGTCGCAAGAGTGGCCGCGCACGCAAGGAAACCGCTGTGGCGCCCCATCAGTTTCACAAGTCCGATACCGTTGAAGGCCCCGCGCGCCTCGGCGTGCGCGCAACGGATCACCTTGACCGCTTCGCCCACGGCCGTGTCGAATCCGAACGTCTTGTCCAGGTAACGCATGTCGTTGTCGATGGTCTTGGGAATGCCCACGACAGCGAGTTTGCGATCGCGCGCGCGCGCTTCTGTTGCAATCGAGAGCGCCGCCCGCATGGATCCGTCACCGCCGACAACGAACAGCACCTGGACGCCGAGCTTGTCGAGCCGGTCCACGATCGCCTTTGGATCCTGCGGACCCCGCGACGAACCTAGCAGGCTGCCGCCGTGCTCGTGGATGTCGCTGACAATATCCGGTGTCAGTTCGAGCACCTGATGGCCGGCGCTTTCGATGAACCCTTCGAGTCCGTACCGGATCCCGTAAATCCGGCGGACTCCATAGCCGTGCCAGGCTTCCATGGTTATCCCGCGAATGACGTTGTTGAGCCCCGGGCAGAGACCTCCGCACGTGACGATCCCGATTCCGGTCGCTGCCGGCTCGAAGTAGATCTCGCGCCTGGGCCCGGCGACCTCCAGTCGCGGCGCTTCGTCGATTCGCTCGAGGGCGCCGAGCGACGAGATCCGGTCGTCGAGAAGGACAGCCGCATCCGGTTCGACGAAACCCGGCGACTCGGGCACGCTGCCGAGGCGCTGGACGAGTGGGGATTCGAATCGACAGTGGCCGAGGGATCCGATGCTCAAGTCTTGGCTCATGGCAGCGTAGTATCCATCGATTCCAGCCGGATCGCGAACAGGGTAAGCCCGGTTGACCTCCGCGCCTGCGCCGACGTAACGTCGCAGGCGGTCGACGGGCGGCATATGGACCCAAATCGATTTCACCCTGCTTCGGAGTTTCCCGGTTCTTACCTTCCTTGCCGGAGTGTGAGATGAGCCGGGTCGAAGAGCGCGCGCTCGAGAAGATCCTGGGACCCTCGTTCGGGCTGGAACGCGGCGCGCCGCTGCCCCTGGGCGCAACGCGCCGGCCTGGCGGTATCAATTTCTCGGTAGTATCGACCGCCGCGACGTCGGTGTCCTTGCTACTCTACGCCCCGGGCGACCCGCATCCGGCCCTCGAGATCCCGCTCGATCCGAGGATAAACCGGACGGGCGACGTCTGGCACGTGCTCGTTGGCGACGTTCATCCGTCGGTTGAATACGCGTACCGGATGGACCGGGCCGCCAACTCGCAACCCGAGGTGCACCGCTTCGAACGGTCGGCGATACTTCTCGATCCGTATGCCCGCGCTATCTGCGGAGGTGCGGCGTGGGGAGACGCCCCGCACACCTCGCAACGCCGCTGCCTCCTGGTTGACAACGGATTCGACTGGGGCGACGACCAGCCACTGAACATTCCGCTATCGGACTCGGTCATCTACGAGCTCCACGTGCGCGGTTTCACGCGTGACGCATCCTCGTGCGCGGTTCGTCCCGGCACGTTCTCGGGGCTCGTCGAGAAGATCCCCTATCTGAAGGATCTCGGCGTCAGCGCCGTCGAGTTGATGCCGATCTGGGAGTTCGAAGAGGCGGACACGAATCGAGTGAACCCGCTCACGGGCGAGCGTCTGCTCAACTATTGGGGCTATCAGCCCATCGCGTTCTTCGCGCCGAATGCCGCATACGCGGCGGACCCGGCAAACGGAGGAGCGGTTCACGAGTTCAAGCAGATGGTTCGGGCTTTCCACGGCGCCGGCATCGAGGTGATTCTCGACGTCGTCTACAACCACACGGCCGAAGGCGACGAGCGGGGGCCGACGCACTCGTTCCGCGGCATCGACAACGCCGTGTACTACATCGTCGATCGCGCGACCGGCGAGTACAGGAATTACTCCGGCTGTGGAAACACGCTCAACTGCAATCATCCCATCGTCCGGACGCTGATCGTCGATTCTCTTCACTATTGGGTCACGGAGATGCACGTCGACGGATTCCGGTTCGACCTCGCATCGATTCTCGGCCGCGGAACCGACGGGGCGGTGCTGGCGAACCCGCCGCTGCTTGAGTCGCTCGCCCACGATCCGGTCCTCGCGCATACGAAGCTGATTGCCGAAGCGTGGGATGCGGCCGGCCTTTACCAGGTCGGCACATTTCCCGCGTGGGGACGGTGG
Source organism: Blastocatellia bacterium (assembly GCA_021463145.1). Classification (GTDB taxonomy): domain Bacteria; phylum Acidobacteriota; class Blastocatellia; order UBA7656; family JADIYM01; genus JADIYM01. The sequence goes on along the minus strand of JAJTWZ010000012.1, from coordinate 3,953 downwards.
GCCGAGTGGAACGGACGCTTCCGCGATGACGTCCGGCGCTTCGTGAGGGGAGAGCCAGGGCGGACCTATTCGCTTGCCACTCGACTTCTGGGCAGCCCGGACCTCTATCAGACGAGCAATCGTGAGCCGTACCACAGCATCAACTTCGTAACGTGTCACGACGGCTTCACACTGGAGGATCTGGTCTCGTACGACCGCAAGGTGAACGTCGCGAACGGCGAGGCCAACGCCGACGGTTTGAACGACAACCTGAGCTGGAACTGCGGGGCTGAAGGACCGACCGGCAATCCTGCCGTATTGAAGCTGCGCCGTCAGCAGGTGCGCAACGTGATGACCCTGCTGCTGCTGTCGCAGGGCGTTCCAATGCTATTGGCCGGAGACGAGATGGGGCGGACCCAGGGCGGAAACAACAACGCCTACTGCCACGACAACCTGACGAGTTGGATCGACTGGACTCTTCTCGAGAAGAACAGCGGTCTTCATCGCTTCGTTCGCGGACTGATCCACTTCCGCCGCGAATTGCCGCTCCTGCGGCGGCGGCGGTTCGCGTCGGACCGCCGGGGCGGTGGACTTTCCGTCGACTGGCACGGTACTTCGCTCGGCCATCCGGACTGGTCGCCCGAGGCGCGACGGCTCGCGATGCACATCTTCGGGCCGGTGGGACTCACGGACGCTCATCTGTACGTGATGGCGAACGCGCATTGGGACAGCGCGACGTTCGAACTGCCGGTCATGGAGGACCTGCCCTGGCGTCGCATCGTCGACACGTCGCTCGAGTCGCCGGAGGACTTCTGCGAGCCCGATTCGGCGCCCGTGCTTTCTTACCAGCGGTCGTACTTCGTGCGAGCCCGATCGACCGTTGTGCTGCTCGCCGCGCCGGCGGTTGTCCGCTGATCGCCAGAGCGGTCCCGAACTTCGATTCGCGAGACCTCAGCTCGCGACGTCGACCCGCCTTGCCAGCCGGACGCACGCCTCGACAGCCGCTCGCAACTTTGCCGGAACGGAAGCCGGGCCAGCTTCTTCGGCTGCCTCGGCGGCCATGATCGCGAGCCTCGGCTTGGAGAATCTGTCGATCGCGCGTTCGATGTAGAACTTCGCTTCGTCTTCCTCCCCGCGACGCCGTCGCCGCGACGACGGATGAACGCCACCGGCCGCCTCTCGATACACGCTGTCGAATCCGTTACGGAACATAAACAATTCGATCGTCCGCTCGTCCAGTTGCGTGAGCCTGTCTCCAATGCGGTCGAACCCGCCAGCAGCGTTTCGAGCCGTAACTGCGTAAGACGCACCCGCCGAATCGCCGTCCGTCACCACGTGCCACTCGATCGCCAGTTCCGTGGCAACCTTGAGGAGCGGAGTGAGTCCGCACTGCGCGAACTCGATGCACCGGATGCCTTCGGCGCCGAAGTCGTAGCCGAGTTGCCGTGCGACCTCGGGCAGGAGGTGGTACTCGCTCTCGCCCTCGACGAGTAGCCAGCACCTGGCAAAAACCGACGATGCGCGATTGGATCGCACGTGATAGCCGATCCGCCGCACGTCATCCGCGGTGAGCGCGTTGCGGCTTACGCGGTGTACTTCCACTCGATCTCGGCGCCTGGTGAGCCGGCGAATGGAGCGGATCGGAACGAGCGCGAGCAGGTCGCCCGAATTCGTCGTGATGATCTTCTGAGTGGGGAGCCGGTCGATGAGCCGCCAGACCGCTGCGAGCATCATCGGGTGGTGATGGGCCTCGGGTTCCTCGACGACGATTATCGGCGTTGCGTCATCGGATATCGAAATGGCCTGTCGCGACTCCAGCATCACGCCGAGCAAGGCGAGAAGGGCCACGCTTCGCGATCCGAAGCCGGGTCGCACGGACTTCAGCGGCGCGGCTGCCTGACTTTCGAACCGGGCGGGCAGCGCGCGGAGCGCCTCGGCGAGCCGTTCTTCATCGGCCGAGAACCCCCCGAGCCGGCTGGCGAGCGAGCCGGCGAGGCGGCTCATCGACGCGACCGCGCGTTCGAAGTCGTCCTTACTTATGACTTCGCTCAGCGCCAACGACCGGAACGTGTCTCGAACTCCGTCTTCCAGTTGCTCGTGAATCGGATCGCCGTCCCACGGTTCGTCGGGGCCCGAATCCGTCTGTCCGTGTCGATGAGTCACGAATCGCGCCGACCGCAGAGCTACGACGGGAGAGAGCCTTCTGATCTCACCGAACAGGCCGAGTGGATCCAATACTCGCAATTCCGAGCCAACGAGGTTCCGGAAACTGATCTCCACATTCGGACTGCCGCCCGATTCGGTTCGCCTTGCGACGATTCGGCAGCGAATCTGGTGAAGAGGTCCTTCGAACGGAGTCATTGCGGGCGTCAGCCGCGCGTACCTGGGCGCCTTCCAGTCGCCAGCCCGGTACTCGCGAAACGTCAGTTCGATGGAGAGCCGGCTGGCGGGCTCGGCCGGCCCGGCTGCGTCGACGTGGAAATCGCGGTCGTCGAAGTCGAATTCGGTGCCGGTCGTGTCTACGCCGATACAAATGAGCAGGGCGTTGAGCACGCTCGTCTTGCCGAAGTTGTTCTCCGCGATGATCGCCGTGATCAGTGAGAACGCCATCGAAAGCCGTTTGATGCCGCGGAAATTCTCGATCTCGACGAAGGCCAGGTGCATTTGCGCATTGTTGCAACCCTGCGTGCGCCAGAGCAAGAACTCCTGCCGTTGTCCCGTTTCCTGTATGCAAGTGGTCTATGATGCCGCGAGTTCCTTGTCGGGTCCTGGAGGTATCGGAGTGGGGTACGTCGAGAGTCGAGGCGTTCGGATTGCCTATGACGTGCGCGGGGCCGCTGGCGATGCGATGCCGCTGGTGCTGGCTCACGCATTTCCGCTTCATCGCGGGATGTGGCTGGAAGTTGCGGAGAAGCTTTCAGTCTCGCGGCGCGTCATCACGGTTGACCTGAGAGGTTTTGGCGAAAGCGGCGTCGCCGCCGACGGCGCGATGGATAGAATGGCCGAGGACGTGCGCGCCGTCGTCCTTGCCGAGTCCGTGGGACGCGCGGCAATCGGCGGGCTGTCGATGGGTGGATACGTGGCCATGGCGTACCTGAGGCGTTATCCGCTCGATGTTGCGGCGCTTGTCCTCTCCAGTACGCGCGCAGCCGCCGACACGGACGCCGCGCGCGCGGGAAGGCTCGCGCTGATCGAGGCCGTGCGTGCGAGAGGGACGGCCGCTGCCGTCGACGCCCTTGTTCCAAGGCTGCTCGCTCCTGAGACCTACGGCTCGCGACCGGATCTGGCTGACGACGTGCGTGAAATGGCCGCGAAGGCCGACCCGGAAGGGGTCATTGCGGCGCTCACCGGAATGGCCGTGCGCAGCGATTCGTCCGAGCTGCTCGCGGCCGTATCGCTTCCCATGCTGGTGGTCGCGGGCACACGCGATCAACTCATCCCCCACGCCGAGGTGGCGGCAATGGCCGAGTCAATCGAGGGCGCGAAATTGCTTTCCATCAACGCGGCCGGGCACCTCGCCAATCTCGAGACGCCCGGAGCATTCGCCTCGGCCGTTGCTGATTTCCTCCGGCGGATCGACGCGGGGAAGAGCTAGGCCAGCGGTTCCCCAGACGTCCGCGGCGTGCCGCACAGGCATCCCCGCGTCGGTCATACCCGGAGTGACACAGCGGCGGGCTGGCCGTGCGGCCTACCTCCCACGCAACGGCCAGCCGGCCCCTCGCTCCGGGTACGACGACTGGCCGAGACCGTCCGTCCTGATTGCAGCCAGGGACAGTATCGCTTCGCGTCAACTGATGTGGCGAGAAAAGCCTGTTCCCGGGGAATCCCCGGGGAACAACAACACCGGAGGAGCCGACGTGGCTCCGTTCACGTTAGGGGCCGGCGGATCGGACTGGAAGCCGGTGGCTGGAGACTGGGACAACGACGGAGACGATTCCATCGGCATCTACTCCAACGCCGCGGGACAGATCTGG
>JAJTWZ010000119.1 GCA_021463145.1 Blastocatellia bacterium | reverse complement strand
TAATAGTTCCCCACACGCCTGCGGCGTACCCCCTGGGATGAAACGGGCGTAGTGCAGGTGTCAGCGCACGGCCGTGTTTCATAGCAGCCGTGGGTCGCGCGCGGCGAGTGCAACGAGCCGCAGCGCGACCCGCGGACACCCCAGCCCCAACGTACCGACCGCGGAGCGGTCGCATCGTCCGTCCCAATGCGCGCAATGCGCGTCGGTGGTGACGAAATCGACGTTGTGTCCCGGCAAAGAGGCATCTCTCCTTTCGCCAAAGATCGAGATTCGTACGGTAGGAACTGCGAACCCAATGTGACCGCTCCGCGGTCGGCGCATCTGGGTTCCGGGATCCGCGGGTCGTGCGCTTGCTCGCTGCGCTCGCCCACGCGCGACCCACGGCTACTATATCGACCGCTCCGCGGTCGCGGACCATCCTGCCTCCCGAGAGGCCGAAGCAGTAAGGCGCGCGATAGTGGGCAGCCCCTGCCGACAGCGGCGAATCCTCGATACGATCCGGAGCCCCGGCTCAACAGTCTCGAACTCGACGGTCACGAGTGCGGAGTGGCAGCCGCGCGAGCGATGATCGCAACGAGGCGCTCCGGATCGCTTGTCGGCTCGGCGCAACTCGTGCCCAGACAGACCATCGCGGCCGGTCCTGCAGATGCTGCCGCCGCCATCGTCTTCGAGCGCGCCCGATCCCGCTCGGGATCCACGAACCGGACGATCTTGAACGGCACGAAGAGCGCATTTGCTGCACGCACGAGCGGCAGAACGGCCGATATGGACGTCACGCCCGCCAGATGAACGGTCACGGCCTCTCGCACGAGCGTGCGTTGCAACACCTGCGCGAAAGGTGCGGCGAGAAGCACCTCGTCGGAGCTCGAGGGCGAAAGCGCCGCGAGCAACGCCAGAGCGCGCGTCTCGAGCGTCGGTGAATCCATGAGCACGGACAGGCGCAGCAGCGTTTCGGCCGCAACCGCGTTCTCGGCTATCGGAAAAAGAGGCTGCGAGAGATAGCCTTCGGCTCCCGGCTCGACGACCGTGTCCGTGTAGGCCTGGCGCACCGCATCCCGCAACCGATTGTGGACCTCGTCCATTAGCGAGGCGGCGGCGGCAATTCGCTGCGCGCCTCCTACTGCCTCGTACGCGTCGACGAGCGCTCTTGCCGTGTACACCTGGCTCGTGAGCAGGATCGGTCCGGAAGGCCCCTTTCCATCCAGCCCGTGGCCGAGAAGCGTTTCGTCCGCGCCGAGCCGCGCGCGCCGTGCCAGAGCATCCGAGAGCCCGACGCCGGCTTCGAGCGCTCCATCGTCTCCGAGCACGCACCCTGCGTGGATGAGGGCCGATGCAGTCTGCGCATTCGACGCCACGTAAGCAGCGGCATCGACCGCCGGGGCCTGCGAAGCCGCACGTTGCGAAACCTCGGTCCGGTAATAGTCCTCCGCCCCGATTGCTGTCTGGCTGCCCCGGAACACATGACGGCGAGGCTCGAACATCGTCTGGCGCAGAAATCCGGCGATGGATCGCGCGGCATTCTGCCAGCGGGGTTCGGCCGTAAGTTGGAAAGCGCACAGATAGGCGTCGAGAAGCTGCGCCTGGTCCGCGAGCAACCGTTCATAGCTCGGTCCGCTCCAGTCGCGCCCGGCGCAGTATCGGAAAAATCCCCCGTCGCCGTCGGCGAGAGCTCCAGGCTCGATCATGGCTTCGAGGCTCATCAGCGCCGCGTCGCGCAGTCGAGATTCGCCCGTACGCCAGAACTCCGTCAACAACAGGCGGATCGGCGCCGCGTGAGGGAACTTCGGATCGCGTCCGAACCCTCCGTACCGGAAATCGAAAGCGTCGACGATGCTACCGACGATGAACGCGAGCTGTTCGTCAGCCGCCGGGGCTGCTCCGCTTCGCGGCTTGCGGCGCTGATCGGCCTCGCGCCGGGCCGCGCCGACCGCTTCCTCGACCTCGTCACGACGTTCCCGCCAGCTCTGGGCCACGCGGCTCAGGAGCACACGAAACGTGTCGGTATCGAAGAACGTGCCGCCGGTGATGAGATCTCCCCGCGGCGTGAGAAATGCGTTCGTCGGCCATCCCCCGAGGTTGTAGCGCTCGTTGATGTCGGGTCGGCGGTCGGCATCGACGTAAACCGGAACGAAGTCCTGCGCCACTGAAGACACCACGACAGGGTCGATATCCGTGTCGTCTGCCATCGCCCGACACCAGGCGCACCACGTCGCGCCGATGCGGAGCAGGATCGGCCGTTGCGACCTCGCAGACAGCGAGAAAGCCGGCTCGTCCCACGGCATCCATTCGATCCGGGGCGCCTTGCTCACGATTCGCTCCGCGCAATGGCGCACTGAAGCACGAAGCGCCGCGAGTCCGGGTAAAAAGTCCCGAACGCCCGCGGCGCTCCGCAATACAGCCAGTGGTTCTTGGGCGCGACCCGCACCCTACTTCGGCAGCCGGCCTTCGCAGACCTGCCAGTCGATGTTGGAACAGAACGCCTCGATGTATTTCGCGCGCTCCGTCGGAAGGTAGTCGACCGTAAATGCATGCTCCCAGACGTCCATCACGAGAATGGGCTCGAAGCCGACGACGTTGCCCTCTTCGTGCAGCGTGATCCAGTGATTCGAAAGTTTCCCTGACAGAGGGTCACGGGCCAGAATCGCCCAGCCAACCCCTCTCATCTTGCTGATAGAAGTGAAATCCGTGCGCCAGGTCTCGATGTCGCCGAAGCTCCCGGCGAGAGCTACGCCAAGTTTCGATCCAGCTTCGAGGCTTCCGCCGCTCGACGTCATGTTGTCGAAGTAGTACTCGTGCAGACGCATGCCGTTGTACTCGAAGCCCATCCGTCGAGTAAGTTCGCCGAACTTCGGCGACAGCGTATCGCCGGCCTTGATCAATTCGGCCAGTTGCTCGTTGAGCTTGTTGGTGTTCGCAACGTAGCCGGCGTAGAGCTTGTAGTGCTGCTCCAGTTGCTTATCGCTTATTCCGTTCAGGCCGCTGAGGTTGAACTGCCGTTCCGAGTAAGGCTGTCCTGAAAGATTCGCCATTTCGCTACTGTCTCCTCATGGTTCAAGTGGTCACCGCATGTGACCCGGACTTCGGTGTCCGCCAGTTGACCCGCCATCTGCCGGCGGAAGAGGTGCCACTATAGCTGACGCTTCGCGACACCCGAAAGCGAGACGGCTGCGCCCGAAACGTTCGGCCCCCGCGGACGTCCCTCAGAATCGGGACCTCCGCGAGGGCCGCAACTGCGTAAACGCGCGGGCCTACTTGGGTGCGTTCTTCGCGTCGAACTTGGCCTTGCAGGAAGCGCAACAGAAGTAAACGAAGCGTCCCTCGTGCTCGCTGCGCACGTCGAACGACGTGATCTCTTCCCCGCTGACCGCGCACTTGGTGTTCTTCTTGATCGCTTCGCGATCCGCATCGGACATCTTTACGATCGCCGCGGCCGGATCGGCCTTGAACATCTCCACACATCCGGCGCAGCAGAAGTAAACCCACTGACCGTCGTGCTCCACCCGGACCTTGGGCGAAACAGCATCGCCCATCAGGGGGCAAACCGTATTCGTGACCGGAGGTTTTCCCGCCGGAGCCTTGTCGTCGCCGCGTACCGAAGCGGCCGAGATCGCCACCCCGGCCAGAATCGTCACCATCGTCAGCACAAGAGTTAGTCGTCGCATCAGGTCGTGTCTCCTTCGAATTATTGACCAGCCGGAGGGGTCGGCCACTCCATAGAACGGGCCGCCACTCTAAAATTTCGCACTAAACAACTCACATGTTTTTGAGTTAGTGAAAAATGTGTGAGTAATTCTGAGCCCAGGTCAGCCCTCCGAGTAGGTGGAAGAGCATGTCGATGTCTCCCATACTCGAACGCGTTGGACGCGGACGCGGTCGTCGTTGATCTGGCGTCCAACTTCGTAAAAAAAGTAGCTGGCGAGGTTCTCGGCCGATGGATTGAGCCGATCGTCGAAGGGCGGCAAGGTGTTGATGTCCTTGTGATCGAGGTAGTCGACGATGCGCTTCGTTGCCGCCTTGAGCTCCTTGAAATCGATCAGGAGCCCTATGTCGTTGAGTTCGCGGCCGTGGACGTGAACTTCGACGCGGTAGTTGTGGCCGTGCGTGTTCTCGCACTTGCCCTGATAGCCTCGCAGCGCGTGAGCGCTCGAGAATTCCATCTCGATACTGACCTCGTGCACCCTTTCCTCCATACGGACGGCGTCCGTTGATTCGCCCGAAAGGATTCAGTATATTGCGCCGCCTTTACGCGGGCAACAGGAGGTTTCCATGACGCACGTTGTGACTCTGATTCCCGGGGACGGCATCGGTCCCGAAGTCACGAAATCGGTCGTCGAGATTCTCGAGTCCACGGGCGTTGCCTTCGACTGGCAACGAGTGGAAGCGGGAGCCGCCGTGTTCGACCGAACCGGCGAGGCCCTTTCGATCGACGTCATCGAAGCCTGCCGGCGTAATCGTGTCGCACTCAAGGGGCCCATCGGAACGCCAATCGCCAAGGGCTTCCAGAGCGTCAACGTCCGGCTCAGAAAGGTGCTCGACCTGTATTCGAACTTCAGGCCGGTCAAGAGTTTACCTGGAGCCGAGACCCATTTCGGCGCGTTGGATTTCGTGATCGTGCGTGAGAACACCGAGGGGCTTTATGCCGGCCTCGAGCACGAAATCGTGCCGGGCGTCGTCACCAGTCTCAAAGTCGTTTCGGAACGCGCATCGCTGCGAATCGCCACGTGGGCCTTCGAGTACGCCAGGAAAGCGGGTCGCAAGCGTGTCACCTGCGTCCACAAGGCCAACATCATGAAGATGTCGGACGGCTTGTTCCTCAAGTGTTTCCGTGACGTTGCGGTGAATTACCCAGACATCGAGGCCGACGAGCGCATCGTCGACGCGCTCTGTATGCAGCTCGTAATGAAGCCCGGACAGTTCGACGTGCTACTGCTCGAAAACCTCTACGGCGACATCGTTTCGGACCTCGGCGCGGGCCTTGTCGGCGGGCTGGGTATGGTGCCCGGCGCCAACATAGGCGACGAATGCGCGATCTTCGAAGCGGTCCACGGTACTGCGCCCGACATTGCAGGCAAGAACATGGCCAACCCGACGGCACTCCTGCGATCGTCCATCCTGATGCTCCATCATCTGGGCGAGGCGGAAGCGGCGAATCGCGTGGATGCGGCGCTTGGGCAAACACTTCTGAGCTCGCCGGTTCGGACGACCGACCTCGGTGGTTCCTCGACGACGACCGAGTTCACCGCCGCAATCTGCGAGGCAATCCAGAAAGGCCCGGCAGCGGCGGTCTGATCCGCGGCTGGGTCAATTATCTCAGGGCTTTGCCGCCTTGCCGCCCGTCGCGGCGACACCGGCGAGAGCGAGCAACCGGCCGAGTATCCACATCGGTCCGATCAGCAGATGTATGCCGTTGCGCACGAACGCCGGACGCTTGCCTTCGAAGGCGTGGCCGACGAACTGCAACACCCATCCTGCGACGAACAGCGCCGCCGCGATCCAGACATCGGCCCCGAGCAGACCGGCGCCAATCAGGTGGAATGCAGCCAGCAGGACCGTCATTGCAATGCCCAGCGGGACGTGCAGCCGAATGTAGAACACTGCCACCGTTGCAATAATCGCCCACGCCAGGTCGATCGAGAGGCCGTTGACGCGAACAAGCGGCACGTTCGCGAGCCACATTATTATCGCCAGCACGATCATCGGAATTCCGAATGCATGCGTCAGTTCGTTACGCGGATCCCGGTGAAAGGCCCCGTATTCGCCAAAGTACCTGTCAACGTCTCGCATCTTCGTCCCCCCGGCCGGACTTCGCCTCCATCCTGATACCACGAACGCCGTTGCCGGGCACGCCCGATGTGCTCCGGCTGGTCTCGATACTGCGGCACGCAATTCGCATAGCGATTCGCGCTTCCCCCAACATATCCTCGAAGGAGAATCCCGAATGGCCATCGCCTGGCAGTTCATCCGTCCCTCCGGTACCGACAATATCTGGCATCGCCGTCTCGACGACGCAATCCAAATGATTCGCACCTGCCGCCTGGGCGACGCCGTCCGGCTTGCGGACGAGGCCATCGCCGCCGCGCCCGACGACAAATCCGTCACCGGTCGCGCCCATTCGTTCAAAGGCGAGGCGGCTTCGATACGCGGTGCGCTCGACGAAACCATGAGCGAATATGCGCTGGCTATCGCGGATCTGGAGGTCTCGCCGCTGGCCGGTTCGCTCGCCCGCGCGAGGCGTGGGCGGGCCGAGGCCTACTTCAATCTGGCAATGTACAGCTCGGCGCTCGAGGAATCCGAGCGCGCGGCGCTTCTCGTCGAGTCGATCGATGTCGAGGCGGTTCGCCGCAGGGCGGAGCTCGAAACGGCGCTCTGCGAGGGAGTCATCCGCATCGAGCTCAATCAGGTGGCTCGCGCGCGCGAACTCTGGCAGTCCTCGTCGCTGATGATTGGACAGGGCGTGGATCCGCTTCTGGCCGGCCTTCACCATCTGCTGGGCGGGCTGTCGCTCGCACCGTCGATCGAGGACCGCGAGCGCGGCTACCAGATGCTGGAACGGGCCGCCGAGCACTTCCGTCTTCACGACCTGCCGTACTACCAGGCGCGGACACTCGAAGCTCACGCCCGAAGGCTTGCAGGCGACGACGTCAACGGTGCCGTAACGCTCGCCGAGGAGGCCTCGGGCACCTACGCGCGATGCGGCGCCGTATTACGACACACCCGCGCGCAACGATGGCTGGAGGACGTCAGGCCGCGCCGCTCGGTAGCTGCCGCTCCGCTTCGGAATCGCATCGCGACGCCCCTGGATGCTCAGCCCGACGAAGTGGACGGAATAGTCATCGCCGGCCCGTCCACACGAGGCTCGGTCGAACTGGCGCTGCAGGCCGCGGCGACCGGGAGCACGGTCCTGATAACCGGCGAGTCGGGAACCGGCAAGGAACAGATCGCGCGTCTCATTCACCACCGGAGCCGCCGGTCGAACCGGCCGTGGGTCGCCTTCAACTGCGCGACGGTTCCGCCGGACATGATCGAGTCGATCCTCTTCGGACACAGGCGCGGGGCGTTTACTGGCGCGCACGCCACTCACGAAGGGCTCGTGCGCGCAGCCGACGGCGGAACGTTCTTCCTTGACGAGCTCGGCGAATTGCCGCTGACACTTCAAGCCAAGCTCCTGCGCTTCCTGCAGGACGGCGAGATCCTGCCCCTCGGCGATACACAACCGGTTCGAGTCGACGTCAGGATCGTCGCAGCAACGAATCGCGACCTCGAACGCGAGACGCGCGCGGGTAAGTTCCGCTCCGATCTTTACCACCGGCTCAACGTGATCCGCCTGCAGATCGCCCCGCTGCGGGAACGTCGGGACGAGATCCCGGTGCTCGCCAGGCGGTTGTCGCTCACAAACGCGGACCGCATAGGCATCGACGGCGTGGAGGTCACGGCCGGCGCAATCGGGCCGCTCCTGGGCTACGACTGGCCCGGAAACGTTCGCGAGCTTTCGAACGTGATCGAACGATCGCTCGCCCTGTTCGGTCCGCGAATCACTCGAGAGTCGGTGGAGGCGTCGCTCGCCGCGAACCGCTCGCCGAAACATCTGGAAACGCCGTTCGACGACACGTTCCGCTGCTCGGCGGCATCGCCCGAAAGCGCGGTCGTGCCGCTCGCACGGGCGATGGATACCTTCGAGCGTGCCTATATCGAACGGGTGATCGCAGAGACGAACGGCAGTCGAGCGAAGGCCGCCTCGAGGCTGGAAGTCTCCTTGCAACGCCTCCGATACCGCATGCGGAGGCTCGGCATGGGATGAACCAACCCCGCCGAGTTTCCGGCAGCAGTCGACCTGGCCTCAGCCGATGCGCTCGGCTGCGGCATCGAACCATCGAACGAACTCGGATGGCTGCCTGAATGCTCCGGGTTGAGTTGCGATCTTCTTGCCATCCGGCGAAAACACGATGAGGGTCGGAAACCCGCTGACGCCGTTCGCCCGGGCGAAAGCCTCTCCCTTGCCACCGTCCTCCGCGTCGATCTTGACGAACACGTTCCTGGAAGCGACGGCGCGCACCGACGGGTGCGAGAACACATTCCTGTCCATGTGCTTGCACCAGCTGCACCAGTCCGTATAGACGTCCACGAATATGACCTGACCCGGTCGCGCCTGCGACAAGGCCGAATCGAAGTCGCGGAGCCAGACGATCTCGGCGGCCGGGTCGCCCGCCGAAGCGGATCCGCCGGACCGCACATCCTCGGTTCGAAGCGTCGGCGTTCCCGAGTCCTGAGTCTGTCCGGACAACATACCGCAACCGATCAAGAAGGAAACGCACACCAGGAGTGCCATTCCGAAACTTCTGTTAACCATTTTCCCCTCCAGAAACCAGAGGTCGCGCCGCGAGGAAACTGAAATTCACACGGCCTTCAAGGCCGGATGAACCCGTATCGCGCAACGGATCATAGCACTCCCGGTTTCGCGTGAGCGACTTCGACGGGCCGGAACCCAATGCTGTCGGCGCTGACGAGCCGGTAGCGAATCCCGTTTCGCTCGCCGACGAACCCGGCAGCAATGCCGTCGCCGTGCAGATGCCCGTAGATGCAGGTCTCCACGCCGTAATGCTCGAGCAATTCGGTCACCTCGCTTCCTTCGTGGCGCGAGTTCATCGGCGGATAATGAAGAGCGGCGATCAGATGCGAGTACTTTCGCCCCGCGAGGCTCTCGAACGACAATCGAATCCGTTCCACTTCGCGCCTCGAGATCTTCTCGTCCTCATCTGTGAACCACTCGTCACCCGGAAGTGTCCAGCCGCGTCCTCCCGCAATCGCCACGTCTCCGAAGAGGAAGGAATCGTTCTGCAGCAGTCGAATGGATTCGTGGACGGCGCGCTCGACCTTCGCGCGCGACGACCACCAGAAATCGTGATTTCCCTTCAACAGTAGTTTCGTTCCGGGAAGTTTGCCGATGTCTTCGAGATCGAGGAGCGCGTCCACGAGCCTGGTGGCCCACGAAATGTCGCCGGCGAGGATGAGCAGGTCGTCCGGCCCGACCAGTTCGCGACAAGCCGCGAAGATACGTTCGTCGTGCCCGGCCCAATTGTCGCCGAAAACGTCCATCGGCTTGGGCCGAGCCCGCGACAGATGAGGGTCGCCGATTGCGAAGATTCGGGACACGCTGAAATTCCCTCCGGAAAGTGCAGTACGGTTCCTGCGCAACCTCTCTGTTATCGAACACTCGGCTGTCGAACTTCACGCCGGCAATTCGATTTCACGATTCGTCGGCTTCGATCGATCGACGCGTCCCCGGGGCTTCCGCTCTCCTTCGTCTGGAAGACAACCGCCGGATCCATCCTCGAAACAGCAGCCAGCCTATCACCGGCACCGCAAGATGCGGGCGAATGCCCGAGACCTCGGCGCCATAAACCGCGCGGACCGGCACGCACTCGACCCGAAGTCCTGCTTCCCCCGCCCGCAAGAACAGGTCGTTCGGAAATCCATATCGTGCGTAGAGACGGCCGAGGGGCAATCGCGCGAGACCCGAACCCGAAAGTGCGACGTACCCGCTCTGCGAATCCAGAGCCGAACGCCAACCGGACGCTGCACGGGTCGCCTGGCTGAGCAGCAAGTTCCCGGCCCAACGTGCCAGCGGCATTCGTCCACGCGGCCGCCATCCGTCGAAACGGAGTCCCTTTACCATATCGGCTCGGCCCGATGCTATGGGAGCGATCAAGCCCTCCATATCGTCCGGGTGCATCTGGCCGTCGCCGTCCATCACGGCCACGATATCGCTCCCAAGCGCGAGCGACGTTTCGAATGCCGACACGATAGCCGCGCCCACGCCACGATTGCTCTGGTGTTCGATCGCGTGCACGCGCGGGTCGAGCGCCGCCGCACGCCGAATTTCCTGCATCGTGTCATCGGAGCTCGCATCGTCGACGACGACGATGTCGTCGACGTATCCAGGGACCGCCGCCAGCGTACGCGCTATGAGCCGGCCTTCATTGTGCGCCGGGACCGCAACAGCGATACGAAATCCTCGATACACGCCGGGTGGCCGCCGATACCTTATGTTTCGTCGTCGCCCGTGAGTTCGTCGACAAGTTTGCGTGTCGCCGGGGTCGGTGGCTCGAGCTTGTTCGTCGAGCGGTCCTGATGGACCTCGTAGCCGCCACCGGCCGCGTGGTCGAAGCCGTGAATCTTCTCCAATGCCCCGGTTACCCCCAGGCCGTCGGGCGCCTCCTCGAGTCCCGGACCGCCGAAGTGGGTGAGAATCAGAGTGATGTTGTCCTCGCCACCACGCTCGTTTGCGAGCGCGACCATCCGCCGGCCAGCGATCTCGATCGTGGGCCCGGCAAGCGCGATCTCGAGCAGTTCGTCGGCTCGGACCTTGCCGGATAGTCCGTCCGAGCAGATCAGGACCATATCGCCACGATGGAGCTTGATACGTGACAATGCCACCGCGACTTCCGCGCGCGTTCCCAACGCCTGCAGAATGACGTTCCGGTGCGGCGATGTCTCTGCCTGCTCGCGCGTGAGGTGCCCGAGCTCGACGAGCGATTCCACCAGAGACTGGTCCCGGGTGACGAGACTCACCCTGCCACCGCGAATGATGAAGCAACGCGAGTCCCCAACGCACGCAATGTAAGCGCGATCTTTCCGAACCAGCACCGAGGTAAGAGTCGCGCCCATCCCAGACTGTCGAGGGTGGCTCTCGGCCGACTCGAACACGACATTGTTGGCGCGTTCGACAGCCTCACGGACAAGGCTTCCCGTCGGGCTGTCCGCAGCCGGAGCTGCAAGTCCTTCCCGGATGCTCTCGACCACGAGGAAACTTGCAAATTCGCCTGCCTCGGCGCCTCCCATTCCATCCGACACCGCAAGAAGGAGGCCGTGTTCCCCCACCGTCATCTTGCGGAGCATTGCTACTTCGCCGCGCTGGGTTCGATCCAGGAACGGTGCGTCGGCCCCGGACGGAACAGTCGACGCCACGGCGGAGTCGCCCGTTAAATCGGCGATCACGTAGGCATCTTCGTTGTTCTTTCGCACCAGCCCTGAGTCGGTGCAACCGAAAACCCAGGCAGTGACTTCGCTTTCGGGGTCCATGGGCCTCCTCGTGTGTTGCCGTTTGTACTCCGCGGCGGCCAGGAAGATCAAGCTGACCGCCCAGGCCGTCCAGACCGGCGACCGCGCTTCCTGCGCTTCAGAATGGCCTGCGGACCCGAAACGCTGCTCGTTTCGTTCGAGGGGGCGCGCCGCAGATGCGTGGGAATCCATAAAATCGACCGCTCCGCGGTCGCGGACCATCCTGCCTCTCGAGGGACCAAAGCAGTAAAGCGCCGTAGGGGCGAAAGCACCAGAGCCCACGGCGTAAGCCGTGGGTATAGCGCCCAATGTCGGTCGAGCCCCGGAGGGGCGAAACACGACCTGGACTTCTTTCGCCCCTACGGGGCTTTAACCACTCTCCATCCGAAACCCACGGCTTACGCCGTGGGCTCTGGTGCTTTCGCCCCTACGGGGCTCTACCGAAACAGGCTGCCGACCCACCGGCTGCTATGAAACACGGCCGTGCGCTGACGCCTGCACTCCGCTCGTTTCATCCCAGGGGGTACGCCGCAGGCGTGTGGTGAACTATTGTATCGACCG
>JAJTWZ010000118.1 GCA_021463145.1 Blastocatellia bacterium | reverse complement strand
CCACACGCCTGCGGCGCACCCCCTGGAATGAAACGGGCGGAGTGCAGGCGTCAGCGCACGGCCGTGTTTCATAGCAGCCGTGGGTCGCGCGCGGCGAGTGCAACGAGCCGCGACGCGACCCGCGGTACCGCCCGCCTCTCCGTTCCGACCGCGGAGCGGTCGCACTGTCTCCGTCGCAATGACAGCGTGGGGAGCGCGTCTCTAGAGAGACTCCACAGGTCAAAACCCACGTCGCGCCCTAGAATCGAAGTCTATAGCTGACCATGACACCTCGCCCCGGTCCGTCCATCCCCCAACTGACACCTCGAAAGCTCTTGTCCGCGATGTTCTCGAAGTCGACGATCACGTCGCTGCGCTCGCCGAAGCGATACCCCCCACGCAAGCCAACGAGCCCATAACCAGGCAGGTACGGAAACAGCAATCCCGAATCCCTCGCGCCGAGCAACCGCGCCTGCACTCCGGCAAGCGTCTCGCCAGTCGGAATGAGCGTGTCGTCGGACGTACCAAACGCGCCGTCCGGACCCGGACTCGTGAGCCCCCTTACTCTCGCGCCATTCGCGAAGAAGTTCGCGATGCTCGATCGAGTGCGCCTTCCGCCCGTCCGGCGATCGGACTGATCCAGAGTAGATAGCCGGTTCGCCCGGTCCGCCAGCATCGAATACGCCTCGACCCAGAATCGCCTTCCCGCCGGTTCGTACCTCAACCGCAGAAACGCTGTCGCTGGTGGAGTGCCGCCCTCGATGTTCGGAGCCGCACCGTTCAAATCGTCTTCCGCCCGGATATAAGTAAAGTTGGCGGCAAATCGCCACTCCGGCGTGAGTTTCGCGTCGAACGCAGCCTCGACGCCGCGGCTCGTCACCGGGCCGTAATTCGTTCGCACCAGCACCGGAGCTGGCGACAGAGCGACGAACACCGCGCCATCCGGAGTCTGGGCAACGACAGGCTCGCTGCCGAGCAGCGTCCCGACCGCGCCCTGCGGAAGAATCAGCGACTGCTTCGTGATCGTGTCGTCGAACTTGATCTGGAAGAGCGTCAACTCGCCACTGATTCGCGAGCCGCTGTAACGAACGCTGAGGTCCAGATTGTCCGTCGTCTCGGACCCAAGCGGCCCGACGCCGATTCCCGTCGATATCGCCTTGTCATCGGCCGTCGTGCCGATGAATGCGCTCAGCCCGGCAATGTCGGCCTGCGCAACCTCGAAGCCGTCGCCAGTCAGTCCGAGCGTGCCCAGATCGGTGCTGCTGGGTGCGCGGAATCCTCGGCTGTAGTTGAACGCAACGTTGAGGTTCTCGACCGGCGTGACGACGATGCCCGCGCGTCCTGAAAAGTCGCTGAAACGCGCGCTGTCGCTCGGCCACAGCGGCTTTCCGTTGACTATCGGACTGTCGGACGCCCGCGACCTGTACTGGGCGACGTGGTAACGAAGGGCGCCCGAAAGCCGAACGCGACCCGGAACCAGTTCGTGGCTGTCCTGCGCAAAAAATCCGTAGGAGTGATACGTCAGACCATCCGGGACCCTTGGACGCGAGTCCGAAACCTTACCCGACGACGGACTGAAGGTGTGCGCAGGCGCCACAACCGTCTCCCGATACAGATCGCCACCGAGCAGAAGGTGATTGTCGCGCGTCAACTGCTTCGAAAGCTGGAAGTTGAACCCGAATACCTTTGCCTTCTCGTACTGCGACGATATCGACGAGAGCGGATTGCCGTTCCCGCCCTGGTTCACACGCTCCTCTCGCTGCGTGTTCCAGGACGCCGTAAACGTCGCGGAGTCGAACACCGGTCCGAGGCCGAACCGGAAATACCGGGCGTAGAAAAAGTCATTCATCAGGTTGCGCAGGTCGGCGCGGAGGTTTCCGTCACCGCCCAGCAACTGGTCATATCGCTTGCCGCCGTCCTGCTGACTCCGCGCGTATCGGATCGAAAACTGGTCACTATCCGTTGGCGCGAACGACAGATGAGCCGAGCCGTCATACTGGGTGAAAGCCGTGTCGGGCATTCGCTGGAAGCCGAAAATGTCCGAAGGCAGTCCCAGGAACCGCGTGACGGCCGCGTGACCGTCGATCCCATCCGCGGGACGCAACGTGTTCGCGCGCCGTGCAGCCAGGTTCGTCGTGAAGGCCAGATGTCTGGCCCCATAACTGAGCGATATATTGCTGCCATACCCGGCCGAAGGACTGTCGAACATCGTCGTCCACGACCCCGAGAAATCGCTACCCGAGTTCGTAAACGCCGGCACCCGATTGAGGAGGCTTATCGTTCCGCCAAGCGAATCGGAGCCGTATTGAGCACTGTTCGGTCCACGAAGCACTTCGACCGCGGACAGGCTGGTGGCCTCGTTCAGGTTAAGAAAGGTGTTGACTCCGCCCCGCTGCATGGAGGTCGTGTACCGGACTCCATCGACGTAAACCGCTACGTTCTTGCCAGTCAGTCCGCGAACGTAGATTCCATTCATCGTCGGACTCGTTCGCTGAAGCCAGAGTCCCTGCTCCTCGACGACAGACTCGGCGAAAGTAGTCCTGGACCGTAGCCGTATCTCGTCACTGGTGATCACGTTCACCGATTGCGGCGTACGTGCCAGTTCTACCGACGCTCCGGTCTCGGCAGTGACCGTGACGGCCTCGCTGAGCGGCGAGACCTCGAGCACGGCATCGCGCGTCGAGTCGCCCCCTCCCTCCACCGAAAGCGCAGCCCGCAGCGTTGCGAAACCCTTCGCCTCGAAACGCACTACATAACTTCCTACCGGCAGACCATCAATGCGGTAACCGCCGGATGCGTCAGTCTCCATCGAGGTGATAGAAGCCTGCTGGGCCGATTCGATGCTTACGGTGACACCGGCAATCGGCGCCCCGCTCGAGTCCCGGACCTTGCCGGAAACCGCACCGCGATCCGAAACATAAGTCGATGCTAGCGAAGCCGGCGCGGCGAGAGCCAGCAGCAGCACCGCGCAGACGGACCGAATGGAACCCATTTGAACCCTCCGAAAGTACTTGCAGTTGTGGGGGGGGGGACGAATCCGAGAGTATCGCCCACCGATTCCCGCAGTCAACGAACGGACACACCCGCCCGAACCGCAACTCGCAACGCCATAGGCACAACTGCGATTCGCAAAGGCGCCCCGCCAACAGGCCCGATTCTCTCGCCATCTGCATAGAGATCCGCATCCGCCGGCGCTTCTACCGTGACGGAATCTACCCGAGCGCACGCTACTCCAGGATTGTCGACGTGGCGACCCGACACGAGCGACGGCAGAGCCAGCGCGACGCGAGCAAGGGACATGTCACGCACCACTACGACGTCGATCAGACCATCGTCGAACCTGGCCCCCGGCGCCATGCATATGCCGCCACCGTATCTCGGCGAATTGGCGAACGCAGCTACCAGGACCGGTCCGTCGATCGACTCGAAATCTCCCGATACTCGTACGTACACGGGATCGTAGACGCGCCAGGCCCGCACGGCCGCGAGACCGTACGCGAGCGATCCGCGCAACCGGCCCGAGTCTTCGTTTGCGATTCTGCAGGCCTCGCCATCAAGTCCGACGCTCGCTATTCCGGCGAACCATCTTTCGCCCGCCCGTCCCAGATCGACAGATCGCGCCTCTCCGCCAACTGCCGTTTCGATGGCTCCGTCCAGATCTCGCGGCAGGCCGAGCGCGCCGGCGAAATCGTCCGCGCGTCCGAGCGGCAGCAGTCCGAGAATTGTCCTGCTTCCAGCCAGGGCCTGAAGCACGTAATGCAAGGTGCCGTCGCCTCCCGCCACCAGCAGCCGCCCGATACCGTCATCCACGGCCCGGCGCGCCCGTTGTGTCAGGTCTTCAGGGCCGTCGCTGAGCTCCAGTTCTACGCCGAGCCGTCGAGCGTGACCCCGCAACGCGTCGAGGCGGGCAGCCACTCGGCCGCGGCCGCCCGACGGGTTGGCGAGGATTCGAAGCGACGTACGATTCTCCGATCAGCCCAGCGCCTCATCCAGAAGCCGCTTCTGCTCGAGGACGTGCACGGCGTGATTCCCGGTGGCCGGACTAGCGCCCGCGGCTCGACCGGCATAGCGAATCTCGCGTGTTGAGCCAACGATGCGGTGCAGACGCGGGAACACGAAATGCCAGGCTCCCATGTTCGCCGGTTCTTCCTGAACCCACACGATCTCGCTCGCTTCCCGATACTTCTCAACGAGACCGCGGACGAGGGTTGCAGGGAACGGATAAAGCTGCTCGACCCGCGCAAGGGCGATTCCGGTCCGTCCGGACCGCGCCAACTCCGCACGCAGTTCGAAGTAGATCTTTCCCGTGCAGAGCAGCAGACGCCGCACGCCTGCGGGTGACGCCGAGTCGTCGATGACGGGCTGGAAGCTGCCGTCGGCAATCTCGCTGATGTGCGACGAGGAGTCCGGCAGGCGCAGAAGGCTCTTGGGCGTCATCACGATAAGGGGTTTCGGATCCGGCTGCCGCATCTGCCGCCGCAGCATGTGGAAATATTGCGCGGGCGTACTTGGACAGCACACCGTCATGTTTCCCTCGGCACACAGTTGCAGGAACCGCTCGAGCCTTGCGCTCGAGTGCTCGGGCCCCTGTCCCTCGTATCCGTGCGGAAGCAGGAGGGTGAGCCGCGACTTCATGTTCCACTTCGCCTCGCCGGACGCGATGAACTGGTCGATTATCACCTGCGCCGCATTGGCAAAATCGCCAAACTGGGCCTCCCACATCACCAGCGTCGACTGGGCATCAATCGAATATCCGTAGTCGAACCCGAGGACGCCGGCTTCGCTGAGCGGGCTGTCGAAAACGTCCATGCGAGCCTGCTCCGCGGCCAGATTCTGAATCGGGCGCCAGACCTCGCCGGTCACGGTATCCACGAATCCCATGTGACGATGGCTGAAGGTTCCCCTGGTGCTGTCCTCTCCGGACAACCGCACCGGCGTACCCTCGAGCACGAGCGACGCGAAGGCCATGCCCTCGGCGACTCCCCAGTCGACCGGCACCTCGCCGAGCGTCATCTTGTTCCGGCGCGCCAACAGGGCAAGGACCTTCGGATTCAGATTGAACTGAGGGGGCACCCGCGTGAGGGCCTCGGCAATCGCCTGAACCGTGTCGAGACCGATTCCGGTCTCAACCACGGGTATGTCGTCGTGATCGGCGGCCGGAACGGGGACGTCCGGCGTCTTGCCGACGCGCTCGACTACGGCCTTCGCTCGCGACAGCGCGTCCTCATAGCGGTTGTATCGATCGGCCAGAAGAGCATCGACGTCGCTATCGGTGAGCACTCCTTCGCGGACGAGCCGGTTCGCGTATATCGTGCGCGGTCCGGGGTGTTCGTCGACGCGCTTGTACATTATCGGCTGAGTGTAGGTCGGCTCGTCGCCCTCGTTGTGACCGTGCCTGCGAAATCCGAGCAGGTCGATGACGACGTCGCGATGGAACCGCTGCCGGTAATCGAGCGCGATCTGGAGCGTGTTGTATGCCGCGTCGGCGTCGTCGCCGTTCACGTGGAAAATCGGGGCCTGCACCATCCGCGCGACGTCCGTACAGTAAGTAGACGAGCGGCCGGCCTCTGGAGTCGTCGTGAATCCAATCTGGTTGTTCACGATGATGTGGATCGTACCGCCGGTCCGGTAGCCGTCGAGCAACGACATGTTCAACGTCTCCGCGACCACGCCCTCTCCCGCGAACGCGGCGTCGCCGTGGAGCAACACGGCCAGATACCGATCGCCGGTTGCATCGCCGGCCCGGTCCTGCTTGGCCCGAACGCGTCCCTCGACGATCGGGTTAACGAACTCCAGATGACTCGGATTGGGAACGACCATGAGATCGATATGGCTTCCGTCCGCCCGCTCCCGAACGCCAACCGCTCCCTGATGATACTTCACGTCGCTGACGTCGTGAGGGAAGTTCGGATGCACGACTCCCTCGAAGGCGGTAAAAATACGCTCGCAGAACCTGCCGACCACGTTGGCCATCACGTTCAGACGGCCCCGGTGAGACATGCCGATCGTAACGTCGACGACCCCGCGCGCCGCCGCGCCCTCGACGAGTTGGTCCAGGAGCGCGACGATCGTCTCGCCGCCCTCGACAGAAAATCGCTTCTGCCCGATGTATTTCCTGCCAAGGAAACGCTCGAAGGCTTCCGCCGAGATCAGCTTCCAGAGCATCTGCTTTCGCACGTCCGCGGAGACCGGCGGCGGATCCGACTCGATTCTCGCCCGCAGCCAGTCCTTCTGCTCCGGACTCTGGATGTGCCGGTACTCGTAGCCCACGCTTCCGCAGTAGTAGCGATGGAGCATGTCCAGGATCTGACGCAGCGTGGCGATCTCGCGTCCGCCGAGTCCGCCGGTCACGAACTCCCGATCCAGGTCCCACAACGTCAGGCCGTGGTACTCCATGTCGAGTTCTCGATGGTGCTTCCCCTTCGAGAGACCGAGCGGATCGATGTCGGCATTCAGGTGGCCCCGAACGCGATACATCGTCATCAGGTTGAACACCTTTGCCTGCTTTTCGATCTCCTCGGTTCTGCGGTCGCCGCCGAGCAGGGCCGGATTCCGGTCGATCGCCCAGTGCACGGGAGTTAACGGCAGTTCGAGGTCGGCGAACAGATGCTCGTAAAACTCGTCGCGGCCCAGCAGTAACTCGTGCACACGCGCAAGGAACGCGCCCGATTCGGCGCCCTGGATAATGCGGTGATCGTAGGTCGACGTTATCGTCATGACCTTGGTGATGCCGAGTTGCGAGAGCGCCTCGGGAGACATCGCCTGAAACTCGGGTGGATAGTTGATCGAGCCCGTCGCGACGATGGTGCCCTGACCGCTCATCAACCTGGGAGCGGACGCGGTGGTTCCAAGCGTGCCCGGATTGGTGAGGCTGATCGTGGTTCCCTGGAAGTCCGGAATCGTAAGCTTGCCTTCGCGGGCGCGTTGGACCACGTCGTCGTAGGCAGCGACGAACTCGCGAAAGGTCTTCGAGCCCGAATCCTTCACGTTGGGAACCAGCAGCGTTCGGGATCCGTCCTTCTTCGTCACGTCTACGGCGACTCCGACGTTTATCGACTCGCGCGCGACCCGATGGGGCGCCCCGTCGACGCGCTCGAAGCCGTGGATCATCACCGGGTACCTGGCAATCGCCTTGACGACGGCCCAGGCGATGATGTGGGTGAACGAGATCCGGTTCCGGCCAAGCGCCTCGAGGGCCTTGTTCATCACCTTCCGGTTTTCATCGAGAACCTTGATTGGAATCTCGCGGACCGACGTTGCGGTCGGCACCTCGAGGCTGGCCTCCATGTTCTCGACGATCTTCGCCGCCGCACCCCGAATCGGCAGCCTGTCGCCGCCGGATGGGCCGGCCGGCTCCACAACCACGGCTGGAGCCGGGGCGACGGGCTGCGCAACTGGCTGGACGGCTGTCGACGCGGCAGAGGGAACCGCTCTGGCAATCACCGGACTCTCACCGAACATCTTCTCGAACCAGGCCCGCCATTCGGCGTCGACCGAAGCAGCATCCTGCAGATACCTGTCGAGCAACTGGCCAACGTAATCCGCGTTCGCGCCGAACTCGAGCGCGAGCAGTTCCGAAATCTCGTCTGTTGTCATCGGGTTCGTCATAGTCAGTTCGCCTGCGGCACGTCGAGCATGTCCTGCCTGGTAAGGATTCCAATGATGCGGCCGTACTCCTCGACGACCACGGCGGGACTCGATTGAAGCTGCTTCACAATGTCGGAGAGGCTGGAGTCTTCGTCAACCGTCGGGAAAGCAGTGTCCATCACGTCGCCGATCCGGTGATTGAGCACGTCGCGATTCTCAAGGACGCGGGCGAGCACCCGGCCCTCGCGAACCGACCCGACCGAGCATCCGTTCTCGATTACTGGAATGAGCGAAAGCTCGTTCTCCTGCATTGTCGCCAGGACACTGGCCACGGTCGCAGCCGGGTCCGCCGATATGAGTCCTCCGGGATGCTTTGCCGACTTGGTCTTCACAAGGAGCGTAGCGCTCATCTTCTGCGGTTCGAGCAGCCGCTTTTCCTTCATCCATTCGTCCGAATGATGCTTCGTCAGGTAACGCTCGCCGATATCGCAAACGATGAAGACGACGACGCCGTCAGGACCCAGTTCGCGGCCGACCTTCAGGGCGGCGGCGACATTCGTTCCAGTCGAGCCTCCGCAGAAAATTCCCTCGAGTCGCCCAAGCTGTCGCGACAGATCGAAGGATTCGCGGTCGGTGACGTTGACGATCTCGTCGACGACCTTCATGTGCACGTTTTCGGGGATCGTGTCCTGCCCGATGCCCTCGACCATGTACGGAGTGGCTTCTGTGAGCTTGCCGGTCTCCTTGAACGTCTTGAACACCGAGCCATAAGGGTCGGCGCCGACGATGTGGATTTTCGGATTCTGCTCCTTCAGGTATCGCCCCGTGCCCGACATCGTTCCGCCCGTTCCCAGCGCCGAGACGAAGTGGGTGATGCGCCCGTCGGTCTGCTGCCAGATCTCGGGACCGGTGGTGCGGTAATGGGCTTCCGGATTGTTCGCGTTCGAGTACTGGTCCGGGTAGAAGCTGTTAGGAGTCTCGGCCGCGATGCGGCGCGCCGTTTCGACGTAATGATCGGGTGTGCCGTGCTTGGCGGTTGCGGGGACGACTACGACGTCCGCGCCGAGGGCCTTCAGGTACCGCACCTTCTCGACCGATGCCTTTTCCGTCATGACGAAGATACAGCGGTAGCCCTTGACGCTCGCGGCCAGCGCGAGTCCGATGCCGGTGTTGCCCGACGTCGCTTCGACGATGGTGCCGCCGGGCTTCAGCCGGCCGTCCTTCTCCGCCGCTTCGACCATTGATATGCCGATCCGGTCCTTTACGGAGCCGCCGGGATTGTGGCTCTCCATCTTCGCAAAGACCTGCGCCTTGAATCCCTCGGTCATTCGGTTGAGCCGGACGAGGGGGGTGCGGCCGATACAGCCCAGGATGTTGTCGAAAAACTCCATATGACGCTCCTGACGTACTCGAAACGAGCCGCAGACATTACCACGCAGGGCGGGGATGAAGAAGGGCCGAGGCTTGGCCGGATCCGCGTCCCGGTCTCCACTTTGCCGATGCCGGTTCACGATCGTTCGCTATACTGGCCTGCTCCGCATGCCACGCTGGAATCACATCGAGACGATCAAGGTGCGGCTCGCCGCCGAGGTTGGCACGATTCACAAGCCGGCGGCGCGCCGTGTGGCGCTCTGTTATCCGAGCCCGTATCACGTCGGAATGTCGTCGCTTGGATTCCAGACCATCTACCGCGAGATCAATCGCCGCCCTGACGTCGCGGCCGAGCGGGCCTTTCTGCCGGATGACGTTGCAGAGTGGCGCGAGTCTCGATTGCCTCTTGTGACCTACGAGTCGCAACTTCCGGTATCGGAGTTCGAGATCGTCGCATTCTCGATCAGCTTCGAGCTCGAGATCACGGGACTCTTCGAGATGCTGCAATTGTCCGATCTGCCGGTCCTCGCGAGCGAGCGCGACGCCTCGCATCCGCTAGTCGTTGCCGGCGGACCGCTCACGTTCTCGAACCCGGTCACGCTACTGCCGTTCGTAGACGTTCTGCTTCTGGGGGAAGGCGAGGAGCTCGTTCACTCGATGCTCGATGCGTGGGAGGGCGCCGAGGATCGCGAACGGCTGCTGGACCGGCTCGCCGAGCTGCCCGGGATCGTCGTGCCGAGCCGGTCCGGCGCGATCGGTCCCGTGGCGAAGGCGCTGGACGACCGTCTGCCCGCAAGGTCCCAGATCGTCACTCCCAACACGGAACTCCGCTCGATGTTTCTAATCGAGCCGGAGCGCGGCTGTTCGCGCGGCTGCACTTATTGCGTGATGCGGCGTACGACGAATGGAGGAATGCGAACAGTGCCGCCTGAGCACGTTCTGGAGCTGATTCCGGACGAAGCCAGGCGCGTGGGTCTGGTCGGCGCCGCGGTGACGGATCATCCGCGGATCGTCGAGCTGTTGCGCACCCTTGTCGACTCCGGGCGCGAAGTCGGCATCTCGAGCCTGCGCGCCGACCGGCTCACGGACGAGCTCGTCGGGCTGCTCGCGCGCGGTGGCGCACGTACTCTCACCACGGCATCGGATGGCGCGTCGGAACGATTGCGAAAGGCGATCGACCGCAAAACGGACGAGAAAGCCCTGCTCGAAGCAGCGCGACTCGCGCGCAAGCACGGATTTCGCCAGCTCAAACTTTACATGATGGTCGGACTGCCCGGTGAGACCGAGGACGACATCGACGAGCTGATCCGCTTCGGCACCGAGGTGTCGAAGATCGTTCCGCTCGCGTATGGGGTCGCGCCGTTCGTCGCAAAGAGGAACACGCCGATGGACGGGGCGCCGTTCGAAGCGATCGCGTCGATCGAAAGGAAGCTTGACCGGCTGCGGAAGGGGCTTCGGGGAAGGGCCGAAATCCGGCCGGCGTCAGCGCGATGGGCCTGGGTCGAATACATGCTCGCGCAGTCCGGCGAGGAGGCCGGACTTGCAGCACTGGAAGCGTGGCGCGCGGGAGGCGCTTTCGCCGACTGGAAACGCGCATTCCGGAATCGCGGCGTCGAGCCGTTCATGAAGGAAAGGCCAATAGACGGCCGTCTCGAACTGCCCACCCTCGCCGCCTGGCCAACTGTCGGGTTGAGTGGTCGGGATTGACGGGACGTGCCGAGGATTGAGAGGGCACCGTCGATCTAGTGGTTCGCGCCAGCAGGCCTCGCGTGTCGCATTCTCGAGTTACGGCCGCCTCTTCGTCCGCCCCAGCTGCCAAGGCCGGGACCGGGCGGGGAGGATCGAGCGCAAGAATCCGCCAGGCCATCTGCCATCACCGGACCGGCACCCCGGTCAGGATTCCTGCAACCCCCTCGCTTCGTCGAAGAGCCCTTCCCCTCTCTACTCGGTACTGACCCGATCGGCTCCGTCAAGCGCGCCATTCAGCGTGTGCCAGGCGAGGCTCGCGCACTTCACGCGCGCCGGAAACTCGCTTACCCCGGCAAAGACCTTGAGCCGGCCGAGATGATTCTCCGACTCGGGATCCAGTTCGCCCGTGACCAGCCGATGAAACTCGTCGAACATCACGCGGGCCTCCGGCACAGTCTTTCCCTTGACCGCCGTCGTGAGCATCGACGCCGACGCTTTCGAGATCGCGCACCCCGATCCGACGAAGCTGACGTCCTCGATCACACCGATTTCGTCGAGCTTGACGTAGAGGTGCAACAGATCGCCGCAAAGCGGGTTGTATCCCTCGGAAGACGCCGTCGGCTCGGCGATCTCGCGATAGTTCCGAGGCTTGCGGTTGTGGTCGAGGATGACCTCCTGATACAGCTCGTTGAGCGTCGAATTCACCGGAATACCTCGATGCATTTTTCGACGCCAGCGACCAGCGCATCCACGTCGGCGCGAGTGTTGTAGACCGCAAACGACGCGCGAGCCGTGGCGGGCACGCCGTAAAACTGCATCACCGGCTGAGCGCAATGATGGCCCACGCGAATGGCGATTCCGTCCTGATCGAGAATCGTCCCGATATCGTGAGGATGGATACCGTCGATCGTGAACGCCACAACGGCCGCCTTCTCCCTGGCCGTGCCGATCAGCCGGACGCCCTCGATCGCTCCGAGCCGTTCGGAAGCGTAGGTAAGCAGGGCGTGCTCGTGCGCGTTGATCGCGTCTATTCCGATTGCCTGAATGTAATCGATCGCCGAGCCGAGCCCGATCGCCTCGGCAATGGCCGGAGTTCCGGCTTCGAACTTATGCGGAAGCGTGTTGTAAACCGTCTTCTCGAACGTGACCGAGAGGATCATATCGCCGCCGCCCTGGTACTGCGGGAGCCG
>JAJTWZ010000117.1 GCA_021463145.1 Blastocatellia bacterium | reverse complement strand
GCGCTCTCAAGAAACTCCACTGTAAGTTGTTGATTCCAGGTACAGGCTCTTCCAAGTTTCACCCTGCCCTGTCAGTGCGAAGCCCTGAGATGAACTCCGGTGGATGCGCTAGTTCGGCGCCAATCTAGCGGGAGTCCGCCGACCAAGCGATGTCGTCCTCGATGAGGTCAGGAATCCGCTCACCAGCGCGAATCACGATAATGCGCATCGTGCCTGCGCGCTTGCCTAGTTCTGTACGGGGTGCGCGGTGCCAGCGAAGAACGATTCGAGCCGGATCAATGTCTTTGTTGTTGACCAGATAGCTCCAGGCATTAGCGGCACGTCGAGCTTCGATGCCGGGCTTCTCATCGCTTGCCGCGCCAACGTCAACCAGAATAAAGGCGATCGACGAATCTCGCCGTAGTGCCGTGGTCGCCATGTCAGCGACGAGACCATGCCAGCACCCGTCGAATCGTGCGATGTTTCGAGAGAAATGACACTGAGGCCGCGAACCGGAATCAACGGTTACATCGACTTGTAGAGCAGTTACCGAGACAGCGCCTTCCGAAAGAAGAAGGCCAACGACGATCGAGATGGCGCCAAAGAAGCGCCGCCACGTTTGATGGTGTCTGAAGTACATACAAGAAGGAACCGAAGCGCGCCGTCAGAGAAGTGATTGTCGCCACTCGCTGGCGCCGAACGACTAGCATCAGCGGGCGCTCGCGGCGGCGTCAAGGAGAATCGACGAACTCACGCTACGCGTGGCGGGGAGCGCGGGGACAGGCTTCCTTCGCGGTAACAGTTCTAACTTCAGCGACTAACGTGACAGGGACAACGTGACAGGGACAGGCTTGCTTCGCGGTAAAATGTCTAAATTCAGCGACTTGCGGAACCGTCACAGAGCATTTTGGAGCAGAATTGAACGTGAATCCGACGCGCCGTGCCCACTCCGGGTCGTTCGTCGGCAAGCCACTGATCTGCAAGGCCTTGTCGCTAAGGAAGGTGTCCCCGAGCTTCATTGTCGCGAAAGAAGGCTGTCCCCGAGCTTCTTTCGACACCGGCGGTTGCCAGCCAGCGAAGTCGTGAAATGTGAAGGTCTTTTCGAACCACTTGTGTCGGTTAGGAGCAAGGCTCTATCATTCTGAGGTTATTCGATAGCATCGCTATCAAGGTGCGAAGAGAGATATCATGGCAAATGTCATAGTCAGAAATCTCCCCGACGAGGTACATCGGGCGTTACGGGTGCGGGCTGCCACGCACGGCCGCAGCACCGAGGCGGAAATCCGCGTTATCCTTGAGACGACGGTCCTGCCACCGGATCGCCTTCGGCTAGGGACGGCCCTGGCGGACCTTGGGCGTCGCGTGGGACTCCACAACGAAGACTTCGCTGAACTGGAAGCGGTGCACGACCGCCTCCCGGCCCAACCGGTAAAGTTCGAATGATCATGCTCGACACCAATGTTGTCTCGGAGGCAATGAAGCCCGAGCCGCATCCGTCAGTGCGAACGTGGCTTGACGAGCAAGCGGCCGAGACCGTTTACCTCTCGAGCGTCACACTGGCCGAACTGCTTTTCGGTATCGGCGCCTTGCCGGCCGGAAGACGCAAGCGGGCACAGTCTTTGGCGCTCGACGGGCTGCTCGATCTGTTCGCAGATCGCATCCTCGCCTTCGACACGGACGCAGCGCGCCGATATGCCGATCTCGCGGTCGCAGCACGAGCCGCGGGAATAGGGTTCCCAACTCCGGACGGCTACATTGCCGCCATCGCCGCCGCACACGGACTCACCGTTGCCTCGCGTGATGTTGCACCGTTTGCCGCCGTGGGAATCAGCGTCATCGATCCGTGGAATGCGAAGCCATAGCGGATACGGGAAACGGCGTGGACACTGCGGCTACGCCGACATCCTCAGGCATCAAGGTCGCTTTTGCCGGAAGGCGACGGCGCCATACCTGGAGCGGCAGGCGCGCGCTGGGCTCCTTATCCAATATTGTGAAGTAGCGTGCGAATCCGCCGATCGCGACGGGGACAGGCATCTTTCGCGGTAACAGATCTAAATGCAGCGAATTGCGAGATCTTCACAGGGCAGTTGAGAGCAGGATTGATCATGAATTCGACGCGCCTGGCCCACTTTGGGTCGTTCGGCGGTAAGCCACTGATCCGTAAGGCATCGTCGCGAAGGAAGGCTGTCCTCCAGCAACCAGACATATCGCGTCAGGCGAGGGCGATCTCGCCGGCGAAGTGCGGCAGTCAGTCGTCTTGCAACAGGCGGGCGAAGGCAGCGGGACGCTTCTCGGTGCCCGGAACCCACAGAGCTGATTCTCGGGCACTTCATAGCAGTCGCGCGAAGGCCTCCGTCTCCACTCAGCGATTCGTCGGGGGCGGGATCTCGTTCCCACACTTCACGCAGCGAACCGTCTCGCGCCGCTTCTCGCGCGGAACGACCTGCTCCTTCCCGCACTTCGGACACCGTCGCTTCCGCAGGAGCGCATCGCTGATTCCGTAGAAAATCCCTCCCATAACCCCCTCCCGCTACGCGAGCACCTCGTCGCGGGCCATGAGTTCCCGGACGTGGGCTTCGCGTGCCTGGTCGCACCCGTGCCGCAGACCTTCCTCGATCACCTTGGCGAGCTGCTCGGTCGACGAGAGCCTCGGGATGTAGACGTAGTCGGCGCCTTCCGCGTACAGCTCGAGGGCCTGACCGATGCGCTCGGCCGAGACGATGACCTTCGCCGTCGGACACAGGCGCCGCGCCGACCGGAGAAGCCTCCGGTTGTCGGTGCCCTTTAGGATCGAGTCCGGGATCGTCGAGACGACGAGCTCCGCGTCGTGGATGTGCGCGTGGTGCAGCGTGTCGAGGTGCGCGACGTCTCCGTACAGGCAGGCGATCCCGCGGCGGCCGAGCCCGTCGATCACCTGCGGATTGATGTCGATCACGAGAAGGCTTTCGAGCAGGGGATGGCGCCCCTGGTCAGTCTCCTCGCGCTCGAACTCATACAGCAATGAGCTCGCCTCGCGATAGAACCCAAGCAGCACGATGCTCTTCTCGGTGTGGTCTTTCTCACCCTCGGCGATCGCGTTCGATTCGAGGTCGCGCATACCGACAGCCGACAGGAGCCGGCTCACGGGCATGTAGACCTCGTTGCTCGCGCCGATCAGGTACGTCGATGCCGTCGACGCGATCGCGAAGGCAAACACGAGCACGCCGAGCGTCTCGGGGGCGATGTGGCCCGCCGCCAGTCCGAGCGTCGCAATGACGATGGCAAACTCGCTGAGCTGGGCGAGGTTGATCGCCGGCAGCAGGCTCGTCCGGTGGCCGAGCTTCAGGACGTAGAGGAGCGGGAAGATCACGGCCAGGCGGCTCGCGACGAGGAAAGCCGACGCGGCAAGCGCGAGACCGACGGTGGTCGCCGTTGGCACGGGGATCTGCATTCCGAGCGCAACGAAGAATAGCGTGACGAAGAAGTCGCGGATGCTGACGACTTTCGCGACGACGTCGAGGTTGTACGGGAAGGTCGAAATGCTGACTCCCGCGATGAGCGCGCCCATCTCGCGTGACAGGCCCGCGGCGCTCGCGCCTCCAACAACCGCGAAACACCACGCGAGCGAAGCGACGAGCAAGAGCTCGGGCGACTTCGCGATCGACCGGAAGAGCGGCGGAAGCACGTAGCGGCTCACCGCGAGGCTGACGATCACGAGCACGACGCCGGCGCCGAGCGAACCGAGGAGCGGGCCGACACGCGGGTCGAGCAGGTTCGGCTGGATGGCAAGCACGACGATCGCCCAGATATCCTGGAAGACGAGCACGCCGAGCGTGATGCGCCCCGGAAGCGTGTCGAGCTCGAACTTGTCGTAGAGGAGCTTGACGACAATCATCGTGCTGCTGATCGCCGCGCACACCGCGAGATAGAGGACGTCGAATCGTCCGTCGCCGCCGGCCGCCCCGACCAGTGCGAAAAAGCAGAGTCCGAGCGCCACCGAGAGCGGGAACTGGAGAATTCCCGCGACGAGCACCGGCTTGCCCGCTGCGAGCAGCTTCTTGAGGTCGATCTCGAGGCCAATGATGAAGAGCAGAAGGATGAGCCCGATCTCTGCGACGGTCTCAATGCTCGCCTTGTCTTCGACGAGGTGGAGACCCATCACGGGCCCGATCGCAACGCCGGCAAGCAGGTACGCGAGAATAAGGGGCTGGCGCAGCCGGTTCGCAAGGAATGCGAGGGAGGCGGCGGCGATGACGCAGATGCCGATGCTCGTAAGTAGGTCGCCGTGGCCGGTCATACTCGTTCGCGGAGCGGCGGCCGACGAAGCGGGTCGCGCGTCTTGCCGGAAAGGTAACGATCTCGCCGCTTCCGGTCACCGTGGCAACTACGGACCCGGCGTAGGTGTTTTCACGGGGGTCACGAAAGAGCGCACGGATCGAGCGGAACGCTGCCCATGTCCGCCCGATCCCTGTGCCCCCCGGTCGGCTCGGACCGATTCTTTCAGCGCGACAGCAGATGCCGGGCAATGTCGACCCGATTGCCCCAGCCTTTCTTTCCAAGGATGTTGCTGATGTGCCCCTCGACGGTGCGGACGCTCACGCCGAGCTCGGCGGCGATCTCCTTGTTCGAAAGGCCGAGCGCGACGAGCCGTCCGACACGGTTCTCCGCCTCGGTCAGATCCGGAACCGGCACGATGTCCGACGGCGCACCTCCTCGGAATCGCGTCGCCGTGTTCACGAGTCGCGAGATTTCGGCGCTCGTGCGCTCCAAGCGGTGCAGGATGTTCCGGATCACCACGAGCAGTTCCTCCGGGTCGAACGGCTTCGTGAGGTATGCATCGACGCCGGCCTCGAGGCCGGCGAGACGGTCCCGACGCTCGTCCTTAGCCGTGAGGAAGACGATCGGGACGAGTTCCGTGCGCGGGTGCGATCGAAGGCTGCGCGCGAGCTCATAGCCGTCGAGTCCCGGCATGCGGATGTCGCAAACGATGAGATCGGGCATGGTCTCCGCGATGCGCACGAGTGCTTCCGAGCCGCCGCGGGCCGTTGCGACCTCGTACCCTTCCTTCTGCAGGGTCACGGCCACAGCCTTCAGGAGCTTCGCTTCGTCGTCGATGACGAGCAGACGCTTCGTCACTCCGGCACCTCCATAATTGTTGCGTCTCACCACGTTAGCGCGGGCGTCGGGGCCGTGCCGCGACGCGAATCGCCGGGCGAGCCGGATTCGTCCTGCCAGACCGGCAGCCACGCCGTGAAATAGCTTCCGCGTCCGGGCTCGCTTCGCACCTCGATCGAACCTCCCATTCCCTCGACGAGCACGCGCGCCAGGTAGAGGCCGAGACCGATGCCCGGGACGTCCGCATCGCCCCGTTCGACGGCGTCGGCCACGACATTCGGCGGCCGGCCCCGGAAGAAGCTGTCGAAGACGCGCGGCACATCCTCGGGACGAATACCGCGGCCGTTGTCCTCCACCTCGATCGCGACGCGCGAGCCGTCCCGCCGCGCTGCTACCCGAATCCGGCCGCCCCCCGGCGTATACTTGATCGCGTTCTCGACGATCGAACAGATCGCGCGACGCAACGCTCCGTGGTCGGCGCGAATCGGCGGCAGATCCGGTTCGATCTCCACGACGAACTCGTGCCCGCGCTCGACGGCTTCGACGCGTTCGATCTTCTCGCAGGCACGCACGACCTCCGCCACATCGACCGACCGTGGCGCGAGGGGTACGCCGCCCGCGCGGATCCGCGATAGGTCGAGGAGGTTGTTGACGAGGTCGATCTGGCGGTCGCACTCCGACGCGATGTCCCTGAGGTACTCCTGTCGCTCCGCGTCGGTCGTGTCCTTGCGCAACAGGATCCGCGTCAGAATCTTGATCGTCGTCAGCGGCGTGCGCAGCTCGTGCGACGCAGCGGCGAGAAACTCGTCCTTGACGGCGTTCGCGGCTTCAGCCTCGCGTCGTGCCTCCTGTTCGCGTGCGAGGGCCTCCTCGCGCGCGGCGCTCAAACTGCTGAGGATGACCGCAGCGAGCGCGAAGACGACGAGCTCTTCGATGCCACGCGCCTCGAGCGACCACGAGTAGGCGGGAGGAAGGAAGAAGAACGCCCGCAGGACAGTCGACAGCGCCGTCGCGAGCAGTCCCGCCAAAAGCCCACCGCGCCACGAACAGTACATGACGGCCGCGAGGTAAATCGGAGCGACGTCGGCCTCGACGTATCGCGAGAGCACGAGGGTCAGCCCGAACGCGGCCGCTACCGTCCATACGGCGACCAGCGAACGCCACGTGCAGGCACGCGGTCCGAGGATTCTTGCCACCCGAGCTCTCACCCTGGTCTTCTCCGGTTGTCGGCGTTCGTTCCGCTACCCGATTGTATCGGACGCGAGGGATGTGGACCGCCGGTGGAATCGCCCGGGCTCCGCAGGTGGTTTCACGGATTCGCGAAACGGGCGTTCCGTCCACGATGGCCGTGGACGGTTTTCACGATGGGAATGACGCTTCAGTGTCTGGATAGGCGATACGAGGGAGATACAGCGGTCGACATCGTCCTGGCGCTCGCGAAGGACGCGGTCCTCGTGGAGGGCGAACCCGCCGAGGTCCGATCGTACGTCGAGGCGGCGATCGAGCGACTCGAAGACCTCGTGCACCGTCGTGAACTCGCGACGGCGTGGCAACTCTCGGACGAGGCCGTCGCGTTCAACTTTCTGTGTCTGCTGGATGAATATGGGCTCGGCAGGCTTCGCGTCACGAAGATGGCATTGCGGGAGGAGGACTTAAGGTCAGAGCAATCCACAGAGCGGTGAACAATTGACAGAATTGACAGGAATGTAATTGACAGGGAGAGACCAGTCTTCCTTCGCGTTAACAGGTCTACAATCAGCGACTTGCGCAACCGTCACAGAGCATTTTGGAGCAGGATTGAACGTGAATCCGACGCGCCGTGCCCACTCCGGGTCGTTCGCCGGTAAGCCACTGATTAGCACGGCTTTGTCGTGAGGGAAGGCAGTGCCCGATCACCCGCGGGGTGCAGGAGGACGTGAGGGTGAGAAAGTTCTAGTGTTGCGACTGCGAACGAAGGTCAGCCAGGAACTTGGTCACATCGGCTACGACCACCGGCGGGACTGATGACTTGGTTAGAGGAGATATCGAGGACGAAGTAACGTGGAAGGCCGCGCCAGGGCCGACTGGAACATACGTTTCGGAGTCGGATCGGTAGGAGAGGAAAAACACGTACTCGCTTCCGACCGCAGGAGGCAAGTATTGGCTACTGACCGCGAGCACGGGTGTACCGTCGAGCGTGCCTCTTCCGCCTGGCCAGGTGATGGACATACCCGTAGCGACTGGATCAGCACTCGTGGTCGAGAAGACTTCGAGGACGCGTAAGTCGTAGTCTGTATAGAGGAAGAACTCGTCCGAAGTCAGGCGCGAAGTCTTGCTCGTCGGAACGGCTCGGACTGCCAGATCGGACTGGCTGCGGAGATTTGCGAGGTACGAAAAGCGGTCCGCAGTGGTGACGGGAGCGACCATGTCAAGAGGGGTTCCAACTAGAAGCATCACGGGCTCGCGAGGACTTTCAGCAACCAGTTCGACGATCGTCTTGTCGAACAGACCTTTATGACCGGCGAAGAGGCTACCGCGCGCTCTATCGCGCTTCGACATGACCTCGCGTCGCAACTCCGTAGGTTCCCCGAACGGTCGACCTTCAAGCTCAGACTGGCAGGCACAAGGCGTTCGGGGAGTTGCCTTCAACGAAATGGCCGTGAAGAGGACGAACGTCGCCACGCTGCCGAATAGGAATGGGCGAATCTTCATGGTTACTCCCATACCTGGCGTGGAGAACCCGAGAAGGTCTCGTGTGGAGTATCCGCCCGTTCGCGCCGGTGTGCAAACGGCGTCGTCCGATAGGGGGAACGAACTAGCCACCGCGTCCGATAAGAAGGAGCGTGTGCACGGGCAGGATGACGCCGCGAGGTCCTGGGCAAAGAGGCGCATCGCCGATTCTTGACAATGATAAGTTCTATGCCATAGCGTGATGGCATAGGAGTTGTCATGAAAAATGCGTCGATGAAGAACTTTCATCTTCCACTTCCGGACGATCTCTACGGAGCCCTTCGGGCAGAGGCAGAACGGTCCAGCGTCACGGCGACGACGCTTGCGCGGCAGGCGCTTGAGGAGTGGCTCCGGCAGAAACGGCGCAGTCATCTGCGTCGTGCGATCGAATCCTACGCAGCGCAAGCCGCTGGCACGACAGATGATCTCGACGAAGGCCTCGAGAGCGCAGCGGTCGCCCGATTGATGAGCGACGAGGAGTCGGCGTGAAGCGCGGCGACGTCTATTGGGCCGAGCTTGCCCCGCGATCAGGTTCCGAGCAACAAGGTCGGCGTCCAGTCATCGTTGTTTCGCACGATGGATTCAATCAGACGCCTACGTGGCGGTCGGTCATCGTCATTCCGATGTCGACGTCTGCTGCGCAGGCCAGGCGAGGGCCTACGGTGGTAGATATTGCGAAGGGTGTCGCAGGACTGCGGAGACCCGGTCTCGCACTTTGCCATCAGGTCACAACGCTCGATCGCTCGAAACTGACGACACGGATTGGAGTATTGCCTGACACCGTGCTCGAAGAAGTGGGCAATGGACTGAGGGCCGCACTCGATTTGACCGAATGATTTCGGCACGTACGCGTCTGATAAGGATAATTACGAGCAGTTGTCCTTGCGTGCGGCGAAAGAGAGCTATAATCGCCGCAGAAGGTGCGGTGATTATGGCATATATCCATGAAAGAGGCGATTGGCCGAACCTGCGATGGAGCGACGAGATACTCACCAAGCCGCTTGCTGAAGTGCGCCACAAACAAGGACGACTCATCGGTCACATGGAGGCTATCGGCTTTCGGCTGCGTCAGGAAGCCGTTTTGCAAACCCTGACCGAGGAAGTTGTCAAGTCGAGCGAGATCGAGGGCGAAGCGCTCGATAAGGAGCAGGTGCGGTCCTCGGTTGCGCGCCATCTCGGCATGGACATAGGGGGGTTCGTCGATGCCGATCGCGATGTCGAAGGCGTTGTCGAAATGATGATCGATGCCTCCCGGAACTATTCCCAGCCGCTTACAGCCGAACGGCTGTTCGGCTGGCACGCCGCCATGTTTCCGGCCGGGCGCAGTGGCATTAGCAAGATCACGGTCGGCGCGTGGCGCACCGCCGAAGGTGGCCCGATGCAGGTTGTTTCAGGGCCGATCGGCCGGGAGCGCATCCACTATGAAGCGCCGGAGGCCGATCGGCTTGACGATGAAATGACCCGCTTTCTCGACTGGTTCGAGACCGCCGCGCCCGATCCCGTCCTCAAGGCAGCGATCGCCCATCTTTGGTTCGTCACCATCCATCCGTTTGACGACGGCAATGGCCGTATTGCCCGCGCCATTGCCGATCTTGCTCTGGCGCGCGCGGAAGGCACCGCGCAGCGCTTCTACAGCATGTCTGCGCAGATCCGCACCGAGCGCAAGACCTACTACGACACGCTGGAATCCAGCCAGAAAGGTGGCCTTGACATCACCCCCTGGCTCTTGTGGTTCATCGGTTGTCTCGGCCGTGCGTTTGATGGAGCCGACACTGTCCTTGCCAGCGTCCTGTACAAGGCACGGTTCTGGGAGTCCATCGCCGGACAGGCACTAAACGAACGCCAGCGCAAGGTCATTAACCGGCTGCTTGACGGCTTTGAGGGCAAGCTCACTAACGCCAAATGGGCGACGATTGCCAAGACATCATCCGATACGGCGCTCCGGGACATCAGCGATCTGGTTCAACGCGGCATCCTCGTCAAAGACGACGCTGGCGGGCGCAGCACGAGCTATTCGCTGGCACCGCGTCCTTAGCGCTGTCGGTGAAGCTGCGCGTCGGATGCGGCTCGGCGTTGCGCAACCAGAGCAGACCGGTTCTGCTCCTCCCGTGAACGCCTACGGGCCGGTGGGGCTGGTGGAACTGGTAGCCCAAGGCCTGCTTCCGTGCGCGACTCGCGAACCGGACAGCGCCTGCGATCACCGGTGCTCGAGCAGCACCCTCGTCACGAACAGCGAAGCCGTCGAATGGCGGTCGGCTTCGATTACCGCAAGCGCGGCCGCTCTTGCCGAAAGCTGCATCCCGCGATCGAGCGCGCGGTACGCCTGATCGGTCTGCGAGGCCGGACTGGCTGCCGAAATGCTGGACGTGCGAGGCACCCGGCTCGCCGCTGTATACACATCCCAGACGGCCACACCCGGTCGCCAGGTCCCGTTGTTCGTCTCGAAATACCGCCGGGGAATCCTAATTGTCGCCAGTCAGACGGAATCGGCAAGCACGCTCGCCTGGGAGGCGGAGCTCGGCGTAGGCCCGCGCGTGACCTCGGCAACTTCCGAGGTCGATGTTGCTCAACTTGCCGGCTGCCCGTGCGAGGAGTATTGCCGATTCATGAGTGGCCGCACGGCCGTCTCGAGCGGCCATGATTTCGAGTTCGACGGGCTGCGCTACTAGGTGAAGGCGAACCGCCCGAGCGGTAAGCCCGGAAGCCGTGTTACGCTCACGCCACGCGTAAGGAACTTCGAGTGGGATCGCCTCGTCTGGATTCTCTACGCATAGGACTCTGCCATCGAAGAGGCATGGATCTGGTCGGTCGAGGACTTCATGAGAGAGTTCGAGCCCGGCGAACGGCTCTCGCCCGAGAAGAGCGAGCGAGCGTACGGCGTCTGTCGTTCAGAGTAAAAGAATCAGTGCAGTTGGTGTAATCTTTGTGAGTGGTCAAGATCCCCATCGATGCCGAGCGGCTCGCCTCCTACTGCAGGACGCGCCATATCACGAAGCTCTCCGTCTTTGGTTCGGTCCTGCGTGAAGACTTCGACGAATCGAGCGACGTTGACGTGCTCGTCCGGTTCGCTGAGGGTGCTGATGTGTCGCTGTTCGATTTCGTGACCGTCGCCGCCGAACTCTCGGAGTTGCTTGGTCGTGAAGTCGATCTTGGCGACGAGAGTGGCTTGGTCGAGGGCGGGGATCCTATCGTACTCGAGGCAATCCTGCGTTCGGCTGTCCCTGTCTATGTCGCTCCCTGAATGTCAGAGGGATACGGCGTATTGCCGCGATGTCTTGCGTGCAATGGAGGACCTCGCCACGCTCGCTTCCGAACTGTCGAGAGAGAAGTTCGAAGCAAGCCCCGTGTACCAGTTCGCGGTCTATCACCTGCTCACGGTAATCGGCGAGGCTACCGGTAACGTGTCGGAGCGGACGCGGGATGAGTTCGCGGACGTCCCGTGGCGTCAGATGAAGGGGATGCGGAACATTCTCGTTCATCGCTATCACCGAATTGACCGCACCAAGGTGTGGCTCACCGTCACGAAAGACACGCCGCCACTCGAGCCCCTCTTCAGGGCTATCGTCGATACTCTCGACCTACGACTGAAGAAAGTGAGAGATCGCGGACACGGTCTCTAGCCCGGATTATTCAGTGCGCCGCGCAAAGGCGGCAAGAACCAGTGGATGAAAGTTCCACCCAAACAATTGTCGGTTCGGTTTGGTAGCTACCCGAGCGGTCGATGCGGGCAACCGCGCGCTCCGAAGCCTCGGGGACATCGGCCCACTCAGGGTGGGTCTGCAAGCATACGGGCCGTAACGCTAGTGAATCCCGAGCAAGCCTCGAAAGTGATGATGCGAATGCCGACCCGCTTGATTAACGGGGAAGGCCGCCGTGCGAAGGAGAAGCAACCGACAAATGCATCCTTCGCGATCGCCGGGGTAATGGGAGTGGCACGTGTGCAAGGCTCTTGCACGCAACGCGGGAGACCCGATCGGGTGCGGGGTTGCGACTCGCGACGTCGCATCAGGCGGCGACCCGGCCGGGAGTCGGAGAGGCC
>JAJTWZ010000116.1 GCA_021463145.1 Blastocatellia bacterium | reverse complement strand
GCTTCGCTCACCGCCGTGACCCCCGGCTATCGTCTGTGACCGCTTCGCGGTCAACGCGTCACGGCCATCCTCTGCGACCGCGGAGCGCGCTGATTCCGGCTTGGCGCACGTCATTTGCGGTCCACGCATCGCGGGGATCAGCTGCGACAGCGGAGTTCATCTCATTGCTTCACACTGACAGGGCAGGATGAAACTTGGAGTCCGTCGAATCTGGAATCAACGACTTACGGGGGAGCTTCTTGAGAGTCGTACCCGGAGCGCCAGCGGCGGGCCGGCCGTGCGACTCACAGCCGTCCATCGCACCAGCCACCCCACGCCGGTCGTACCCGGAGCGCCAGCGGCGGGCCGGCCCTGCGACCCACAAGCGTCCATCGCACCGGCCACCCCACGCCGGTCGTACCGGGAGCGCTGGCGACGACCCGGCCGTGCGACTCACAACCGTCCATCGCACCAGCCACCCCACGCCGGTCGTACCCGGAGCGCTGGCGACGACCCGGCCGTGCGCGTCGGTCCCGTCCGCGCCAACTGCATCCCGGCGGGTACGACTCCTCTGGACCGTCAGCGGCTCCGACGGGAGCGGCGCGTACGGTTGCTGTCGAGCCGCCCGATCCGCCAAGCCCACGGGTCCCGTCAGATCTTGTATTTCTTGGTCAGGATCAACGAGTAGAACTCCGCGATGATGGCGAGGAACGTCCTGACTGCCATCAACCATCCGAGCGACAGGAACTGAAGCAGCAATCCGGCGAGCTGCGGGAAGATCAGATCCGACGCGTCCACGCCAGCTTCCAGCGTGCCCATCGTCTTGCTCCGGTTCGCCAGGTTGAAGCTCGAAACCTTGGCGGCGATCGCTCCCCACGTGGGCTTGAAAGCGGCCTTTCCGATCTCGTCGACGCCGCGGGCGATGCCCATCATCAAGCCAAGCAGCGCAGTTCCAGCGAACCACGGCGTGATGTAGAACAGCGCCGAAGTCGCGATGTTCGCGACCGAGCGCAACGCGATGACTTTCGAAGCTCCGATCCGGTCGGCCAGCCAACCGAAGAACGGACCGACGAACAGCGGCACCATCGTCTCGGCGATGATCTTGATCCACCCAAGCGCGGCCGGCGTTACCTCGAGCTTCACGGCCAGGATCGTGAAGAACTCGCCAGTGACCATGTAAGCCGGCGCCGTGAGCGCCATTCCAAGAAACGTGAACGCCAGCACCGGAGGGCCCTTCTCGGCCACGGCGTTGGCAACGCCGGTGATCTGCTTCTTCTGCTTCTTCTCCTTCTTCGGCTCTTCCTTGATGACGATCCAGACAAGGAGGAAAGAGACCAGCGAAAGGAACGTCGAAGTCAGCAGGATCGTCACCAGAGCGCGCCTGAGCGCGCCGGCTTCCACCGCCTTCGTGAGATCGTCGATCGGAACTTCCCTGAGCGACACCGTGCGCTGTTCGACGCGGCTGACGCGGAACGGTTCCGGATGCGACTCGGTTCCCGGCAATGTCTGCTCGGCCGAGACCTCTTCCGGCGAAGCCAGAATCTGTTCGATCTGCTGTCCCTTCTTGTTCGTCTCTTCGAGGACCGCAACGTTCAGCGTCACGTTCGTCGCGCCGGCAAAATAGAGGACCAGCCCCGTGAGCACGAACGCGGCGACGGATTCGCCCACGCCTCCGGCCACCGACTTTATCGTCTGGTACCAGGAATAGGCCTGCGCGATGTGCTTCTCGTCAGTCGAGTCGGCGATCAGCGCCGAAGTCGACGGGCCCTTGGCAGAGTCCGCGAGTCCGCGCACCACGCTCACGCCGGCGAACATGATCGGGTTCAAGGCGATGGCGTACAGCACGCTTACGAACGTGCGGAAGCCGAGCGCCAGCATGAATACCTTCTTCTTGCCGTACTTGTCCGCCGCGGTGCCGAATATCGGGCGCAACAGCAGCGGAACGATGTTCTGGAGAAGGGTCAACCCCATGATCGACGCGATGTCGAAGCCGAAGATCAGCAGGGCGAAGAGTGGAACCGTCGTCTTCACCATTCCGGACGAGACCTTCGAGATGAACGACTCGGCCATCAGCGCAAGGACGATCGGGTTGAACGCCCCCCGCCCGGTAGACTTCTCTTCCGCCACGACCGACGGCAGCACGGCCTCGCCCGCGGGCACGGCGGCCGGCGCATACGCGACGGCGGGCACCGGGAATTTGAGCAGGCCCGTCTTGTTGAGAATGTTCCTTGCGAAGGATCCCGGTCCTCCCGCAACGGCTTCGAATTCGGCGGCGAGCTGCAGGGCTGTCTGCTGGCGGTAATTCGGGTCCTTCTTCAGCGCCCTGTTGACGACGGCTTCGATTCCCTCGTCGATGTCGGGGCGGAAGGTTTCGGACAGATCCGGAGGCGTTCCGTACAGTTGCTGCTCGGCGACTTGCGCCGGCGTCGGAGCGAGAAACGGCGGAGAACCCGCAAGCAGTTCGTAGAGGATGCAGCCGAGCGAGTAGACGTCCGATCGCGAATCGAGTTGCCGGTCGAGGATCTGTTCCGGCGACATGTACTCCGGCGAACCGAACAGTCGCGCCGTCGCCGCCATCGTGACGTTTCCTTCGGCGGCCGCTCCCGTCAGTTTCGCGAGACCGTATCCACCGACCTTGATGATCTCCTTGCCGTCCGCGCCAGGCTCCACGTAAATCGAGTCGGGCTTGACGTCGCGCAAGACGATGCCGTTGACGTGCGCCGTGTGCACCGCACCGCAGATCTGGTTCAGGAGCCCGACTATGCGGACGACGGACAGGCCGCGCTCTCGCCGAATCAGATCGCGAAGCGTCTGCCCGCTGAGCAGTTCCTCGACGAGGTATACAGCG
Organism: Blastocatellia bacterium; assembly: GCA_021463145.1. Taxonomy (GTDB): domain Bacteria; phylum Acidobacteriota; class Blastocatellia; order UBA7656; family JADIYM01; genus JADIYM01. The sequence continues at coordinate 9,109 of JAJTWZ010000116.1, read as the reverse complement.
CCTTCCGGCGTAGTGCCGAAGTCGAATACCTGGACCGAGTTCGGGTGGCGGATTCGAGCCGCGACCTGCGCCTGCCGCTTGAACCTCTCGACCGACATCCGGTCGCGCACGAGTTCGGGCCGCAGCACCTTGACGGCGACCTTGTCGCCGAGCAGCACCCGCTTCGCCCGATATACCGTGCCAGTCGAGGCTTCCGCGATCTTGCCCTCGATCTCGTAACGGCCATCGAGGACGATCGGGGCGTTCGAGGCAGCCGGTGCGTCCGGACGCGGCGGTGCGACCGGGATCAACTCGCCGGTCTTCCGGACGCGATAACCGGACGCCGACGGAGGCGGCGGGGCCGGCGGCGGTGGAGGTGGTGCGGGAGGAGAAATCCGGTCGGTCCTGTCCGAGGAAGGTGGCTGTGGCGACGACGTCGTGGGCGGCAGTCTGTACGTCGAGTCGGGTTGGGCCGGCTCAGGTGGGCGCGAGATGCGGTCGGTCGCGTCGGGCGGAGCCGCGACGGTCGAGTCGTCACGCGAAACCGGCGGAACCGCGAAGCCGCTGACCGTGCGCAACGACGACTGCGACCCGACGACGAACTCCAGGCTGCAGTTGCCGACCGAAACCGTGTCGCCAGGGCCGATGTCCGCCCCCTGTTCGCCAACCTGCCGTCCATTTACGAATATCGCGTTGCGGCCGATGTTAAAGATCCGCCATACATCGTCCGATCGTCGCAGGACCGCGTGCTTGCGGCTGACGGTCGGATCGTCGAGAACGATCTCGTTGTCGTCGGCGCGCCCGATTCCGATCTCGGCCCCGGTGACCGGCACCTGGACCCGCTTGCCACCCGGCATAGTTACGTCGATGCTCTCGATCGCAGGCGGAGACTGGGGCTCGGCCTCGGGAGCCGGTCTGGCCGCCGTGGCCTGGTAGCCGAACGTGATCCGAACCTTGCCCAACTGGATGACGTCGCCGGTCTTCAGCGGATGCCCTGCCGGGCCGAGCTTCGTTCCATTGACAAATACTCCGTTCCGGCTGCCGGCGTCGTAGACCGCATACCCTTCGCCTTCGCGACGGATGATCGCGTGCTTGCGGCTCACGGTCGGATCCGGGATCGCCAGACCGTTGTCCGCCGACTTGCCGATCTCCAACTCGGCGTCCGAAAGCGGCACCTGCATGATGTCGCGGTCGGGCAGGATGACCCGGAGCATTGCCACGGGCTGGCCCGGCTCCGGACGCGGCATCGGGAGCGGAGTGCCATCCGTGACACAGAACTTCTGTGAGTCCGGGTACTCGGCGCTACAGACGGGACAACGTTTCACTCGGCTCGACCTCTGGGTGCTCGGAATGCTGGGCCACGACGGCCGGTTCGTTATCCAGCGCGCTCGAGGATGTGCTTCGACACGCGCGATCCAGCTTCAGGCACGCCCTTGAAGCCCGGGAAGCAATTGACTTCGATCACCGAGAAACCCGTTGGAGTCTTCACCAGGTCCACGCCGTAAAGCGTAAGACCGAACACCTCTCCGCACCGGCGCACCAGGCTCTCGAGTTCCTCGTTGTCGCCAACCGGGGTCCCCTTCTTCTCGTCCTTGGTGACCGCAGGGAAGATCCTCTTGATCGCGTAAACGTAGTCCCCGATAGCGTAGGCCTTGTAGTCGACAGGCTCGTGCTCTTCGAACTCCTGCGCGAGTACGAGACGTTCGCCCAGCGCCGCGCCGTCTTCGCCGCCTTCGTCCTCCACGTCGGCCGCATCACCGGCCCGCCTCGCGATCAGGTCGTCGAATTCGGCCTCGTTCATGCAGACCTCGATGCCCATACCCCGGCGCCCCCGCCACGGCTTCACGATGATCGGCCGCGTCTGGACGACGGCGCGCAACGTCTCGATCGAATCGGTAACGAACGTTCGCGGCGTCGGGATGCCCGCCTGGAGAAGCATCAGGCTCGTCAGCACCTTGTCGCGCACCTTCATCGTAGCGGGGTATTCGTTCAGAAGCGTTCCGCCGCGGAAATGCGCCGCCGCAGCGAGCGATTCGGCGAGCGGCGAGTGCGATTTGAAGAGGTAGGCGTCGTAGTCGAACTTGAAGTTCTCGAGGTCGATCATCCCGGAACGTTCGGTAACGATGTCGAGCTCAGCCCCGGACGCTTTCAATTCGCTCACGATGTCGTGCGACACCGACGACGGGCTGCGCGGCGGTTCCATCAGAAAGCAGATTCGCATGACCTTTTCACCCTTTGTGGCCTGTGGCGCAAGCAGACGGTGCCCGGGCCCGTACGGAGGGAGGGTAAAGAACGAAGCGACAGGAAGTCGCTATACGCCCTTTCAGCCAACAGCATTCCGGGCGCTGAAATCGGGTCCCGGCGGGGTTATCGTGAACTTGCCCTGTGCGTAGTCGTCGATGCAGTCCGCGATTAGCGGTGCGATGTCGGGCACGCCCTTGTAACCCGGGAAGTAGTTCACGTCGACGACGACCGGACCGTCCGGGCTCTCGATGATGTCGAGTCCGAACAGCGCGAGGCCGCAGACCTCGCCCACCTTGTTGGCGATGCGGCGGACCTCGTCGGTCACGTCGACGGGGCGGCCGACCTGCGTGAAGCTCGACTCCGAGAAGGTCTTGCGAACGGCGAACACCTGATCCCGGACGCAGTAAACCTTCGTGTCGAGCCCGTCGCCCGGGATCATCTCCTGAATGATCATGGGCACAACCGGTTCGGGGATAGTCTTGAGGTCGTCGACGGAATTCACGAACGTGATTCCCGCTCCGCGGTGTCCCATGTAGGGCTTGACGATGAGCTTCATCGAGTGCGCAAGCTCCTCGAGCAGGCTGAAATCGTTCGTCACCCAGGAGCGGGGCGCCGGGACTCCCGCTTCCGAGAGCAATCGCGAGACGATGATCTTGTTCTGAATGAGCGCGCAGCTCCGGTAAGGATTCAGCAGGTTCGCTCCCTGAGTGAAGAGCGCGCCGCCAAGCGAGAGCGTCAGTTCGGTGTGCGACTTCAGGATGTAGAGCCCGCCGTCGTTCTCGATGGTGTCGCATTGCTGGAGGATCTCTTCCGCAATGGACGAATCGACCTCGTATCCGCGCTTTTCCAGCAGGTCGTACGTTTCGACGAGTATGGGGCTTGGAACGGGTGGAACCCGCCGGACCACCATGAAGTGCAGTTTCATGTCGTCACCTCGATTCGGTGTTCAATGCGATTGTTACGGAAGGCCAAAGCGTGTGCCGGCGTCACTTGGCGCCGGCGAGGCCAGCGATATAGTCCCCGAGCCGGCGGCCGGCGTCGGGAACGCCCTTGAATCCAGGGAAGGTATTGATGTCGACGACCCAGGGCCTTCCATCGTTCATGATGATGTCGAGGCCGTAGAGGTCCACGCCGAACGCGTCGCCGCACCGCAAAGTCACGTCGCGCATTTCGCCGGTCACTTCGAACGGCTCGCCGAGCTTGTCTTCGTATGTCCTGGCCGGCCAGACCCGGCGCACTCCGAACAGCTCGTCGCCGATGCGGTAGATCTTGTGATCCCGGCCATCCGATTCGTAGTAGGTCTGCGCGAACGTGATGCCGAAATCGTCCGGGATCGCGTCGAGCTCTGCCCGAGTATGCACGATGTGGACACCGCGGCCCTGCGAGCCGAAATAGGGCTTCACGACTATCGGACCGGTGGCGAGCGCACCCGCGAGTTGCGCCGGCGACTCCGCCATCCAGGTGCGCGGCAGTGGCACACCGGCTGGCAGCAGAGCGGCCGTCGCCGAGTACTTGTCCTTCATCAGCGTCACGGCGGGGACCGGATTGACGATTCGCGCCCCGGCCTGATGCAGCAGGCCGGCATAGACCATGGCGAGGCGCGTGCTCGACTTGAGAATGTAAAGGTCGTATTCGGGGCGGACCTCGGCGACGTCGCGGGCGCGATCCTCGGGGTAGAGCATGTCGACAGTTGCGCCGTGCTCGCCGAGCCGGGCGACCATCTCGCCGACAACCGGACTCGGTTTTTCCTTCTGGACGGTGATCAGGCCGAGTCTCATCGTGACGACTCCCTTGCGCGCCGCTCGCAGAAGTCAGCGAGCCGCGCGTCCGCGTCCGGAACGGACGTGAAGTTCGGATAGTCGTTTACCTCGATGACGAACACACCGTGGTCGGTCTCGATGCAGTCCACGCCGAAAAGGTCGAGACCGAACAGCCGTCCGCAGCGCCGCCCGAGTTCGACGAGTTCCGGCGTCGTCTCGGCAAGCCCGGAGCGCCTTGCATCCGGATCGTCCTCCGAGCGCTTGTTGAACGGCGACGGCTTGCGAACCGCCCATACATCGTCGCCGATGCCGTACAGCTTCAGGTCGTAACCGTCGGTAGTGTGGTAGCGCTGCGCAAGAGCGACAGAATCGGACCAGTCCAGGGCGCGAAGCGCATCGGCCGAGCCGACGACTTCAAGGCCGCGGCAGTTGTCCCCGAAGATCAGCTTGATGATGAGAGGGTAGGCCGAATCCGGAATCGTGTCGGACAGACGGACCGGCGTGCCGAACCAGGTGTCGGGCGTCGGAAGGCGGTCCTTGGCCAGCGCAATGCTCATGTCGGCCTTGTTGTGAACTGCGGAGATGGCGGAGCGGCGGTTGATGGTGGGCACGCCGCGAGAATCCGCCCATTCAAGAAGCGCGAGCAGTCCCCAGCTTCGGCCGCGCGCCACAAGCAGGTCGATGCCGTCGAGCCAGGTGTCGTCGTCCATTCGGAGCGCGAGCGATTCGGGATCGAGTGTGCGCACACTATGACCACGCGCGCCGAGCGCTTCCAGAAGGCCCGCCGGCTGAGATTGTGAAAGATAGCGTCGTTCGACGAGGACGCCGAAGTTCAGGGGACCTGACATGGCGGGTTCGGCCTCGTGGCGAGATTTGAATCCGGGGGATTATACACGGAACCGGAATGCACGCTTGCATTTGCGGGAGGGGAGAGCCGCAACCGCGGATTTTCACGGCTTTCGCGGAACAGACGGACCAGCTTCCTGCTGCGACATCTCCCGAATCTGTAGTTGGCCCTCGTCGCGGTGCTATACTCGACCCGAATTTCACCCCTTTGTTCAAATGCGCGTACGCGGCGAACTGCACTTTCTGCTGAACGGCTCCCAGAGGATCGTCACGCTCGATTCCCCGAAGTTCACGATCGGGCGCGGCGACGAGAGTTCTCTGTGCCTCCAGGACATCGTCGTTTCGCGCAACCACGCCGAGATCGTCCGCCTCGGGAACGATTTTCTGCTTCGCGACCACGGCTCGACGAACGGTTCGTACATCAACGACACGAGGGTCTCGGAGCGAATCCTGGTCGACGGCGACATCGTCCGGTTCGGAAAGGGCGGACCCGAGCTCACCTTCCACTGGTACGAGGAGTCGCTCCCGGCGACTCTGTCTCGGGACACGCGTCAGGGCACGACCGAGAACCTCGTCGATTCGCTCGTCGGGAAACTTACGAGCGAGAAGGTCGATCCGGCCGAAGAAGCCACTCTTCGGTGTGTCCTTGCCGAGACGTACCTGCGGAAGGGCGATCACAACCACGCTCTTAACGTGCTGGCGAAATACTCGGACGACAGCCTGCTCGCGACGCTTCCCGGTTCCGTGCGCGCGACGGTGCTGCTCTGGACCGGCACTGCGCGACTCGAGGGCAAACAGTACGGGCCAGCGAGCTCCGATCTGCAGCGCGCGTTCGATCTGGCCACACAGGTGGGCGATCCCCAGGGCGTCGCGATGGCGCAGATCGGACTTGGCGAGGCGAAAATCGGTAACGGAGATCTGCTGGCGGCGCGTGACCACCTGCAACGCGCCATGCTGGTCGCGCGCAGGTCCGACAACGCGCGGATTCGGGCGAGCGTTCACCTCCTGCTCGGCAAGATCGACTGGAAGGAGATCGACATCGACGGAGCGCGCTACAACTGGCAGCGCGCCGCGCGCTTTGCCGAAGGCAGCAACGACGAGCGCCTCGACGCGAGCGTGAAGATCCAGCAGGCATTCATGCTCTACGCGGAGGGCCGTCTTGCCGAAGCCGTTCCGGCGTACCAGGACGCCATCAAGACGATAGAGGAGGTCGGCAACACGCGCCTTCTGCTCAAGGCCTACAGCCAGCTTTCGCGGACGCTGACGCGCCTGGGCTCGTGGGCCGAGGCGGAGCAACTCATCGAGCGCCGTCTGCGCACCGCCCGAAACCAGAAGATTCCGAAACAGGAGGCCGTTTCGCTGACCGATCTCGCCGAGATCCGGCTCGCGCAGGGCAACGTCGATGCCGCCTGGGACGCGATCCGATCCGCGCTTGCCGGACACGGCCATACCGTGTACGCGCGGACGCAACGGATCTACGGCCGCATCCTCAGCCAGCGCGGTGAGTTGGCGCAGGCCGCCATCGAGCTCGAGAAAGGACTGGCGGCGGGCCGGGTTAGAGGCTCGGTGGAAGAACAGGTGCTCATGGGGCTCGATCTTGCGACGCTCTTCGTCGACCTCGGTCAGCTCGACGTGGCGCGTGGGCGGCTCGAGGAGGCCGAATCGATCACGCCGCTCGACCCGGCTCTCGTGCTGATGGGGCGGGCATTCTTTACTCGCGGCAGGTTGACGATGGCTCAGGGCGCATTCGCGGACGCGAACCGTTTTTTCACACAGAGCCTGTCGATTTCCGAGACGATTGGAGATCCGTACAGGGTAGCACTCAGCCATGCCTGGATCGGGCAGCTTCGACTGCAGATGGGAAGGCTCGGGTCGGCGCGGGGCCACCTCGAGGCAGCGCGAGCCGGTTTCGCGAGGCTTGGGGCCGGCATCGACCTCGCGAGTGTCGAGAAGGCGTTGTTGACGGAATCGTTCGCGAACGTCCGGTCCGAGATGACGCAAGTCTTCGACCAGGGCGGACTGACGCTGGGGGCGCGCTTCTCGACGGCGCGGCTTTCGTCAGGATCTCGCGAGATAGACGGCGAAAGGTCCGGACCGCAGAGAATCCTCGTAGCGCTCGCATCGGACCCGGTGACGCAGGTGCTGACTCGCGGGCTCGAGGTCGAGAATTACGTCGTCGACTGGGTACAGGACGGCCGGGCCGCCCTCGATCGCGCCAGGGAAGGCAAGAAATACGCGTGCCTCGTTCTGGACGCGCTGCTCGAATACAGGTCGGGGTTCGACATCTGTCGCGAGATCAGAAAGCTGAACCTCGACACGCCGGTCGTGCTGCTCGGCGGACGGGCCGGCGTCGAAGACAAGATCGAGGCGTTACAGTCTGGCGCGGACGACTACCTCTCGAAGCGTACAATGGTCTTCGAAGAGCTGCTGGCGAAAATGGAGGCGCTGCTGCGTTAGCCCCCCGGCACGCGCGCGATAGGCACCATGCGGGTCATCATCATCGGAGCGGGACGGGTCGGATGCGGCGCTCTTGGCATGGCCTTCGCGATGCAGGGCCACGAAGTCGTGCTGGCGTCGCGTCGCCAGGAGGACGCCGATTCGATCACGCGCCTTGGCTACGACGTCGTGACGAAGGGCTCCATCGAGGCGAGGCTCGAGGTTCGAGGCGTTCACGCTGTCGTCATCGGCAGCGAGGAGTTCAACACCGCGTTTGCCGAAGCTGACATCGTCTACACGTCCGTCCGGCCCGACAATCTGCCTGGCGTTGTTGCGCCGATCGCCGACGCGTTGATCCACCGGATCACGGTTGGCGTCGAGCGCCCGCTCGATATTTTCTGTTGCGAGAATCTGAAGAACGCGGGCTCCCAGCTCGAGCGTCTCATTTTCACGAGCATTCCATCCTCCCACGCGCGTCAGGTACAGGACTGGATCGGGTTCAACTCGGCGATTTCGGATCGAATCGTTTCGGGACTGGAGCGCAACGAGGAGGGCCGCATCGTTATCACGGCGGACGCTACCGGCGACGTGCTCGTCGACACGTCGCAGATGCGGGGCGACTACGAGCTGCTGCCGCCGTTCAAGGGAATCGACAATTTTCCGGCCTGCATCGAGGAGAAGTTATACGTGCTCAACTGCGGTCACGCAGTTTGCGCATACCTCGGATTCCAGCGGGGCTATACCTTTATCCACGAGGCAATGGGAGACGAGTCCATCAACCGTGCCGTCGTCGGCGCGATGCTCGAGTCGCAGCAGGCGCTGCAGAACAAGCACGGGAAGACACTGCATTACGCTGGCTTCATCAACGAGATCCTTGCGAGCTTCTCGAACGCCGCGCTCGGGGACACTATCGCGCGTGTCGGACGCGACCCGATAAGGAAGCTGCAGCCGGACGACCGGCTGGTGGGACCGGCGAAGCTGGCCTTCCGTTACGGTGTGGAGCCGAAGAACCTGATCCGAGGGTGCGCGGCTGCGTTCACCTATGTGCCGAAGGACGATCCGCAGGCGGAGGAGCTGCAGGCCATGGTCGACGACAAGGGCTTCGAGAAGGCGCTAGCCGCGGTGAGCCAGTTGCAGCCGTGGAATCCGCTTTCGAAGCTCGTGCGCGAGGAGATCGCGAGGCAGGCGGTAGGGTAGAGCGGCTCGTTTGCGTCCTGGCTACGGCAGGAAGTGGCTGTTCGAACCGCCGTAATCTTGACGCATAGAAGCGCCGGCGGTTCTGCTAACTTCCAGGGCCGGAGGTTCTGCTAACTTCCAGGGCCGGAGGTTCTGCATTCTTCAAGCGCCGGAGGTTCTGCTAACTTCCAGGGCCGGAGGTTCTGCTAACTTCCAGGGCCGGAGGTTCTGCTACCTTCCAGGGCCGGCGGTTCTGCTACCTTCCAGGGCCGGGGTACTGCTAACTTCCAGGGCCGGAGGTTCTGCCTTCAGCAAGCGCCGGAGCAACGGTGTTTTCTGTCAGGTTGGAAATCCGCGAGAGCGCCCGAACCCACGGCGTAAGCGGGCGGATCGCCAGCCTAATTCGGTGGAGCCCCGTAGGGGCGACAGCACCAGAGCCCACGGCGTAAGCCGTGGGTTTCGGATGAAGAGTGGTTAAAGCCCCGGAGGGGCGAAAGAAGTCCGGACTCGTGTTTCGCCCCTCCGGGGCTCGACCGAATTTGGGCGCCATACCCACGGCTTGCGCCGTGGGTACTGGTGCCATCGCGCCGGCGCTTCACTGCTTTGGCCTGTCGAGAGGCAGGATGGTTCGCGACCGCGGAGCGGTCGATATAATAGCCGTGGGTCGC
>JAJTWZ010000115.1 GCA_021463145.1 Blastocatellia bacterium | reverse complement strand
AGATCTTGCCAGACCAACTCCGACAACGTAGCATTCGCGTCGAGAAGGCGGCCGATGGCTTGCAGTTCTCTGGAATGGTCGAAGGGCAGCCAGGCTGACTCCAGCTTCATCTGTTTTTTGACCAATTGGCGCATTCGGGGGACTCCTTCGGGGACGTATGCCGTTTAGAGTCAGTCGTTTGACCGCAACTATTCTAGCGGCTCGGCCCAAAAGAAGCAACCCCGAATGTGCCACTATCTATCTTTAGTATCTATAACTTACGCCCGCCAGGACACGAACAACCTAGGAAAGGAGGGGGGCACGAAGCAATCTTTGCCCGCTCAAGACTTCCTTCATTCGCCGTAACTCGTTGCCTTGTGTCTGGAGGCGTTCGCCCGGACCTTCGTCCCGTCCGTCGCAACACGCCCCAACTTGACGAGCCCGGCCTTCCTGCACAACTCGAGCACCCAGGCACAAAGTCCCTCAAGCGCCCGAAGGCGCCGCTGGCGAAGCTCGGCGATCGCATCGTGGTCCGGATACCGGCTCGCCGATAGAACCCGAAACGCAACGTCCACCTGCGTCGCCAGCTCGATATTGCGCGTCGAGATCACTCCCGTGCTGTACCCATAGACGATCGGCTTGACCGTCATCGCCGGGTGAGACGGCAGATAACCGTGCCCATCGGCCTTGTCGTACCCGTCGAGCATCTCCGATAGGTCGATAGCTTCAACCACGCCGGAGACGACAGCCCAGGATGGCCTTCTGGAAGTCACTCTCGAAGATCGGGCGGCATCGGCAGATACCGATCTGGTCAGTATCGGCGAAACGTCCTGCTCACGCCGCCACCCTGCTCATTTCGTCACGCCCACCGTGGCTGAGCCTGCTGTCAATCCAACAGGCTCCTAGACCGCAGCAACGCCGAGCACGGCGTCCTTGAGCCCCGAGATCACGCGGTCGCACACGACGTCGTAGTCACCGTCCGCCGAACACCCGGCCGCGTTCTTGTGGCCGCCTCCACCGAACTGCTCGGCAACCTTCGCCACGTTGATTCTGTTCTTCGAACGAAGGCTGATGCGCCAACTGCAGTCCTCGACCTCCTTGAAGAACGCCACTGCCTTCACATCTCCGATCGACAACGCGTAGTTCACGATGCCGTCGGCATCCTCCTCGGCGGCACCCGCAAGGTCCATCGCTTCCCGAGTGACCCGGATCCAGGCAATCTGTCCGGATGCGTCGTGCTCGAGCGTCGAAAGCGCCAGGCCGAGCAGCTTGATCTTCCCGTAAGGGTACGAATAGTAGAGCGCCTGCGACACCGATGCCGGCTCGACGCCGCGACGCACCAGCTCCGATGCGATCTTGAAGGTTCGCTCCGTCGTGTTCGAGAACTGGAAGGAACCCGTGTCGGTCAGCAAGGCCGTGTAAGTGCAAGTCGCGATCTCCTTCGTCGGAGTCACGCCGAGCGCCTTGCAGAGATTGTAGATCATCTCTCCGACCGCGGACGCCGTAGCGTCGATCCAGTTGACGTTTCCGAACAGAGCCGTCGTCGAGTGATGATCGATGTTGATCACGTGCTGACGCTCGAGCCCGAGAAGGCCGGGCCTGTCGATGTCGCTGCACTCGATGACGAACGCTCCGTCGTACATCTCCGTCACTTCCGGCATCGTCAGCACGCTCGCGGCGCCAGGCAGAGACCGATAAGCGTGCGGAACGCGATCGCGCATGATCACGACCGGGTCCTTCCCAAGCGCCACCAGAATCCAGTAGAGCGCGAGCGACGAGCCAAGGCTGTCGCCATCCGGCCGGACGTGCGCGGTGATCATGAAGCGGTGCTTCGACTCGATGAGTTCGACGACTTGGCTGAGCATACTATTTGGCCGGCGGCTCGGAGGGCGCTGCCGGCTTGTCCTCGTCTTCTTTCAGTAGGTTCTCGATCCGGCTCCCCCGCTCGAGCAGATCGTCGAGCTCAAAAATGAGGGCCGGAACACGCTTTGTTCTAATGCGCGGAGCAAGCTGCTTGCGCACGTAGCCCGCCGCACGGTTCAGTGCTGCAAGTCCCGATGTCTGTTCGGCGGCATCGCCAAGTAGCGACACGTACACACGCGCCGAAGAGAGGTCCGGCATCATGCGAACGTCGGTCACCGTCGCGAACCCGACTCGCTCGTCGCGCAGTTCGTAGCCCACGATCTGGCTGACCTCCTCGCGGATCTGCTCCGCGAGGCGGTCACCCCGATGTCCCTGGCCTCCATGATGACGTTCGCCCCGCATCGACGTTCTTACAACTCCGTCTGCGCGACCTCATCCGTGCGGTAGGCTTCGATGACGTCGCCCACCTTGATGTCCTGATATCTATCGAGCAGGATTCCGCATTCGAAGCCCTGCTTGACCTCTCCAACGTCTTCCTTGAACCGGCGGAGCGAGTCGATCCTGCCGGTATAGATCACCACGCTGTCGCGGAACAGCCTCGCTTCCGCGCCACGCTTGATCGTGCCGTCGAGCACCATGCTGCCGGCGATGTTGCCGGCCTTCGGAACCCTGATGATGTTACGGATCTCGGCTTGACCGAGCGTGACCTCACGCTTGGCCTTGTCGAGCATACCGAGCATCGCGGCGTGAATCTCCTCCTGCACCTTGTAGATGATGGTGTGCAGTCGAATGTCGACGCCTTCGTTTCTGGCCACGTCCTCCGCCCGCGTCTCGGGCCGGACGTTGAATCCGATGATGACGGCCGATCGGTTCATGTCCTTGTTCGCCGCCGACGCGAGCATCACGTCCGATTCGGTGATGGCGCCAACGCCCTGGTGGACGACGCGAATCTTGACCTTTTCCGTCGAGAGCTTGTTGAGCGTGTCTTTAACGGCCTCGACCGAACCCTGCACGTCGGCCTTCAGGATGACCTGCAGTTCCTTCACCTGGCCCTGCTGCATATCCGAGAAGAGCGAGTCCAGACCCCGGCGCGAATCCGAAGCGATGCGCTCGATGCGCTGCTGGGTCGTGCGGAACGAGCTGATGTGCTGGGCCTTCGCAATGTCGTCGACAGCCTGGAACAGGTCGCCGGCGCGCGGAACCGTGCTCGAGCCGAGCACCTGCACCGGCGTCGACGGTCCCACGACGTCGACCGCGTGTCCAAGGTCGTCGAACATCGCCCTGACTTTTCCGAAAACCGAGCCGACGATGAACGGATCGCCGACCTTGAGCGTGCCGTTCTGCACCAGCACCGTAGCCACCGCGCCGCGGCCGCGATCGAGGAAGGCGTCGAGCACGACACCCGACCCGAGACGATCGCCGGCTGCCTTGAGCTCGCGCAGGTCGGCGGTCAGGACGATCATCTCGAGCAGATTTTCGATATTCACATTCTGCTTTGCCGAGATCTCGACCATGACGGTATCCCCGCCCCATCCGTCCCAAAGCAGTCCGTGCTCGGTGAGCTCCTGCTTCACGCGGTCCGGATTCGCATCCGCCTTGTCGATCTTGTTGATCGCCACGATGATCGGCACATCGGCCGCCTTTGCGTGATCGATGGCTTCAACCGTCTGCGGCATGACTCCGTCGTCAGCGGCTACGACGAGCACGACGACGTCCGTAACCTTCGCGCCGCGAGCGCGCATCATGGTGAACGCTTCGTGGCCCGGAGTGTCGATGAAGACGATGCGCCGCATCTTCGAGCGATCGTCCGGATCGTGGACATCCACCTTGAATGCACTGATGTGCTGCGTGATGCCGCCGGCCTCGCCCTCTGCGACGCGCGCGGAACGAATGGCGTCAAGCAGGCTCGTCTTTCCGTGATCGACGTGGCCCATTACGGTCACGACCGGCGCGCGCGTCTCCAAGGTCCCGCCAGTCTCGGCCGATTCGAATGCGACGTCCTGATTCGAGACGACCATCTCTTCGAACGGCACGAACGTGACGTCGAAGCCGAATTCCGTCGCAACTTCCTTCGCAACGTCCTGGTTAAGCGTCTGATTGATCGTGGCCATGACACCTCGGCCGAGGAGCGTCGTCACGACGTCCTTGGGCTTGATGTCGAGCTTCTCCGCAAAGTCTTTCAGCGTCGTCCCCTCTACGAGCTTGATCGGACGCAGCTCGTCGAACGTAGGCTTTTGCTTTAGCGCAGTCGCGACTCCGGCCCGGGCCATACTCGGTTGGCGGCCGTCCGCCGGCGTGGTACGGGCGGGCGCCTCGCGGAAGCCCTTCTTTCCGCCACGCCCGGTCGAACGCAGGCCTCGCGGCCGCGCCTTGTCGCGCGGTGGAATGTACGTCGTGTGTGCCGGCAGCTTGACCGGACCGGTCTCGCCGCTTGCGGACGCTTCCGCGCTTGGCCGACCCGGTACGGGCATTGGCTTCGGCAGCGTTGGAGGCGAGAGGACAGCCTCGGCGCCCGGTTTTCGCGTCAGGACGCGCACAGTCGTTCCGGCCGGCTTCGGAGCAGGCTGAGCGACGGCGGCTTCCTCTTCCTGGACTGCTCCGCGAGCCGGGACGATCCGTCTGATGCGGACCGATGGAGACGCATCCGCATCGGCTTCGGGACTCTCCGGAAGCTCGCTTTCCTCGGCCGAGACGAACGCCGCCGCAATGTCATCGTCGAGCGGCTCGTCATCGACCTCCGGCTCCGGAGGCTCTTCGTCCAGTGCCTTGGCACGAGCGGGCGACGCCTTGAGAACACGGACTCGCGGTCCAGCCGGCCTGGCCTCCGCCGCTGGCGCAGCGGGCGTGGCGGCCGTTGATCCCGCCTCCGGGACGTCTTCCCCTGCCCTGCCCGGACCGGTCTCGACTACGGCTTCGTCGACCGGCGCCGTCACCTTGGCCGTCTTTACGAGACGCGGTCCGGCAGGCGCCGCCGCCTTCTTCGGGTAGTACTTGTTCCGAATCCGCTCGGCGACATCATCCGGAACGCTGTTCGAGGGCACATTGACGTCGAGTCCCTCGCGGCGGCACTCCTCGATGGCCTTCTTGTTGTCGATCTTGAGCTCTTTGGCCAGATCGTAGACTCGAACTTTCTTTGAGCCCATAACGTGGTTTCGTTTTCCTCAGCCCCAAGGCGGGGTTCAATTACGCTTCGTCAGTCTCCGACGGCTCGTCGACGGTTTCCCCTGTATCGGCCGCACTCTCGGACTCGGACTCGGGCTCGGTGGACGGTTCGACGCCGGCGGCGGCGTCCATTGCGGAATCGACGCCCGTCTCGTCGACGGTATCCGGGTCCGGCACTGCATCGCTCGACGCCGTATCGGCTTCGGCGGCCTCTTCAGTTTCGGGCTCGACCGCAGCTTCCGCAGCGGTCTGGTCACCGGCCCCGGCTTCAACGCCGGCGTCCGCCTGGTCCGCGTCACCCTGCTCCGCGTGTGCAGCCGCCTGCATTCCGCGAAGCCGCTTGACTTCCATAATGCGACGCGCGGATGCGATCAGCCGCTCCGCATCGTCGAAGCTCATGTCGATGATCTGGGTAACGTCGTCGACTGTCGACTCCGCGAGCTGCTCGACCGTAAGGATGCCGCCACGCTGGAGCGTGTCCGACATCACCTGGTCGATCGAGTCGACCACCGTAAGCGGGACGTTGGCGCCAGACAAAAGCGCCTCCATCTGGCTCTCGACCTCCCGCTTCATCTCTTCCTCGCTCCTGATATCGACGTGCCAGCCAATCAGCTTGGCCGCAAGCCTCACGTTCTGGCCCTTTCGGCCGATCGCGAGCGAGAGCTGCTCCTCCGGGACGATGACCTCGAGCTCCTTGTTCGTGAAATCGAGGATCTGGACCTTCGAGACCTTTGCAGGCGATAGCGAGTTCGCGGCGAAGATGGCCGGATCCTCGTTCCACTCGATGATGTCGATGCGCTCGCCGCGGAGCTCCCGGATGATCGCCTGAACGCGCGATCCCTTCATTCCAACGCAAGCTCCAACCGGATCGACGTCGCGCTCGCGGCTGACGACCGCGATCTTCGCCCTGTCGCCCGGTTCGCGAACCGCCGCCTTGATGATGACCGTCCCGTCGTAGATCTCGGGCACTTCCATCTCGAAGAGCCGCTTCAGGAGCTCCGGGCTTGTTCGCGACACCTCGACCTGCGGCCCCTTGGTGTCGCGGTGCACGTCGTGAATGACGACACGAATGCGTTCGCTCTGCGTAAAGCTCTCGACGCGCGACTGCTGGTTTCGCGGCAAGACCGCTTCCACCTTTCCGAGGTCGACGATCGTGCGGCCTCCTTCGAAACGCTTCACGTACCCGTGAACTATATCTCCGACGCGCTGGATGTACTCGTCGTAGATGTTGTTCCTTTCGGCCTCCCGAACCTTCTGAAAGATGATCTGCTTGGCGGTCTGCGCAGCGATTCGGCCGAGTTCCTCCGTCGAGCGCGGAAACTCGAGAATGTCGCCATTCTCCGCACCCTCAATCCCCAATTCCGCGACTTCGGCGAGCGAGATCTCGATGGCGTCGTTTTCGACCTCCTCGACGACACGCTTCACGGCGAACAGATCAACAGCGCCCGAATCCATGTTGTAACGGGCCTGCAGATCCTCACCGGTCTTGAACTGCTTGCGCGACGCCGACACCACGGCGTCCTCGATGGCGCTGATGATGATCGTCGGGTCGATGTTTTTCTCTCGCGCAAGGGTCTCGATGTTCTGCGCGATCGGCGTGTTCGGATTCACTCGGTACCTCCGGCCTCGGACCTTCGGGAACCGCGCCCGGGGGCGTGGACCGTGTTGGCCGCGAGAATCTGGGTGTAGGGGATGGTTTCTTCGACGCCGTGGCGATCGACGATGACCACTTGCGTCGGCGTGACGCGCTCGACGCGTCCCTTGATGCTCGAACCGCGTTCGGTCGGCTCAGTCATTCGAACCCGGACGATCTCGCCACGATGCCGGTCGAAGGCCGGCTGACCGCTCAGCGACTTGCCGAGTCCGGGAGACGTTATCTCGAGCGTGTAATGGAACGGAATCAGGTCTTCGACGTCGAGAATCGTGCCGACCTCGCGATTGACCGCGACGCAATGGTCGTGTGTCAGTCCCTGGTCGCTGTCCAGCGTGATACGCAGCATCGAAGACCGCGACCCGTCGCCCTTCAGTTCCCAGGCGACGAGTTCGAGGCCCTCCGAGCGCACAACCCGTTCGATCACGTCCGCGATCTTCTTTTCGTCGATTCCCGTCATAAATCTGCGACTTCCGGTCGAGAAAAAAGGTGGGCCCGAGCCCACCTTTGAAACCGCCGAGCGTATGAAACGCTCGGCACTCCAAGATGAACCCGGGAGTATAGCCAGCGAGGCATCTACGCGCAAGAACTCTTTCCGGCGCTTCCTGTACCAGGTACTGGAGTGAGTTCCGCTGTCACCCGCTGGCGTAAGTTGCGGCTCCGCTTGCACCCCCGCTACAGGCGAGACGCGGCCCGCGCAGCCGGGTCCGCCAGCCAGACGGCTCGCTATTCCTCGCCCCGCTTCCTGATGCCGAACTTCTCCAGGCGATACTGAAGCGTTCGGAACGAAAGCCCGAGCAGCTTCGCCGACCGCGTAATGTTCCAGCCCGATTGCTCCATTGCCTGGATGATCAGTGACCGCTCGAGCTCCTCGAAACTGATGCCTTCGGGCGGCAACTTGAACGCAAAACTGGTGGACGGCTCGTTCGCCTGACGGATTTCAACCGGAAGGTCCTCTGCCTCGAGCCGGTCAGTCTCGGCAAGGAGGATAGCGCGTTCTATTGCCGACTCCAGCTGACGCACGTTGCCGGGCCAGCCGTACTCGAGAAGCAGCTTCCTTGCATCACCGGCAACACCGCGAAATCGGCGGCCCTCCACGGCGGCGTGCTTGGCGACGAAGTAGTCGACGAGAGAGAGGATGTCGTCGCGGCGTTCCCTGAGAGGCGGGATCAAGATCGGAATGACGTTGAGCCGGTAGTACAGGTCCTCGCGGAATCGCCCGTCCTTCACCATCGCTTCGAGGTCACGGTTCGTCGCAGCGATCAGCCGAACGTCGACCGGAACCGGTTTCGTGCCCCCGACGCGGGTGACTTCGCGCTCCTGCAACGCCCGGAGAAGCTTCACCTGCATGGCAGGAGTCACGTCGCCAATCTCGTCGAGGAAAAGCGTCCCACCCGAGGCTGTCTCGAAGAGGCCCTTCCGTTGCGCCGTTGCGCCCGTAAACGATCCTTTCTCGTGCCCGAACAACTCGCTCTCGAGGAGGTTCTCGTTAAGAGCGGCGCAGTTCACGGCCTGGAACACGTTTCCCGCGCGTGGGCTCGCCTGGTGCACGGCGCGCGCAACCTTCTCCTTGCCGGTTCCGGACTCGCCGCGCACAAGCACGGTCGACGCCGATCCAGCGACCTTGAGGATCATCCTCTTCACCCGCTCGATCGCGTCGCTGTTCCCGATGATGTCGCTATCGAGCTGGCGCAGCCCGGCGAGCGCCTCACTCACGGTGCGAAGGAGCGTCTCCTGATCGACCGGCTTCTCGAGATAGTCGTACGCTCCGGATCGCAGCGCTTCCTTCACCGAGTCGACTGACCCGAATGCGGTGATCATCACTACTATGACCGACGGCTCTCGCGACACGAGCTCCTTGAGCAGCGCAAGTCCGTCCATCCCGTTCATGTTGTAGTCGGTCAACACGACGTCGAAATCGGACTGCTCGAAGAGCCCGAGCGCCAGCTGGCCGCTGGCGGCCGGGATTACGTCGTAGCCGGCGTCCTGCAGGATCAACTGATAGAGCTCTCGCTGGTTTTTCTCGTCGTCGACGACGAGGATTCGGTTACGCCTGGGTGTCTGGGTGTCGGTCATTGGTTCGCAATTGCCGAGTCTTCAAGCTCGGGGGTCCGCGCTTCCGCGCTCGGGAGTTCAACCTCGAAGGTAGTGCCGGAACCCGGCGTGCTCTGCACGCCAATACGACCGCCGTGTTCCTCGACGATCTTTTTCGTAACGGCTAGACCGAGGCCGGTGCCCGTGTCCTTCGTAGAGTAATAGGGCTCAAAAACACGGTCAAGCGCGTCCGCCGGAATGCCCTGGCCGGTGTCCGAGACCCGCACGGCCGCCTTTCGGTCGTCTGTGGCGACACTAACGGTCAGGGTTCCGCCATCAGGCATTGCCTGAATCGCGTTGATCACGATGTTGGAGAAACACGACGTCATTTTCTGCGCATCCGCCATGACCATGACGCACTGGTCCGGAATCGCGGCGACGATTCGAACCCCCTGCGCATCGGCCTGCGCGCGCACGAGCTCGACTACGCTCGCTATCCCGGCTCCCAGATCGAAGGCACGCTTGTTGAGGTTCGCCGGCCTGCCAAAATTGAGCACATCTGAGACGAGCCGGTTCAGGCGCGCCGTCTCTTCCTTGATCGTGCCGAGCAGCTGGTCGAACGACTGACGGGCGGACGGATCCGCAGGCGAATACTTCGTGCGGACTCTGTCGATCGACAGATTGATGAAATTCAACGGGTTGCGCACCTCGTGCGCGATTGCCGACGTCAGACGGCCGATTACGGCGGCGCGCTCCGTCGTGTTGAGCCGTTCCTCCAGAACCGCCTTCGCCCGCAGACCGTTGATCATCGAGTTGAAGGTCCGGCCGAGTTGTCCTACTTCGTCTCGACGAGTCACGTGGACGGTGAAATCCAGGTCGCCCCGCGCAACGCGCTCCGCAGCCTCCGAAAGCTGACTGATCGGCCAGGTGAATCGCCACACGAGCAGGATGGTCAACACGACGGCCAGGGCGAAGACGCCCAGGGTCAGCTTCCAGCGCACACCGGACGTGCTCTCGACCACGTCGGCCAATTCTCGCTGGGACCGATCGATGGTCGCGAGCACCTGCCGGTTCGAGACCACGATCGCTATCCATTGCGACTGTTGCTCGCCCCCCACGGTGTCTCGAGTTCGTACACGCACCCAGTAGGTTTCGAGTGCGTCCTCCGGCAAAGCCGGCCTGCCGAGAAGCGATGCGGCCGGATCGCCGGCCATCACGAGCCCGAAGGGCAGGTCGCCGGAAACGACGGGCAACTCGATGCGCTTGCCGCGAAGCTCTTTTTCCGTGCTGTCGTAGACTTCACCACCGTCGAGCACAATCAGAATGCGCCGGATACGCTCCCGGTTAATGGCATTCGCGTATTCCGGCTTGTCGAGGATCTCGTCGATATAGGCGCTCTGATTGAGGCTCATGAGCGCGAAGTTCGTAGCCTGGGTCACGTCGGTCAGATGTGACGAAAACGTTTCGTTAACCGTGACTTTCTGCCGGCCCAGCGCAGCCTGCACTTCGCTCTGGGCACGTTGATTGAGGTAAAGAATGAGCCCGAGGGTCGCCAGCAGCAGCGCCGTCATCACGACTATGAGCCGGACGCGGAAGCTGAACCAGATTGGTCGCTCGTATTCGTTCATCTGAAACCCGGGATGGCGTCGCCGGACCGATGGGATGCCGGCCCCGGAGGCTCAGGTTGTTGCGTCGCGGGGCAAAAGTAAAGCCCCGCAATGTCCGTGGACCTGCGGGGCAATGCCTCCTAACCTCAGAACGCCGGCACTTCAGGCCGCGCGCGCAGCCTCACCCTGGGCACCCTTGAGAATCTCTAGCGCCTTCTTGAGCTGAACGTCCTCGGCCGGAGCCGGCTTTGCCGGCGCCTTCGGCGCCGAGCGCTCATCAGGTGACTCGGGCGCGTCCTCGTCCTCGTCCTG
The DNA here is from genome assembly GCA_021463145.1 of Blastocatellia bacterium. Lineage (GTDB taxonomy): Bacteria > Acidobacteriota > Blastocatellia > UBA7656 > JADIYM01 > JADIYM01. Next base: position 1,445 of record JAJTWZ010000115.1, on the reverse strand, counting down.
GTCCTCGGGAACGACGATCTCGGGAACGGCCCGCTTTACCTCGACTGTAGGAACGACTCCTTCCTCGATGAACGGCTTGCCGGTCGCGGGCGCGTATTTCGCCACCGTGATCAGCATCGCACCGCCGTCCCTCAGCTTGAAGAGCTCGAGTTCGACACCGGCGCCGAACGTCCGCTCGCCGACGACGTCGCCACGCTTGGCGGCGATGATCGACGACGCCACGGCTTCAGCAGCTCCAGCCGAGGATGGATCGACGATGACGGTAAGCGGCCCCCGGAACCTCACAAGACCCGATTGCGCCTGGATTGCCGCGGCCTCACTGCCGCCCCGGCCGATCTTGCGGCCAAGCACTCCGGATTCGACGAAAAGGTTGGCAACAAGGGCTCCTTCCTCGAGCGTACCTGTCGCACAGCCGCGCAGGTCGAGAACCAGGCGCTTCATCCCCTTTGCCGCAAGCTGGTCGATGGCCGTCCTCACTTCGGCTGCCTTGCCGGTGGTCAGCGCAGTGACACCAACCAGCCCGACGCCAGGTTCGACAATCCTGGATTCGACCGGGGGCGCTGTCACGGGACCGTTTGTAAAGGTAACGGTTACCGACTGCCCCGCCCTGAAGAGTTTGACTTCGAGCGGTCCGTGCGAAACGTCGGTGAGGAGCATCTCGGCGTCGTAAAGGCTCATGTCGCGCGTCGGGGCCTTGCCGATGTACTCGACGATGTCTCCCGTAGCGATCCCGGACCGTTCAGCAGGAGAGCCCTTCCAGCACGACACCACATAGACGTAGCCGCCGTACTTGGAGAGAGCCATACCCCCGACGGCGTGCACGCCGTGCTCTACCGGGACGTATCCCGCGACTTGAGCCGGCGTCAGATACGCGCTGTAAGCATCGAGCCCGTCGGCCAGGCCGCGCAGCGCCCCCGTACGAACTCGCTCCATATCAGGCTCGTCGACGTAATCCTTCGAGATTCGATAGAGAACCTCGTCAAAGATTCGAAGTTGCGCCCACTGGTTCCCTTTGGCCGACGCTCCGCGATCCCAGGGAAACCCACCGGCAATTGCGTAGAACGCTACGCCCGCGGAGAGCATGACGATGACGATTCGAATCTTTGCGGACATTGGTTGTGAAGGAACTCCTTCGATCGAGAATACGCCCGAAAAGTGTACCGTGCCCGGAAAGAGGGGCGCAACAAAACGCTCAGGCCGCCTCGGAATACGTGGCGAAGGTGCGGCAGTTTCAGAACACTTCCACACGCGCCTGCGGCGCACCCCCTCGGACGAAGCGGGCAGCGTTTCGGGTCCGCGGGTCATTCTGAAGCGCCGGCGCAACGGTGTTTCCAGTCAACGTGGAAATGCCTCGAGTCTGGCCTTCCGATTGGCAAACGTATCCGCGACCGCGGAGCGGTCGATATAGTAGCCGTGGGTCGCGCGCGGCGAGTGCAACGAGCAAG
>JAJTWZ010000114.1 GCA_021463145.1 Blastocatellia bacterium | reverse complement strand
GCCTTCCTTCGCTCGAAGTGCTGTGAGCTGAGAGGGTTACGCCGAGAATCGTACGGGGACAGCCATACTTCGCTGGAACCGCAGTGCCCTGTTATGTTTACGGAGAGTGAAGGAACTTTCACTCCCCCCGTGATCAACGGGCCGCGCTTCGATGGCGCCGCTGGATCGCGTCGGGCGGGCGCGAGCGGGCGCGGGCGGTCAGCGAAGCGGGCGTAGGATAAGGCAGCGTTACGTTCGGGTCGCGGGGCGCGACAGACGCCCGGGCGATCGAACGTAATGCCCTTGCCGGATCACCGCTGCCCGCCGACTCCGCGCCCCGCTTGCGCCCGGATTGCTACTCGCGTGGCAGCGAGTACAGCCCGTCGACGAATTCCCCAGCTGTCGCTTGCGGCCCAGATCAGGTGCAGCCGCTCGGCGGCCCGGCCGATCGGCATCGATCTGGTGACGACGATGAGGCCCGGCGAGTGGCGCGAGGTGAGGAAGTCGCAAAAGTGCGTCGGCATGGTGCGGCGGTCCTGGGTGACGAGCACGCGGCCGGCGTCGGCCGCGATTTAATAGTTCCGCCCCGTCTTCTTGAACACGAAGATGTACTCGTGCTTGAAGACGTAGAACCCACCCGCGAGCGCACGGTACTTCCAGAGTTCTTTCTGCTGGCGTTTCGCCGTCGTCTGATCGAAGTTCTTGACGACGACCGACTTGAGCAGGAATCCGCGTTGCTGGATAGCCTCCATAGTGCGGAATCCGAGCGGTACCCACTCCCCGTTCGCATATTTGTCGCCAATGACGACAGCGAGATATCGGCCGCGATCGAGCACCGGCGTTACGTTGTCGACGACTCGGCCGATCGTGTCGAGGAATGCCTCGACCGACGGCGCGTTCGACAGATCCCGCTCGTCGTCGCTGAACTTGATGATGTCGAAGTACGGCGGGTGCATGATGACGAGTTGCGCCGACGACTGCCCGTGAGCCCGCAGTGCCTTGTTCAAGTCGATCGTCGCACTGTCGCCGCATATCACCTGCGACGTGACCCCGAACGCATTCGGCTCCGAAGCGACTGCCTTGCGTGCCATCCGGGCGACACGGGGCTGTAACTCGATGCCGATCGTGTTCCGCCCGAGGCGCTGGCCCTCGATCAACGACGTTCCCGATCCGGCGAAGACGTCGAGCACCCAGTCGCCGGCTTTCGTATAGCGCCGCATCATCTGGTGGGGAATCTGGGGCACGAAGTTGCCCCAGTAACGGGCGGAACGGGCGCCGCCGCGCTCACGGCTGGCGACGAGCCAGAGCGAATCCGTCTGGATGTCGTCGTATTCCTTCCAGCGATTCAGATTGATGTCGTTTATCGAACTCGTGCGGACTTCGGTGATGCTCTTGATCAGGCGATCGACGTAGTAACGCGCCCTGTCGAGCGTCTGCGCTCCACAGATCTGGTCGAGTTCCTCGTCCAGCAACTCGGGCGTGAAAATGGCCGCTTCGCGCAGGCCGCGCGCGCCAAAAGCGCCGGAAGGAGCGCTGACGCCCGATCGGATGTCGTTTATGGACCGTCGAAGGGTCGCCGTCGAAGGGTTCAACCGTGCCGATTTGAGCGCGTCGAGCAGGCGCAGGCGATCGAGGCGGACGGATGACGGAGTCGTGGAAGTGGGCTCGGGGTCGAGAAGGTTCGAACCCCGGGAATGGTGATCCCGCATTTTGGGCGGTTCCTTGCGGTCAAGGATCCGTCCGTAACCGCTGCCAGTCTACATGAAGGGTCATGAGCCAGGGAAGAAAAAACTCCAGGCCGTGGCGCCGCCGCTTACCTCCACTCCCGGATCGACGCCGCCGAGTCGCCAAGCCAGGAAGACAACCTTCGAAGCTGCTCGCGCTTGTAAAGCAGAACCCAGGCAGTTCCGAACAGCATTGCGCCCAGCGCGGCGAGGTAGATGGCCGGGGGCAGGTCCTGCCACCTGATCGCTCCGAGGATTACGACCACGATATCGAAAACGAACACGCCCGCACCGGTGAGGAATGGTCCGCGGTACATCACGGCGCGCCCGACGATGGCGAGAACGAGGCCGATCGCTATCGTCGCCATGTCGTAGCCGACCGATGGCGCACCGAGCACGAACCTGCTCTCGAGCGCGTGCAGCAGCATCGGCATTGCAGCGATGAGGCTGCCGAGCCACATCAGCGCTCCTTCGCCTTCGGAATCCTCGCGACGGCTCATCACGGCCCCGATCGTCACCAGCAGCAGGCCCGGCGGAAGGGTGTAGTAGGCAACGTCGTCCCAGGGACCGAGCGAGTATCTCAATCCGATCATCGCGTAAGTGAGGTACGCGAACACGATCGAAAGTCCGCGGTGGAGCGTTACCGACGCCTGCGTGCGTTCGGCCGCGAATCCCGCGACCGCGTATCCGGCGGTCGCGAGCGCGAATGCGGTCACGGTCGTCCACGTCACGCCGGCGCCAATCACGGCGCCCAGCGCGGAGAGGAGCGTGACACCGGCCAGGGAGTGGGCGACGGGAAGCGCGGGCAGTGCCAGGGCGTGCTCGCGTGCGGCGAGCAGTCCCCGCAATCCGAAGACGGCTACGGCCAGGATGCCGGCGATCGCGATTCCAGTCCCTTCCGTAGTCGCGGACACCACTACGCCCCGCCCGACGCACGCCGCCGGAACGATGGCGACTATCGACCAGATGACGGGCCAGGCGGCAATCCATCGCTCGCAGCATCGCCATAGGGCGAAGGCCAGCGAGAGGAAGCCGAATGTGAACATCGCGGCGCGGTCAACTGGCTTGAAAGCATCGGCATTTCCGAAGTCGTCGCCGGCCATGATCAGGTTTCCGGGAAGGAGGAGAATCGCGGCGACGCATCCTACGCCGAGCGCGGCATTGCCGACTGCCGGCAACCGGTCCGCCGTCAACCTTCCGATCGCGGCAAGCACGAGTGGGCCAGTTCCGAGGAAGAGCGCGACTATGACCGTATCCGAAATCGCCGTGTCACGGGCAACGGCCGCCGTCAGCGCGAACCACCCTGCCACGACGAACAGCCAGCCGAAAACTGCTTCCACGTGCGCAACCGCCCCGTCGCGCTGACGTGCCGCGATCGCCAGCGGGGCGAGCGACAACAGTCCCATCGCGAGAGCGAACAGGTACCTGGCGTCCGCGGACAGCGCGCTGTCCACAATGAGCGGAAGCGCCGCGAGCGCGGCAACGAAAACAGCAAACGACGTAGCGGCACGGACCACGCGCCGAAGCGCGACCGTGCGGAGGTCCACCGCCGATCCAAGTGCGAACCACGAGCCCAGAAGCGCGGCGACGTAAGGCAGCAGGACGAACACGGCGTATCGGCCTTCGACCCAGTCGAAGTACCGGATCACCTCGGCGCCGGACATCAGTGCCGCCAGTTGCAGCGTCGCCATCCCGAAGACGTACGCCGGATAACGGACCAGCGGAGCCCGAGTCGTCCATCCGTGCACGATTGCCGCCGCGGCGACGAACAGGCCCAGCGGTATGAGACGTCCGACCGACGGCGTCGGCGAATCGGCGATGAGCGCAAGCAGGGCGACTCCTGACACGAGCACGAGGATCGACGTTGCGGTCCGCGCTCCCGTTCGATTGGCGGCGCGATCGTCTCCGATTCGATCCAGCGCGAACGGCAATGCAACGAGCGTCGCGGCCAGCGCCGTTGCCGTCACGGCCCACGATGCGCCGAGTTCGCGTGCGACGTAGCCGGCACCCAGCCAAACGATCGCAGTCGCCGCAGTCGCCGGGAAAAGCGTCCGCTCCGAGACTGCGTCGAACGCGAAGACCACGGCGAGCAGGAGAGCGCCGCAGGCCGTCGCTACGCGAACAGGCTGATCGAACGACGTGTAACCGATCGCCGCGATGACGATGCACAGGAAACCGATCCAGGCGAACACTCGTCCGCAAGATTCGAGCGCCGGGCCGAATTCGTCCCGTGAGCGGAGCAACCTGCCAGCGAAATGAAACACGAAGGCCACGACCGCCGCAGCAACGAGCCACGTTCCCGGCCGCACCTGTTCGTGCAGAAGAAACTCGATGACAGCCCAGGCGACCGCGGCCGAACCAACGAAAGTCCAGATACTGCCTTTCCGTCTCCAGGCCGACCAGTAGTACCCGGCGGACGCGACGGCAGGTATCGCCGACAATAGCCACGCCTCGTCCGGAACTCCCGTGAAATGGCGAAACACGGCAAGCAGCTCGTACGGAACGAACGCGGCAAGCACTGAATGCAGGACGACGACGGTGGCCAGGCCGGCGTGACCGCACCCGAACATCGTCCGCGCAATACCCGTCCATTTCCCGTCGCCTGGCCTGAATCTGGAAACCGGCCACTCTCCCAGGAGATAGACGACAGAAATTACCGCGATCGAAAGTGCGTAGACTCCGGCCGGCGCACCACCCGTCAGCTTGAAAGTCAGCAGCCAGGCCGTCGCCAGGGCGAATGCGTAAGACAGGACCACGAAGATTCGATCGCCCAGCCCGAAGGCGATGGCCGTCGAGACGGCGAACGTGACCAACGTGACGATCCACGCGTTACCGCGGCTTTCGATCAGCCCCGACTGCAGCCAGAACCAGGGATTGACTGGCAGTAGCAGGGTACCGAGCAACAGGAAGCCGCGGCCGATGATCCGCTGTTCGGCGCGGTCGCGGCTGCGAGCGATGAGGGCCACGCCTCCGCCGAGCGTTGCCACGGTGATTGTCGCAAGTACGCTCGCCTGGACCATCGGCTTCTGGAGCTGCTCCCGCAGCGTGTCGCGCAGCCACACGAGAATGCCGGCAGCCAGAAGTAACGCTCCGGCGTAGAGCATCAGGCGAACGGTGCCGAAATCCACGAGCGCATCCACCAGGTTACGCCGCGATGGCCCAGCCGTCGGGTAGCCGAATGTCGGAGAAGGGCCACGCGCTGGCCGTTCTCCTGGGGCGAAGAAGGGAGGCGGTTCTCCTGCCGAAGGATGCTGGATGCGCTGTGGAGGCACTTGCGCTGGTGGAATGGGCGTCGCAGCGTTCGGCATCGGCGGCCCGGCGACGGGGACCGGCCGCGGCAGGGGGGCAGGCGGTGGAACGGAATCGGCGGGCGGCGGCCCCGCGGATGGAGACATCGGCGGCGCGACGCCCGACAGCATCCTCGCCAGGGTGACTCGATTGTGTTCGACCTCGGCGAGCATCCGCTGCGCCAGTACGACGTTGATGACGCCCAGATGCTGCCACTGCACCACACGCATTCGAAGGTAGTCGAGCGATCTGAGATCCGAGATCGCGGCCCAATCGAGTTTAAAGTTGCAGCGCGAACACCGCGCATCGCCCGGTTCGGCGTTCAGTCCACAGCGGTAACAGTTGAGGGGGTTCACGTGAGTCATCGTCCCGGAGCCAAGTCTCGCCGATCCGATGTCGAGCGCCAAGGACTTCCGGTCGGCCTGCCGCAGGCAAGGAGTGCGCTCCGGCTACAGGTCCAGCGCCCTGTCGACGAGTTCCTGGATTTCATCGAAGCGGTACGCCCTCACCATCGCCCGCAATGCGTTTGCGAGGCGCTCGTCCGCCCCGCGGACGATCTCGATCGCGCGAGTGGCCTCCTCGATGTCTCCTTCCATCACGGCCTGCCGCAACGCCCGAAGCACCGGAGCGCCAACCGCTGACAGGCGTTCCACGTCCACGACGGGCTCGGGCGCGAAAGAATCGTCATCCGGGACCGATTCCTCGTACGTGAACTCGATACCGAGATGGCGGCCAATTTTTTCGAGCACGGCAGTCTCGGAGCACGGCTTTGCAAGATAGTCGTCGCAACCTGCGGCGAGCACGCCGTCGCGCTCCTGGTCGAATTCGCTCGTCGTCGTCGCAATGATGCAAACCGACCGCACTGCGCCCTCGCGCCTGCGGATCTCGCGAGTTGCCGACGTTCCGTCGAGCACCGGCATTCGAGTGTCCATCCAGATGAGAGCGGGCTTCCACCCCTCCCACTCGGCAATGGCTTCTTCGCCGTTGCGGGCCTCACGGACGTCGCAGCCGATCGACGACAGCATCCTCGAAAGCAGCGCCCGGTTTTCCCACGTATCGTCGACTACGAGGATCTTCGGCACGGAGGAACCCCGGGCCAGTCCCGTAACCCGCCTGGTTTCCTGCTCCAGCTCGACAGTCGACGAGAGTGGAAGCCGGACGTCGAACCGCACCGTCGTTCCGCGGTCGACCTTGCTCTCGATCTCCAACTGACCGCCCATCGCCTGGGTATAGGTACTGGCAATCGTCAGCCCCAGACCGGCTCCCTCGTGGAATCGCTCTTCCCCGGACTGACTCTGCACGAACGGCGCGAGAACCCGTTGCAGATCCTCTTCTCGAATTCCCCGTCCCGTGTCGCGCACTTCGAAAAAGGCCCGGCCGTCGCGCCAGGCGACGTCGAGCACGACCTCGCCCCGTTGCGTGAACCGGAAGGCGTTCCCGAGCAGCTTCACGAGGATCTGCCGGAGCTTGTTCTCGTCACCCCAGACGTACTTCGGAACGTCCTTCTGCGTCTTGTCGAAGCGAAACGCGATTCCTCTCGACTGGGCGTCGAGCGAGTAGATCTCGTGCAGTCCACCCAGGAGGCGGTGAAAGTCGAACGCGCTCTCCTGAAGGTGGACGTCGCCGGATTCGATCTTCGACGCCGTGAGCAGGTCGAGGATAAGGGCGAGCAGGTTCTCGCTCGATCGCGAGATGATCGAAAGATTCTCGCGATCGTCGGCCGACCGGTTCGCGCCGCGTTCCATTATCTGGATGAAACCGAGGATTGCGTTGAGCGGCGTCCGCAGCTCGTGAGACATGTTCGCCAGAAAGATCGATTTCGCGCGGTTGGCCTCGACGGCCTTGCGCTTTTCGTCCAGCGCGAGCTTCTCGGATGCCTCGAGGAGCGCCGCCTTCTCCGCAATCTCGGTCGTACGCTCGCGAATCCGGGCCTCGAGCCGCTCGTTTCTCCGCCGCAGCGCTTGTAGCCGCCACTGGAGCAGCCCGAACGAAAAGCCGCCGAATGCCAGCGCATAGAGCGCGATTGCCCACCAGGAGCGCCAGGGCGCGGCGCGAATCGAGAACGAGATGCTGACCGGGCCCGATATCGTGCTCTGATGATCGCGGCCCCAGACTGTGAAGGTGTAGGAGCCGGCGGGCAGGTTCACGTACTCCCTCTTGAAGTCGGTGGACCACGCCGATGGCACGTCGTCGAGCCCGACGAGCTGAGAGCGGTACTGCACGTCGCTTTCGCGGGTGAAGTTGAGTAGCGCGAACTCGAATACTGCCGCGTTGCGATCGTGCGAAAGCGAGGCTCCGTCCAGGATGGCTTCGCCGGAGTTCGACACGACCGAGCGTTCGATGATCAATGGGCTCGGATCGTACTCGGCGATCTCGCGCCCAGGGTCGAATACGGCGGCTCCGAGCACGGTCCCGGTCCAGATGCGGCCATTCGAATCGACGGTCGCGGCTCCGGCGTTGCATTCGTTGTTGGGCAGACCGTCGTCCGTCGTGAACGAAGTCAGATTGATCGATGTCGAGTCGTCCGGCGTAGGAGCCCGCAAGCGAAGCCGCGCGACGCCGCGATTCGTCGTGAAGTAAAGCCGGCCGATGCGATCCTCGACGATCCGGTAGACGACGTTGTTCGGCAGGGCGGGCGTTGTCGCGTCCGAGATAAAGGACCATTTCGAATCCGGTTCGTCCAGGTGCCGCCAGGCGACTCCCGCGCTTCCGGTTCCGGCCCAGATGGTCAGGTGTCCTTTGGCCTTTGAGAAATGGAGGCTCCGTACGACGGATTTCGGAAATCCGGACTGTTCGTCCATTGCGGACCAGACGCCATTCCGAAAGGTGGCGGCGCCGGCATAAGTGCCTGCCCAGATGGTCCGACTGCCGCCGGCGTCAACCGACTCGGCGAGCGTGAGAACACCGTTCGATGGAAGGCCGTCGTTGGTCGTCCACGAGGTCCAACCGCCATCTGCCCAGCGTGCCACGCCGCCGTAAGTGCCGACCCACAGTTCCAGTCCGCCGTCGGCTTGGCGAGACTCGACGATGCAGCGGATGCCGTTGTCGGGCAGTCCGTCCTCGGTCGTGACGACAGACCACTGACCGCGACTGAAACGCGCGAGGCCGGCGGACGTGCCGACCCAGAGTGTCCGGCCCTCGGCTTCGGTACCTGTTTCGCAGAGAGAAAGGACGCGCGCCGGAGGCGAGCCGGTGTGCGTGTCCACCAGGTGCCAGCCGGCCGCATCGTGCATGGCGAGTCCAGCGTCGGTGCCGATGAGCATCCTGGGCTCGCCGAACGCACCGACAGATTCCAGGAGGCTGTAGACATTGTTGCTCGGCAGGCCGTCCGAAATGTCCACGACCGTCCAGGCGTCGAGTTCCCATCGAACCAGCCCGGTCGACGTGCCGAGAAAAATGAGGTGAGTGCGCACGGCTGACGGCGAGGTGAGCATGCTCACAACGCTGTGGTCGGGAAGGCCGGACTCGCGGTTCACGGTCCGCCACTGGCCATTGGCGAATATTCCAAGCCCTCCGATGGTCCCGACGCAAAGCGCCCGCGCTCCGTCCGTCATCGTGGCCATGGAGAGGCACCGCACCTGATCGCCGGGAAGGCCGTCCGCCGTGGTGAAGCGCCTCCAGGATGCACCTTCACGGCGGAAGAGCCCGGCCGACGTGCCCACCCAGAGAATCCGCACGCCGTCGCCGGAATCGAATTCGCAGAGTGAAGTGACCTGCGTTGGGGCTGTATCGTCCTCAGGCCCAAGACGTTCCACGCGGTCCCCGACGATTCGCGCAACGCCGCGCGCCGTGCCTACGAGCATCGCCGGCGACCCGTCAGGCCCCGTAGTCGCGAGAAGAGCGGTGGCCGCGGAAGCCGGCAGGCCGTCGTCATCCGTGAACGTGCGCCACTGGCTCCCGCTGAGTCGTGCGACTCCTTCGTCGGTGGCGAACCACGTCGCTTCTCCGTTTTCTTCTACCAGGACGGCGCGCACCGAGTTCGACGGCAGTCCGGACGTCACGTCGTACGACGTCCACTGCCCGTTCTCCAGCTTCGACGCTCCGCCCTCGCGTGTGCCGAACCAGATTCCACCCGAGGGGTCCGCCGCCACCGAGGTCAGGAAGTTGGACATCGTTCGCGTCGGCATGTTGACGGTGGACCATCGGCGGCCGTTGTAAACAGCCGCGCCGTCCTGCGTTCCCGCCCAGAGGTAGCCAGTGCTGTCGATGGCGAGGCCCTGCACGGAGTTCTGGGGCAGGCCTTCCCGGTTTGTCGTGACCCTGAAGACCGGACGGCCCGATACGTAGGTCGCAGGCTTCCCGCCCGGCCCCTCGAGCTCGCGCGGCGCGGTCCGGTCCCCAGGCGCTGACTGCGCCATCGTGAGGCTTACGGCGACCATTGCAACCGCGGAGAGCAGGATGCGCATGCGGTGTCCCCGGATCGAGCGGCGTGGGTAGTGTCCGGCCGAGGTTACCACGACGGCCGCAGTCTCCGCCCCCCTGTTACAATCGCCCGGCATGAAGCACGTCATCGCCGGGACCGCCGGCCACATCGATCACGGCAAGACGTCGCTCGTCCGGGCGCTTACCGGAATCGACGCGGATCGTCTTAAGGAAGAGAAGCAGCGCGGTATTACGATCGACATCGGCTTCGCGAACCTCTCGCTCGACGGTATCGAGATCGGGTTCGTGGACGTTCCCGGGCACGAGCGTTTCGTGAAGAACATGCTCGCCGGGGCACACGGAATAGACTTCGTCGTGCTCGTGATCGCCGCCGATGAGGCGGTGATGCCCCAGACGCGCGAGCATTTCGACATCTGCCGTCTGCTCGGCGTTCGATCCGGCGCGATCGTGCTTACGAAGGCCGACCTGGTCGACGAGGAACTGCTCGGACTGGCGCGGGCCGAGGTGGAAGAGTTCGTTGCCGGCTCATTTCTGGACGGTGCGCCGATCGTCGCCGTAAGTTCGACGACCGGCGCAGGGCTCGATGAGTTGAAGGACATCCTCCACGGGTTGGCCGCGGCGGTGCCCGATCGCGGCGCCGCCCGTCCGTTCCGCCTGCCGGTCGATCGCGCGTTTACGATCAAGGGCTTCGGGACCGTGTTGACTGGCACGCTCATCGCCGGCGAGATCTCGGTCGGCGACCAGATCGAGGTGTTGCCGGCCGGACGCAAGGTAAAGGTTCGCGGCCTCCAGGTTCACGGCGCCGCCACCGAGCGCGCGATGGCGGGGCAGAGGACGGCGGTCAACCTGCAGGGAGTGGAACTCGACGACATCGAGCGCGGGCAGGTCCTGGCGCCGTTGGACCGGTTCAAGGCAACGTCGATGCTCGACGTTCGGCTGAATCTGCTCGAAGGCGCCGCCCGGCCAATCCAGCATCGGGCCCGGGTCCGGTTTCATCACGGGACCATCGAGGCGATCGCGCGCATCGTCCTGCTCTGCCGCGACTCGCTCGAACCGGGGGGCGATGCCATCGCGCAGATGCGCCTCGAGTCTCCCATTCTCGCGCTGCCGGGCGACCGGTTCATCATTCGCAGCTACTCGCCGCAGGCGACGATTGGCGGCGGCACCGTGCTTGACGCCCACGCGGTGAAGCATCGCCAGTCGGACGAAGAAGCCGAGAGATGGCTCGAGCAGCTCGAGACCGCCGACCCCGTCGAGAAGGTGGCGCTATGGATCGAGAAGGCCGGCGTTCGCGCAATGTCGATGCCGGAGCTTGCCGAGGTGTCGGGGCTTACGAATGAGGACGCCGCCGTGTATACCGGCGGGCTCGTTGCGTCCGGACGAATCCGGCTTGCAGGCGACGCGCCACTGCGATTTCTCGGGAGCGCTGCCGCCGCCCGGCTGGAGGAAGGGGCGGTTGCGGAGGTCAGGGAGTTTCACCGGCGCGAGCCCATCGCCCCGGGAATTTCACTCGAGGAGCTGCGGTCGTCGTGTTTCGGATCGAGCCCTGTCGAAGTATTCCGGGCTGTCACTTCCGGGCTCGTCGAATCGGGAAAGCTGGTACGCGACCGCGACGTGGTTCGACTGGCATCGCGAGGTGCGGCGCTTTCCGCCGAAGACGACGCGGCGAAGTCCGCGCTCGAACGGACCATTCGCGAAGCCGGGCTCGAGGCGGCGTCGAACGCGGACCTGGCCGCGAGAGCCGGGCTCGCCGAGGCGCGAGCGCGGAAGTTCGCCGACCTGCTTGCGCGGGAGGGAAAGATCGTCCGATTGGGCGAGTTGGTCTTCCACATCGAAGTGCTTACTGGGCTCAGGGAGCGCGTTGTAGATCGGCGGGCGGTGGATAAATCGCTCGACATTGCGGCGTTTCGGGAGATTTCGGGCGGGGTGTCGCGAAAATACGCGATTCCACTGCTGGAGTGGCTGGACCGCCAGCACGTGACGCGCCGAGTGGGAGATCGTCGAGAGATCCTCTGACGGTCCGAGGTCCGTAGTGTCTCCGGGAATCGAATGAGACCGAAGCGGACCGGGCAGCGTCGTACGGAACGCCGGTTTGACACGTCCGTTTGCCGACACTACTATTCGAAGGGCGCGAACGCGCAGTCCGTTAGGAGCAAGGAACCGAAATGCCGAACATCGGAATGCCCGAGTTGCTGATCATTCTCGTGATCGTGGTCCTGCTTTTCGGCACGCGGAAGCTGCCGGAACTTGGTAAGGGACTGGGATCGGGAATCCGCAACTTCAAGAACTCGATGAAGGACGGCGAGAAGCAGTCCGAACTCGAGGCGCGACAGGCGGAGCAGTTGACCGACGGAGCCGAGAGATCGGCGGCGGCGGTGAAGTCTCCAACGTCGGCGAACTCGAACTCGTAACCAGCGCCCCTCCATCGAAATATCGGCGATTGCGACCGGGTGGTGGCTCGAGCGCGCTTCGGGCGTATCGAGTGTCTTCGTGCGAAGTGGCCCTTTTGGGCCTTTCATGCGTGCTTCGAGCGGATTTCGTCTCAGTGCTCTGCACGGACAGGGCAGGCCGAAACTCGGATACCGTAGCGGTCAACGCATCATGGCTATCGTCTGCAACCGCGGAGCGGTCGTTGTAGTAGCCGTGGGTCGCGCGCGGCGAGTGCAACGAGCCGCGGCGCGACCCGCGGTTACGACGCCCTCAACGCGCCGACCGCGGAGCGGTCGCACCGTCGCGCC
>JAJTWZ010000113.1 GCA_021463145.1 Blastocatellia bacterium | reverse complement strand
CCCGCCGATCGCGGCTGACTTGCGGACGCGACGTCGGCCGGTGCAGCCGCGGCGGGAATTGCGTAGTCGCTGAAAAGCTCTTCGAGTATCCGGCCGAATATCGGCGCGGCCGTCGTGCCGCCAGTGTGTCCGCCGGCCTTCGGCTCGTCCAGGACGACGATGCATGCAAGCTCCGGACTTTCGGCCGGAGCGTATCCGCAGAACGACGCGACATACTTCGAATGCGAGTAGGTCTTGCTTCGCGGATCGATCTTCTGGGAGGTGCCGGTCTTGCCCGCGGCGTTCAGCTCGCCAAGTCCGGCGTGCTTCGCCGTACCTCTGAGCACGACACCCTCGAGCATACCCGTCATCTGGCGCGCCGTTTCGGCGCTCACGACACGACGCCGCTCGGGCGCGGCAACTCGCAGCAGAGTGCCGTCGGGCGCGACTACGCGCGAGACGATGTGCGGCTGCACCCACTCTCCCCCGTTGGCCAGCGCCGCGACAGCCGCGACTTCCTGAAGCGCCGTGACGCCGATCTCGTGTCCCATCGGGATCGATCCGATCGTCGTCGGCTGCCATTGCTCGACCGGCTGGACGAGTCCGGATGACTCGCCTGGAAGCTCGATGCCAGTCTTGCGGCCGAACCCGTAGCTCTTGATGAAATCGTAGAGCCGCAGGTTCCCGAGCTTCTGTCCCATCTTGATCGCGGCGACGTTCGAGCTGAACGCGAGCGCGTCGGACGCCTTCAGCACGCCGTAGGGCGTGTCGTGCACGATGCGGCCGTTGACGTTGATCTGTCCGAACTGGCAGTCGACCATCGTGGCCGGAGAAATCAGGCCGTCCTCTATGCAGCCCGAGAACGGGACGATCTTGAAGACCGATCCCGGTTCGAACACCGCTTCGACCGCCCGGTTGCGGCGGACCTCGGCGGATGTCTTCCCGAAGGCATTGGCGTCGAAGGTCGGATAGTTGGCCAGGGCGACGACTTCGCCCGTTCGCGGTCGCATCACGATGGCGATGCCCCAGTTGGCGCCGGTCTCGCGCACGCCCTTTGCGAGCGCCTGCTCGACGCGAAACTGGGCGACTTCGTCGATCGTCAGATGGATGTCGGCGCCGGGAGTCGGCTCGATCTCGGCCGAGTCGTAGATCTTGCGACGGGCGTCGGTGGCGAGGACTACGCGGCCGTTCTGGCCGCGCATCGCCGAGTCGAACACGACTTCGACACCGCTCAGTCCGTTCTCGTCCACCCCGCAGAAGCCGAGCACGTGCGACGCCAGTTCGCCCTTCGGGTAGACGCGCTTGTTCTCCTTAACGAAGTCGATCCCCTCGATCTCGAGCGCGGCGATCCGTTCGGCGACTTCGACGTCGACCTTGCGCTTCAGGCAGACGAACTCGCGACCGGAGGTCATCCGGTCGAACAGTGTCTTTTCTTCGACTTCGAGGAGCGCGGCGAGACGGCGCGCCGTGTCGCCCGGATTCGCAATTTCGTCGACGGTTGCGTAGACGGACTTCGCTTCGACGGAGCGCGCGAGCTCGCGCCCGTTCACGTCCAGGATTCGCCCCCGCGTGGCCGAAACCTCGACCGTGCGCTCCTGCTGCCGGATCGCGCGGTCGACGTACCAGTCGTGATCCACGACCTGGAGGTGCGCGAGCCGGGCGCCGATGCCGACTCCCCAGATCAGGAGCACCGCTGCAATCGCGGTAAGCCGTTCGTGGGTGGTGAGAGGACGCGCTTTCATCATGTCCTCGGCCGCGACGGGCGATTGACTGCGGAAGTGGCGCCAGTGGCCGGGTCCGGCTGGCGCATTTCCGGCGCGCGGAGCCCAAGTTTACGGGCGCGCTGTTCGAGTTCCTCGGGCGAGAGCGCCTTCGACCGCTCCATCTCGAGCTGACGGCGATCCTTTTCGTGCTCCTCGATCAGCACGCGCTTCTGCTGGGTCTCGTAACCGAGCGCAACGGCCTCGAAATGGCAGCGGGCACTGAAGACGAATCCCGAGGCGATGACGGTTCCGATCGTGGCGCAGATCAGCACCCACGAAACGAACCGCCGATCCAGCCGCCGCCGGATCGCGGAGTTTCGGATTCGCTTGTTGTAAATGTACTGCTGAGTCATCGGAAGTCGCCGGCCATCGAAACGGATGCGCCGAAGCGGCCTGGAGGCCGCGGCAAATCCTTGAATTTTCCCGTTGATCTGGAGGCTAGATGTCGATGCGTTGAGCCACCCGCAACTTGGCGCTTCGCGCCCGCGGGTTGGCTTCGATTTCGTGTTCCGAGGGAACCACCGGGCGGCGGGTTAGCAGGGAAACCCGCTTTACGGCTCCACATCCACAGACCGGCAATCCCGGCGGACACGAACAGTGACCTGAAAGAGCTTTGAGCGTCTGCTTAACGATCCGATCTTCGAGCGAGTGAAAGGCGATCACCGCCAGCCGTCCCTGGGGCTCGAGAGCGTCGACTGCATCGCGAAGGAAGCCGTCAAGCCCGTCGAGCTCCGAATTCACCGCAATCCTCAGCGCCTGAAAGGTTTTCGTGGCCGGATGGATGCGTTGGCGGTGCCTTGGGATTCCTGAAGCCCGCGCAACGATTTCGGCCAGCCGCGTCGTCGTGGCGATCGTTTCGCGGTCTCGCTCGCGGCAGATGGCGCGGGCAATGCGACGCGACCTCGGCTCCTCGCCATATATATAAAGGATACGGGCGAGTTCGGTTTCGTCGAGCGTGGCCACGAGATCGGCCGCCGATTCGCCGGTCGAGCGATCCATCCGCATGTCGAGCGGCGCCTCCTTCGAGAACGCGAACCCCCGTTCGGCTTCGTCGAGCTGGTGGCTCGAAACGCCGAAATCGGCGAGGATCGCCCGTGGGGCCCGGCCGCTGGCGTGAGCCGCGAGAACGGCGGTGATCTGCCGGTAGTCGGAGTGCGTGGCCGTGAACCGCTCGCCGAAGCGACGAAGACGTTCCACCGCGAGCTCGAGGCTCTCGGCGTCGCGATCCATCCCGATCGCGACGAGTTGCGGACCTGCGTCGAGCATCGCCTCGGTGTGCCCACCCATTCCGAGAGTGCAGTCGACGAAGAGTCCGCCGCGTGCCGGCTCGAGAAAATCGAGCACTTCGGCGCGCAGTACTGGAACGTGTCGCTCGGCGGCGTCCACGATCAGATTCCCAACTGAATCGTTAAGCGTGTCAAACAGCGGCTGGCCGCGTTCGCGACCCGAATGCCCGGACAAGGGCGATTTCGCAGTGGCTTGCCGCTCACGGGCGGTTCGCGCGTTTCAAGTTCCTGACTCTGTCCATGCGAAGAATGTCCAATTCCGAGAATCCGCGTCGCAATGACCGCCGAATCGCTAGTCCGAACCGCAACACCTGAAGCCCTGAACCATCTTCGACCGCTGCCTCCTTACAGACCCGAGGTTCGCAATCGGACACCCGATGCCGCCCTCGAGACGCAATTCGGCGACCCTCCCGGGCAGGAGAAATCGGACCGACGACCTCAAGTAAGACTTTAGTTGCTGCCCCTAATCGATACAAGCGAATCAACTTCGCTCGGCACTGCTCCACGTGCGGCGAACATTACTCCGAGACCCTATACCTGTCAAGCGAAAAAACCGCGTGTATCAACAAAAACTTATACCTGCAGGGCAGTCCCTCAGCATGGACATCGCCCACTTGTGTGTAACTATCTGCCAATACTGACAAATCGCGAGAATTAACGCTGAACGTGAGTCAGTAAACCTGGTTTGAAGAGGCCGCACGGATCCGTGTTGCGCTTAGTTCCTACTTCCCGACCGGCAGTTCGATCCAACTGGACGGCAGCCAGCGGATCGCGAGCGGCACCTTCGCGTCGGCGATCGTCTCGGCGCTAACGTCGCGTCCGGTCCCGTAGTTGATCTGCAGGTCGGGCTGCCGGTTGATCGTCACGACGACGACGATGCGGCTTCCAGGCTGCACGAGACGGCTCGTCACGCGTTCCGACCGGAACGCGAGCCGCTGCGGCCGGTTCGGGGTCAACAGTACGCGCTTCGTCCGGTCCTTGGCATAGCTCGCCCGGCCCATGTGAAACGCGAGTTGGAAGTACTCGCCCGTCGGCAACTGCTCGTAGAGCGTGACCGTGACGTCGAAGTCCTTCTTGTTCACGACGAAGTCGAACTGGCCCGAGAACACCCCGCTGATCTCCGTTGCTTCCTTCAGCGGTTCCGTCGCGAAAGCGATGCCGTTGTGCGTGTCGAGCGTCTTCGTGACGCTCAGGACCGCGGACGCATAGTCGGAATCGCGCCGCTCCGCGAAATCGACCGTCTGCGGAACTCCTTCTCCCGCTGGACCTTGCCGCTCCGCGAGCCGCTTCGTCGCCGCGCCGTGCTCCTCGACGAGGAATAGGCGGCGGCGGGCGCGCTCCATGCCTTCGAGCGTCTGCGCGTGTTTCCAGACGTTCGCGCCCATGACCTGGTAGTTCACCCGGTCCTTCAGCAGCTCCGGCTTCGGCGCGCCTTTCAGGACGTGGTCGAACCAGGCGAAGCGCAGCTCCTGCAGATCGATCGTCGCCACGGGATCCACGTCGTAGCCCTGCACGTTCCGCGAGACGCCGGTCTGCATCGTGAAGTGCTCGAACGGCCCGATGACGAGCGTGTGATCTGCGCGCGGGAGGTACCGCGTGTGCTCGGTGAAGTAGTAGAGCGCGCCGACGAGCGCGCCGTCGAAGTAGCCCGACGTCGAAAGCACGGGAATGTCGATCGTCGCGAACTCGTTGCGGTACGGGATCATCGCCTGCCAGTAGGCGTCGTAGCCCGGGTGGTCGAGCCAGCGGCGGAAGACCGGATTCGGCGTGCCGTCGATCTGATCCAGGTCTCGGTAGGCGCGTCCGGACGCGTACCACGAACGGTTCAGCTTCTCCCACCGCGCACGGTCCCCGTACGTGGCATCGTCGAGCGCCTTGACGTTCGTGACGTACGGCACCCACGGGTAAAGGAAGTTCATGAAGATGTTCCCCTGCATCGGCACGTCGATGCCGGGTGCGGCGCTCGCCGAGGTCTGGAGGCACTTGAGCGCCTTCGGCAGCTTCTTCGCGGCGGCCCACTGCGCGAAGGAGTTGTAGCTGCCGCCGTACATCCCCACACGGCCGTCGCTCCACGGCTGGCGCGCGATCCACTCGATGACCGCGCGCGCGTCGTCGCCGTCGCGCTCGTACGGCACGACCGGCCCCGGACTGCGCCCCTTGCCCCGCGTGTAGGCCACGACGCCGGCATATCCGTACGCGGCGCACTTCTTCGCGTCATTCATCGCCCATTCGTCGACGGCGTAGATCGTGAACTCGAGGAGCGTCGCCTGCTTCGCGTCGACTCGCGGTCGGTAGACCATCGCGGCGATCTGCGCACCGTCGGAGGTCGCGACTAGGACGCCACGGTCGATGACGTAGCGTCGGGCGTCGTCCGCGGCGAGCTGCGGCGGCGAGAGTCGCGAAAGCCCGCGGAATGCGTCGCAGACCTGGTACGCACGCACGAGCTCGATCGCATCGGCAAGGGGAAGCGACGTCCGGCCTCGATGCTTCTCGGTCGCGGCGGCGAGATCGGCTTCGAACCGTGCGGGGTTCGTACCGAGCGCGAAGGCCAACTGGTACGCCGCGCGGTCGTCGAGACGTCCAGCGAGCTCGCGGAATGCTTCGGCGAAGGCGTCGTCGAACGGCACCTGGCCGCCCGATGCTCGCTCGCGCGCCGACGCGACGATCTCGTAGTGCACGAAGAGCGATGCGGTGCGCGACGGGTTGCCGCCGGACCGGAGCTCGCGGAGCGCGCGAATCGACGCGACGGCGTCGGCGTGGCGTCCGGCGACCATCTGCAGACGGAAGCGTGTGTTGAGGTCTCGGTCGCGGTCTTCGTCGCGGTAGACGGCGAGGACGTCGGCAGCGAGCTTCGCCATCGCGGGTGCGTTCGTGTCGACGAAGGGGACCGTCGGCTCCTGGGCGAGTGCCGTTGAGGTGGCGACAAGCAGAGAGACGAGGACGAGCAGGATCGGTCGGAGCATTTCGGAAGTCGACCTCCAGGAAGAGCAAAGAATGAGCACGGATGACACGGATATTACGGATCAAGAGGGATCTGAATCTGAGCTCAGATCCGTGTCAATCCTTAAGATCCGTCTGATTCGTGATCCTTCTTCTTTCCACTTCATCCCCGGCCTTTCGGACGAAGATAGCGGTTCGGCACGTTCGGGAACGCCGGCACCGGGCGTCCGGCGGCGGCGAGCAGCGCGCGGACGTTCGCGGCGATGTCGGATTCATTCCGGTGCATCTGCGGAAGATTGCCGAGCTGGCAATACGCGATCGGCGTGAGGTCGAATAAGGTCGTCTCCCATTCGAAGCCCTTCCCCCACGTCACTCCGTCGACACGGACGTCCACCGCCGCGCCGCGTTCGAGAAGCAACTGCATCACGGGGAGAGACCGATTCGCGTTCGAATTCACGGTGTGGAAGATCGGCGTGTGCCCGCCGAGGCCGTCGGGGTCGACCCCGGCGCGTGCGTTCGGATCGGCGCCCGCATCGAGGAGCGCGCGCGCCGCGGCCACGTGGCCGTATTCCGCCGCGACGTGCAGCAGTGTCGCGTCGACGAGCGGCGTGAAGCACGAGACCATCGACGTGCGATGCGTCGCGAGCGCCGGTTCCGCCCCGATGGCGTGGGCGTCGTCGAGCAGCGCCGCCGCCGTCCGCGGATCTGCGAGTCGCGCGCCGCGATCGAGCAACGCGCGCAGGCACGCCGGGAATCGGTCGGATCGGAAATACATCTCGGTCAGCCAGTCGATGGGGAGTTTCCCGTCGATCGGTACGGCCGCGTCGATCCCCGCGTCGAGGAGCGTGCGGATGCCATCGGCGTCGTGCGTTTCGAAGGCCGCCATGAGGTCGCGCTCGGGGTCGTTCATCGTGTTCTTCCTTGCCTCCCGTGCCGTCGGCGTTACGGCCGGACGTTGACGGCGCCCTTCGAATCTCCACCCGGAAGGACCGTCACGGCAATTGTCCCGCGATAAGCCCGCTCAAAGTAAGCGTCGGCGTCGATGGTCTTCTCGATGTCGCCGGACTGCACGTACCGCACGATCGCGTGCGACTCGCCGGTCGGCGGACCGAACGGCGAGGGCATGGCGCCGTGTGGGCCCGAAACGCGAAGTAGAGCGAGCAAGCGGGGGCGCGCGAAGCACAAGACTCACGAAGAGGACGCGCTACTCGACAACGCCCGGAAGCGCGTCTCCGGATTTGGCATCGAGAAGTGCGAACTTGCTTCGCCGTTGTCGTCCAATCGTTTCGAAGTTGCCGCCGACGAATACCCGGTCGCCGCTTGGAATGACGACCCACAGATGGCTGTCGGCTTCCGGGTCCCAGCTCGTCACGTCGCCGGTTCTTGCATCGACGGCGGCGACTTGAAGCCGGGTCCTTCCGTCGACATTCGTGAAACTTCCGGCAACGAGTATCTTCCCTTCGCTTACGGCGATTCCCGAGACGTACCCATTGAACAGCGCACCCCAAGGCAGCGGGTCTCCCGTGCGAAGATCCAGCGCGGCGACTGTGGTCCCGCTCGCGTAGTAGACGACGTCGCCATGCACAGCGATCGACGACGGTGTGGGGTACATGAACGTTTCAAAGTCGAGCATGCGTCCGGTCGAGACATCGAAGGCCACCATCGTGGACTGCTCCCTCCCGGCGATCGAGTGGAAGTCACCAACGACGAGCAAGCGCGTGTCGGCGACGAGCAGCTCTTTCACAGCCTGGTCCGGGGATGGATTCCACTTCAGCACTTTCGCGGTGGCCATATCGATTGCCGCCAGGTTCCGTCGTGGGGAACCGCCAACCGCGCTCAGGCTGCCGCCGACATAGAGCGTCCCCTGCGAGAGTTCGATCGTTTCGACGTGACCGTCGACTCCCGGCTCCCACGGCAGCCGAGCGCCTGTCTTCGGGCTCAGTGCAACCACACCGCTGCCAGTCGACGGATGACCCGCGGCGTAGAGGGTCGTGCCGTCGTATGCGAGGTCGCTCACCATACCGAGGCCCGTGTCTGCGACGAAACTCGCATCGATCGTCCCATTCGGGAGTAGGTGAATGATGTTCCGTTTGATCCCACGCTGGAATTCTTTGAGCTTTCCGCCGACGTACCATCCGCCGGAGCGATCCTCGACGGCGCAAAAGACCTGCTCGAACCCTGCCGACGGAAACGGCGGCTGGACGGCGCCAAGGTCGTGCACGGCCTCTCGTACCTCGACGAACACCCGGCCAACAAGAGGCGAATGGCCATAGTTGTCCGTCACTTCGTACGTGATCCCGTATTCGCCTTCGGCGAGCCCGGTCGCGTCGAACTCAACCTTTTGGCCCGTGCCCACGATCCGGCCTGCGTCGGGAGTCCATTTGAAGTTGGGTTTGATTTCGCTGCTCGCGAGGCCGAGTGTGAGCGATACCTTCGCGATCGTTCCAGGCCGCACGATCGGTGGCGTCACCGTCGCGCCGTAGAACCGGGCCTTGCCGTCTTCGGAACGGAGTCGCTTCTGACGCGCGGCCTCCTCGTTTGACTTCGCGGCAGCCCGGTCGACTTTCGCGAATCCTCGTGGGACCTTGAAAAGATCGGCAGCCGCCTCGAGCTTCACGTTCCGTAGGAGCGTGTCGCCCTTTGTTGGAAAGAGTTCCAGAAAACTGCCCGTGCTCTGCGATTTCCATTCAATCCGGATGACGAGATTCCGAAGGTCCCGAGCGGCGTAGAAGGTCGTTCGCCCCGCCCCCCACGAAGCGTCGGTCGCGAACTTCACGCACGGATGTCCATCGACCACGGCTTCACCGAGATACTCGAGGGGACGGTCTCCTGCTTCCGCCACAGATGCTTCGAGGATGAGCACGTGCGGGTGCAAGACCACGAGCGCGTACGCCTCCATGAAGTCGTCGTCATCAGGGAGGAGTTCGTGATAGCGACGCTCCGTCGTCTGCACGATGAGCGCCGACGACGACTCGCGATTTGGCGTGAAGGTCACGACTCCGTAAGTTCCCGGTCGCAGGAGTTCGAACTCGGAACGGCGCTTCGCTTCGAACGTCTCCGCCACCGGGTCGATTCGATACTGGCGCCCCCGTTTCGCAATTCGACCGACATTCACTTCCTTCGTTCCGTTCGGGTCGCGCGAGATGCCGTCCGCGGTGAAGTCCGGTTGCGTCTCGAGAATCCTGCGCAGGTCCGCCGATGTCGGTGGCTTGCCCTGGACTGTCGCATACCCACTTACCGAAAGGGCCGTGATGGCAAGGGCGACCAGACTGACGACTGCCGTCGGCATTCGATGGAGTTTCCGTGCGTTCATAGGCTCGAACGCCCTCCTTGTCCGAAGGGTGTGGCCAATCGGAAAGTGCTTTCCGACGGCGCGCCGAATCGCAACGGTTCTCGGCCGCGAGTCTATGCCCCTGCTGTCCGATCCACAAGCAGCGGTCGAGCGCATCGACCTGTACCCGACCAAGTGTACGGTGACAGCCCTGCTCACGTGGAATCCGTTGTGCAACAGCGACTTCGGCGGAGTGAAGCTTCTTTCACCCAGACATTGAGGTCGCCGAGGTCGAACTGATCGGGTTTTCCCCGGGGACAGGCTTTCCTCGCCACCTCAGTTTCTCCCCGGTTCTCCCCGGTTTCCCCGGGGACAGGCTTTCCTCGCCGCCTCAGTTGACGCGAAGCGATAATGTCCCTGGCTGCTACCGGGACGGACGGTATCGGCCAGTCGTACCCGGAGCGCGTGGTCGCCTGTACGGCGGACCGCTCAGTATCGCACGGCCGGACCGTCGCTCCGGGTATGACTGGCGCGGGTCGCCTCCGCGGCGAACCGTCCCGGGTCGCCGGGCGGGCCACCGGGGCTAACGGGGACAAGTCCTGCTTCCCGATGGCCGATGTTGATTGTGCTTCTCGCCACATACTTCTTCCGAGCCGAAGTGAGGCGAGAGTCGAGATCAGCAGGAAGTGAAAGTTCTTTGACTCCACGTACAGGCCTCAGTCCACGGCCTTCCGCGGTAGCAAGCTTGCCCCCGACAAATGACAGCTTTGGCGTTGTCAGCTCCTGACGAGATGGGCGTCGCCAGCTCGGCGCAGAAGTCTCCGCAAGTCGCTGAATCTCCACATGTTACCGCGAAGGAAGACTGTCCCCGGTAATCCCCGCATGTTACCGCGAAGGAAGACTGTCCCCGGTAATCCCCGACTTCTCGATGACAGGGCCAGAAGTCGTCTTCAGGTCCGCTCCCATCTCGTTCGCGACGAACGTCGCCAGCGTGGTCTTGCACAGACCGGGAGGGCCGTGCAGCAGAACGTGATCGAGTGCTTCGGCGCGAGGAAGGGCGGCACGGATGAATATGTCGAGATTGTCGATGACCTTCGTCTGGCCTATGTAGTCGCGAAGGCGGCGCGGACGAAGGCCGAGTTCGAAATCGCGCTCCTCGTTGCCGAGCGTGCCGGTCTCGACGAGCGGATTCCCGGATCGTTCACTCATGCCCGGCATCTTCGCTGAGGGGCGCAGTATGGGTCAAACAGGGATATCTGCTGGCTGGGCTGCATAGTTCAGCACGTGGATAAAGAGTTTCCATCGTCAAATCGGGACGGGACGGCAACGAGCACGCGACAGCCGGCGGCGCTTTTCGACGAGGTCGAAGTCGCCCTCGTTCACATTGCGAGTACCCTCCGAGGCGCGTTGAAACTGGAAGCCGTACTTTCCGAGTCGGGCATTCCCTATGCTGTCGAGACAGACAGTTATCTGGGTGGATTGCTGTTCAGGACGCAGCGGACCGGGGCATTCTTCTATGTCAGCGACGCGGATGCGGACCGCACACGCGCACCGATGACGGCACGGCGCTTCAAGGTGCATTACGAGTAGTCCGTTGACTAACCATTCGCTCGTGGCTATTATGGCCACAATCTGGAGGACCCATGCGTACCGTCAACGTGGCTGAACTCAAGAACTCGCTGAGCGGGTACCTTCGACTCGTTCGCGGCGGCGAAGAGATCGTCGTTCGGGATCGCAATCGTCCCATCGCCAGGATCGTGCCAATTGGCGCCGACTCATCGGAAGACGACGACGAAGCACTCCTGATTGCGGAGGGACAGCTGACCCCGGGCGGTGGCCCGGTTGGCGAGGACTTCTGGGCGTTGCCGGCGCCACGGGTTTCCGGCGCAGCTGTTCGCCGTGCGCTCGAGGCGGAGCGGGATGGCTGGTAAGTCGTTCTGGGACACGAGTGCGCTCGTTCCACTGATCGTCAATCAGGCTGCGAGCACGCGAGCTCGTGCCATTCTCCGGGCACGCTCGCAACAGGTCGTGTGGTGGGGGACGGGTGTCGAGCTCCGAAGTGCGATTGCGCGGCTTGTTCGTGACGGTGAACTCGGGGTCGGCAACGTGCCGAGAGTGCGCGCCCGCATCGATCATCTCTACGGGCGTTGGCAGGAGGTGGAGCCGACGGATCGTGTGCGACGGCTTGCGCTGGAGCTTCCGGACAGAACCGGCCTTCGGGCGCTAGATGCTTTCCAGCTTGCGGCGGCGATTGTTTGGACGAGTGAGCGGCCGCGCGGCCGCCACTTCGTGTCATTCGACGGCCCGTTGGCCGCAGCTGCGGCGTCCGCAGGCTTCGAGGTGCACCGGATCCTGGCGAAGTAGCTTCCTGGGTCATTGCATGTCCTACCCGGCAGGCTAGTCTTTCATTCTCGGGGAAGAACGATTCAGTACAAGGGGACAGTACAAGGGGACAGACGATGTTGAAGAGGCGTTCCGCGCGGCCGTCGCGGCGGCCGCGAAGGTCCGAACGTACCGGCTCGAGGCCGTTTTCGCTTCAACGACGATCGCGGATCGAAAGGAGCGTCGATTTCGAGCACGGGGCGGCTGGCATCGGCGGGATCTTCGAGGAAGGGACGACCGGAAGGATGCTCAGCGGATTGCGGCAACTGCCTTGCGACTGTCATTCGCGCCAGGGCGCGGCCGCGAGGCTCCAGCGGAGCGACCACTCGGCGTTCCAGATCGCTCGCCACCAGGCTCGCTCCTTTAGCCGCATCGCGCGTACCGCCCGGATCGCCTCTTCCACCTCGGCAACCGTCGTCTTCAGCAACCGCGCGATCTTCCGCATGCCGAATCCCGTGAACCGGTAAAGCGCCCACGCTTCTAGCTGCCGGTACTCGCGACGACGCTTGCCCGAAACGGGCAGCCATTGATGAAGCGATCCGAGAATCGATTCGACGACGGCGGACTTCGAC
>JAJTWZ010000112.1 GCA_021463145.1 Blastocatellia bacterium | reverse complement strand
GGGTCGCGCGCGGCGAGTGCAACGAGCAAGCGCGCGACCCGCGGAACCGCCGCCCCCGACGAGCCGACCGCGGAGCGGTCGCACCGTCACCATCACGCCTGGCCCGGAGGAACTTCAGCGCGAAGATGCCTGTGGCCGCCGCCGTCAAGGAAGCGTTGGCAGGATCGGAGTACCCACATTCCTTACCGGATCAAAAACCGCTTCCAGGCAAAGGCAGCCTCGTTCCGCCGAAGGAGCCCTGTCAATCACGCACATCCCGGAACACGTCCAGCCTCTTCCCTATCTCCAGTGTTTCGTGACGGGCCACACCTCCTGCAACGGCGCCGCGATGCCGCGGCACACATATACCGGATTGTCGTTCTCGTACGGCATGCAGTCGCCGCACTGGACGCGCGCTTTCTCCTCGACAGTCGCGAAATACTTCTCGAGATCCTCACGGTCGATGCCGATCGTGATCATGATCTCGCCCGTGTATCCCCGCGGTCCCCAGAGCCAGTAGTTCTGGTGGCCGCTGATCGCCTTCGGCAACCCGTACTTCGGCCCGAAGAAGTCGATGGCCCCGGCCTCGCCGTAATTTTGGGCGAAGATCGCAACGCGCGCCTTCTCGTCGTCGCTGAGCGTGCCGTACGCCTCGGCGACGGCGCGCGCCATCTCTTCCCATCCGAACATGTCGGCCTGGAACTGCGGCAGGCGGCCCATCTCGTGGTTTTCGGTCTTTGCGTGACCGAGGCCCAGCGCGCGTGAATACTCAACGAATCCGTCGACGCTCAGAACCGGAAGCACGAGTGGCGCGAGGATGACACCGCACGCCGCGACCGCCCCGATCGACAGCGGTTCGAGCAGTCGCAGACGCGGACTCTCCGCCGCGCGTTCGACGGCGATCGCTCCGGCGGCAAACAGCATCGGGTAGATGGGCGCAATGTAATAGTCCTTTCCCCGCAACGCCACGAGCAGCGCGAAGAGCAGGACGTAAGCGATCCCGAGCGCGCGGAACTGCCTCACTCGCCTGCTGGCGACGACGTAGCAGATCCCGGCGACCCAGATCGGAAAAGTGGCCGGCCCGGCGAGAACGATCTGGCGGGTGAAGAACTCGAGCGGCGACATCTCGAAGTTCTTTCCGGCGCCGGCGTTCCTGAGGATCTCGAGGATCGGCCAGCCGTAGGCGAAGTTCCAGAGCACGTTCGGCAGCCACACGGCGAGTGCGGCGGCGGCGCCGGCCCAGGCCCATCGGTTCGCGAGTATTCGGCGCTCGGGCGTCAGCAGGATTCCTCCCACCAGGCTCGCGCCGAAGAAGGCCATCGAGTACTTGTTCTGCATGCCGATCCCGGCGACGAGGCCGGCCGCAAGCCACCAACGCGGATCCGCGCCTCGTATGATCCGGACGACGACGAGCGCAAACGTCATCCACAACAAAGGTTCGAACGCGTTCATCGAGAGGAAATTGGTCTGCGCGAGCAGTATCGGCGCCGCGATGACCGAGACCGCCGCGAGCGCCTGCGCGAAGCGTCGCCCGCCCATCTCGCGCGCGATCGCCCCCGTGACTACGACGAGCAGCGCGCCGGCGATCGCCGGAAGGAACCTGACACCAGAGAGCGTGTCCCCGAAGAGCCCACGCCCGGCGGCGGAGGCCAGCGCAACGAGCGGCGGATGATCGGCGTAGCCCCAATCCAGCCGGTCACCGCACGTGAAGAAGTAGAGCTCGTCGCGAAAGTAGCCATAGCCGCGGTTGTAGACGAGGTGAACGATGAGCTTCACCGCGGCCAGTCCAAGAACGATCGTCCGTCCGGAGATGCTGCCTGTCGATCTTGCCATGCGCGAAATCTCGCCCCGCGCAGCGGCCGCGGCAACACTCTAGGGACGACTGCAAGGTGAGGTGGGACGAACAGGCCCATTGCGGGGACGAGTCCGCCAGGAGATCTCGTCGAGAAACACGCCGCCAGTTTCATTCAAGCGATGCGCCGCCGCGGCGAGCGCGACATTGACGCCGCCTCGAGCGGCGTGTTTCTACCTGCGCAGGCCCAGGACGCTTGCGGGCGAGCGCTCGATGTACGTGCGTGTCCACACGACTCCGGCGCCGTCGGCAAACCGCAGCCGATACTCTCCGTGAAACCAGGGCTGAACTTCGGCGATCGCGTCGATTCGCACGATCGTCGACCTGTTTGCGCGCAGGAATCGCGACGGATCGAGCCGGCTCGAGAGGCGATCGATCGTGGAGCGCAGCCGGTATTTCCGGTCGCCTGCATGAACGACGACGTAGTTCCGATCCGCTTCTATCCTGTCGACCGTATCGACTCGCACGAAGACGGACCGGTCGCCGTCCGGCAGCAACAGCCGTTCTACGTACTCTGCCCCGGCGGGTGCAGGCGGAGCGCCATCTTCTCGCCGGTCGAGCCGCGCCCGCACTCTTGCGAACGTCTCCCGAAACCGCGCCGGTCCGACGGGTTTCAGCAGATAGCTCATCGCGTGGATCTCGAACGCGCGCATTGCGAAGTCGTCGTGCGCCGTTACGAACACGATTGCCGGACTCGACTCGCCCAGCGCGGCGACGACAGCGAATCCGTCCATGTCGGGCATCTGCACGTCGAGGAAAGCGAGGTCCGGCTCGAGCGAGCGGATGACCTCGACGGCGCGCCGACCGCTGTCGGCTTCCCCGACGATCTCGACGCCGGGTTCGTCGCCGAGTAGCCGCCGCAACTTCGCGCGCGCGGGCCGCTCGTCGTCGACGACGACGACTCGAATGGGAGCCGGCGATCCAGGTCCGGTCACGCGACGGACACCGGCGTCTGCGCTTCTTCGAATGGCAGCGCGACCGATACTTCGAGTCCGCCCGAAGCAGGACTCGAGAACTCGAGCGAGTGATCGTTGCCGAAGAGCCGCTCGAGGCGGTCGGCGGTGTTCGCAAGTCCAATGCCGCCACCTGTGAGCGCCGCGTCCACGTCACGGATGCCCGGCCCCCAGTCACGAACGGTGACGACGAGGCGATCACCCTTCCGGTACGCGCGCACGTCGATCCGGATTGCGCCAGAATCGGGATCCGCGCCGTGCCGGACCGCGTTCTCGACTACAGGTTGAAGCAGCAGCTGTGGAACTGCGGCCCCACGTGCGGCCTCGGAAAGCTCGATCCGCACCTCGAGCCGGTCGCCGAATCGGGCGCGCATGATGTCGAGGTAGAGATCGAGAAATGCGATTTCTTCTTCCATCGAGACGATCTGCCGGGCAGTTCCATCGAGGGTCAGACGAAGGAATTCGCTCAGCTTTGCCAGCATTTCGTCTGCCGCGCGGGAGTCTTCGTAGACCAGGGACGAGATGGTGTTCAGCGCGTTGAAAAGGAAGTGAGGTTGAATCTGGAGCCGCAGCGCCTGCAGCTGGGCCTGCGACAATCGCGCCTCGAGACGAGCGGTGTCGACCTCGCGATCGCGAGACCGGCGGTAAAGATCGAACAGGTGAACGAAGCCGACGACGATCGCATAGCTGATGACGTCGTGCGGCAGTTCCATCAGGTACCGGACCGGCATGTAGCCGTAGTCGTAGGAACCCAGTCCCGCCGCGGGATACAGCGCCGAGCGAAGCGCGTAGTTGAGCGACGTATGCACGATCGACATGCCAAGGATGCCGGCGGCGTGCACCGAAGCCAGCACAATCCACCGCGCCTGGCCGATCAGGAACCTTCGCGCCAGGACGATGGGAATCGCGAGCAGAAAGACGCCGGCGTAAGCGCCGGTCATCTCGTCGATCAGTCGCTGAGCCAGTTCGTCGTAGTCGCCGAATGCTGCGTCCTCGAGGTAGCGGTATTGGAAAAGCAGCAGTCCGATTGCCGTCGCGAAGGCGAAAGCGACGAGAGCGGACTGGAGCGACGGTATTTCCAGGTGACCTGCGGGACGCCGGCGATCGCAATCCGGCAGCCCCGCGAAATCTCGGACTCCGTCTCGTCCCACCATGGAACGCCTCACTTCAAATGGGTGTGTTGCGGCCGCGAGATCTTTTTTCCAGCCCCGGGGTTCATTCTCTCTACGGCTTCGGATTCGCCTTCGCCTTCGCCTTGAGCGTCGCGATCAGTTCCTCGATCTTCTTGCGATCGCGAAGGCCCGGGTTCTCCGACAGGAGCCGCTCGAACTCAGTGATCGCCTCCTGGTACCGGTTGTCCTTCATGTAAATGCTGGCCAGCGCCAGGTGAAGTTCCGGGACCTTGCGTGCGCCCATCTTGTAGGCCCGCTCCAGGTTGGTTTCGGCGTCGGCGTTCTGACCGGCCCTCATCTGTGCAAGGCCGAGGTAGATGACCGTATTCTGGCTGTCTGGGTCGAGCTCCAGTGCCTTGGTGAAAGACGCGATTGCTTCCGGCTGCTTGTTCGCCTTGTAGTAGAGCACGCCGATCGCGTAGTGCGCTTTCGCGCCGTTAGGGTTTATCTCGAGCGCTCTGGTGAGTACCGGGTGAGCTTCCATGAGCTTTTCGGCCTTCACGTACTCGGTACCGAGCGTCTCCATGGCGAGGTAGTACTCCGGAAACAACTCGATGGCGTGCTGGAGCGCCGCAATCGCTTCCTCGGATTTCGAGCCCTTGATGAGCTTCTCCGCGCGCTGGAACTCCTGCTGGGCTTCTTTTGGAACCGTCTGTGCGAAAACCACCGAGTTGGCCGGGGCCGGCCTGGGAGCACCCGCTGCGAGCGGCTCGAGCGTGATGTCGATGCGGAACATTTCGCCGTTGGCCTGGAACGGGCTCGGATCGAGTTCGATCCGCTGGCGTTGACGCTCGAACGGCAGACCAATGGGCTCCACGTCGATGTAGTAGCTGCCGGGCGGGACCGTTAGCGAAAATCGCCCTCCCCCGTCCGTCACGAAGTTACCGATTACCGAGTAGCCGTCGTTGAGCACCTGAACGCGGACGTTCTGTACCGGACGATGGTCCGGCCCGGCCACCCGGCCCTCGATACGGGCTCTCGCCGACGGGCGCGGACCCGAGTCCTGCGCGTTCGCCTGGATAACTGAACAGAATGCGATGGCGAGCAGCGGCAGCGCTGCCCGGATTGCGCGCCATCTGACGTGTGCGGTCATCGCGCTACCCCCTTGCCTGCAATGTTGGAATTCTTCGATCCGGATGCGAGCGCACCCGACAGAGCCTATATCCGAAAACTCGTACCTATCTTACAGCCCGTCGGATATTCGGCTCGTCCAGACGCGAGAAGAATACGCCCTTCGTCCAGCCCTCCAAGGCTTCAAGGCTGTATTTACAACAAGTTACGCGATACGGCCGCGCTCTTGCCGTAGTTTACATCCCCGGAACGCCAGTTGCTTCCATGTCGACCGTCAATCTGAACATCGGTCAGATTTCAGTCCTTTAGCTATTCAAATCCCAAAGAGGAGGAGACTCATGCGCAAGAGCAGTGGGATTCGGCACGTGAAGACGAGCCGATTCATCTCTACCGCGCGAACGTCATTTATGATGTTTGCGATCTGCCTGCTGACCTTCGGCGCTGTCCCGGCTTTCGCTCAGGAAGTTACGGGCAGTATCGTCGGTCAAGTCAACGACGAGCAGGGCTCGGCTGTTGCCGGTGCCACCGTCGAGTTGGTCACTTCGCAGCGTACGTTTACGACAACGACGGACGGTTCGGGTGGTTACAGCTTCCTGAAGGTCATCCCTGGCGTTCACGAGATCAAGGTGAGCGCGGCCGGCTTCGGCTCGCAGGAGCGGAAGGACGTCGCCGTCAAGCTTGGTTCGACGCTTTCGGTGAACTTCGAGCTCAAGCCCGGCCTGGCCGGCGAGAGCGTTACGGTGACGACGAGCGACGAGCCCATCGTCGACGTCTCGTCGAGCAAGGTTCAGACCAACGTCAGCCGTGAAGAGTTCGCGCTCATTCCGAAGACGCTGAACTTCTCGTCGATCATCAACGTCGCGCCTGGCGTCCGCCAGGAGGACAAGAGCGCCGGCTTCACGGTCGACGGCGCGTCGGGCTCCGAGAACGTGTTCATCATCGACGGCGTCGAAGTGACGCGCGTCGAGGACGGCGCCCTCGGCGGCACGAAGAACGTTCCGTTCGACTTCGTTCGCGAGGTCCAGATCAAGAGCTCCGGTTACGAAGCCGAGTACGGCGGCGCCACGGGCGGCGTCATCAACGTGCAGACGCGCGCTGGTGGCAACGACTGGCACGGCGAGGCCCGTCTCGAGTTCCAGACGGACGAACTGATCGCGCATGCGAACCCTGTCCTGCGTCTCAACCCGCTGGATTCGGACGAGGCCGAGTACTTCGACCAGCCGAACCTCGACCGCGACTACCGGATCTTCGCTCCGGTCATCTCGGTTGGTGGACCGCTCGTCAAGGACAAGCTCTGGTTCTTCGGCAGCTACGCTCCGCAGCTCGAGCGGACCGAGCAGCAGCTCCAGCTGATCCAGAACACCGGCACGGCCATCAACATTCTCGACGAGCGCCCGGTTCAGCGCCTCGACAAGATCCACTACTACATCGGCCGTCTCGACTACTCGCCGATCGACCGCCTGCAGCTTTACGGCAGCTTCATCGGCAGCCCGGTCCGTCAGGAAGGCACGCTCGCCGGCTCGCTCAACCAGACGGCAAGCCTGACGACGTTCCAGGACATCCGCTACCAGCTCAAGGGCGGCTACACGCCGTCGTGGAACCTGGCTGGCGGCGGCAGCTACAGCATCACGGACAACCTGATTCTCGGGGTCCGCGCTGGCCGCACCTACCTCAACGACAAGGGCGCGTCCTACGACATTCCGGTCGGCATCCCGCTCGCGCAGATCATCACTCCGTGTAACCCGGCGACGTTCGACTGCTTCCCGGGATCGACAGCGGCCGGCGCTCCGGTCATCGCGAACAACCTTCTTTCGCTGTTCAACGTTACGACGCGCACGAATTTCAACATCGACGCGACGTACAACGTCCGCCTCGGTGGCCAGCAGCACATCTTCAAGGGCGGCTATCAGTTGAACCGCCTCAGCAACAAGGTTGACGAAGGCTACCAGGGAGGCATCATCAACTTCTACTTCGACCGTTCGTACCTCGGACAGCGTGGCACGTACGGTTACTACCGCACGACGGACTTCGGCACAAGGGGCGACGTCAACAGCCGCTCCCAGTCGCTGTTCATCCAGGATTCCTGGACGGTTCACCCGCGCCTGGTCCTCAACCTCGGAATCCGTTTCGAGCACGAGTACCTGCCGACGTTCCCGATCGACGCCACCTTCCACCCGACGATCGACCCCGACCAGCTTTCGAGCGCTCCGCAGCGCCCGATCGAATTCGGATGGGGCGACAAAATCGCTCCGCGCATCGGCGTGGCGTGGGACGTCTTCGGCGACCAGAAGCTGAAGATCTTCGGAAGCTTCGGCGTGTTCTACGACACGATGAAGTATGAGCTGCCGCGCGGCTCGTTCGGTGGCGACCGCTTCATCCGGACCTGGTACGAACTCGACACTCTCGATTTCCGCTCGGTCACGCTCAACACGCCTGGCACGATCATCGACGGACCGCTGGACTTCCGCGTTCCCTCGAGCCTCTCGCCCAAGCCGGGTGAACAGCCCGGTATCGATCCGAACCTCGAGCCGACCCGTCAGCACGAGTTCACGATCGGTGGCGACTATGCCCTGCGCGACAATCTGTCAGTTGGCGCCCGGTTCACCCGCAAGGTGCTCGACCGTACGATCGAAGACGTCGGCCGCCACGATGCGGACGGCAACGAAATCTACACGATCGGCAACCCGGGATACGGCGCGACGACCGACACTGCTTTCTTCAACCCTGTCGCTCCGGTTGCGGTTCGTGAGTACACGGGCCTCGAGTTCCGCCTCGACAAGCGCTTCTCGAACAACTGGTATGCGAACGTCACGTACCTCTGGAGCAAGCTCTACGGCAACTACGCCGGTCTTGCGAGCTCGGACGAAGTGACGAACGGCGTTGGACGCTCCTCGCCCAACGTCAACCGCTACTATGACTTCCCGACGCTTCTGTTCGATGCCAGTGGCCGTGAGACGCTTGGCCGTCTCCCGACGGACCGTCCGCACACCTTCAAGGCGTATGCGGGATACCGGTTCAACTACTGGGATATGTCGACGGAAGTTGCCGGTTCGCAGCTTGCCTACTCCGGAACGCCTATCTCGACCCGCGTCGAACTGCTCTCTGCCGAGCACATCGCGTTCGGCCGCGGAGATCTGGGCCGCTCGGAGGCCTTCACGCAGACCGACATCCTCGTCACGCATCGTTGGAACATCACGGAGCGCATTGCTTTCAAGGCTTCGATGAACGTTCTGAACATCTTCGACGAGCGCAACGAACTGGTGAAGTTCGAGCGCTACACGGCTGACGGCGTCGAAATGGACTTGGATTTCAGCAACTTCCCGTTCTCGGCGTATGCCGACTACCTCAGCCTCGGTCCTGACGGCGTTCGCGCGCGTCTGGCGGCTCAGGGTGCGGCCAATGACGAGAACGTTTTCGATCCGCGCTACAACCTGGCGAACGTCTTCCAGGGACCCCGTCAGGTGCGGTTCGGCTTCGGTATCGAGTGGTAAGGACTGCTCGATAGCTGCAGAGAAAACCGCCCTCCCCGGCAACGGGGAGGGCGGTTCTTTTTTGGGGCCGGCCAATGCGACGCCGTGAGCGGGAGAGCCCTCCGCGCGGAGCCTGCGCCTACGGGTCTCCCAGAACGACGACCGTTCCTGCGATGTGATCGTGCACGCAGCGACGGTCGGCCGCGAAGATGAAGCAAAGGTTGACGATCGAGAAGACCGGCCCGACGTAGGGCACGGCTCCGATCACCCCCGGGAC
This sequence comes from Blastocatellia bacterium, assembly GCA_021463145.1. Classification (GTDB taxonomy): domain Bacteria; phylum Acidobacteriota; class Blastocatellia; order UBA7656; family JADIYM01; genus JADIYM01. The sequence goes on along the minus strand of JAJTWZ010000112.1, from coordinate 3,916 downwards.
GATTCCCCGCAGCACCACGTTCGTCAAGCCGCCGCCGTTTTCTCCCGTGTCCATCTTCACGATCCGGATCCCCATCATTCTTTTCCCGATAGTTTGACCGCGCAGGCACAGCATTACGATCTGTATTACCAGGACCGCAAGCGCGCACAGAATCCCAAGGAGGATCAGGATGATTCCGGCGCCCTTACCCATAGCCACCCCGAGAAGGACGAGAGCCAGCACGGGGCCACCGAAGCAGAGATTATCGACGATTGCCGCGAGCAACCGCGTTCCCCGTTCGGCCAGTTCGTATGGTCTCGCCTGCCCCCCGTAACCGAAGGACGGCGCATACCCATACCCGCCTTGTGGACTGAAAGGCGGCGAGTAGGTGCCGTAGGTGCCGCCGAAAGCCTGGCCATTGTAGCCCCCGGCCTGATTGCCGTAACCATCGCCGTAGCCACCTGCCTGATTGCCGTAGCCACCTGGCTGATTGCCGTAGCCACCTGCCTGATTGCCGTAGCCACCGGCTTGGCCGCCGTAGCCACCTGCCTGGCCGCCGTAGCCACCTCCCGCCTGACCATAGCTCGATCCATCGGGAACCGCGCCCCACGATTGGGGAGGCTGTTCTCCACCGGGACCACCACCGTAGGACGGCGTCGAATCAACGACGGATCCCGGATAAGAAGGTTGCGGGCCCCATCCGCCCATTTCCAGCAGCGTGCCGCATCGGCGGCAGGTCTCGTTGTCGGCGAAGCTGACGAGTCCACATTTCGAGCACTTCACGCCCATAACCATCCTCCGTCCGCATCATGGTTGACGGGCGATGGCGGCACGGCCCGTACGTGCTTCGAATGTCTAATACCAGAACTCGCCAGGTTTTCCGACGCCTCTTCGTTGACGTCGAAATCGGCCTCGCGGCCCCGCGCGTTATCCGCAATACTTCGCGGCGAAGAATTCCAATCGGAGGACAACGATGACGCCCGACGAGTTCCGGCGCCTCGGCCACGAGGTGGTCGAATGGGTTGCCGCCTATCGCGAGTCGCTCGAATCCCACCCCGTGATGTCGCAGGTTTCGCCAGGTGATGTGCGCCGGCAGTTGCCGGCCGCTCCACCAGTTGACGGAGAATCGCTCGACTTCGCGTTGTCCGACCTGGACCGCATCGTCCTGCCGGGCATAACGCATTGGTCGCATCCTCGCTTCCTGGCCTACTTCCCGAGCAACGCCAGTCTGTCGTCGGTGCTGGCGGACCTGGTCGCCACCGGACTCGGCGTGCAGGGAATGAGCTGGCAGACTAGTCCGGCGGCCACGGAACTCGAGGAAGTCGTGATGGACTGGCTTCGGCAGATGGCAGGGCTTCCCGCGGCCTTCACCGGAGTCATCCACGATACCGCGTCGACCGCAACGCTCGTCGCGCTCCTGTGCGCCCGCGAGCGGGCGACGGACCATTCGCAGACGCGCGGCGGTCTTCAGGCCGAAGAGCGGCCGCTCGCGGTGTACACATCCGAGCAGAGTCACAGCTCTATCGAAAAAGCTGCCCTGCTTGCTGGATTCGGCCGGAAGCACGTCAGGGCCATCGGCACTGGCGAGACCTTCGCCGTTTCCGTCGATGAACTGCGCGCGGCGATCGAACGCGACCTCGATGCCGGCGTGCGTCCATGCGCGATCGTCGCAACGGTGGGCAGCACCGCGACAACCGCCGTCGATCCCGTTGCCGAATTGGCGGAGATCGCCGCAGAGACTGGCGCGTGGCTGCACGTCGATGCGGCCCTTGCGGGTTCCGCGATGATTCTCCCCGAATGCCGGCGCCTCTGGGAGGGTGTCGATCGCGCCGATTCCCTGGTCTTCAACCCGCACAAGTGGCTGGGTGCGGCGTTCGACTGCACGGCGTATTTCGTGCGAGATCATGAGCACCTGATCCGGGTAATGTCGACGAACCCGAGTTATCTGCGCACGGCGGTCGACGCGGAGGTCTCGAACTTCCGCGACTGGCATATCCAACTTGGAAGGCGCTTCCGCTCGTTGAAGCTCTGGTTCCTGATTCGCGAACAGGGCGTGTCAGGTCTGCAGGCGCGCCTGCGTCGTGACCTCGCGAACGCCCAGTGGCTCGCGACGGCAATCGCAGCCGAGCCGGGTTGGGAAATCTGTGCGCCGGTGCCTTTGCAGACGGTTTGTTGCCGTCACGTGCCAGCAGGGCTCGACGACGAGGCGGTCGACGCGCACAACCAGGCTTGGGTGGATCGGCTGAACGCGTCGGGCTTTGCCTACCTGACGCCAGCCGTGGTGAAGGGAAGGCGGATCGTTCGCGTCTCGATTGGAAGCGAGGCGACCGAGCGGAAACACGTAGAGGAAGCGTGGGCGGCAATGCGTCGTACCGTCGAGCACATGTGACGGGTCGCCGGACACGCCGGGGACGAGATCAGTACCGCGAGCGCAGCGAGCGGGTAGTCCCGCCGGTGCCCGACCGCACGATCGACCCGCTCGCTGTCGCTCGCGGTACTGACGCGGCGCTGACGCGGTAGTGAGCGGCGCGGCACGGCGGCGTGACACGGCGGCGCGGCATCAGGCGTTGCTGGCGCACGGAGCCGTTGCGGCATCACGGCATCAGGCGGTGCTGCCGCTCAGAGCTGCCCCGGCATCCAGACGCCGGGGATGAGATCAGCACCGCGAGCGCAGCGAGCGGGTAATCCCACAATCGCAGCTCACTCCGCCGGCCTGGCGCGCTTCGGCAACTTCCAGTTCGGGCGGACGAAATGGCACGTGTAGCCGTCGGGATACCGTTGGAGGTAGTCCTGATGCTCGGGCTCGGCCTCCCAGAAGTCGCTGGCCGGGGTAACCTCCGTCACCACTTTGCCGGGCCACAATCCGGACGCGTCGACATCGGCAATCGTGTCGAGCGCCAACCGCTTCTGTTCCTCGCTCGTGTAGAAGATCGCCGACCGGTAACTCGTGCCCGTGTCGTTGCCCTGACGGTTCTTCGTCGTCGGGTCGTGGATCTGGAAAAAGAACTCGAGGATCTGCCGGAACCCGATCCGGTCGGGATCGAAAAAGATCTCCACTGCCTCGGCGTGCGTTCCGTGATTGCGGTAGGTCGCGTTCTTCACGTCGCCACCCGAGTATCCGACCCTGGTCCGAAGTACGCCGTCGTAGGATCGGAAAAGCTCCTGCACTCCCCAGAAGCAGCCTGCCGCCAGAATCGATCTTTCCTCGCTCATCGAACGTCCTCCACCTGATTGAGGTATTCGCCGTAGCCTTCGGCCTCCATGTCGTCACGGTGTACGAACCGCAGGGACGCCGAATTGATGCAGTACCGCAGTCCGCCACGGTCGCGCGGACCGTCGGGAAACACGTGCCCGAGATGGCTGTCGCCGTGCGCCGAGCGCACTTCGGTACGGAGCATTCCGTGAGTGCGGTCCTGCAGTTCGCTGACGTTCGCCGCTTCGATCGGCCTGGTGAAGCTTGGCCAGCCGCATCCCGATTCGAACTTGTCGGAAGACGCGAAGAGCGGCTCGCCCGAGACGATGTCGACGTAGATGCCCGGTTCCTTGTTGTGGAGCAGGGCGCCCGTACCGGGCATTTCAGTGCCGCTTTGCTGGGTCACGCGATACTGCTCGGGCGACAGCTTCGCGATTGCTTCGGGATCCTTTGTGAACTCTCTCATCTGGTTGTCCTCGCAGCGGTCGCAATGAATGACCACCGCCCGGCGAATTGTTCCATTGACCGTCCGGGAGCGCCAGCCGAGTTCATCTCATCTGCTCGCACTGACAGGACAGTCCGGAACTCGGAAGCCGTCGAACCCGAAATCAACGGCTTACGGGGGGCTTGAGAGACGATCTTCTCGGCCGCACAAGCTTGTGCCCGTACACTCGGCCATCCTCTGCGACCGCGGAGCGGTCGATGTAATAGCCGTGGGTCGCGCGCGGCGAGTGAAGCGAGCCG
>JAJTWZ010000111.1 GCA_021463145.1 Blastocatellia bacterium | reverse complement strand
GGTTCCGCGGGTCGCGCTCTTGCTCGCTGCACTCGCCGCGCGCGACCCACGGCTACTCTATCGACCGCTCCGCGGTCGCGGACCCGTTTGCCTCTCGGAGGGCCGAACTCGAGGCATTTCCACGTTGACAGGAAACACCGTGCCTCCGGCGCCGTTCGGAATCGACGCACCGCCATCCGTGCCTCCGGCGCTCATCGGAATCGAGGCACCGCCATCCGTGCCTCCGGCGCTCATCGGAATCGACGCACCGCCATCCGTGCCTACGGCGCTCATCGGAATCGACGCTCCGCCATCCGTGCCTCCGGCGCTCATCGGAATCGACTCGGTGGCTCGCCGTTTTCTCGGCGGCCAATGTCCGTGGCGCATTCACAAGACCTTGTCGAAGCTGCGACTTGGGGCTTACTTTCCCCGAAACGAACGAGCGGAGCATTCGCAACTACTAAACCCCATGGTCAAAATCGGTCTCGAAGTACTCCTCGAATCGCGCCTCGACCTCCTGCGCGGTCAGCGCATCGGCCTCGTCGTCAACCCGAGCTCCATCGACCGCGAGTTTCGGCACGCCGTCGACCTCCTGCACCAACGTGACGAGGTGCAACTGACGGCGCTCTTCGGCCCGCAACACGGCATCCGCGGCGAAACCCAGGACAACATGATCGAATGGCAGGGGTTTTTCGACTCGCGAACGTCACTGCCGGTCTACAGCCTCTACGGCGAGACGCGAATCCCCTACCCCGAAATGCTTGCGAACGTCGACACCCTCGTCTTCGACATGCAGGACGTCGGCACGCGGATTTACACCTTCATCTATACGATGGCGCACTGCATGCAGGCCGCTGCACGCGACGGCAAACGCGTCGTCGTCCTGGACCGGCCAAATCCGATCAACGGCGTTGCGATCGACGGCAACATGCTCGAGCCGGAATACGCTTCGTTCGTCGGGCTCTTCCCGATGCCGACGCGCCACGGGATGACGGCCGGCGAGCTCGCGAGACTCTTCAACGATCACTTCGCCATAGGTTGCGAACTCGAGGTCGTGACGATGGATGGCTGGCGGCGCGGCATGTGGTTCGACGACACCGGACAGCCGTGGGTGCTGCCATCGCCGAACATGCCGACGCTCGACTCGGCAACGGTTTTCCCAGGTATGGTGCACGTCGAAGGCACGATGGTGTCGGAGGGGCGCGGCACGACACGCCCGTTCGAGCTCATCGGCGCGCCAAACGTAGATCCTTTCGCACTTGTCGAAGAACTGGACGCCGAGAATCTTCCCGGCTGCCGGTTCCGTCCGTGCTCATTCCAGCCGACGTTCCAGAAGCACGCCGGCGCGCTTTGCGGCGGAGTCCAGGTGCACGTTACCGATCGCGAGGCCTTCAAGTCCGTACTGACGGGAGTGGCCGTGCTTCGCGCCATCCACGGCCTCGATCCGGCCGGCTTCGCGTGGAAGCAGCCACCCTACGAATACGTCCACGACAAGCTGCCCTTCGACGTCATCGCTGGAACGGCGACGCTGCGCGAACAGATCGTCGCACAGACGCCGCTCGCCGAGATCGAAGCCGGCTGGGCGGACGGCATCGCGGCATTCGCAGCCCTTCGAAGCCAATACCTCCTCTATCCGTCCTAGTCTGCGCAAAGCGCCAGGGGGCCGTAGTGCCGCGCTGCTTTCACGCTTTCGTCAGCGTGTGTTCATCCGGCCTCGGTGCGGGCCCAGGCTGCTGCGTGGGCCAATAGTACCTTCCCGGTGAAGATTCACTCCGTTCGGGAGAGGCTTCACCGTGTCCGTTCTGACCCTCACTCCTCGCACCTGGCCGCAGTCCACCCCCGCCTGCCAATCAAGGCAATGAAGTGAAAGCGGCGCTTCACGCCGCACTCCAAGGCGCTTCGCGCCGCGGTCCGCAGCGTTGGGGCTCTGTCTTGACAGTATTTTTCGGGGCTGTGTATATTCCCCGGTCTCGCGCCGACATAGCTCAGTTGGTAGAGCGACTGATTCGTAATCAGTAGGTCTCCGGTTCAAGTCCGGATGTCGGCTCTCAGGATTGTGGAAGCCACCGATTCGCCGGTGGCTTTCCTGTTTCATAGCGACTCCGAATCGCGAGTCGCCCGCACGAAGTAGTCGCCGAGCCACGGAACGGCGTTGAGCAGCCGGACGCCGGCCGCCGCCGCCGCGGGCCGGAAAAGCGCCGCCTGCAACAGACGGCCCACGCCCAGCCGATGGCGGAACTCCGCCCGCCATTCGCGCTCGTACCGTTGCTGCAACTGATCGAAGGAAATCCGGCGCTCGAGAAAATCCGCGGCCAGCGGTCCCGCAATCGCAGCAGAACGAAGCGCCATCGCCATTCCGTCGCCGCACAGCGGGGCGATCATCGCGGCGGCGTCTCCTGCCATCATCACGCCGCCATCGAACGTAGCCTTCGTGCGAAACGAAACCTGCGATACCGAGACCGGCTTTGCCATCAATGGTTCCAGCACGTCGAATCGCCTCGCGAGCGCGGGATTCGTCCGCATCGGCCCGTCGCGCAGCGCGTCGAAGGATCGGCCAGCCTCACGAAGCGCTCCGACGCGGGCGATGCAGCACGCGTTGACGGCGCCGTCTTCCACGTGCGACATGCCGCAGTATCCGCCGTCGAACGCGTGCAACTCGACGGATTCGCCGAGATCCGCGCCCCGGTAGTGCATCTTGAACGCAACGAACTCGCCCCCTCGCGTCCGGACTTCCCTGCCGAACGTCCTGTCGAGCCGCGACCGCTTGCCGAACGCGCCGACGGCCAGCCGGCACGCTTCCACGATCGTCGCGCCCTCGTGCCGGTACGTCACCTCGAAACCGGTCGATGCCGATCCCCGGACGTCGCGCACATCGGCGCCCAGCAGGCAGTTGGCGCCGGCCCCGGCCGCAGCGTCGAACAGTAACGGATCGAGACGCCAGCGGCTCAGGCCGATCGCATCGCCCGGCAGAGCGGCAGTCCACTTGAGTCCGGAGCGCGTGGTCACAACGACGCGACGGATTGCCGCCGGCCGCGCGGCGTCAATCGCCTCCGAGACGCCGAGATCGCGAAAGTGCCCGCGCACCTCCGGCGAGAGGAACTCGCCACAGAGCTTGTGCACGGGGTAGGTTGCCGATTCCAGCAACAGAACGTCCAGGCCGCGTCGCGCCAGTTGCACGGCCGTGGAACAGCCGGCGAGCCCGGCGCCAATGACGATCGCGTCACGCACCGGCGGTTCCGCCATCGGCTCCGCGCCTGGCGACGACCTGCCATCGAAACGCCCATCGCCATCGCACGTCGAGCTTCAGGGACGTCCGCCGCTCGATCTCGGCGAAGTCGCGCCGGACGAAGGCCCGCCGCACCGAGAGCGGCCCGTCGTGCCGGACGATCGGGCTAGCCGGCAGAATTCGCGTGAGAAGCCAGATTCCGGCATATGCAAGCGGATGCCGGTGGAGGTCGTTCACCACCACCCCATAACGCGAGATCCCGTGCATCGAGACCAGCAGCTTCGCGACGGCCGGCGTCGGGAAATGATGTGTGAACAGCGAGCACACGACTACGTCGAAGTCGCCGTCGCGGAACGGAAGGTCCATCACGTCCGCCTGGACGACGCTGGCGCGGTCGAGGTCCGAAAGCGAACTGGCCGCATAAGCCGCGGCCTCGTAACTCAGATCGCACGTGACGACACGGACCTCACGTCCCGTGGCGCGCCCCCAATCGACAAGGCGCCGCGCCATGTCTCCGCCGCCGGCGCCGGCGTCGAGCACGCGCACCACCGTCTGCGCACGCGGCAGCAGCCTGCGGACGGCATCGATCGTCGTCCGATACCCGCCGAGGTACCGGTTTACCATTGCGAGGTTGCGAAGCACGCGAGACATCTCGGCGGCGCCGAGCGCCGTGTCGTCGATGATCTCGCGCTCGGTCGAGCGTTCTTTGAACCCCGCTGCCGTCATTCCGTCACACGCGAGCGCCGGAGACCACTTCCAGCAGCATCGACTCGAGCGTGAGGCCGGGCCCGAACGCCAGCGCGATACCGAGCGCGCCCGGTTCGCGCCGCGCCTCGAGCAACGATTGAAGGACGAAGAGGATCGTCGGCGACGACATGTTTCCGCATCGCGCAAGGACGTCATAAGAGGCGGCGACGTCGTCGTGGGTCAGGTCCATCCGCTCCCGGACCACGTCCACGATTCGGCGTCCTCCGGGGTGAACCGCCCAGAAATCGATATCGCGGCGGGATCGGCCGTTCCGCTCGAGCAACGCGCCGGCGAAGGGCGCGATCGCGCGCTCGAGCGTGGCGGGTACTTCCGCCGAAAGCGTCATCTGGAATCCCGTGTCGATGACGGTCCACGTCATCTGGTTCTCGGAGTCGTCCTCGATGCGTGAGTACGAATCGACGATCCGCATGGCCGCCTCACCGCGCTCCGGCAACCGGGCGGTCACGAGCGCCGCAGCCGCGCCGTCGCTGAAGAGGCAGTTGGCGATCACGTTGTCCATCGTCAGTTCGTTCTGGAAATGGATCGAACACAACTCCACACAGACTACGAGCACGACCGCGTCGTCACGCGACGCGCAAGCCGCTGCCGCTGCCCGCATACCGGGAAAAGCCGCGTAGCACCCCATGAAGCCCACCACCGTCCGTTCCACGTCGGGCCGCAAGTCCAGATGCTTCGCGAGCAGCGTGTCGATTCCGGGCGCGAAAAATCCCGTGCAGGTGACCACGACGAGATGCGTCACGTCGGACGGATCGACGGACCCGGCGCGACCGAAACAGTCCGTTGCGGCCTCGAGCGCGAGGGGTGGAGCTTCGCGGCGATACACCTCCATTCGCTCGGCCGTCGTCGGCGCCGGCGAAAGGCTCCAGGTTGGCGGATAAAAAGTGAAGTCCGCAGGCTCCGCGACGTAATCGGGCACCACCGACGAACGTGACTCGATTGCCGAGGACCTGTAGACACGCTCTATGGCGGCCTGCGCCCGGCGGGCATCGCGTGAACCCGAGACTGAAGCGGCCGACTGCTCGACGGCGACGCGCTTTGCCCACTCCGCAACCTCGGATTGTTGAGCCCGGAATCTCGGGACCGCCGTGCCGATCGCGCGAATGTAAGCACTTCCCACCGGCGGGATTATGGACTGCGCGCCCCGGCCGCGCCAGCGGCGGTTCCTCGCCGCCTCGCATTGCTTTTCCATCGCGTTCCATCTATGTATCTCGCCAATGTGGTCTGACGCGCTCCGCACCGGAGACTGGTACGCCAATATTCCGGCGACGACCCTCGCTTTCATTGCCCTCGCATTGATCGTGCTGCGGTCGCGCCGTGAAGAGCGCGCGCACGTGCTGCGGGTGGCGGCTTTCTTCGCCATGTCGATCGTCGCGGCGTTCGTCGCCGGAATATCCGAAGCGATCGACTATCCGCGCATCGCCGTCTATGCGCACGAAGCCGCCGTCGTCGTGGCCGGCATCGCCATAATCGTCGTGGCCGCCAGCGTCATCTTCCGCGTCTTGCTTCCGAAGTTCAAAGTGATGCCGCCCCGGATCCTCCAGGACGTCATCGTCGCGCTTTCGCTGATCATCTTCGGCCTCGCGCGGCTGGGCGACAAAGGCATCGATCCGGGTAGCCTTTTCACGACTTCGGCCTTGATTACGGCGGTTGTCGCGCTCTCGCTGCAGGACACGCTGGGCAACATCCTTGGCGGGCTGGCGTTGCAACTCGACCGCAGCGTCCAGGTCGGTGATTGGGTCCATATCGACAGCGTCGAAGGACAGGTCGTCGAGATCGGCTGGCGCCAGACGTCGATAGAGACCAACAACTGGGAAACGATCGTAGTCCCGAACAGCGTGCTCGTGAAGAACCGCTTCCTCGTGCTCGGCAGACGGGTAGGCGAGCCAATCCAGCAGCGGCGTTGGATTCCCTTCTACGTGGATGCGCAGCACTCGCCCGATCTCGTCATCGAAGCTGTCCAATCCTCGCTCCGGTCGATGGACCTGCCCAACGTGTCGCGATCGCCGGCGCCGCAGTGCTTCCTTCTGCAGCTCGCAGAGAGCCCGGCGCGATACGCGGTCAGTTACTGGTTGACGAACCTGACGCAGATGAATCCGACCGACTCGTCCATCCGCGTGCAGGCATACCTTGCGCTCAAGCGCTCCGGCATTCCGATCGCCGTTCCCGGACGCAACGTCTTCCTGACCGAGGACACGAGCGAACGTCGCGCGATGCACAAAGAGAAGGACCTGTCGCAGAGAATGAGGGCTCTCGGCCGGGTCGAACTCTTCAGCGGCTTCACCGAAGACGAGCTGCAAACGCTCGCCGAGCGGCTGAAGCCCGCGCCGTACATCGCAGGCGATTTTCTCGTTCGCCAGGGGGCGCCGGGCAGCAGACTCTACATTCTTGCGGAGGGCCGTGCCGACGTCTGGGTCGAGAACGGCGAAACGGAGCGGGCAAAAGTCGCGGAGCTCGGCCCGACGGACTTCTTCGGCGAGATGGCCTTGATGACGGGCGAAGTCAGGGCCGCGTCGGTCATTGCAAAGACGAACGTCCTGGTCTACCGGCTCGACAAGGAGTCGTTCCGGGACCTGCTGGCCTCGAGAACCGACATCGCCGAGCAGATATCGACGCTGCTGGCTAGCCGGCGCGCCGAGCTCGAAGCCGTCCGCGAGAATCTCGATGCCGAGGCGCTTGCGGCGCGAGCGGCCGCAACCAGGCGCGACATACGCCAGAAAATCTGGCACCTCTTCGGGCTCGAGGACTGACCGGCTCCTGGTGGCGGGCCGGTTGCCCCGGCGTGGTGGTTGGTTCGCGGCGCGGAAGCGCCGCTTTCACTTTCGGCAAGAATGAAAGCGGCGCTGGCGCGCCGCACTCCAAGGCGGTTGGCATCCCGCACCAGCATTCCCGCATCTCGCACCATTCACTTTTCAAATCCTGTCGGCACTGCTTGGCTCTCGCCGAAAGCGAAAGGTAGACTCTCGAACCCGTGCAGCCCGCAAAAACTCACGTCACCGCGCCGCGAATCGCCGAATCGATCGTCGAACTGATCGGCAACACTCCAATGCTGCATCTGACGCACGTCGTGCCTCGGGACTGCGCCGACGTCTACGCGAAGCTCGAGTACCTGAATCCGGGGCTGAGCGTCAAGGATCGGCCCGCACTTGGAATGATCCTCGACGCAGAGGAGCGTGGCCTGCTCGGGCCCGGCTCGACCGTAATCGAACCGACGGCCGGAAATACCGGAATCGGCCTCGCACTAGTCGCCCGCGCCAGGGGATACCGCGTCATCCTCGTCGTTCCGGACGGCTATTCGAAAGAGAAGCAGAAGCTCATGCAGGCGCTTGGCGGCGAGCTCGTGAACGTCCCGATGGCGGAGGGCATGACCGCCGCAATTCGAAAGGCCGAGCAGCTGGCTGCCGGAATCCCCGGCGCATTCATCCCCCAGCAGTTCGAGAATCCGGCTAATCCCGCATTCCACAGTGCGACGACGGGCCGCGAGATCTTCGAGCAGATGGACGGGCGAATCGACGCCATCGTCATCGGCAGCGGATCGGGTGGCACTTTCACCGGCGTTGCGCGGTATCTGCGCGAGCGGCTGCCCGACCTGCAGTGCTTCTCGGTCGAAAGCGAGGGCTCGGCGCTTGGTGGCGGCCAACCCTACCCGCACAGGCTCGAGGGCATCGGTTCGACCTTCGTGCCGGCCAATTTCGACGCGGGAATCTGCCGCGAGATCATAATAGCTAACGATGCCGACGCCTTCGGGATGGCGAAGAGGCTCGCCGCGGAAGAGGGAGTCCTCGCGGGCGGCTCCGGCGGCGCCAACGTCTGGGCGGCCGCGCAGATCGCCGGGCGAATCGGCGCCGGCGGCCGGATCGTCACCGTCATTCCCGATTCTTCGGAGCGCTACCTGAGCAAGGGCATCTTCGACGACGTCTGACGCGCCATCCCTTCCTCCAATCATTTCAGCGAGACCGACAATGCGATTCGATACAAGAGCCATCCACGCGGGACAGGATCCCGATCCGTCGACCGGGGCCGTGACCGTCCCCATCTACCAGACGTCGACCTACGTCCAGGAAGGGCTCGGCCAGCACAAGGGCTACGAGTACGCCCGAACCGGCAATCCGACGCGGGCCGCGCTCGAATCCTGCATGGCGTCGCTGGAATCCGGGTCGCACGGCGTGTGCTTCGCATCGGGAATGGCAGCCATCACGACGCTTGCAATGCTGCTTTCCGCCGGCGACCACACCATAGTTTCCGACAACACCTACGGCGGCACGTTCCGGGTTTTCGACAAGGTCATGCGGAGACTGGGACTAGAATTCAGTTACGTCGACACGTCCGATCCCGAACTGGTGCGGGCGGCAATGCGGCCGTCCACGAAGATGATCTTCGTCGAGACGCCGACAAATCCCGTCATGCGCCTGACCGATATCGCGGCGATGAGCGAGATCGCGCGCGAGCGCGGCGCGATAGTTGCCGTCGACAACACCTTCATGAGCCCGTTTTTCCAGCGCCCCATCGAACAGGGGGCGGACGTCGTAGTCCACTCGACTACCAAATACCTCAACGGACACAGCGACGGAGTCGGCGGCGCAATCGTGGTCAACGACGCCGACCTTGCCGACCGGCTCTACTTCCTCCAGAACGCCGCAGGCGCGATCCTCTCCCCAATGGACTCGTTTCTGGTGCTCCGTGGAATCAAGACGCTCGGCCTGCGCATGCGACAGCACGACTCGAACGGCCGGAAGGTGGCCTCGTTCCTCTCCGAACACCCGAAAGTCCAGAGTGTCTATTATCCGGGTCTCGCGTCTCACCCGCAGCACGTGCTGGCGCTAAGGCAGATGAGCGGATTCGGTGGAATGATCGCGTTCGAAACCGGGTCGCTGGAAAATGCCCGGGCGGTCCTGGAAGCCGTTCAACTCTGCGCGCTTGCCGAGTCGCTGGGCGGTGTCGAGACGCTGATCTGCCATCCGGCGTCCATGACCCACGCATCCGTGCCGCCGGCGGATCGTGAACGTCTTGGCATCTCGGACGGTATGGTTCGGATTTCGGTCGGCATCGAGGACGTGGACGACATCGTCGAAGATATCGATCGCGCTCTGTCTGCAATCGCCTGACCGGGCCCCGGACGCCTCGCGACTGAGGCGCCCGCCGGACAACTCAACGACGTGGAACGATCCGACTCAAACTCCAGGGGCCTGGAATCGCGCTCCGGCCATTTTCGTTTTGCCTCGTATCCGATTTGCATATAATGGTTTGCACCTATGCCACACGACGTGCGTCACCGAATCACAGTTTACGCAATGACAGACGTTGGGATGGTTCGCGCCGGAAACGAAGACACGTTTCTGATCGTGAATCTCGACACTTCTGACACGTGGACGCCCGTCACGGTGGAGGACGATCCGCCCGAACACCTTTCTTCGTTCGAACAGGCGTCGCAAGGAACCGTTCTGGCGGTGTCGGACGGCATGGGTGGCGCGCTCGCAGGCGAGGTGGCTTCGCGGATGGCCGTCGATGGTGTCCGCCATCACATGTTGCACTTCCAGTCGAGCGGCACATTTTCCGGTTTTCCGTTTCACGAGCGTCTCCGTCTCGCGGTCGAGCAGGCCAACTCCCAGATCAACAACGAGAGCATGAGCAATGCCGACTATGCCGGCATGGGCGCAACGTTTACTGCAGCGGGGCTCGAGAACGGAGTTCTGACCGTCGCACAGATCGGCGACAGCCGGCTGTACCTCGTCAGGGACGGACGAATCGCGCTCATCACGCACGATCAGTCCCTCGTATGGCAGCTGGTCGAGGCGGGCCACATCACCGAAGAAGAGGCCGAGACGCATCAGTACAAGAACGTCATCCTCCAGGCGTTGGGCGCTCAGCCGCGAATAAACGTCGTGGTCGACCAGATTCCGCTCAACCGGGGCGACATGATTCTCCTGTGTTCCGACGGCCTCTCAGGACGCGTCCGGGCCGAGGAAATGCTCGAGATCATGACGAAGAGCGCAAAGCTGCGTGACGCGTGCGAGGCGCTCATCCAGCTTGCGAACGATCGCGGCGGAGAAGACAACATCACGGTCGTACTTGCGCAGTTCGACGGCGATGGCCTGCCGGCTCCCGGCGACCTGATGAGCGAGCGCATCGAGCGCGACCCGAACCTGCCTTACGAGATCGATCTACTTGCCGATTCCGAGCCGACCCTCAGTCCCGACGTCCATTCCGCTGACGCCGCGGCGCTGCTTGGATCGGGTGATGCGCCTTCCGGATTCAGCGCCAAGGTCACGGCGCTTTTCGGAAAGGTGACGGCCCCGATGAATGCCGAGCCTACGAGGAGCCTGGATTCGAATCCGGTCACCGCTCCTGCGGGATCGAAGGCGAACATATCGCCCGAACTCGCGGACCAGATCGCCAAGCTGAATGAAGAGACGGACCAGGCCGTTCCGACGGCGGTCGGTATTCCCGCGCTCACCCCTGAACTGATCGCGGCGCATAACGAGATGCTCGCAGGGAAGAAGGCATCGGATGGACACTCCGAGTCCGGCACCGAAGCGAGCAAGTCCGGGAAGGCGGCAGACTCGACCGTCGAAACGAGCCCTGGCGACGATGGCGGCGGCATTCTCGGTCCGATCGTCACCATGATCGCAATTCTGGCGCTGCTCGGACTGGGCACGTGGTTGCTCAACCGGCAGCAGGTCAACGCCGAAGCCGCTCGGGCCGTCGTGCTGGATTCGGCATCGCGAGTAAGCGTGCGCGTTCGCGACCTCCGGCAGCGTCTCCGCGTCGTAACGCCCCTCATCGAGGGGCTCAGCCCCGGCGCGCCGCGTGAAGAAGCCACCCAGATTCGCGAGCGTATTGCCGCGAATCTCGATCGCATCACTCCGCTCGTCGATCCCGCCAAAGCACTGCCAACCACCGTAACCGAGGCCGAGAAGCTAGTTGGAACGATAGAAGCCGACCTCGCACGCATCGACGAAGTCCTCTCGCGAGCGCAGGCCGCGGCATCGGCAGCAGCGCCGGCCGAAGGTACGGCAGCTCCAGCCGCCGCTCCCGCATCTGCCGAGCCCGCGACGCCCTCGAATTCGGCTCCCTCCAATCGGTAAGCCCGGCCGTCCGTGTCAGACGGACACAGACTTCACCTGTTGCAGCGCCCGGTCGAAGTCATCGAGCAGATCCCGCTCGTCTTCCAGCCCGATCGAGAGCCGCACGAGCCCGGGAGTGATGTCCATTGCGGCCATCTGATCCGCGCTGAGCGACCTGGCCCACATCGCCGCCGGATGAATGGCGAGACTTTCGACACCGCCCAGGCTCGGGGCGCGCCGCGCCAGCCTGACCGAAGACACGAAGCGCGACGCCGCATCGTGCCCACCTGCGAAGTCGGCCGTGACCAGGCCGCTGAACGCCGACATCTGCGACTTCGCCAGGGCGTGCTGGGGATGCGATTCGAGCCCCGGATAGTGAACCGCCGAGATCGACGGATAGCCGGCGAGAAAGCCGGCTACGGCCATCGCGTTCCGATTGTGGCGCTCCATCCTGACGGACAGCGAACGCAGTCCGCGCAACAGAAGCCAGGATTCGAACGGCCCGAGGATGGCGCCAGTCTGGGTCAGGACGTGCGCAATCCTGTCGATGTGTTCCCTGCCGCCGGCGACGGCTCCGGCAATCACGTCGGAATGCCCGCCCATGTACTTCGTTGCACTGTGCATCACGATGTCGACACCGAATTCGATCGGCCTCTGGTTGATCGGCGTCGCAACCGTGTTGTCTATGATCGACACCGCTCCTCGCGCGCGCGCCACGGCGGCGACGGCGCGAAGGTCCGTGACCCTCAACAACGGGTTGCTGGGAGTCTCGAGCACGACGAGTCTGGTCGTCGGGCGCATTGCCGCCTCGAACTCGAGCGGGTCGCGCTGGTCGACGAACGTCGTCTCGATCCCTAGCTTGACCGCGAGTCCCGACAGGAAGGACGTCGTGCCGGCGTAGAGATTCCGCTGGGCGACTATGTGATCGCCCGATCCCGCGAATGCAAGGATCGTCGAGCTGATCGCGCCCATTCCGGAGCCCGCGACGACGGCGGCCTCGGCTCCTTCGAGCGCGGCCACGACCTTCGAGGCCTGCGTCTGATTGGGATTGCCCGCCCGCGTGTAGAAGCGATCGCAGCCGGGCGTCGACGCCTTTTCCAGAAACTCTTCGTCCGTCTCGGCCCAGAAGGTCGACGTGAGCCAGATGGGTGGCACTACCGCATCCGTTTCGTTTGCGGACCGGTCGGCGTGAATCGCGCGGGAATCCGGGCGGAGCTCGTCAAGGGAATCGGTCATGCCGCCATCATAGGACCGCGCTCGGAGCTGCCGCAATTGGCCGTCACAACTTCGGGCCCACGTCGTCGAAGGCTCCGCAGC
Organism: Blastocatellia bacterium; assembly: GCA_021463145.1. Classification (GTDB taxonomy): domain Bacteria; phylum Acidobacteriota; class Blastocatellia; order UBA7656; family JADIYM01; genus JADIYM01. The sequence goes on along the minus strand of JAJTWZ010000111.1, from coordinate 761 downwards.
AAGTGGAGCGAAAATCTCCTGCGGCAGCCGCCGCAGCCGGACTACAATGCACCGGCGTGCACGAGAAGACGTTCACCATCTCCGAGGCGCGGGCGATGATTCCCCGCCTTCGCGAGCTGTTCGAAGAGATGCGGCGCCATCGCTCGATGCTGGTCCGGCTCACCGGGCACGTCGACAGGGCTCGCGCTGCTGCCGAGTTCGGAGGAGGTACGCCCTTCGGCGCCGCCTACCTCGAGCACGCGTCGGCCTTTGCGGTCGCGTACGAAACGATTGGAGAAACCGGAGTCGTCGTAAAGGACGTCGTCACGGGGCTCGTCGATTTCCCGCACGAGCTGGAAGGACGAATCGTCTATCTTTGCTGGAAATTCGGCGAGGACGATGTGGCCTGGTGGCACGAAGTCGAGGACGGCTTTGCCGGCCGGCAGCCGCTGGATCTCGAGTAAAGCCATCCACGCAACGATTCACACCCGCACGACCTGTGCGACCGCTCCGCGGTCGGATCGAGGTGGGGGGCGCGTTCCGGGGGTCAGGGCGGATCGCTTCGCTCACCGCCCTGCCCCCCGGTGCGCCCATCCACACGGGTCCGACCGCGGAGCGGTCGCACCCAACGGCGAAAGCGTGCGCATTGCGAGCAAATCGAGACGATCCGGGTCTGCTTGACCGGCGCGACGGTGCGACCGCTCCGCGGTCGGCGCGTTGAGGGCGTCGTAACCGCGGGTCGCGCCGCGGCTCGTTGCACTCGCCGCGCGCGACCCACGGCT
>JAJTWZ010000110.1 GCA_021463145.1 Blastocatellia bacterium | reverse complement strand
GGTGGCCGTCGCCGCGTACACCACTACAGCCGAACACTGGCCTGCCGTGTTGCCCACAGTGACAGGCGCCGGACATGTGACCGAAGGCGCCTCGGTGTCCTGCACTGTGACCGTAAACGTGCACGTGCCATCCGGCGAGCTCGCCGAGCCGTCGCTTGCCGTGCAGGTCACCGTTGTCGTTCCGACCGCGAACGTCGATCCCGACGCGGGCAAGCACGTCACCGTCACCACGCCAGGACAGTTGTCGGTTCCGGTCGGGGTCGTATACGTCACCGCCGCCGAGCACTGGCCGGCCGTGTTCGGCACGGTAATGTTCGCAGGGCACGTCACTGCCGGCGCCTCGGTGTCCTGCACCGTAACCGTGAACGTGCACGTGCCGTCAGGCGAGTTGGCCGACGAATCCGAAGCCGTGCAAGTCACCGTCGTCGTCCCCACCGCAAACGTCGATCCCGACGCTGGCAGACACGTCACCGTCACCACGCCAGGACAGTTGTCCGTTCCGGCCGGCGTCGTGTACGTCACGACCGCCGAGCACTGGCCCGCCGCATTGCCAACCGTGATGTTCGCGGGACACGTCACCGAAGGTGCCTGCGTGTCCTGCACCGTCACCGTAAACGTGCACGTGCCGTCGGGCGAACTCGCCGAGCCGTCGCTTGCCGTGCAGGTCACCGTCGTCGTCCCCACCGCAAACGTCGATCCCGACGCAGGCAGACACGTCACCGTCACCGCGCCCGGACAGTTGTCCGTTCCCGTTGGCGTCGTATAGCTGACGGCCGCCGAGCACTGGCCGGCCGTGTTGCCCACCGTGATGTTCGCCGGACACGTGACCGATGGCGCCTCGGTGTCCTGCACCGTCACCGTAAACGTGCACGTGCCGTCCGGCGAGCTCGCCGAGCCGTCGCTTGCCGTGCAGGTCACCGTCGTCGTCCCGACCGCGAACGTCGATCCCGACGCGGGCAGGCACGTCACCGTTACCGCGCCAGGACAGTTGTCCGTTCCGGTCGGCGTCGTGTAGGTCACGACGGCCGAACACTGACCGGCCGCGTTCGGGACCGTGATGTTCGCCGGACACGTGACTGCCGGCGCCTCGGTGTCCTGCACCGTGACAGTAAATGTGCACGTGCCGTCCGGCGAGTCAGGGGACCCATCCGAAGCCGTACACGTCACCGTCGTCGTTCCGACCGCAAACGTCGAACCGGACGCAGGCAGACACGTCACCGTTACAGCGCCAGGACAGTTGTCAGTTCCTGCAGGCGTCGTGTAGGTCACGACCGCCGAACACTGGCCCGCTGCATTGCCCGTCGTTATATTCGCCGGGCACGTGACCGCCGGCGCCTCGGTGTCCTGCACCGTCACCGTGAACGTGCAGGTGCCGTCCGGCGAGCTCGCCGACGTATCGGACGCCGTGCAGGTCACCGTCGTCGTCCCAACCGCGAACGTCGAACCGGACGCCGGTAAACAGCTCACGGTCGCACCAGGACAGTTGTCCGTCGCCGTCGGCGTCGTGTAGGTCACGACAGCAGAGCATTGCCCGGCCGCATTGCCCACCGTGATGTTCGCCGGACACGTGACCGTCGGCGCCTCGGTGTCCTGCACCGTCACCGTGAACGAGCAGGTCGCTCCACCGGGCTCCGAGCAACTCACCGTCGTCGTCCCGACTGCGAACGTCGAGCCAGATGCCGGGGTGCACGTCACCGTCCCGCACGACCCGCTCGTCGTCGGTGCCGGGTACGTCACCACCGCACTGCACTGACCCGCGTCGTTCGACACCGTCACGTTCGACGGACACGTGATCGTGCAGCCGCCGCCACACGTCGTCGAGCAGACCGGCGCTCCCGCCGTGATCGTTATCTGCCATCCCCCGGAGATGCTTCCCATGTCACCGCCAAGGTCATCGACGACGAACAAGTTCCAGTTGCCATTCGGCGCCGTGCCGGTGAAGACCGAAAGCGTCGTTCCGTACGGCCCGGGGGGCGCCGGCCCCGCGAACGCATCGCCAGCGCCGATGTTCGTGGGTCTGAACGTCCCCGTCACGATCTGCGCTAAGTCCGGGAGATTCGTTGGGGCCGAGTCGTCGAACGTGATCGTAACGCTGTTCACATCCAGGCTGCCGCCCGTATCGGACGCGAGAATCACCGATTGACCGGCCGGACCGACGAGCAGGATGTCGACGTCGTCCGGGAACGTGTGATTCCAGCCCGTGATTTGGGCAGTCACGTTCGTGATAGTGCCGCTCATACCCGAGACGGCGATCGTTGATGGGTACGGATTCGACACACCCGAAGTCCCAGTCGCCGGTATCAGGATGTTGGCCGTGTTCGAGAACGTCGTCGTCGCAACCGTGCTTCCGCCGAGCGTGAACGTAAACGTCACAGTACCGAGGTTCGTGACGCCGTCCTGCAGTTGCAGCGTCGCCGTGAGTGTCGCGCCGCAAGCGAGTCCGGAGTCCACCGTGAACGTGAACGGACGCGTGACCGCCGGTCCGCCCGCTACCACGGCACCGTAGTTCTGCGGCCCGCTCGGCGAGGTCACACCACCAGTCGCCTGAAGCGTCGCCACGAGGTTCGCCGTATTGGCAGTTCCGACGTTCTGCAGACCAAGATCGACCGTCACGGTCTCGCCCGGATCGAGGGCGTTGTTCGTCGGCGTACAGCTCTCGGCCGTGATCGTGGATCCGGCAGCTGCCATCACCGGAGCAACTCCCGCAACGGCGTTCGAGATCACGAGGGCGAAGTCCTGGTCGAGCGCTCCGCCCACATTCGGCACGCCGTCCGAGTTGATGTTCGTCGCCGTCACCGTGACCACGTACGGTCCCGTGATTCCAGCCGGAATGAACACGCTCTCCATGTTGTTGCGTGTGTCCGCCGCTCCGCCCGTCGTCGAGCTCTGGCCGGTGAAGACGTTGCCTCGATACGTATTACCGCCAACGGTAACCGTCAGATCGAGGTTGTTGTTGAAGGCATTGCCGGTCGTCGAACCCGGCGCGTCGGTCCAGGCAATCGTCACGCGGAAGGGTCGCGTGTTGTCGGGAACCGTTCCGGTGAACACCCGCGTCTGTCCGGTCGCAGTGAACGTGTCGGCCGGATCCTGGTCGCGCAGGACCCTCATCGTCGAGTCGAACGCCATACCGAGGTTCATCATTCCCATACCCTGGTTGTTCGACCAGAGATTGTCGTTCGCTCCAACGCCGTTCATGTACCGCGTGGTGTTCGACAGGTACGCCTTCGTCATCGCCGGACTCGGCGGCGTCAGAGACTGATTGACGAAGAACTGCCGCAGGAGCGCCGCCCCGCCCGCGACGGCCGGACAGGAATGGCTCGTTCCCGACGACGCCGTGTACCACTGCTGGCCGGCCGGAAAGTGATTGGCGCCACCGGCGCCCGCACACACGCCGCTCGCGTCGAAGCAAGCGTTCGCCATTCCGTTGACGCCGGGAGTGCTGGTCTGCGCGACACCCCCCGAAATGTGCGTCCCCGGTGCGACGATCTCGGGCTTGAGACGCCCGTCGTCGCACGGACCACGACTCGAAAATCCAATGATGTCGTTTGCGCTGTCTGCCTGGGTGTCCCCTACGCCACAACCGTCTGCGGCGCCGAATGCCTGCACGCCTTCGGATGCTCCAACCGTAATGATGTTCTTTCCCGTTCCGGGCGACCCGACGGTGTTCGCCGCCGACCCGCTGTTTCCGGCAGCGAAAAGAATGACCATCTCCTGGTTCCCGGCTACCGGCATGGCCGACCCCGTGGGCTGCGCGTCGCGCACGAGCGCGTCATAACGCTGCGAGTCGACGGTGTACGCGCCTCCGGTGGCGGCGCCCCAGCTGTTCGTGCTGACGCGCGCTCCGTCGTTGTAGGCGCGGGACTGCAGATCCTCGTAGTCCGGAAACGTAAAGCTGCCTGGGTCGAAGATCACCGACGATCCGACCCTCACGAAAGGCGCAACACCGAGCCCGTAATGGAAGCCCGAAGCGTCGGCGTGAGGAAATCCGGCAATGTTGTTGTATCCGGCCACGATGTGCGCGTTGATCGTTCCGTGACCGTCGCAGCCCTGCAGCGTACTGCCTCCATTCGGCGTTCCTTCCAGCCGGTTGTAGGCCACTCGGCTGGTGCCGGGAAGGATGCCGTTCACGAAGAGTCCGAAGTGGTTCGGTGAAGTCGTCGCGTTGTCGATGCCGCTGTCCGTAACGTCGACCGTGAACCCGGACGCCGTAAACTGGGCCTGCGTGAAGCCCCACGTCGCCAGCTGAGCCAGATAGCCAGGCCCGGACGGACTGTTTCCGGTGAGGTTGCCTGAGACGATCTGGTCCTGCCGCTCGTCGCGCTTCGACGGCGTAAAGTACGGCTGGATCGAAACCACGTCCGGACGTGCCGCGATATCGGCAATCGCACGCTCCGGCAGCCGGACGACCACATTCTCGTAGTGGCCCGACTGGTCGCGGCTTATCGCGGGGGCGAGCTGCATAGCTTCGATTAGGGCGAACGTCCGCTCGTTCTCCTCCTTGTCCCGGATCATCTGCACTGCGAACTGGTCCGTCCCGATTTCCCGCGGATTGCCCTTCTCGTCGACGGGACGGGCATCCGGATGGATGCGGTCATCGTCGAGGTAGGCGCCCTCCCACTGCAGGAAGTCCGACGACCGTCTCAGCCCACGTAGCTCGGAGAGGCTTTCGTCGTCGCCATATACGAGGTACGCATTGTTCGGTATGTAGCAGACGATCTCGACGCCAGTAGCTTCCAGCGCGGCGTACCAGTCCGGAAGAATCGGGCCGATGAACTGCACGAGCCGCATCCTCTTGCCACGGAAACTCCCCGCTGCCGAACTCCGGTCGGCCGAGACCTCGGAAGCCGTGTCGATCGTTCCCGCATTGAGGTGGATGAGATCCAGCTCGGGATCGAACTCGAGACCCGACTTGGCCGAAAGCGCCCCGGTATTCTCCTGGGAAACCTCGTACAACTTGAACGCGCCGTAGTCGACGAGCATCCGGGCGCCAGCTTCGTCAAGCTGCCGGGCCGTCTCCGGGTTCGAGACCAGGACTCGGTGTTTCCGGACCGCTTCGCGAGATTCATCGCCTCGAATTCCGGTCGCCGGTGAAGCGTGGGACGTGAATGCAACGGCAGCGGCAAACGCCAATACGGCCAGCGTCGAGAGGACACGCGTTCTCTTCATGGGTAGGGGCTCCCTATTGAGGCTCGATGAGCCTGTCCGATGGTCTGGTTAGTTCGGTGGGACGAACTGGGCGAATCAGACGAATCCGCCGCGGCCGAGTCTCGACGAGGAGCGCCTTGATGTCAAGACCGTATTCGTCACGCCCTCGAGCGGAGTCCGCGATTTGGTGCGCCTAGACGACGTAGCCCGGCGACGCCTGGAATGAATCGTGGATTATCCGCTACCGGCGGGAACGGCCTTCGTGACCCACGAGAGCCTTCGATCAAGTCAATGGGCTATACATGGCTTCAGGCGGTCTCCGGGTACAAGCGTGCGATAACTCACGGACATGCGACTGAGATCGAAGTTCGCGACGCGCTCTAGACCACACCGGATCGCACTATTCCAGCGAATGCCTCGACCGCCGTCGATGGCACGTCGCCGGATCGCCTGGCCAGCCACAAATGTCGCGCGAATTCGAACCCCCTCAACGGAACGACTACGAGTTCTCCGCGCCGAACCTCCTCACGAACGGTGAGTTGCGGCACGAATCCGACTCCCAGGCGCAGCGCGACCACGCGCTTGATCGTCTCGATCGTCGCGCTTTCGATCGCTATTAGCGGCGGGGTTCCGTGCGCGGCAAACGCCTCGGCGACCGCGCGTCCCGACGGCGTCGAGAGTCCTTCAACGACGATCGACTCGCCGGAAATGTCCGAAATCGACACGTCGTCAAGCGACGCCACCCGATGATCCGGAGACGCGATCAGCACGAAGGGATCGCGCATCAGGCATTCGGCGTCGATGCCGTCCTCTTCGGGCGTTGACGCCAGCAATGCAACGTCGAGGCGCCGCTCGCGCAGATCCCGGACGAGCAGCCTGGACGAGCGGCACACGATCTCGACCGTCAGTCCCGGGTGCGATTCGCGAAATGCAAACAGGACGTCCGGCAGCAGATGAAGGCTTATGCTCTCACTCGCGCCAATCCTCAGGTGCCCTCGCTCGGCTCGCGACAGACCTTCGATCGCAACCAAAGCTTCATCACGGGCGGCCAGTAACCGCGTCGCATATTCGTATAACACCCGTCCAACCTCGGTCGGCGCCGTGTTCCTGTCCGAGCGATTGAAAAGCGAGGCACCGAGCTCATCCTCGAGCTTTCGGATCGCCATGCTCACCGCCGGTTGCGAACGGAATACCCGCTCGGCGGCGCGCTGAACGCTGCCGGCATCCACGAGGGCGACGAACATCTCGAGTTGGCGGAATTCCATGCCGCGAAACTACCCGTCCCCTCACCCGGCTGCCGAGAGCAGTTCGGCCGGCTCGTTGATTCCCCGCCTCAACAGTCCGGCCAGGACGTCCGGTTCCGCCCGGTGGCAGAACGCCTGGAAGGTCTCGGTGGCAAGCCGCTGCTCCCGGTAACCTTCGAGCAACGAAACGAGCGCATCCGCCAACCTCTCGGAAGGCACGCGGACGCCCGCGCGTCGTCCAAACGCTTCGTGCACGCCCACCCCACCTCCCAGGAAGACCTGGAATGCCTCCTGCTTGACGCCGTCGACGGTTACGACGGAGCCCTCCAGTCCGATGTCGCAGATGTGGTGCTGACCGCAAGCGTTCGGGCAGCCGGTGACCGATATCCGGATCGGTTCGTCGATCGTGATCCGCCGTTCGAGCTCGTCTACTATTGCCTCGGCCCGCGTCTTCGTTTCGGCAACCGCGAGCTTGCAGAACTGAATCCCGGTGCACGCCAGAATCGACCGGCGGATCCACGACGGGCCCGGATCGAATCCGGAATTCACGAGATCCCGGCGGATTGCCGGCAGTTCGTTTATCGGAAGGTCGAGTAGGAGGATGTTCTGGCTGCTTGTCGTACGGACCCGTTCGGACCCATATCGCTCGGCGATGTCGGCGAGACGCTCGAGCTCCGAACCGCTCGTGCGGCCGCCAACGAGCGAGAGTCCAGCGTACGCAAGTCCCTCCTGCCGCTGAGGGTGGATGCCGAGATGAACTCGGTCACGCTCCAGGATCGGCGGCGGCTCGGGAGTCTGCTCGAGCGACCGTCCGAGACGCGCTTCCACTGCTTCGCGAAACCACGGAATCTCCCGCGCCTCGACGAGAAACTTGAGCCGATTCCGCTTGCGGTTCTTCCTGTCGCCCTCGTCACGGAATACCTCGGCAATCGCCGCCGATACCGGCGCGATGTCTTCGGGCCCTATTGCGACGCCAAGATCCCGCGAGAACCGGGGCGACGTCGATAGTCCCCCCCCAACGCGTACGCGAAAACGGACGCCCGAATCCGATTGGTAGGGTGAGATACCAATGTCATTGACCTCGGGATAAGTGCAGTGGCGGGCACAGCCCGTGATCGCGATCTTGAACTTCCGCGGCAGATTGGAAAACGCACGATTGTCGACGAAGAAGTCGTTGACCTCGCGAACGATTGCGCGGGTGTCGTAAAGCTCTTCGGCATCGACGCCAGATACCGCGCAACCCACGATGTTCCGTACGCAGTCGCCGCACGACTCGGTCGTCGTCAAACCCGCGGCGTGGAGCCGCTCGAGCAACTCCGGCAGGTGCGCCGCGCGCACCCAATGAAACTGAATATTCTGACGGACCGTCACATCGGCCAGATCGCGGCCGAAGTCTCGCGCGATTCCGGCGATAGTCCGGAGCCCGGACGGCGTCAACTCGCCGCCGGGAATCCGGGTGCGAACCATGAAGAACCCGTCCTCGGCAGGCCTCTGCGTGTAGATCCCGTACCACCGGAGGCGGATCTCGTCGTCGGGACGCATCGAATCCGGACCGCCCTGGGCGATTCGGTCGAGGTCCTCGAGGACGTCGAGACCGTCCTTCTCCGATTTTGCGAGCTCAACGGGGTTCATGATTTCGTCCTTCCAGGATTTTGAATCCGACAGTCGCCCGCGTAGTCGAGCGAGGTGCCCGGAACGACGAGTTCCCGTCGCCCGGGCAGTCCTCACGATCGGTCGCGCAGGTTCACTCGACTAGCCGTGCAGCCCACATTCCGTCTTCGTTCGGCCGGCCCAACGTCCAGCTCTCTCGTCTTCGCCCTCGGCGACGGCCCTGGTGCAGTGCGTGCACCCGATACTCGGGAATCCTTTGTCGTGAAGCGGGTTGTAGGGCACCTTGTTCTCGAGGATGTGCGACCAGATCTCGGTCCGCGTCCACGATGCGAGCGGGTTCACCTTCACCAGCCCCCACCTCAGATCCCATTCGACGGCTCTTGCCGTCGCCCGGAATCGTGTCTGGTCGCGCCGGATGGCCGTCACCCAGGCGTCCAGGTCCGAGAGCCGGTCGCGGAGCGGATCGGTCTTGCGGATCCGGCAGCAGAGGTCGGGGTCGATCGACCAGAGCCGGTCGCCGAATGCATCTGCCTGCGACTCGGGGGTCATCGCCGGATCCACCGCCTCGATTTCGATGCCGTAGCGGTCCTCGATCCGCCGTCGCAGTTCATAGGTTTCTTCGAAGAGAAATCCCGTGTCGATGAAAAAGACTCTGGGCCGGACGAGCACTCGCGCGGCGATGTCGATCAGCGCCATTCCCTCGGCGCCGAAACCGGTGGCGATGGCGATGCGGCCACCGAAGCGGCTGAATGCCCACGAAAGGACATCGGCCGGATGCGCGCCCTCCAGACGTTCCGCAGCGGCAACGAGCTCGGCGCCGAGCGTGCGCGCGATTACAGGCGGCTCGGCAACTTGAGTGGATTCGAGTACTGCGCTTGTGCTCACTGTTCTTCCTCCTGGCTACAATGGCGGTAGCCGTTCATCGCAGATCGGGACTCACCGGCTCGCTCGGTCGGGTCGTGGCTCCCGAGGCGAACGCGCCGGTGGTCCGCAGTGGTCCGAAGGTCCATTCGACGTCTGTGAACCACCGCATTTCCTGTCGCAATCGCACGACGTCGCCGACGACGGCAATCGCTGGGGGATCGATTCGCAGGGCGGCGCGGTCGCTGGCCGAGCCCGTGGCGAAATCCTCGAGTGTCCCCGTATAGGTTTCCTGGTCGGGCGTGGTCGCCCAGCGAATGACGGCGACGGGCGTCTCGGGGCCTCGTCCGCCGGCGATCAACGAGCGGGCCACTTCGCGCAGTCTGCGCGCGCCCATGAAGACGACGATCGTCTCTGCCGCCGTAGCGACGGAATTCCAGTCGATCGGCGCCCGCCTGCGGTCATCGGACTCGTGGGCGGTCACGAAGAGCACGCTCGACGAAAAATCGCGATGAGTCAGGGGAATTCCGGCATAGGCCGGGCCGGCGGTGCCAGACGAAACGCCCGGAACGGCTTCCCACGGAATGCCGGCCGCCGTCAGCGCCGCGGCTTCTTCGGCACCGCGACCAAAGATGAACGGGTCGCCGCCCTTTAGCCGAACTACGCGGTCACCGGCGAGCGCGCGCCTTATCAGCAGTTCCACGATGTCGGACTGTTTCGCCGACGGCAGGCCCCCGCGCTTTCCCACGGGAATGTACTCGACACCGGGCCGGGCGAGAGCAAGCACCTCCGTGCTGACGAGGTCGTCATGAACGACGACGTCCGCGCGCTCGAGTGCGCGCGCCGCAGCGATTGTCAACAGCCCGGGGTCCCCCGGACCCGCGCCCACCAACCAGACCTGACCGACGTCGCTTCGCATTGTTCCCTGCTCCCGTGCCTTCTTTTCTTTCCGGCTGCCGGGCTCAGGAGCGACGTCTTTCCAAACGTCAAAACACCCACCCCGGCGGTCCGCCGGAGTGGGTGTTCGGTGTCTCTTGGTCGTTTTGTGCCGACCCTACACGCATGCCCCCCGCGGCGGGCGCTCCATTGAGCGCATCCCGCAACAACACATAAAGGTGGGACACATCTGTTTCATTTCGGTTTCGACTCTCGTCGCGGGGTGCACAATAGACTCGCGCCACTGTCGCGTCAACAAAATAATATTGATGGAGCCATAAGCGAAGGCGCGAGGGTAGGTCCGGGATAATCGTGACGAAGTTAAGGGGACTGAGTGCCAGACCAGTCGCTTGTCGATGTCCTGTGAGGATGGACTGAGGGGGAGGGGCCTGGATCTCGACTCGATCCCGAGGCGGATTGCCGGGTCGCTGCCGCACCTGCTCCGGCATCCGGCCGATGGACGATGGATGGATGTGGTAGCATCTCCCGCGTTCCTTGGGACAAACGGCTCCCGCTTTGATCCGCTGACGACGCGCTGCCATTTCGGCAATCTCCGTCGTCGGTTCCGGCCCGGGTGACGGGCGCACATTCGCCGAGACGGTCCGTCCGCAGCGCAGGCCGCGAGGACTTGGACAGCCAGCCGTCGAGGCGCCATTTCGCGGGAGTTTCAGTTGAAGACCAGAGACGTAATGCGCGCCTGGGGCCGCATCATTTCGGGACGTGCGCCATCGCTGTCCATCGAGATCACTCGCGAATGCCCGCTTTCGTGCCCCGGCTGCTACGCATACAACGACGAGCATCTCGGCACGGGCGTTCCGCTGCGCGAAGTCCGCGACTTCCGTGGCCAGCAACTCGTCGACGGCGTCCTTGCGCTCGTGGACGAACACAAACCGCTACACCTGTCGATCGTCGGCGGAGATCCGATGGTCCGGCTCTTCGAACTCGAAGAGTTGCTGCCGAAGCTCACGGCCCGAGGCATCCACTGCCAGATCGTCACGAGCGCGTTCCGAAAGATCCCGGCTGAGTGGACCGCTAACCCGCACATCTCCGTCACTGTTTCGATCGATGGCCTGCAACCGGAACACGACGAGCGCCGCAAGCCCGCTACCTACGACCGCATCCTCCGCAACATCGAGGGCTGCAAGATCACGGTGCATTGCACGGTGACTCGGCAGATGCTCGCGCGCGACGGCTACCTCGAGGATTTCATGGAATTCTGGTCGGCGCGCCCGGAGGTCGAGAAGGTCTGGATGAGTCTCTACACGCCGCAGCGCGGAGAGATCTCGAGCGAACGGCTGACGGCGAGCGACCGCAAGCGAGTCGCTGTCGAACTCAGCTCGCTTCGTTCGCGGTTCCCGAAGTTGGACATGGCCGAAAGCCTCATCGCCACCTATGTCGACCCTCCGAAGTCACCGGAAGAGTGCGTTTTCGCGCAGACGACCGAGACGATTTCGGCCGACCTGAAGACGAGGATCAAGCCCTGCCAGTTCGGCGGAGATCCGGATTGCTCGCAGTGCGGATGTATCGCTTCGGCCGGTTTGCACGCGATCACCAAGTACCGGTTGCCGGGTGGACTGCAGGTGGGAGCGCTTTACCGTACTTCGCATCGCATTGGAGCGGCCCGGCGCGCAATGCGAGAGCGGAAGGCACGGGCCGCCGAGAGCCTCGTGGAGGTCTCGTCGACTTGATGGCGAAGGGCGCGGCGGCCGAAGATCGCTTGGGATACGTCTGATCGAGAATCCGATCCGTACGGTCCGGTTCGTCCACCGCTTCCACGTCGCCCTTCCCTGTCCATCGCACAAGACTGCACGCTGTGGTATCACTCGGCGTCATGATCAACCGAGTCCTGCTGCTTTCTGCATCGGCCGGGGCCGGCCACGTCCGCGCCGCCCAGGCCCTCGAGCGCGCTTTCGCGACTGTCGGTGTAGCTCGCGAAGTTCGCCACGTCGACACGCTCGAATACACGAACAAGGTCTTTCGAAAGCTGTACGCCCAGGCCTACATCGAGATGGTCAACAGCGCTCCGGAGGTGCTTGGGTGGCTTTACGACACGCTCGATACGCCCTGGCGCAGAGAGCGGCGGCGGCTAGTGGTCGACCGGCTCAACACCGGGCCGTTTCGCAAACTGGTTCGCGAGTACAATCCCGACCTGATCGTCTGCACTCATTTTCTGCCGGCCGAGATCGTTTCGTGGCTCAAGGCGAAGGGCAAGCTCTCGTGCCCGCAGGCGATCGTCGTCACGGATTTCGACGTGCACGCGATGTGGCTTTGCCACAACTACGAAAAGTATTTCGTCGCGCTCGACGAGACGAAGTTCCACCTGGAGAAACTCGGGATCCCTGCCGGCAAGGTGGAAGTCACCGGCATCCCGATTGACCCGCTTTTTGCGGAGAAGAAAGACCGCGCGGCCCTTTGCGCAAAGCACGGGCTCGATCCGTCGCGGACCACAATCCTGATGTCGGCGGGTGGATTTGGAGTCGGTCCCGTCGAGCACATCCTTCAGTCGCTGGTCGAAGTGCAGCACCCGGTAGAGATCGTAGCGATCTGCGGAAAGAACGAGGAATTGCGAAAACGACTGTCCAAGGTCGCGTCTAAGTTGCCGGCCGGTTCGAATCCGGTGAAGGTCGTGGGCTTCACGACCGAGATGGACGAGTACATGGCAGTCGCCGAGTTGATCGTCGGCAAGCCTGGAGGGCTGACGACGTCGGAGTCGCTTGCGCGTGGGCTGGTGATGGTCATCGTCAATCCGATACCGGGTCAGGAGGAACGGAACTCGGATCACCTGCTCGAGGAGGGCGCCGCGATCCGTTGCAACAACCTGCCCGTACTCGCGCACAAGATCGACGGGTTGCTGGCCGATCGAAAACGCTTCGCTGCAATGAAGGCGGCGGTCGCGAGGCTGGCTCATCCGCGAGCGGCATTCGATATCGTCGAACACGCGGCGAGGCTCGTCAGGCCGTAGTTCGGGTTCTGCGAACGACCTCCCTTGCGGCCGTCAGGTGGATTGAGGCCGAGGGGCCGCGTGCCCGGGACGGACGGAGTGGGGGGAGTCGTACCCGGAGCGCAAGCGTCGTTCAGCGTCGTTCCATTCCGTCGGTTTCGAGCCGCGCGTCGCTCCACGATAGTTCGAATGCGATTCGGCCCGGAACTCCGGCCATTCACGGATAGGTTTTGTCAGGGTGGGCGCGACGGGCTTTCGAACTTGCTTTCCGGGGTCCCAGCTTAAAACGGACATTGACAGGCGACCCTTGATTGCGCGGAGCGCCTTGGAGTACGGCGTGAAGTGCCGACTGGGGGAGCGGGATGAAGGTAGGTCTCGAGGCCGCGCAACAGGTTCGATTCATCAACTACCAAAGCGGCGCTTCACGCCG